>NZ_AZFE01000032.1:560-404739 GCF_001434315.1 Paucilactobacillus oligofermentans DSM 15707 = LMG 22743 | reverse complement strand
GGCATAGGACAAAAAAGTCTCTATTTAAATTGTCTATTTTATTGACAGGGGACCAAACATCTCAAAGCAAAGGATGTTGTCAACATGGTTATTGAGTCAGCAGATATTGACTTTAAGGATGAAGCTGACATAGAGACAAAGGAACCTAAGTATCATTATTACGAAGGCTTAGATGGACATTGGAAGAAGGAAGAAGTTGAACAGACTGCTTTAGATATCGAAGGTGTTCCGACTTATGACAAGATTTCTCAAACAATTACTTCTAATGTTGTTGACGATTTCTTGATCACTCAACAATATGATTATCCAGAAGACTTTGAAGTTAAACGAGCCTTGTATTTGATTAGTGAAGGATATGAATACGACGACGTAGCGAGTCAATTACAAACTACTACTGGATTAATGGTTAGCGAGTTAAACAAAGCACGTCAATACTTTGCACCATATGCTGCCGCTTGGAAAAAACTGAAAGATGAGGCAAGCAAATGACAAAGCAAATTCAAAAGAAAGTAAATGTTGCAAGTAATGCGGTTCACACGCATTCACAGGCAAATGAATGGGCTGAAAAAGTTCAGCCTAAGCATAGACGTAGACCTTTAACATTTGGAGACATGTATCTACGTGCAGTTTGCATATTGGGTACATTAATTAGTTTGTACTTGGTTTATTTTTTCTACACGTTTAATTGGTTCACATTAATGGGATTAATGATGGCAGCAGTTATTGCCTTCACGTACATGTTTAAAACAACCATGAGGATATCAGGTGAAAACAAATGACATATTTTGCAGTGTGTTTAAAAGACAATAAAAAAATCTGGCACTCACATCCATATATGACAATCAGAGGAGCACAGAACGCTGCTGATAAATTCAATGAGCAAATTGACTCTGATCAGATTGAGTATAAAGTGATGAATTTAGATGAGTTACCAAAAGATTCAATCTATATTCCAAGCCGAGAATTATAAATGAGCCTTTACTTCACAAAATAAGGAGAATCCAAATGCTGAAAGAATATCGTAAAACTGCAACTATTAATGCAGAAAAATTTGGTACCACGCTTAAGCAAATTGAAAAATATAGTCTGATTTATGTGTCAAGTGAGAATTTTTATTGGATTGAAACAAAGACTGGCATGGCAAAACTTAAAGCGGGAGATTGGATTGCCACTGGAGTAGATGGTGAGCATTGGCCAATTAGTAATGAAGTGTTTCAACAAACTTATATGGAGGTATCAAAATGAAACCAACAGAACAAGTCATTCAAGAACTGCGACAGGAAGTTGAAGAATTAGATTCAAAGGAAATGAAGATTGATAGATTCTTGAATGAACATATTCAAGATATTGATTACTCACAAGCAACTGGATTTGATGTTCAGTTAGATGGAATTAAGTTAGAAAGAATTGGGTTGAAACTTCGTATTAAAAACTTGCAGTCTAAATTGGAGGACATTTAATGATTACGTTAACTGGATATGAATTGATTCAAGAAGCTTGGGTTGATTGGCAAGAGTTTGCAGATGATTACGTTACTTTCGATAAATACTTTCCAGAAATGAAAAATATTCGTAAAGACAAATCATACACATGCACTGATCAACTATCGGATATCGAGGAAGTGAAAGAGTAGTGTTAATTGCTCTGATTATTATCTTCGCAATTGATTTAATACTGGAGGAGTTTATGTGATGTGGCTGGATAGTCAAATTGAATTAGTATTACAAAGTCGGAGCTTTAAGACTAACGTTCACCATCTTGCTAACGAGACTGGTATGGACGATTACGAAGCACAAACGGAATTAAGTTCAGAGATACTTAATAAACGTTTTTCAGGTTTAAATCCATTAGATGTTATTAAAGGGTTAGAAGATAATGATCCTTACTTCACGTTCAAAGTTACGTATGCACGTAAGGATATTGAGCAAAGATTATATAAAGATATTAATCGACAAAAGGATACCATTAACAAACTTCAAGATACTGTCAATCGGCAGTATCTTTTCGAGGTTGATAATGGATTTAGCAAAGACGATATCGAACGAGTAATTGATCTATTACCAGACCTTTACAAGAATACGAAAACACAATTGTTTGTTGCCACGTGCTTAAGATATGGTAAGGCAGAAACAATGATTAGGCTTCAGTTAACACCCAAGCAGTTTCATCAGAAGTTAAGGAACGCTGAACGTTATAGCAATCGACATCGCGAGAAGTTTAATCTGGTTGCTGTTAGCAATGAAGAGATTGCACTAATGGATGAACAGGTGTGTTTGATTGCGTTAATTAGTTGCTTAGAGAGTTGTGATTATACGGATGATAAGTTCCAGTCATTGCTTGATTATCTGGCTGATATGTCAGGAGAATTGATTGGACAGCTACCAGGTATTAAACATCAAGCAGCAGTCCTGGAACATTGGACCAACGCTGATGTTAATGACAAATACACACTTGTCAACGGTATCTATGAAAGGTTAGATGATATCGGGCGAACAAGCGTTCGGGGTAATGCATATGCCTAGAGTTCACATGTGTCAGCAAGCTTTGTGTCATGCCATCATACCGTTCGAACAACGATACTGTGATAAGCATGTTGAACTACATAAGCCATTCCAATCAGTTACTAAAAAGGACAAACAACAGACCGACAAATATTACAATCGCTTTGAACGCGACCAAGAAGCAAATGCATTTTATCATTCATCAAGCTGGGTCAAGGTTTCGAACTATGTTAAGAACAGAGATTATTATTCCGATGCGATTACTGGCGCGGTTATTCCAGATGGTGAATTAATTGTGGATCATATTGTTCCAAGACGGTACCTATCAAGGGATGAGGCACTGGACACTGACAACCTTTGGTGCTTAAGCCGTGCACACCACAACATCAAGACCAAATTAGAACAGTCAATCGAGTCAAAGCCTAACGGTATCAACAAATTGAAGCACATGAAGCAGTCTTGGTGGCAGAAAGCTATCGAAGAACGCATCAAAAAGAATGAATAAAAATATTTTTGACTAGAAACGTTGATGTAAAAGCTTTTTACCCCGCCCCCGGTACCTTGTCCAAAGGAGCGAACGCAGAACAAATAAAGTTCATGAGCGTTGCAGTTTTAAAATGTTTTTAATAGGGGGTACCCACTTAATAATCGAAAGGAGGATGGGGATGGCTGGTCGAAAACCAAAATTAACCAATGATTCATCTGACCGAAAAGAACAACGAGATCGAACCGAACAGTTGATTGAGAAAACAACTGAAATGAAACAACTTCAAAAGACCCCACCTCGTCATTTGAATTCGTATGCTAGGGCATTGTGGATTAACTTGTTGCCTTTGCTGAGAGAGACAAAATATATTAAACAAGCGGATGCCAAAACTGTCGAAATGTTGTGCATGAACTATCAAGTTATGCGCGAGGCGTATGAAGATATTAAAGAAAACGGAATTACCAAAGAAGTTTATCGAACTGTTGTTAATCCAGTAACTGGGGATGTGATAACAAGAGAATTTTCAGGTTTTAAACGTAACCCAGCCACTCAAATTTTGGACACGACCACTGCAAAGATTAAAAGTCTATCGGAATCACTTGGATTAACTCCGGCAAGTCGCGCGCAAATTATGAACATCGTTCCTGAAGAAGATGATGGAGACGTGAGCATGGGAGAATTATTGAGCAAAGGAACTGACTTTTAATGATGGATAGAATTGATTTAACTGACAAAGGAATGACAGTTGATAAGGCGTATCGTGATCAACGTGAAAAAGGGTGTTACGAATTTGTATTGGAAAAATACAAAGATCCAGCGACTGTTTACTCATGGATGGTTTTAGAAAATCGCATTATTGCTAGTGTGATGACTAAACTTGATTGCTTTAGGCACCTGCAAGATTTGAGAAGAATCACAGAAGATGATGAATTCAAATACACGTATGATTTAAATAAATGCCGTGCCATTTTAAATTTCGCTGCATTATGTCCCGACGTGAGCACTGGTAAGCCGTTACCTCTAATGCTTTGGCAGCAATCTATTTTGTGTAAAGTTCAAGGATGGAGACAACCTAGTGGTGAGAAACGATATACTCGCTTTATCATGAGTGTTGCTCGTACAAATGGTAAAACCTATGTCACTAATATTTTGATGGTGTACGCATATCTAGTTGAAACGGACGGAAAGTACAATCAAGATTTGGGATATATTGCCCCGGTTACTGCTCAAAGTAAAAAAGGGTACGGTTATTTACAAACGACTTTCAATTCGTTGTCTGAAATTAATGCATTCAAAAAAGAGTTTAAGAAAAAAGATATTAGACCACTAGATGACGTGGTTAAAAGTCCGAAAAATCAAAATAAACTCATGCGACTATCACATGAGTCTGGGAAATTAGATTCATTTCACTTTTTATTTTTAGTTTCGGATGAAGCTGGCGACGATAAAAGTATTGCAAAAATAAAAGAAAATAATGGCAAAGTCACTTCTGGACAAATCCAAACTGACAATCATCAGTTCGGGCAAATATCAACCGCCTATCCAGATTCAAATAGTTATTTATATCAAGATGAACGGTTGCTTGAAGAAACGATGCAACGTGATTACGAACGATTATTAGATGATTATCTTTGCATGGTTTGGGAACAAGATGATTTGAAAGAAACAAACAATCCATCAACTTGGATTAAATCAAATCCAATGCTAGGGCTAAACGAAAAGAAACGTAAAGCGATGCTGACTAGTCTGACATCAGAACGTGATACGTTTATGGCTCAAGGTAAATTACCAGAGTTTCAAAATAAGAACTTGAATATGTGGTTGCAAGTTAAGCAAAATACTTACTTGGAATTAGACGACATTACTAAGTCGGGTATTGATGATTGTCCATTTGATATTAAAGGTCGGAAAGTGTACATCGGTTTTGATAAATCTAATTTCAGTGATGATACAGCATTGGTTTTTATGTTTCCTTACACAAATAGTAAGGGTAAAAATAAAATGCATATCATTCAACATTCGTGGATTCCGTTAGCTCGTTCCCAAAATAATATTGTGATTAAGGAACGACAAGATAATGTGAACTATCGTGAATCTGAAGAACGTGGATTTGCGACAATTGCTAAGAATGATTATGGATTTATTGATGATGATGCAATTTTTCACTGGTTAATGGACTATGTAACCGATAATGAACTGAAAGTGCTATTTTTTAATTACGATGCTTGGAATACAAGCACGTTTGTTATGCAAATTGACCAGTTAACTGATTGGCCAACACAGCCGGTTAGGCAAGGAACAAAATCTTTGAATGAACCAACCACAGATTTTCGGAAGCAATTAATGCTTGGCAATATCACTTACGACAGAAAAGACACGTTGATCCAATACAGCCTGAAAAATGCCATTTTGTTGGTGGATAACAATGGTGTCAAAGTTGACAAAGACAAGGCGACTACCAAAATTGATATTGTGGATGCAATCATTGATGCACATTTTATGGGGATGTACCACTTTTCAGATGTAAATCCTAATTACGATGACAAAGATAAGTCTCCTTTTGCGGGGATGAGTAACGAAGAAATAAACGATCACTTTAAAAATAATTTTTCGTTCTAAAAACTACGCCTACTTTACGTTAAAGATGTAAAGCGGGTGTTTTTTATGCCCTAAAACGGAAGGAGGGGTTTCATGAGAACGAAAGTAGCAATTTTAGGTAGAACTTTTATCGCAAACATCAGTGTGTTGTTGGTATTAGCGGCTGCTATTATTTTCATTTACGCAGGCTTTGCGATTGGAAATCTTGTCGGCTTGATTGTTCTTGGAGTTGTGCTGTTACTTCTAGCATATTTGCTTAGTCCTTCCGATTCTGGGGGTGGTAACTAATGGCATTTAATCCATTTGCTAAATTCCAAACACGAAGTCAGACACTTCCTAGTTCAAGTGTCTCTCCAATTTCGTTTGTGAACGGCAGATTGGTTCCGCAGTCGATGGTTGATATTAATTATTTACACAATTCTGATGTGTGGGCGGTTATTTATCGAATTGCTTCTGATGTGGCTGCATGTGATTTTGTGGGACCCGCACCAATCAAGGATGTGTTGAACAGACCTAATAATTTAATTAACGGCTTTAGTTTTTGGCAGACGGTCGTTACTCAATTACTTTTGTCGGGAAATTCATATGTAACGATTGAACATAACGGTTCATTACCAAGCAGATTGGAATTTGTACCACCATCACAGATGTTAATTACTTTGGAAGACAACTCAGCTGATATGACCTACACAGTCACATATGACGACGAGAGACCGCAAAGAGATTTCAACAGTAAAGATGTGATGCACTTTCGAATCATGGCTCACGGTGCAAATGGTCAACAATACATTGGTCATAGCCCGTTAGAAGCATTAGCGAAAGAAATTGGAATTCAAGATTATTCCAAAAACCTCACATTAGACACTTTGAAAAATGCGATTAATCCTAATATAACTTTGACAGTTCCTGAAGGTACTCTCGATGGAGAAGCAAAAGAAAATATCAGAACCGAATTTGAAAAAGTTAATGGTAAAGGTAATAACGGCCGTGCGATTGTGTTAGACCAAGGTTTAAAAATTGACACAATACAAATTAATGCTGACGTTGCTAAATTTCTGAACAACAATGATTTTTCAAAAACTCAAATCAGTTCAGCGTTTTTGGTACCAGCGGAATATTTGAACGGTGAGGGCGACCAACAAAGTAACTTAGACCAAACCGTGAGTTTATACGCTAACTCGTTGCAGACTTATTTGAAGTCAGTTTCGAGCGAAGTGTCAATGAAATTAAATGCACAGATTAAATTAGATCCCGTCAATGCAATTGACGTTGATCATCAGAAGTTGATTGATAATCTTGCTAAATTGTCGACTGGTAAAATGCCGGTCATGCAACCATATGAAGTTATGGAGATTCTGAAACGAAATGGGGTGTTTGGGCTTGAATAGCGCATTAGATATTAGAAGTTTTCCAAGTTCAGATATCTGTATCAGAGATGGCACCGATGTGGGGATGAAAGTTCAAGGTTATGCCTTGAAGTTCAACAAGCCCAGTAAGCCAATGCCGTTTATTGAATACATCAGTCCACACGCTTTTGATAACACTGATTTATCGCAAGTGTTGCTCGTGTATGGCCATGAATTCAACAATATTCTATCTCGTGTCGATTCTGCTACTTTAAAAATCACGATTGACGACACAGGTTTGTTTTTTGAAGCAACATTACCACCAACCCAATTAGGCAGAGATACATACGAAAATATTAACTTTGGAAATATTAAGGGATGTTCTTTTGCTGTCAAGATTGGTCAAGATTCATGGGATGTCAAAAATGGTCAAACAATCCATTACATTGAGACAGTCGAACTGCTTAATGAATTAACGTTGACACCATTACCGGCATACTCCGAAACGAGTGTGAACATTAAACGTTCACTAGAAAATTTTATGAAAGGTCGTGAAGACTTGCCAGACAATCAACAACAAAATCCAATTGATGAATTTAAATCATTGTTAACTGGATTTTTAGCAAAAATGAATGAACATGACGATTCTTCATCTGTCGATGGAATTGATGATGGCTCCCCAGCCTCATCAGCAGAACCTAATTCTGATGGAGAGATTCAACGTTCAGCTTCAAGTGCTGCATCCTCAACAGCTGAAGCTGATTCAAGTGCAACAAGTACCGAACCTGGTTCAGCATCGTCTGCATCAAGTTCAACCGAACCCGCCAGTTCCGCAAAACCGGCTTCATCTAGCACGGCTCCCCAAAGTCATGCTGACGAACCATCAAGTTCGGCCGAACCAGCTAGTTCAAGTTCAGCCCCAGAACCACCAAAAAATAAAGATGACGGTAAGGCAAAGCCTGCCGATAAAGGAGTGAAACCAATGTCAAAAGTATTAACACCAGGTGGAGAACCAGATCAAAAAGAAAAAAACAAAGTGATCCAACGTTCATTTGAAAGCTTCTTGAAAGCTGGTCAAATTACTCGTGAAGATCCAACGGTTGCCGCAGTTACTGGTGGAATTACATTAAAAGATGGTTCAGTAATTATTCCTGAAACAATTCTTCCAGTTGAACATGAAACGTATCAATATCCACGCCTTGCTGGATTAGTACGAACTGTTTCGGTTACAACAACTACTGGTAAATTACCAATCTTCATGAATTCTACCGAAACATTAGCTGAACATGTGGAATTCGGGAAAACTGATCCATCTAAATTCCCTGAAGTTAAACCTGTTAATTGGGATTTAAAAACTCGTACAGGAAACTATGTGTATTCACGAGACTTAATTGAAGATTCTGAATACAATTGGCAATCTGATTTGGCTGGTCGATTACAAGAATTACGTGATAACACCGATGATTCACTTATCATGATTGCGTTGACTACTGGTATCACACCAACCAAAGCTACCGATTTGCTTTCAAGTATCAAAACGGCATTGAATGTAACTTTAAAACCAGTTGATGCCCAAAAAGCTCAAATTATTTTGAGTCAAACTGCTTACGATTATCTTGATCAGTTAAAAGATGGATTTGGTCGTCCATTAATTCAACCAGATGTGACTAAAGCAGCTGGTCAAACAATTCTTGGTAAAACTGTCGTGGTTGTTGAAGATACATTATATCCAGGTGCTAAAGCCGGAGACATTAATGTAACCATTGCACCACTTCAAAAAGCCGTAATTCGATTTAAAAAATCAGAAATTACTGGTCAATTCCAAGATAGTTACGACATTTGGTATCAAATTTTAGGTATCTATCTTCGTGAAGACGTGGTTCAAGCTCGTAAGGACTTGATTGTTAATTTGACTGCCGCCCCAAAAGCCTAGTGTCTGGTGAGAACCCGGACGTTAAAGCTACTGGTTTGATTCCAAATCAAAAGTCGGCAACGATTAAGATTGGTGAAAACAAACCAATAACACTAACCACTGATCCAGTCGATGCATCTGATTCAGCAGCAGTTCTTGCAGCAGTTGGTTGGACTTCGAATGACCCAGCAATCGCTACCGTTGATGAAAATGGTGTTATCACTGCTGTTGCAGCAGGTACTACTAAAGTTGTCGCTACGAGCGGTAGCTTAACAGTATCAATCGATGTAACAGTTCCAGCAGCAACCGAGTAATTAAATTACGTTGCTTATGAAATACACAGTTCGGTTTAGCCGGGCGGCGTTTAAGGGGATGAAATGATGGCAGAAACTGATGAAATCACAGAAATTGACACAGAGAAACTGATGGACGATTTGAATTTGGATGATACTCCAGAAAACAAAGCCATTATTACTGATCTAATCTTGGATGCAAGCGATCTAATTCGGAGTTCAGTTAACTACAAAGTGGCTGAAACCGAATATTTTAAGTTTCCAATTTACATTCGAGCAGTCAAGACGTTAGCAACGCAACTTTATTACGACAGAACGTTATCTGAGGGGATGTCAAAAGGACTCCAGATGATGATTAATAATTTGAAAGGTCGCGTTGTTGATGGTAGCTAAAATATATAAGCCCCATGAATTGAACAAAGTAGCTCAATTAGGAACCACTGATTTTAAGCGAAATGAATTCACCGGTGTGAATTTATCAACATTTGTACCACAATTTACAAAAATCCATTACACATCAATCAAGAGAACTATTGAGCAAAAAGTCGGTATTTTGGGAACTGAGTTGGAACATACGATTATGATTGTTGTCCGACATAATCCAGAATTCGAAGAGATGGAAAAAGTTAAAGTGGCGAATGGAACTGAATATGACATTGTGGATGTGAGCGCAGATGATAGTGACAACTACATCACTTACGACATCATCACAATGAGAAAATCAGAAAAAGTTGAGGGTGCTTAATGGCTGGATTAGATGATGTTTTAGCTGAATATCAACGCCAAATTAAAGGTGCGGTTGAATTAACCGCAAAGGAACGTGCTCAAATTACAAAGGCTGGTGCCGATGTATTTAGAGACAAACTTGAAGAAGCAAACCGTGAATTGCATCGTTCCAGAACTGGAAAAAATCACATGTCTGATCATATTTCGAGTGTTAACAAAACACTGGAAAAAGTATTGGACGGAACTTCCACTGTTGCTTGGGATGATGCACATCATGCTGCAAATGCTCGAAGACTAAATGACGGAACTAAATTTTACACTGCTGATCATTGGGTCGAGCATGTGCGAACTGAGTCCATGCCGGAAGTATTAGCGGCTGAACATGCCGAATATCAGAAAATTTTGAAAAAACGAGGGTTTTGATTATGCCGTTACCAACCACAGAAGCATATGACTTAATTAATAGTGCTGAATATAAGCAACTAGATGGTATTTTTACCACAAATATTCCAGAAAAGTATCGCAAACATACCGATAGAACCGATTGTTTAATTACAGAGGTTGATTCTATCCCGGATGATTATGGAAATAATGATTTTAATAGCTTAGATAACACTGTTGAAGTTCAAATTTTTTACAAAAAAGAAATGGACTTTGCACCCGAAATTTTTGAATTGGAACTGATGCGACTATTTCAACGTAAATATTGGCACATAGACCAGACAAAACCACATGTTTTAGATCCAGACACAAATCAAATTACAAAAACATTTTATTTTTCAAAAACTAATTATTTATAGGAGGTAACACACATGGCCGTTGTAGGTTTAAAAATGATTACTGCTGCACTAGTAGATGAAAATCAAAAACTCATTGCAGGGATTGAAAAAGGTTTATCAGAATCGGGGATTTACTCAGTTGACGAAAAAGACATGGGTTCTAAAACTGCAAATATTACTGGTATAGAAGGAACGCTTGTTAAAATTCCTGGTAATAATCAGATTATGGATGCATATACTGGTCCGGCATCACCATCTGTAGCAATGGATATTAATAACCTAGCGTTTTTGGTTGCACAAAAAATGTTGGGATATTTGGCTGACGGAAAAGGTGGGTTTGCTTACACTGGGACAAAACCCCGCGTTGCCTTACTGATTGAAACTCAAACATTAGATCGAAAAGATTCAATCTTCTTTGGATTTGGTAATGGTAATGTAAGTTCTGCATCTCAAAATATTGGTACTGATACCGATACAGCTCAAACTCGTGAAGACGATCAATTGACTTATACCGCCTTAAGCACAATTGCATTTGGTGGAGAACCAATTAAAAAATATTTCACTGGGGATAAAAATTACGATAGCAAAACCATGATGAAAGAAGTTTTCGGTGGATATACTGGTGATTACGGAACGGCAAGTACTACTGCACCAAATACATCGCCAACTAACAGCACCATCGCCAACTAACAGCACTCCTGACACGTCAACAATTCCAGTTCCCAGCGTAACTTTGGATAAAGATGATGTATCAATCAAGGTCGGTGGAACAGCTAAGTTAACTCCAACAATTAACCCAGCAAATGCCACTGATAAGACTGGTAAATGGTCGGTAACTGATGATTCAATCGCTACTGTTGGAAACGACGGCACAGTTACTGGTGTTAAGGTCGTAACCACGATTGTTACATTTGCTACGACTGATGGTAATAAGACTGCACAAGCTACTGTTACAGTAACTGCTGCTTAATAAAGGAGAAAAATTAGATGTCTATTAAGATTAAAGTTAATGAATTAAATAAGGACAAACCGTTCTTTGTTAAAACAACAAATGCAAATATGCGTTTGGTTCTGAATTTTCAATTATTGCTGGCCAAATCGGATGATTTGAGTGAACAAGCTAAGGAAGATGCTGATTCTGTGAAAAGTTCAGACATGTTGAAAGAACAATTGAAAATCATTGATTCAACTACTGAATTAATCCAAAATATTTTGCATTTAAATGAGAAACAACTAAAACGTTTAGATGATATGGAAACAGAAGATTCAATCTTGCTTGCAAATCGAATTACGATGCGCATGAATGGATTTACGGAAAAAGAAATTCAAAAAATGTATGAAGAGGATGTTGACGATGAGGGAAAAGAATAACTCCAGCTCAACGTGTCTATGAGTTGGAGAATGAACTTGCAGACTTTGATTTAGACGAGAAAAACGTGCTAATTAATCTGCATTGGCCTATGGAAGCATTTGAAAAGGCAGATTATTTTAGATTCCATGAAGTTCTTGCCGCTAAAGAAAAAGAAGACCGACTTGTTGATCCAATGTCACTACTCTAGCCGACTGTCACATTTATGACGGTTGGCTTTTTTTATACAAAAATCGAAGGGAAATGAGAAAATGGCAAATAAATTAAGTGCTGAAATGTCGACGAGTGTCGCTCTTGATACCATGAGTGCATCTAAATCATTAAGCACTTTAACAACGGCTGTTAAGACCGCCACGAACGCATGGAAAGCAAATGAGGCCATGCTCAAAAGTACTGGTGATTATTTAAAAGCTTCCGAAGCGAGATACAACGGTTTAGGCAATGCTATCGGTGCTTTGGGAAATAAGATAGGAGTGCTCAAACAAAAGCAATCTGAACTTGATACGTCAACCCAAGATGGTGCTAAGGCTTGGGCTAAATACGAAACTGAAATTAGCAAAGCGCAAACACAAATGGCTTCAATGAATGCACAGCATTCAAGAGCTGAACAAGCAATGAAGTTGAACAAATCTGGCGTGCTTGAAATGTCTAGTGCGCTTAAGTTGGCGCAACAATCAACAAATGCATATGTTGAACGACTAAAAGCACAAGGTAACGAAACAGGCGCAACAAAAGCAAAAATTAGTGGGCTCAAAGAACAACAAGAAAAATTGTCAGTTCTTTACAAAGCACAAGTTAAGGAACTTGCAGATTTAAGTACGGCTACTGAACGTGATGCAACTGCTATTGAAAAGCAGAAAATTCGCGTGAACGAAACGGCCACAGCCATGGCGAAGGCAAAAACGGAATCGAATGAACTTTCGAAATCTTTGGAAA
This sequence comes from Paucilactobacillus oligofermentans DSM 15707 = LMG 22743, assembly GCF_001434315.1. Lineage (GTDB taxonomy): Bacteria > Bacillota > Bacilli > Lactobacillales > Lactobacillaceae > Paucilactobacillus > Paucilactobacillus oligofermentans. Next base: position 391,792 of record NZ_AZFE01000032.1, on the reverse strand, counting down.
AGGCCCCAAGTTTAACATGGACCCAAAAGTTAAAAAATAATTTAATGGGTGTCGAATCTGCAACTAAAAAAGCTGGAGAACAAGCTTCATCTTCTAGCAAGCATTTTTCAGTTTTAAAAGGCTCAATTGCTTCAATGATTGGTAATTCTGTTGCAATGAGTGTTATGAATTTAGGCTCGAAGCTGAAAGAAGCTGGTAAAGAAGGACTCGAACTCGCTGAACAAGGTGAACAAACTAAGCGTGTTTGGAAAGATTTGGGAGTCAGTGACAAAGGCATTGAAAAACTCAGTGCTTCAATGGTTGATTTACGCGCAAAGTCAGGCTATTCAGCCGGTTCAATTAAACAATTGCAGAAACAAATATATGGAATGACCGGATCATATCAAGCTGCTGATAAGATTACCAAATCAATTGTCGGTATGGGAGTTGCATCAGGCTTAACAGAAAAGCAAGCTACAAAAATGGGCGGTTCTTTAGCTCGTGTGTTTGGTTCTGATTCGGTTACGTCAACTCAATTAACAAGACTTGAAAAGCAAATGCCGGCTTTGGGTGGTGCTTTAGCGAAAGCGGCCGGAACGTCAAAAGAATCTTTCAATTCCATGATTACTGATGGCAAAGTCACTGGTGCTCAATTTGAAAAGTTGATGGAGAAAGTTTCGAAAGAATCTCCTGAAATGTTCAAGCGTTTTGGTAAAACTGGTGAAGGTGCGGCTGCACAAATTAAAGGTTCTTGGACATCGCTTAAGTCAAATATGATGGCTCCGTTGGTTTCAGTTAAGGGTTCAGGAATTGGTCAACTTTCAAAAGCAATGCAATCAAAAGAAATGACACAAGCTTCTAAAGATATTGGTAAAGCATTATCTTCAGCTGCTAAAGGACTGGCATCTTTTGTTGGCTATGCTGCAAAACATTCTAAAGATTTGCTTGGAATTGCTTCTTCGATTGGTCAAATCGTCAAAGCGTTAAGTGCTGGAGTATGGGATGTTATTTCAGGATCAATCAAAAGTATTTCAGGAGAGTTTGGAAAATTAAGTGGTAATTCTAAGGCTGCTAAAGATCCAATCAAAACAGTTAATTCTGCACTGGCTGGGATTGCTAAACATAAGCAAGGAATTGAAGACGTTGGTAAAGTCCTAATTGTTGCATTTGTTAGTGCGAAAGTTCTTTCAGGAATTGGAGCGATAACAGGTTCAGCTCTCAAACTTTATGACGGTCTTAAATTACTCAAAACAGTTAAAACATTCTCTGACTTAAGCAAATTAAAAGATACCGGTTCAATCGTTAAAGGATTAGGTGGAGTTAAGACTGCTATCGGTGGTGTTAAATCAGGTTTTGGTGCATTAAAACTCGCAATGATGTCTAATCCATTTACTGCTATTGCAGTGGCGGTAGTGGCGATTGGAGTGGCATTAGTTGCTTTGTATAAACACAACGCTAAGTTCCGTAATTTCGTTAACGGTTTAGGCAAATCAGCACTCAAAGTTATCAAAAATATCGTCAAATGGTTTGTCGGACTTGGTAAATCAATTGGCAAAATATTCACTGGTTTTGGTAAGTGGACGAAAAAAGGAATGGACTCTGTTTCTAAAGCAACCAGTAATGGTGTCAACAAAGTTAAAAAAGGCTGGTCAGCTTACCAAAAATGGCACGATAATACCCAAAAGAAGATTTGGAGTTCTGCGCAGAAAACTTGGAAGTCAGGTTGGAGCAAAACTAAATCCGTAACCACAAGTGGCATTAATTTTGTTAAGAAAACTTGGAATAATCTCCATGATGAAACTGGCAAAATTGCTAAAAAGATGATGAAAGACCATCCGAAAACATTTAGTGCTGGTTATAAAGTCATGCAAGATCGGACAGAAACATGGAAAGACATCACGAATGGTCACTGGGATCGTTTAGGTTCAGATACTAAGAAAACAATCAAAGATATGACCAAATTTTGGAAAAGTCTATTTGGCGAAGCTTATGATTATTTGAATAAAATAACCGGTGGACGTTTAGGCGATATGGTTGATTCAACCACCAAATTCATGGCTAAGATTTCCAAAGGATGGACTGATACGTGGAATGGTATTAAAGGGTTCTTTGGTTCAATTTGGTCTGATATTAAAGGTTTGGCAAAAGACGGAATTTCAGGAGTCGTTGGATTTATCAATAATGGTATTTCAGGTATTGATACTGTAATTGATTTCTTTGGTGGTAAGAAACAAGCTATTTCTCCAATCAAATTGGCAACTGGTACGATGGGCGGTCGTTTAACTCAAAATACTTTAGCAATGCTTAATGACGGAAATGATAGCCCACAAACTGGCAATCAAGAGATGGTCCACAAGAAAAATGGGACAGCATATCTTGTGAATGGTCGAAATACCTTGAGATACCTTGAACGCGGTGATGCCGTGCTTAATGCGACTCAAACTCGTCAATTATTAACAGGACTTGTCCCACATTTTGCGAACGGAACTTTATGGGACACCATTAAAGATACTGCATCAGGTGCTGCAAGTTACGTTGCTGGTAAGGTTGGGGATGTTGGTAGTTGGCTAGGCGATAAGTATGAAGCAATTGAGAAATTCTTCAAAAATCCATTGCAAGAAGTTACAAAAGTTTTTGATAAGTACGCGGGATCTATTTCTGGTAGTTTTGGCAATCAATTCGGGGTTAATGGTGGACACTATTTAGTGAAAGCTGGGGAAGATTGGTTTAAAAACATCTTCAAAGGACTCCGTGGTAGCATGGATAATCCAGCTGGAACTGGTGTTGACCGATGGAAACCAGTTATTGAAGCAGTCGCTGATCGGATGCACATTAATTTGACCAGTGGAGCAATGACAGCTATTTTGAAACGTATTAATCAAGAATCTGGTGGTGACCCTAACATCACTAATAATTGGGATAGTAACGCCAAAGCCGGTCATCCATCAACTGGACTTTTGCAATTCATTCAACCAACTTTTGATAATTGGTTGCCAAAAGGTTTTGCGAACGTTATTCATAATGGGGCATCACAGATTGCAGCAATGTTTAACAATAGTAATTACTTGCGTGATATTTCAGTAGATGGTGGATGGGGTCCGACTGGACACAAAATGATGGCCAACGGTGGACTTGTTTCCAAACATCAAATGGTTGAGATGGCAGAAGGCAACAAACCTGAAATGGTCGTTCCTTTAGACAAAATGAAATCAAGCCGTGCATGGCAGTTAATGGCACAAGTTGTTTCGCATTTTACCAATGACGAAAATAGTGGAAATCTAAGCCAAGGCAACGTTAAAGATAGTGAAGAGTTGAAAAATTTGAGTGCTAAATTAGATAGTTTGATTACTTTGTTAAGTCAAATGCTCCAATTAACTGCTGCTCAAACGAAAACAATTCGTGATACTGCATTTAGCAAAGACCAACTTTACAAGCAACAAGCACTGGACCAAATCATGCGTGATGCCCAAGGATTCTAAAGGAAGGTGAAGTGATGATTTATGATCCACGACTCTATATTAAAATCGATGACGAAGACGAGATTGATGTGTCGGAACAAATCTCCGGATTAAAATTTCTGGGGGACGACGAGAATCCTAATCCATTAATCACATATCAAGCTGATACGGGAGTTGACGGTCAATTACCGTTAGCAACCACGTTTGATAAAAATGTGATTAATGCTAATTTTTGGCTACATTTCAAAGATTATTATGATTTTAAAATTGCTAAACATGATATCCATCGTATTTTTAGTCGTAGAAGTAAAATGAGAATCCGAACTGATGCTGAACCGGATATTGTTAAATTTGTTCGTCCAGTACCATTCGAAATTTCGATTACTGAACCGGGTGGAACTGATTCAATGTTTACAATACCGTTCGATAATCCTAGTGGTTATAAATATTCATTGGGACGAAGTGATGATGATATGACTTATCATTCGGCAGAATGGCAAATTGGGATGAATATTCCTATTGATCAAATATTGTCGTATAAATCAACTTCGTCTGAATTTGAAATTTATAATGCTAGTGATATCGTTATTGATCCCTATTTGAAAAAACATGACTTGAAAATTTTAGTCAAATTTGTTGGAGATGGAATAACAATTACAAATAAAACAAACGGTACGAATTGGTCATATATTAAGGCAGCTACAAAAAATGATTCAATTATCCTAAACGGAATTGCTACAACTTTGAATGGAGAACCAGCGAGTGCGAATACCGATTTTGGGAACATTGTTCTTGAACAAGGGTATAACGATATTTCGGTAACAGGTGCAGCCGATTTTGAAATTGCGTTCAGTTTCCCGTTCGTTTATCTTGGATAAACTGGTTGTACAAGGGTTCAGTAGCACCTACAAAGAACCTTTGAATTGCGTGTTGTGGAATTCGTTCTATATTACATGGGAAGCTAATAACACGTTTGAGATGCAATTTACAGCATACGATGACGGCTCAGTTGCTTTCGGAATGATTGATAGTGAATCAAGTTTGTTTTTTGATAATCAAGAATACATCATTAAACAATGCGTACCGGATTATAATGCAAATGTAAATACGATTCAGATAACTGCAACGCATGTATATAACGAGACAAGTCGAATCTGGCAAAGAACGGTTAAAGAAGGTACATTAACTTATTCAGTAAACGATGTGCTTTCTTTTTATCTGTATTCGAATAGTTATGGTTTTACGTATGAAGTTGTTGGATCGTTTGATTCACAACAAATTGATAGTTTGGGTGGAGATTCCGCCAAAGACGGATTGAGTAAGATTGTCGATACTTGGATCGGTTCGGTTGTATATGCAAATGGTCGTCATATTATTGTTTATTCAAAAGAAGCTTGGGAGAAAGATTTAGGTAATCGAATTGATTATTTGAATAATACATCGGAAATTCAGTTGACCTATGACTCAACCGATATGGTTAATCAGGTTTGGGTGATTGGGGCAACAATTGAATCAGATTCTGATGATGTAGATTCGAATGTTGAACAATATTATTTCGAACCGCATTTGGTAACTGATGATGAATCGGTATCTCGTTGGGGCGTTCGTCCTGGAGCGGACATTGACGATGATAGATTTACGAACGCCGATTCAATGGATGCATATGCGAAGACTCAAATGGTTACGGACCCAGCGTTGTCTTTTGATGTAACTTTGAATAGCAACGTTAAACCTGTGCCCGGAGAAATCAGAAGACTAGAAGTTAGACACAAAAATTTTGTTACTAAAATTCAAGTCGTTGCATTCACTTGGTATCCAATGGATCCTACGCAAAATACATCAGTAACGTTAAACAATACTTCTAAAACTATTTTGGATTATCAAAACAGCAACAAACGTAATCTTGAATCAGAGATGGACAATTTGAAAATACAAATTAATCAAAAAAACATCACCGGGGATGCCAACTCAATGCTATTCACTTGGACGAAAGAGGAGATGAATGAATATGGTAGCAGCTAACGTAATCGACATTGCGAAATGGCAAGATTCCAGTGCTTTAGATTGGCAAGCGATTAAAGATGCTGGCATTAAAGCCGTAATCATTCAGCTTTCTCACGGATTGGAGTATGAAGAGCAAGCCCGAGAACATATTGCAAATGCGAATAAATATGGATTGATTTGGCACGGATATCATTTTTACCAAGGTGAAACAGGAGAAGTTGAGTTTTCGATTTCGAACGCTCAATCGTTGGGATTAGCTAAAGATGCGCATATGTTTCTTGATATTGAAGGGGATATCGCCGGAGATTGGCAAGCGCAGTTCTATGATTTTAAAGTTGAATGGGATAAAGCCGGATGGGAGTCTGGAATCTATGTATCTGATTCGCCATATCAGGCACAATTCGATAATGATAAATTGGTAGCTGACGGAGTGTATCGTTGGGTGGCTTCATATGGCAAGGCACCGTCTAATTATGATATGTGGCAAATTTCAGGTGCTGGTTCAGGAGGATTTGGAACTTATACTGATGACATTGATCGTGATTTTGATAAAACTGGTGCACTGATTATCTCGTATAAATCGACTGCTGCTGGTGCCGTTGGATTTCATCAAGACACTTCAAGGGGTGGCGGAATTGGACTGGCGTATTCGGGAGATAATAACAATTTCCATGTGGTTCTATCTCCATTAGGATTTATGTTCAACCAAGCGGACGGAGATCGGTTATGGCCATATATTGCTAACAAAATTACTTTTCCAGTCACTGCCTCAAGCATGGAATCCTATGTTACTGAATTATTAAAGGAATATACCCCGACAACTAGTTTGCCAAGTTTGAAAGGCGATAAAGGTGATACTGGATTGATTGGTCCCCAAGGTCCACAGGGAGAAAAAGGTGACACGGGCGCACAAGGTCCACAGGGCGTTGATGGCAAAGATGGAGCAGTAGGTGCTCAAGGTCTTAAAGGAGAACCAGGCGACACAGGGCCGCAAGGAATTCAAGGTGTCAAGGGTGATAAAGGCGATAAGGGCGATAAAGGTGATACAGGATTGTCGGCCTATCAATTGGCTGTTAACAATGGCTACACCGACACCGAGGCAGAATGGCTGGCAAGCCTTAAGGGTGTGGACGGTGCCCCTGGTAGTAGTGGTACGGACGCAGATTATAGCTTGACGGTGGATAGCATCATGTCGCTAGTCAAGGACGCGCTTAATTTACACATTGACACCAATACCGGCGATTTGATCAGCGATGACAAAACAATTGATGAGAGTACGCTTGTAGGTGCCGTTGCTAGCCGTGTGCTAAGCGACATCAAGCTAACGATTAAAGAGCCAGACTTATACGCAGATTTAGGGGGTGAGAGTTAATGAGCATTGATCTAGGTCGAGTGATGCCCGTACCAAAAGGGGCATATGATGTAACGACTGCTTACACGCGGTTAGACATCGTTACCAGCGGTAATAGCTCGTATATGTGTCTTGTCAGCAATACCGGTAAGGCTGTGACTGATGCAACCTACTGGCTATTACTAGCTAAGGCGGGCAGTGAGGGTAAGCCTGGGGATACTGGCCCGCAAGGCCCTAAGGGTGACAAAGGTGACCCCGGTCCAGCTGGCTCTACAGGCCCGATTGGTCCCCAAGGCCAACAGGGAGAAAAAGGCGACACTGGTGCTGATGGCGTAGCAGGGAAAGATGGAGTTGGCGCAAGTGTTGACTTAACTCCATACGCCAAAAAGACCGAAGTTATCCCTAGCAATTTAGTCAGCCTAGAAATTAATGCTGGTGCAACCTTTGATACTCCATTCATAGATTTTCATACAAAAACTGGTGTTAACGACTATGACGCACGAATTATTGTTGCTGGTGGCAAAAGTGGTGCAGTTGGGCAAGCTAACATGAACATAGTCGCTAACGGCGGAGTAATTATAAATGGCAAAAAAGTAGCCACGGTTGACCAAATTAATCCTTGGAACTCTATAACTGATAAAGGTCATGACTTGAACACCGTTATAACTGATGGACGTTATTGGTGCAAAGCTACTATGGGTAATGCTCCAGTAGCAACGTGGGGATATTTGTACGTTAATTCTGCTGACCCAGCAAGAGTTCAACAAGATTTTGTTTCTGATACTACAGCAGAAAAATATATTCGTATGAAATTTGGCGATAGTTGGACAGCATGGAGGCAAGTAACATTATGGTAAACAAATTAGCATTAGTGAGATTACCCGACAGCTTTACAGGGGCACAATTAACTGACAATGTATTCAATAATTGCAAGCTAGTTGTCAGCAAACTTGATGAACTATACAAGTTAGATGATTCGAAATTCAGTGAAGGCACAATCAGCAACGAGCCGATACCAGTACTGAATACGACCATGTTAAATCGTCAAGCGTATTTATGGCTGAACAAGCAGTTCGCTAACTTATCAATCATAGTTAATGAACTAGTTGTGCAATGGAATATTCACGGAGTTGTCGGAGTACCAGATTATACCGACACCACACGAATCACATTGTGGTTGCCACAAAAGTTGGCACTTAATGACGACTTCAAAAATAATATCAATTCAAATTGGCAAATCATTGAAAGCAAACTCAATGATTGCCTTTTATTTTTCAATAATTTATTTCAAAAGGGGGAAAATTAATTGGCAGTAAATTCATATACGGTCGTTGACATTATGAAGCCAACGCCGACAAAGATTGATTTAGCTTCCAGTTTCAACGGACGAGTTGGCGACAGTCAATCGTTCACAAAATTGTGGTTCAAACGCAATGGCTTGCCATTAGATCTAACGAATTACACGCTTTATCTATCAGGCAAAGACGCCAACGGTACAGCATTTAAACTCGTTGATTATGGTAAAGCTAACCAAACTGGAGACAATTTGCAAATCGGGAAAGTTACATTTTATTTTCCAGCAGGTACTTTTCAAGTCGAAGGTGATTGGGATTACACGACCACATTCTTTGGTATCAAAGATTCAAGTGGAACTGTAATTTCAACGGTTAATGTGGGTATTCATGTACTCGGAAATAGTGTTGATTTTGGTATCGACAGTAAGCCATTCTATACGGATTTAGATGAGTTGAACAAGCAAATGCAGGATTACATCAACGATAAAAAAGGCAAAATTGATTCAATGCTTAGTGAGGTTTTGGATAAAGATTCTAATTTGAACCAAAACTTATCTTCATTAACTTCGTTAATTGAAACCTATCAAAAGTTAATTGACGCTAAAGCAATCATTACACAAGATGATTTTAACGTATTCAAAAAGACGGTTGATGACGCAATAGCTAAATTATCAAAGGATTTAGTTATCGAAAATCGTGGTAGTGCAAATGTTACGGACGCTAGAAAACCTAGCTTCTATATCTCAAGCTATGTGCAAAAAATGCACACTGAATACTCTAACGGAGTTCAATTAAGCGGACTTCCATCGGGATTATATATTCTTGAGACGTTTACACCATTCACAGATTTAGCTTCTGGTGCCCCAATGCAAAGGGCTACTTTATGCACAACTAATAAGGCTCCGATGATCTACACACGTAACGGTGCTACTGCTGATACTTGGACTGTTTGGACGCAGATTACAACTTGGTAAACGAAAGGAAAAACTTATGATTAAAATTAGATTGAAAAATACGTGGGGGGGTAGAAATACCCTACTCTCCCAACACTTTAGCGCTTCTGAAAGGCGGTGCTAAATAATGGGACAAATACAATTAACGAAGGAATCTGGCTGGGAAAAAATAATCAATGATAATTTCACTGAAATTTTCGGTGGCGGCAAGTATTCAGATACGGGTTGGGTTACTGCAGGGATTACTTTTATTAACGGGGCTTCAAAAGGTGATGGTACTCCAAAATTTAGAACTATTACTCAAGGTAAATTAGGAATGACATTCCTTTCAATTCCAGTAATAGTTCCTCCTTTAAGTGCTGGAGCAGTATCTAATGTCGTTCAACTCCCCGATACTGCACAAGTTCCAAATGCGGAAAGTGATTTTGGTGGTTACAGTCGTACGGGTCAAAATAAGATGATGATTTGGGGTCGAAGCGCTAACTCACAATTATTCGTTAACTGTATTGACGCGTGGACAACAAATAACCAGATGGAAATCAATGGTTTCTTCATTTTCACAGTCAAATAGTCAATCGTCTTAGGGCGGTTGACCGTCAAGGAGGACACAATAATGGCAGATGTAACAAAGGAAACAGGGTGGCTACCAAAGCTGAACGCAAACGACACTAGTTATAGTGCATGGACACAAACTGGCATTGTTTACGTTAACGGTTGGAACGGTGCAGGAGATAGTGAACTTAACGATGTTAGATATCGTACTGTTTCACTAGGCGGTAAAGTTCATCAAATCGAAATATCTGGGTGGATGCATATATCGTCGCTAAAGTCAGCAACTGATGCATTGATTTTTACTCTCCCAACAAATATTTCTCCAGTCGAAGGTACAAAAGTTAATCTCGTTGGTGGTTTCACAAATACTTGGGGATCTAATACCATCAGATTAAATTATGGCGATATCGGCAAAATAACCGGAGCTTATTTCGGTGCTGATATTACTGCAAAAACGGATTTAAAAATTAACTTAATAATCAGCTGGTAAAGGAGGACAAGAATGAAGGCAATTTATATTTATAATAAGCAAAACCAATTCGTTGGTTCTGATGTCGTTGAAGATGACTACGAATTAACTGACGGACAAACAATCGTAGAACCCGAAGAAGGACTTTATCAACCATCAATTTTCGATGGTACTAAATGGGTTAGTTCTGATAAAGAAATCTACGAAATTGGGCTTGAAAAAGAGCGACAAGCATATTTGAAAGAACACCCAGAACTAGCAAAGCCAAGTGATATTCAAATGATGTTAATGAATCAAGCAACTCAAATTACAGGAATGCAAAAATTGATCATGTCGCAGGCTAGTGAATTAGCTGAAATGAAGAAAGGGAGTGCTGAATAATGTCAGTTTATGAACAATGTTTAATGTTTAAATCATGGGGTCAAACAGACCCAGAGTATTACAAAGTATTTGTTGGTTTTGGACTAACACCTGATCAATACAAAGAAATTACTGGTACAGACTATAAAGCGTAGGGGCGATGGAAACGATGGGTAATGTTCCACCTGGTTTTGTTTGGGATTTGGTGTGGCATAACGCTACGCACATGCAGGACAATCCGTATATCGATATTGTTTTTGTTCTCGTTATGTTTGATATTCTGACAGGATCATTGAAGGCATGGAAAACAGATGCTAAACGACATGTAAATAGTACTAAAGGTCTAAACGGATTAGCTAAGCATTCATTGATTCTTGCAATGATTGCTTTTTTATATCCAATTCTTGCAGCAATGGGGTTGGAAACAGAAGCAAACATTTTTTTAACGTACTTTATTTACCAATATGGCGTTTCAATAATGGAAAACTTAGATGTTTTAGGAGTGCCATTTCCAATGCCAATACGTAAAAAGTTTGAAAAAATGGCATCTAGATCAGATGAATTCATTAAGAAAGATGAGGAAAAAAATGACAAAACAAAATAAGTTAAAGAGTTTGGTTGTTGCTTCTGCAGCGGCCTTTTTAGTTGCTTTGCCAATCGTACAAACCAGTCAAGCCTTTGACTTGAACTCAGTTCAAACAGTTCAAGCTGCTAAAGGCGACAAAGGTGTAGATTGGTCTAAGTATCAAGGATCAACTGGAAAGTTTGGATATGCTTCTGATAAGTTCTCAATATCACAGGTTGGTGGTTATTATGATGGTTCATTTGTAGACCAAAATACGTATGCCACACAGGTGCAATATACAATTGCCCAGGGTAAACGAGCACATACCTATATTTATTCACAATTTAGTTCTCGTGCTCAAGCTGATCAAATGCTAGATCATTATTTGCCAATGATTCAAACGCCTAAAGGATCTATTGTAGCTTTAGATGTTGAATCAGGTAATCCTAATACGGATGCTGTACGTTATGCGTTAGATCGTGTTCAAAAAGCAGGCTATACCGCAGTGCTTTACGGCTATAAGAGTTTCTTAGTTAATCACTTAGATTTAAGTTCATTAGCTAAAGCATACCCATTATGGCTAGGTGAATATCCAGATTATCAAGTAACGCCAGAACCAAACTACAATTACTTTCCAAGTTTTGACAATGTAACTATGTTCCAATTTACTTCGACTTATATTGCTGGTGGATTAGATGGGAATATTGATTTAACTGGAATAACGGATAATGGTTATACTAAAAACAACAACCCTAATACAGATACTCCAGCTATTGATGCAGGACAAGAAGCTGACAATACTTCTAAGTCAGATATCAAAACTGGTAATACAGTCAAAGTAAACTTCTCAGCTACTAAATGGGCAACTGGTCAATCAATCCCTAATTGGGTAAAAGGTCAGTCCTATAAAGTTGCACAAGTTAGTGGTAACAAAGTATTGCTTTCAGGCATTCAAAGCTGGATCAATAAATCTAACGTTGAAATTCTTGATACAAGTACATCTTCAAATTCTCAATCAAACTCAATTAGCTCAGTCTATTATGTTCAAAGCGGAGATACTTTAAGCGGTATTGCGCAACAATACGGAACTGATTATTGGACTTTAGCAAGTGTGAATGGAATTAGTGATCCTAACTCGATTCAAGTTGGACAAGCTATTAAGGTGAATGGTTCAAGTTCATCAACGGTGGCTTACACCGTTCAAAGTGGAGATACACTTTCGGGTATTGCTAACGAATTTGGAACTGATTATTGGAGCATTGCGAATGCGAATGGTATTTCAAATCCAGATAGCATTTATCCTGGTCAAATTCTATATTTCTAAGCAAAATTAAAGCCTTATCCTTAATTGGATAGGGCTTATTTTTGTGGAAATTATTTTAAGGATAACTCGATATAGGGTTGCTATTAACACGGAGCGGAGTTGTAATGTATACATACCTTAAGGAAAGGAGTTGAAACCATGAGGTATAAAAAAGAAAGTTAAAAATAGAATTAACCTTCAAAATTAATCTTCTATTCATAACTTTCTCAATCAAGATAAGCCGATGAGGCTTAACCAAAGAATAGCTCGAAAGAGCCGTCTCTTTGGTGTATATTATACCAAATGGAGCACACTATGAAAATAAAAATAACTGTACAACGTCATAAGTTCGACCAGAAAGCGTTTATTGGTTGGATTTTATTTATTGGAATTATCGTATATTTAATAGTTAAGTAGGAGAGATTGAAATGAAAATTAATTTAAACAGTTCAGATATCATGCCCGCTGCTGAAGCTGCTCAAATATGGAATAAGAATGAAGCGTATGTTAGGACTAGTATTAGGCAGTCTCCTCAAAAGTGGCCTGAAGGGTCGTATAGATTACTAGGGAAAACTCTGGTTGTAACGACTGAAGGAATGGAGTCAGCAACTGGAGAAAAAGATCCACGCAAATAAAATAAATAAAATTTTCTATGTAAAAAACAATTCCGTCATACCCACCACAGATATTTTATGTTATAGTATTTTTTGTAGTTCTAGCACAACTCTAGCACTTTAAATGAAAACAGCTTATGAAAACAGTGATGTAGCGGGGGATTTTGCTGTATGCGAACCTCACTCGCTTCATAGATTATATAGAAAAAAAGCTATTTAATTAACATTTTAAATTGTTAATTAGATAGTTTTTTATTTATTTTCAATTAATTTAGATTAATTGTTTTTACGTATTTTAAATGGACTAATTCAGTTAATGCTTTTAAGTATTAATTTATAACTTATTTGTAATAACATCAGTCATTTTTGTTGTTATTTCATGGTTACTTTTAGTATTTATGCTTGGTATGAATGTTCAGGATTGATTAATGTTAGCAAATTATTTATATGTATTAAGTATTTTTAATATTTTTTGCTACTGGATATATCAAACAATACGTTCCTATTATTTTATAAAGTAATAATGTAATAAAATATTTATTAGTCCTTGGTTTGACCGCGTAGCCTTAATCTGATATAATTAATGAGTTGTATTTGTGAACCACAACTACAACCGCACGCAACAAGTCTTCAAAGCTTTGAATAGCTACTTGTATGGCGAGTCTAAGATATTAAGGAGGTGCACAATATGTACGCAATTATCGTAACAGGTGGAAAACAATATAAGGTTGAAGCCGGAGAAGCTATCTACGTTGAAAAATTAAACGTTGAAGCTGGTGAAAAAGTTACTTTTGACGAAGTTGTCTTCGTTGGTGGTGACTCAGCTAAGATCGGTACACCAACAGTTGCAGGCGCAACTGTTACAGGTACTGTTGAAAAGCAAGGCAAGGAAAAGAAAGTTGTTACTTTCAAGTACAAGGCCAAGAAACATTCACATACTAAGCAAGGTCATCGTCAACCATATACTAAGGTTGTTATTGACGCCATCAACGCTTAATCGAGGTACTTACTATGATTAAAGCAAATTTTGAATTAGATTCTCAAAATAATATTTTGAGTTTCCAAGTGACTGGTCATGCTGAATCAGGGCCTTATGGACAAGATATTGTCTGTGCTGCAATCTCAGTATTAACTATTTCAACCATTAATGGATTGGAAGAAGTCATTGATATGCATCCCCAAGTTATCTCAGATGACACCGAGGGTGGTTTTATATCAGTTCAGAAGTTGAAAATTGACCATGATAGTCAAATCTTGTTAAAAACACTGATTAATGGCGTTCGTGATGTAGCTCAGTCTTATCCGGACAATATTATCGTAGAAGAAATTACAAAAATTTAAAGTTGGAGGTGAACGATTATGATTATGGATTTACAATTTTTCTCACATCATAAAGGGGGCGGATCTACTGCCAACGGTCGTGATTCTGCTGGACGTCGTCTTGGTACAAAAGCTGCAGACGGTTCAACAGTAACAGCCGGTTCAATCCTTTATCGTCAACGTGGAACACATATTAATCCTGGTGAAAATGTTGGTCGCGGTAACGATGACACACTTTTCTCAAAGGTTGATGGTGTTGTTAAGTTCGAACGCATGGGTCGCGACAAACGTAAAGTTTCAGTATACCCAGTTGCTGAATAACAAAAGTTGATATGATATCCCAAAAGTAATTACTTTTGGGATATTTTTGTGGAATCAGATAGGAGATATGTCGTAAATGAATCCAATAGAGAAATTACAAAAAAAATTGTCTGAATTATTTATTGATGCATTTTTAGTACTAGATGAAACTAACATGAAGTATCTAACTGATTTTAATTTAACTGCAGGCGATGGCTGCGTGTTAGTTACTCCAAAAATCACATATATGATAACTGATGCACGTTTCGAAGCCGCATTAAGTGAACTTGATTTGCCTGGAATTCAAGCAATAATTACACGTGATTATTTTGGAGCGGTGGCTGAATTATCTGCTAAATTACAGATTGAAGCAGTTGGAATTGAAGATACGATAACGCTGCGTGATTATGATGTTCTAGTTGATCAAGTCGCCGCAGATATTGATTCTTTTGAAAATATAGTAGAGTCATTACGTGCGGTAAAAAGTCCGTTAGAAATTGAAAAACTAACTGTATCAGCTGAATTAAATTCGGCCGGCTTTGAATACTTAATAAAGAATATTAAAGTTGGAATGACTGAATTGGATGCTGCTAATTTATTGGATGCGTGGATGAAATCACATGGTGCACAAAAATCATCTTTCGAAACGATTGTTGCGAGTGGAATTAATTCAGCTAAACCACATGCGACAGCTAGTCATAAAATTATTGAACATGGTGATTTAGTAGTAATTGACTTTGGTTACTTTGTAGACGGATATACTGCTGATATTACAAGAACTGTTGTAATGGGTGAAATTGATGATGAATTGAATTTAATTTATCAAACCGTTTATCAAGCTTTAAATGCGGTTACTGCATTAGCTAAAAATAATATAGATGGTGCAGATTTAGATGATACAGGTCGAAATATTATTGAAGCCGCTGGGTATGGCAAAAACTTTAATCATGGTATGGGACATGGTATCGGAATGTCGGTTCATGAATTACCAACAAGTTATGGCCCAAATTCAAAAATTAAGTTGAAACAGCAACAAGTTATAACCGTAGAACCTGGAATTTATCTTTCAGGTAAAGGCGGGGTACGGATTGAAGACGATATTTTAATTACTGAAAATGGGAATCGAGTTCTAACAACTGCAAGCAAAGAATTGATAATTTTGTAATTTAGTTGCAATTTATCGATTTATATAGCAAAATGGAAGTTGATATGTAATCTAGGAGGAAACAAATAATGGCAATTTCAACAGCAGATTTTAAAAATGGTCTTACAATTGAAGTGGATGACGCAATTTGGCGCATTATTGAATTCCAACATGTTAAGCCTGGTAAGGGTGGAGCATTTGTTCGCTCAAAGCTAAAGAACCTACGTACAGGCGCAGTTCAAGATAAAACATTCCGTGCCGGTGCAAAAATGGAACGTGCTAATATTGAAACTCGTAAAATGCAATATCTTTATGCAGACGGTGACAACCACGTTTTCATGGATAATGATACTTACGAACAAATCGAACTTCCAGCCGAAAACATCAAAGCTGAACTTAAGTTTTTGAAAGAAAACATGGAAGTAAGTATTACAACTTTCGGTAATGAAACTCTTGGAGTTGATTTACCAAACACAGTTACATTGAAAGTTGCAGCTACAGAACCTGGTATTAAGGGTGATACAGCTTCAGGTGGTTCAAAACCAGCTACAATGCAAACTGGACTTGTAATCCAAGTTCCTTTCTTTGTTAATGAAGATGACGAATTAGTTATCAATACAACTGATTCTTCATATATTTCTCGCGCATAAATCGAATTCACATAATAATCGGAGGCGTTTAAAATGGCTGAAGAAACAAATCTAATTTTAAACCAGGAAGACCAATCATTAGGATCAATCGAAATTTCACCAAGCGTGCTCGAAACGGTTGCTGGAATTGCAGCAAACCAAATCGAAGGTGTATCAAAGATGCACGGTTCAATCACAAGTAATGTGACTGAACTATTAGGTCGTCATACTGATCATGCCCGTGGGGTTAAGTTAACGAGAGATGAAAATGAACTTGTCGTCGACGTTGATGTTTACCTTGAATATGGCGTTAATGTACCTAAAACCGCAATTGAAATTCAAGATAAAGTAAAACAACAAGTATCATTGATGACTGACTTGAAAATTCAAGAAGTTAATGTTCATATTGAAGGAATGGTTCCTGAAAAATCAGAACAAAAAGTGGATCCTAACGATATTTTTGCAGAAAATGAAAACGGTGAATAAGAGTGAGCATGAATCGGCATCAGATTAGAAAGAGCGCATTTCAAACATTATTTGCTCAATTAGCAAATGATGATGCGGACGTTGCTGAACTTTACACTGAAGTTTTAGCAATCGATCATGAAAATGAAGTACCAGAATATCTTGTTACGTTAGTTGAAGGCGTAAATGAACATCGTGAAGAATTAAATGAGCAGATCCAAGGCTTATTGAGTTCTAAATGGACTGTTAAGCGAATTGCAAAATCAGATTTGATAATCTTACAGATTGCATTGTTTGAATTACAATTCGTTGATGATATTCCAAGTGCGGTTGTGATTAACGAAGCATTGGAACTTGCAGAATCATTTAGCGATGATACTTCAAAGAAATTTATCAATGGTGTTCTAGGTAGTTTTGAAAAACAAGTTGATTAATAATAAAAGCTGAGATAGATATTGAATCTATCTCAGCTTTTTTAAATATCTCGGAAAATTATTCATTAAATATGATAAAATTGTATATATACATTCACTAATCGGAGGGATTAACTTTATGGCAATTATTTTAGATGGTAAGGGAACTGCAGCAAAAATAAATGAAGCTACTAAGCTTAAAGCTAATGAATTAACTGCACAAGGGGTTCAACCAGGCATTGCCGTGATTCTTGTCGGTGATGACCCAGCAAGTCAAATTTATACCCGGAATAAGCATCGTAAAGCTGTAAACTTAGGAATGAAGTCAATTTTAAAGAAATTCCCTTCTTCAGTGAGTCAAGATGAAATCTTAAATGAAGTCGAAAAATTAAATCAAGACGATAGTATTCACGCTATTTTAATTCAGCTACCATTGCCAGCACAGATTGATGCAACCACAGTAACTAACGCAATTGATCCTAAGAAAGATGTTGATGGCTTTAGTTCGGTTAACTTAGGTAAGTTATTTGGTAATCAGGCTGGAAATTATCCAGTTGCTTGTACACCTAAAGGAATTATGACAATTTTGCGTGAATACAAGATTGATTTATCTGGAAAAGATGTTGTAGTTGTCGGAAGAAGTGTCTTAGTTGGCCGTCCTGTTGCAGCCTTAATGATTAACCAAGATGCAACGGTTACCTTGGCAGGAATTAAAACAAATAATCTAAAAGCACTAACCAAAACAGCAGATATTATTGTTGTTGCAACTGGCGTAGCTAACTTAATTTCAGGTAATGATCTTAAAGAGGGTGCAGTTGTAATTGATGTTGGAATTAATCGCGGTGAAGATGGTAAATTGACAGGGGATGTTGATTTTGAATCTGCCAGTAAAGTTGCCAGTGCAATTACTCCAGTTCCCGGCGGAGTTGGTCCGATGACAATTGCCACATTAATGCAACAAACTGTAGAGTTAGCTCAATGGAGTATAAATAATGGAAAATAGTGAACAGTATCTTACTGTTACTGCTTTAACTAAATATATAAAACGTAAATTTGATGTTGATCCTTATTTAGGTAGAATTTATTTAACGGGTGAATTATCAAATTTTCGGTTAAGAGCTAATGCACATCAATATTTTAGTCTGAAAGATGATCATGCTAAAATCAGTGCCATTATGTTTAAAGGGGCGTTTGAAAAGATTAAGTTTACCCCTGAAGAAGGAATGAAGGTCTTAGTAACTGGTCGTATTAGTTTGTATGAAGCCAGTGGTAGTTATCAAATTTATGTTGATAGTATGCAGCCAGATGGGATTGGGGCATTATATCAAGCATATGAGCAACTTAAAAAGAAGTTAACTGCAGAAGGATTGTTTAATTTACCTAAAAAACAATTGCCCATGTTTCCTAAACGAATAGCAGTTGTAACTAGTCCAAGTGGTGCAGTAATTAGAGATATTATTACCACTGTTCAACGTCGCTTTCCAATTGCTCAAATTGTTTTATTTCCAGCGCTGGTTCAAGGTGATCGAGCCGCAGCTGACATTGTTAAACAAATTGAGCGTGCCAATGAGATTGGTGATTTTGATACGTTAATTATTGGGCGTGGTGGTGGATCAATTGAAGATTTATGGCCATTTAATGAAGAGGCGGTTGCACGAGCCATCGTGAATAGTGATTTACCAGTAATTTCTTCAGTGGGACATGAAACAGATACCACGATTGCTGATTTAGTAGCTGATGTACGGGCAGCAACACCAACAGCAGCAGCCGAATTAGCTGTACCGGTACTAAATGATGAAATTCTTAAAATTAAACAAATGCAACAACGCTTATTTCAGGCAATGAATCAAGAAATTAAATTTGACCAACAAAAACTAGCAAAAGTAAAAGAAAGCTATATTTTTACGCAGCCAACGAGACTTTATGAACGCTATGTTCAAAGTGTAGATCTAGCTAATAATCGATTACGTCAATTAAGTGATAGCTATCAGCAAAGCTGGCTTCAACAGGTACAGCTAATTACTAATCGGTTATCAGGCAAGCAAATTAGCCAATCAATTGTTAACCAGCAGCAACAATTAGCTAATTTAAACATTCGCCTTAATCAGGCTGTGCAAACGAATATTAATAATCAACGTCAGTGTGTTTTAAAATTAATTTCTGAACTAGATAATCTGAGTCCATTAAAAATTATGAGTCGTGGTTATTCGTATATTACAGTTGATGATCAAGTTGTTAAATCAGTATCTCAACTACAAAAACAACAAACAATTAAAATGAATTTTGAAGATGGATCTGCAGTGGCGGAAATAAAAGAAATCAACGGGGATTAGTAAATGACAGAAAAAGTCAGTTTTGAAGAACAATTAGTAAAGTTACAGACGATTGTGAGTCAATTAGAACAAGGCGATGTGCCGTTAGAAAAAGCATTGTCAGAATTTCAAAATGGAATTGAACTAAGTAAGAAACTACAAGACACTCTTAGTAATGCTGAAAAAACGCTAACTAAATTGATGGATGAAGATAATCAAGAAGTTGATTTTGATACTGCAACTAAGGAAGAATAAAAATGGTACATTTAAAATCGGTCGAAGCGCTACAAAACTTAGTTAATGACTTTTTAAAGAAAGAAATTAAAGCTGATACTGATCAAGCATTGTTACTTGATGCAATGCAATATTCAGTTAATGCTGGCGGTAAGAGATTACGACCCGCGTTAACTTTGAGAATGATTGATGCTTTTAATCAAGGACAGCAAGACTTAGGGATGTACTTAAAAGCTGTTTGTGCAGTTGAATTGTTGCACACGTATTCATTAATTCATGATGATTTACCAGCGATGGATAATGATGATTTAAGACGTGGACTACCAACTAATCACAAAAAATACGGTGATGCAGTGGCAATTTTAGCGGGTGATGGACTATTAACTTTAGCGTTTCAATGGTTAGTTGATAATGATTTAGACAATCAAATTGCTAGAAGTTTAACGATGCAATTGGCTAAATCTGCTGGCCCTGCTGGCATGGTAGCGGGGCAAGTGATTGATGTTTCTAATGAAGGGAAACATTTATCATATACAGAAGTTCAAAATTTACATGCTAAAAAAACTGGTGCCTTAATTGAGTATGCTATGCAAGCTGCCGGTATTATGGTTAACGCTAATCAAGAAGTTATTAAGGTAATGACATCATTTGGAGGTCATTACGGATTAGCATTTCAAATTTATGATGATTTGATGGATCAGATTGGGACTACTGCTAGGATGGGAAAATTAATCCATAAAGATGATTTAGAGGCGAAGAATACTTATCCCGGTTTGTTTGGAGTAGAAGGTACGAAACAAAAATTGTCGGAAGTATTATCATTAGCTCGAAAAGATTTAACTAAATTAGCTAAAATAACACCGATTAAAGTAACCGATTTTGATGACTTATTAGCATATTTTAAGATATAGGGAGTTTAACTACATGGAGAAACAACGGGTTGATATTTTACTTGTTGAACAAGGATTATTTGATTCTAGAGAACAAGCAAAACGCGCAGTGATGGCTGGAGAAATTTTAGGCCTTAATAATGAACGCTTAGATAAACCAGGTGAAAAGATACCGATAACAACAACTTTACATATGAAGGGTAATAAAATGCCGTTTGTTAGTCGAGGCGGTTTAAAATTAGCGAAAGCCTTAGATGTTTTTGATATCTCAGTTAAAGATAAAACTGTGCTTGATATTGGATCATCTACTGGTGGCTTCACAGATGTGGTCTTACAAAATGGCGCTAAAATGAGTTATGCCTTAGATGTTGGAACTAATCAGTTAGTTTGGCAGTTACGGGATGATCCACGGGTCGACGTGATGGAACAAACTAATTTTAGATATAGTAAGTTAGCAGATTTTGATAAGGGGCAACCCGAGTTTGCCTGTATTGATGTTTCCTTTATTTCGTTAGATTTAATCTTACCTAACTTAGCAACCATTTTAATTAATGGTGGTGAAGTGGTGGCATTAGTTAAACCACAATTTGAAGCAGGCAAAAGTAACGTTGGTAAGCATGGAATTGTACATGATGAAAAAGTTCATCGTGACGTTCTTGAAAAGATTATTAAATTAGCAATTAATAGTTCCTATGATGTTATGCACTTAGACTATTCACCAATTAAGGGTGGACAAGGTAACATTGAATTTTTAATTCATTTAAAATTAATGACACAACCAGGTACAGTTCAAAATAATGTTTCAGTTGATGAGGTTATTGCTGCGGCATATAGCAACTTAGACAAGAAAATCAAAAGAGCTGGAGAGTAAATATGCGAAAAGTTGAACGACAATCACATTTACGTCAATTAATTAATAGTAACAATATTGAACGACAAGACGATTTTGTCCGTTTATTGGAAGCTAAGAATATTGAAGTGACTCAAGCTACAATCTCTCGAGATATTAAAGAGATGCAGTTAATTAAGGTTCCTACTGACGGTGGTGGTTATCATTATAGTTTTCCTGTAAAGAAACAAATGGATAGCGAGAAAAAAATGCGCCGGACATTAAAAGACGCATTTATTTCAATGAAAGCACAAGATAATATGGTCGTAATCAATGTTCATCCTGGTAATGGGCCAGCACTGTCGAGCTTGATCTCACAGTCGAATGACGAAAACTTGTTTGCAACACTTGGTGATGATTCAACTGTACTAAATGTTTGTATTAGTAAAGCTGCAACGCAAGATTTTATGAATAAAATGAATGATTTTTTAGAAGACTAAAATTGAAAGGAGAAGTCGGATGCTTCAGGAATTAACAATTGAAAATTTAGCAATTATCGACCATCTCTCATTAAATTTTAGTGATCAAATGACTGTTCTAACTGGAGAAACCGGAGCAGGAAAGTCAATTATCATTGATGCGGTTGGCCTTTTAGTTGGTGGCCGTGGTTCGCAAGAATTAATCCGTAAAGGTGAAGGGTCATTGAAAGTTCAAGGACAATTTGAAATTTCAGATCAGGTAGTTATTGAAGATGTTTTGAATGAACTTGGAGTTGAAATTACTGATGGAACTTTAGTTATTCAACGTGAAATTAATCGTAATGGTCGTAATATAATTCGAGTCAACGGTACTTTGATGAATACATCTTCACTTAAGAAAATCGGTTCAAGATTAGTTGATATTGAAGGGCAAAACGATCATCAGTTACTAATGCAACCAGAACAACATTTAGGCTTATTAGATGAATTTACTAATCAAGACGATGATTTATTAGCTAAATATGAAACTATCTATGAACAATATACTGATACGATTCATAAAATTAAACAAAAACAAGCTACCGAACAACAATCTGCGCAACGAATTGATATGTTAGAGTTTCAAGTTAATGAAATTAATAATGCAAATTTGATCGAAGATGAAGATGTTGAGTTAACGAACGAACAAGCACAACTAAATCATTTTCAGCAAATCAATACTGCATTACAAACCGTTCAAGGAGTGTTAGCTGGTGACGATAATGGGTCTTCATTAGATGCAATTGCTTCAGCTAAAGAATCACTAGAAGAAATTAGTGATTTTAATGATGATTATACCCAGTTAAATGACCGAGTGTCTGAGGCCTATTTTACTTTACAAGATGTAGCTAATGAAGTTGGACGGCAACTAGACAATTTATCGTTTGATGAAGGTCGATTGAATGAGATTGAACAACGGTTAAACTTAATTAATGATCTTGAAAGAAAATATGGTGATTCAGTCACTGAAATACTTGTGTACTGTACTAAAATTTCAGCTGAGCTAGAATCAATGCAAGAAAACAATGTGACTAGTGATGAACTGGAAGAAAGACTAGTCACGTTAAAATCGCAATTGCAGACCTTAGGAAATAATCTTAGTCAAAATCGAAAACAAGCAGCGAAACAGATTGAAAAAGATATTAAGCAGCAATTAAATGATTTATATATGGAAAAAGCTGTTTTTGAGATCAAATTTATGGATAAAAAGGATGATATGTTCTACAGTAACGGTATTGATCAGGTTGAGTTTTATATTCAAACCAATCCTGGTGAAGAAATGGGGCCGTTAGCTAAAATTGCATCTGGTGGTGAACTATCACGGGTGATGTTAGCTTTAAAAACTATCTTTGCACGCTCACAAGGTGTAACCAGTATTATCTTTGATGAAGTTGATACTGGAGTTAGTGGTCGTGTAGCTCAAGCGATTGCAGAAAAAATTAAAGTAATTGCTAATCAATCACAAGTATTATGTATTACGCATTTACCACAGGTTGCAGCAATGGCTCAACATCATTTATTAATCTCAAAGGCGGTTCAAGATGATCGAACAATTACATCAGTCGATGGACTGGATGAAGAGTCGAGAATCGATGAATTGGCAAGAATGTTAGCCGGTGCTGAAGTAACCCCATTAACGGTTGAACATGCTAAAGAGTTACTAAAAATGGCAAAATAGGAGAATTAACTTTTAAAATAAGAGACCAATAGGAGGATTTATATGCTACTTTCACTTGAACATTTACACAAGGAATATCCGGGACATAAGGTGGCGGTTAACGATGTTAGCCTTGATATTGAAGCAGGAGAATTCGTCTGCTTTATTGGAACATCTGGTTCAGGAAAAACCACGGTATTAAGAATGATTAATCGGATGCTAATGCAAACTTCTGGCACAATATTAATTAATGGTGAAGATACTAGCAAATTAGATCCAGTTAAACTACGTCGAAAATTAGGATATGTAATTCAAAATATTGGTTTAATGCCACATATGACAATTCGTGAAAATATCACGTTAGTCCCTAAATTACTAAAGTGGTCACAAGAAAAACGAAATACCAAAGCAGTTGAATTAATTAAGTTGGCACAGTTACCAGAAGAATTTTTAGATCGCTATCCATCTGAATTGTCTGGTGGACAACAACAACGAATTGGTGTGGTACGTGCTTTTGCAGCTGACCAGGATATTATTTTAATGGATGAACCATTTGGTGCGTTAGATCCAATCACTCGTGAATCTTTACAAGATCTAGTGCAAGATTTACAACAGCGATTAGGTAAAACGTTTATTTTCGTGACTCATGATATGGATGAAGCACTTAAATTAGCAACTAAAGTAGTTATTATGGATGGTGGCGAGGTAATGCAGATTGACTCACCAGAAAACATTTTGAAACATCCAGCTAATGATTTTGTCACCAATTTAATTGGTGAAGAACGTTTGATTCAAGCACGCCCAAGTGTAACTTCGGTTGGACAAATTATGCTTAAGTCACCAATTTATATTACGCAAGATCAACCATTGCCAGTGGCTTTAAAAACGATGCATAAAAGCCGAGTAGATACACTACTTGTCACGAGTGATAATCGTGAATTACGTGGTGTTTTAGATATCGAAACATTGAACGATGAATTTAATTCGGGTAAAACCGTCGGTGATATTATGGACGACAAAGTTTTTTATGTATTTGAGCAATCAATTGTCCGCGATACGGTTAACCGTATTTTGAAATTAGGTTATAAAAACGTGCCAGTTGTAAATAAAGACCGCCAATTGGTGGGAATTGTTACTCGGGCAACAATTGTTGATATGGTTTATAACGCTCTTTGGAGCCAAGATGAGGATGCCAATGATCAAACTCAAATTGGAAACAAGGAGGCTGATATAGATGATTAGTTTCTTTCAAGCAAATGGAGCGGAATTAATTCTAAAAATATGGCAGCATATTTATTTGTCATTTATTTCATTAGGTTTAGGGATTATTGTAGCCGTTCCGATTGCGATTGGTTTAACTAGAGCTAAGAAAATTGCAGGATTTGTAATTGGTTTAGCAAGTGTTTTACAAACTGTTCCTTCAATGGCGTTATTAGCATTGATGATTCCAATTTTTGGAATTGGTAGTCTGCCTGCAATTGTGGCGCTATTCATCTACTCATTATTACCAATTTTGCGCAATACATATATTGGCTTAAATAATGTTGATCCTAGCGTATTAGACGCTGCTAAGGGAATTGGGATGAGTAACATGCAATCAATTATCCAAGTTGAATTAAAACTGGCTGCGCCGGTAATTATGGCGGGAATTAGATTGTCAGCGACGTTCGTGATTGCTTGGGCAACCTTAGCATCATATATTGGTGCTGGTGGGTTAGGTGATTTCATTTTTAATGGTTTGAATTTATATCGTAGTGATTTAATTTTAGCCGGTTCAGTCCCAGTTATCTTATTAGCATTGATTACGGATTACATACTTGGAAAAATTGAGTATGTATTAACGCCGAAATCAATCAGAGTTTAGGGGGGACTAACTTATGAATAAAAGAAGAATAACGATTGTCTCCGTATTAGCAATGGCGATGATTTTCTTATCAGGATGTGGTTTTCCAGGACTTAGTTCATCTTCAGATGACACAATCCGTATTGCCGCCTTAAATACAACTGAACAACAAATCTTAGCGTCAATGGATCAACAAATGATTGAACATTATACTGACTTACACGTAACAATTATCAGTAATTTAGGCTCATCAAATGTGTCATTTGAAGCCATGAAACGTGGGGATGCTGATATGTCAGCAGCTCGTTATGATGGAACTGATTTGACGACAATTCTTGGTAAAACCAGTAGTGGTAATCCTAAAACGGATAGTGAAACAGTCAAAAAAGCCTTCCAGAAGAAGTACGGTTTTACCTATCTACCATCATATGGATTTGCTGATACGTATGCATGGATGGTCACACAGGCAACCGCTAAAAAATACAACTTAAATACGGTTTCTGATATGAAAACTCATGCTTCCGAGTTGAGCGTTGGCCTTGATCAAACTTGGATGAAACGTAGTGGGGATGGTTATCCTGCATTTCAAAAGAAATATAATTTCTCATTTGGTACAGCTTCACCAATGCAAATTGGATTAGTGTATGATGCTGTATCAGCAGGTAAAATGGATGCTGTATTAGGTTATTCAACTGATGGTCGAATTAGTAGTTACAATTTGAAACTATTAAAAGATGATCAGAACTTTTTCCCACCATATTATGCTTATCCAGTTGCGACAACTAAGATTTTAAAGGAACATCCAGAGTTGATTAAAGTATTAAGCAAATTAAGTGGAAAAATTTCCGTTTCAACCATGCAAAAATTAAATTATCAAGCAGATGATGAGTTAAAAGAACCTAGTGTTGTAGCAAAAGAATTTTTACAAAAGCATAACTATTTTGAAGGGAGCAACGACTAATGAAAAATATGAATTTAGGACAGCAGTTAGTTGAATACTTCATAAATAATGGGATGTATGTACTGCAACAATTTAGTCGACATTTTTTAATTTCAATTTATGGCGTGTTGCTTGCTGCAATTGTGGGAGTACCAATTGGTATTTGGATTTCACGTTCAAAAAAACTAAGTGACGTAGTCATTGGTATCGCGAATGTGATTCAAACGATTCCATCTTTAGCGATGTTGTCAATTATCATGTTAGGTCTTGGACTGGGAGTTAACACCGTGATTGTGACGGTATTTTTATACTCATTGCTACCAATTATCAAAAATACCTATACGGGAATGCAAAATGTAAATGAAGATATTTTGGATGCTGGTAAAGGAATTGGAATGACAGCATTTCAAAGACTGCGATTCATTGAATTACCGTTATCAATGTCGGTAATTATGGCTGGGATTCGTAATGCGCTAGTATTAGCAATCGGAATTACGGCAATTGGATCGTTTGTTGGTTCAGGTGGTTTGGGTGATATTATCATCCGAGGAACGAATGCAACTAATGGAGCTGCCATCATTTTAGCAGGGGCATTACCAACTGCGATTATGGCAATTATCTCAGATGGAGTTTTAGGATTCTTAGAAAAGAAACTAGATCCATCTCGACATTAAAAAAACAAGATTTGAGTTTTAACTCAAATCTTGTTTTTTTAAATTTATTTTAATTTGATATATTTAATTTGGTTAAAATCGATAAAGAAACTTACATTAGTAGAACTTTTTAATAGGAATCTAGATTGAGATAACTTAGAAATGATTCCAGATGCAGTGGTAGTTTCATCTGATTGGTTAAAAGCTAACATTTCTAAGGTAACAACAGAATTATTATCAATGGCTTGTTCAATGAATAGTTGCTTTTGAAAATCTGGCATGTTTAAGTTAGACGATGTTTCATTAGTTTTACGAGCATTAGCAAGAAAGAAATCATCGAACCTTTCTTTAAATTCAGTACTAACCCGTTGAATTGGTTTTTGATAATAATTTTGCATGATGTACTCCTCCGAACGTATGTTTGCTATCAATAATTATAGTATACGAACAAACGTTCGAATTTGCAAGTGTCTTTATTTTTTCTTAACAATTTACATTTATGTTTAAGTAAAAAGTCTTGATAAAACGACGTATTTAGTGCAAAATGGAAGTTATCATTAAAAGATAAGGAGTCTTCACAGCATATGGTAAAGCGCGGCATGTTAATTGTTTTATCTGGACCTTCTGGTGTTGGTAAGGGGACAGTTCGAAAAGCAATCTTTGATCAAAAGAAAAATGACTTTCAATATTCGATTTCGATGACGACTAGAAAGCCTCGCCCTGGCGAAGTTGATGGCGTTGATTATTTCTTTGTTTCTACGGAAGAATTTGAAAAACGGATCCAAAATGGTGGAATGTTAGAGTACGCTAAGTATGTTGACAACTACTATGGGACACCGTTAGACTATGTGGAAGACACTTTGAATTCAGGTAAAGATGTTTTTCTTGAAATTGAAGTCAATGGTGCAATGCAAGTTCGTGCCAAATGTCCAGACGGGGTGTTCGTATTTTTAACACCACCAGATTTAATTGAGCTAAAGCAACGATTAATTTCTCGCGGAACTGATGATATGGATGTAATTAACAAACGTATTGCGAAAGCCGTTGGCGAAATTAAGATGATGCAAAACTACGATTATGCCGTTGTAAATGACGTAGTTGCGAATGCTGTTGAGAAGATAAAAGATGTTATTCGGAGTGAACGTTTACGCGTAACTCGAGTAATGCCTGATTATATCGGAATGTTAGGGGAGAATAACTAATGATTTTATATCCATCTGTAGATAACCTATTAAATAAAGTTGATTCACGTTACTCTTTAATTATGCTTGCTAGCAAGCGAGCTCATGAACTAGAAGCCAATCCAGGTAGTGAATTATTAAGTAAATATAATTCTGATAAAACTGTTGGTCGCGCGCTTGAAGAAATCGAAGCCGGCGAAGTTACGATTGATAAAGCTTAATATGTATACCGATTAAAGCAAGACCGCAATTAATTGCGGTCTTTTTTATTATCAATGGGTTTAAATTGGTTGAGACTGGGTATTCTAATGGTATAATTTTAGAAGATATACTTGAGGGGGAATTAAGATGGCAAATGTTGCAATACATGTTACTGGCGGAATCGCTGCTTATAAAATTGTTTCATTAGTTCGAGAATTTCAAAAGCATGGGGATACTGTTCGTGTAGCCATGACAGATTCAGCTCAAAAATTTGTAACTTCGACAACATTTAGCGCCTTAACTAAATACCCAACTTTAACTAATCTTTGGACAAAAGAAAATGAAGATAAAATCGCGCATATTGAATTGGCTGATTGGACTGATATTGCGGTCGTTGCACCAGCAACCGCTGATATAATTGGTAAGTTAGCCAATGGTATTAGTGATGATGCCGTATCAACAACTCTGCTGGCAACCAGTGCTCGTAAAGTTATTATTCCAGCAATGAATAGCCATATGTGGTCTAATCCATCGACACAAAGAAATATTCAGCAACTAAAACAAGATGGCTATGAAGTTTTAGCGCCAGCAACTGGACGATTAGCTGAAGGCTATACTGGAACTGGTCGGATGCCGGAAGTTGCAGAAATATTTAACTTTGTCGTTAATCAAAAAAATGATTT
The DNA here is from genome assembly GCF_001434315.1 of Paucilactobacillus oligofermentans DSM 15707 = LMG 22743. Lineage (GTDB taxonomy): Bacteria > Bacillota > Bacilli > Lactobacillales > Lactobacillaceae > Paucilactobacillus > Paucilactobacillus oligofermentans. The sequence goes on along the minus strand of NZ_AZFE01000032.1, from coordinate 362,677 downwards.
ATTATCTGGAAAACGGGTTTTAATTAGTGCTGGTGGAACGCGGGAACGAATTGATCCCGTCCGATTTATTGGTAATCGTTCATCTGGTAAAATGGGAATTGCACTTGCTGTAGCAGCTGCAAGTGCTGGAGCTGAAGTAACTTTAGTAGTTGGACAAATTAGTGTCGAATTACCAGTTCATCCCCAAATTAAAATTATTAAAATTGAATCAACCAATGAATTATTAAATACGGTGATGACCGAATTTACTCAAACTGATATTTTGATTATGGCCGCCGCGGTTGCTGATTTTGAACCAGAAATGATTGCAGATCAAAAAATCAAAAAAGCAGCTGACAATGATGAATTTGTTTTAAAACTTAAAAAGACTCCGGATATTTTGAAATCAGTGGGAGCTATTAAAAAGCATCAATTAATCATTGGTTTTGCTGCCGAAACCCAGGAGCTAAATAAAAATGCACAAGCAAAATTAGTTAGTAAGCATGCTGATATGATTATTGCTAATAACGTGGTCACTGATGGAATTGGCTTTGAAAGTAATGATAATCAAGTAACAATTTTTGAAAGTCAACAAGACCCCAAACCATTAACCAAAATGTCAAAAATGCAATTAGCTAATCAGCTAGTCGAATTAATTGCAAAAAAGTTAGGTGATTAGATGGCGGAAATCGCACAAGTTATCGTGGATGTCCCAACAATGCAAACCAATCGTCCTTATACTTATCAAGTACCTGCGCAGTTTGACCGTCAAATTCAAGTTGGCATGCGGGTAATTATTCCGTTTGGAAATGGAAGTCGACAGGTACAAGGATTTGTCGTTGGGTTGGATGAACAAACTGAGTTTGATGGTGAACTCAAATCAATTATTTCAATTATGGATTTAAATCCTGTTTTGAATCAAGAACTGCTAGCGATGTCTCAATGGTTAGCAGACTCTTGTTATGCCTTCAGAATCTCCTGTATGCACACAATGTTACCCAATGTGATGAAAACTAAAACACAACGATATTTACAAATTATCGATGAATTAAGCGAAACAGATTTATTTGAACTATTTCACGGCCAAGATGAAATTTTATTTGATCCTGAAAATATGCCGGCAGAAACCGTAAGTCGCTTATTAAAATTAAAACGTCAGCACCAAATTGAAGTTACATATGCGTTGACTGATCAAGCCAAAGCAAAGTTCGTTACCAGTATTAAGCCAACCATGAGCTTTGAACGTTACGAAGAAGAAAGATCTTTGTTACGTGCTAGTGCAAAAGCGCAAAATAAATTGTTGTCATTTTTACAAAGTATTCTTGGTAAAGAAATGTCATTGAGTGAAGCAAAAGAAATAACTGGATTAGCTAATTCAATTTTTACAACTGGTGAAAAAAAACAGTGGCTTGAAAAAGACCAACTAGAAGTTTTACGGACGCCGCAAACCACTTTAAATAGTGATAATAAAGTAATTCCTGAACTAACCGCTGATCAAAAAGTGGCAGTTGATGCAATTTGCGAATCAATCAATCAGGAAAAAACGGCTGAAACCTTTCTATTACAAGGGGTAACTGGTAGTGGAAAAACCGAGGTTTATTTACGAGCCATCGAAGAAACGCTAAGTGAAGATAAAACGGCTTTAATGTTAGTTCCTGAAATTTCATTGACGCCACAAATGGTGACACGCGTTAAAGGCAGATTTGGTGAATTAGTTGCCGTTTTACATAGTGGTCTTTCAAATGGTGAACGATACGATGAATGGCGCCGAATTGAACGTGGTGAAGCAAAAGTGGTGGTTGGTGCTCGCTCCGCTATTTTTGCACCATTGCAATCGATTGGTTTGATTATTATGGATGAAGAACATGAAACTAGTTATAAGCAAGATGAAACCCCACGTTATCATGCACGTAACGTTGCTAAATGGCGTAGTGAATATTATGGGGCAACAATTGTGTTAGGTAGTGCAACCCCAAGTTTAGAATCACGCGCACGTGCGCAAAAAGGGGTCTATCATCACCTGTTGTTGCCCGAACGCATTAATCAGCAGCCGTTACCCGCAGTCCAAGTAATTGATATGCGACAAGAATTACGTAAACATGCCGAAAGTAATTTTTCAACGGCTTTATTAGACGCCGTTAAAGACCGGATTAGTCGCGGTGAACAGAGTATTTTAATGCTAAATCGCCGTGGCTACTCGTCCTTTATTATGTGCCGGGATTGTGGTTTTGTGATGCAATGTCCTAATTGTGATATTTCTTTAACTTTACATATGGATACACATACGATGAAATGTCATTATTGTGGTCATGAAGAAGGCATTCCAAAGATTTGTCCTAATTGCCAAGGCCACAAAATTCGATACTATGGAACCGGAACCCAAAAAGTTCAAGAAGAACTCCAGAGTTTAATTCCGGACGCTAAAATTTTGCGAATGGATGTGGATACAACCAGACGTAAAGGTGCCCATGAAAAATTATTAAATGCGTTTGGTAATCAAGAAGCAGATATCTTATTGGGTACCCAAATGATTGCGAAGGGATTAGATTTTCCTAACGTGACCTTAGTGGGAGTTATAAATGCTGATACCGCATTAGGCTTACCCGACTTTCGTTCGAGTGAACGAACCTTTCAACTATTAACTCAAGTTAGTGGTCGAGCCGGCCGTGCTGATAAAGCCGGAGCGGTGATTGTCCAAACCTTTAATCCGGATCATTATGCGATTAAGTTAGCTCAACATCATGATTATGAACGCTTTTTTCAAACAGAAATGAACATTCGGCACCGGGGTAAATATCCACCTTACTTCTATACTTTACAAATTAGCGTGAGCCATGAAGAAGAAGTTCAAGCCGCAAAGTCAATTATGGAAATTGCTCAATTTTTAAAGGCTAATTTAGCAGCAACGAGTATTATTTTAGGACCAACGCCCAAGTCAATTGCGCGAATGAATCGTAAGTACTACTATCAATTAGTAATCAAATATAAACAAGATAATCAATTGCATTCAACATTAACTCAAATGATGGATCAAATTCAAAAACAAAGTCGGCAGGGCATTCAAATCTCGATTGACCCAGAGCCACAACATTTTATATAAAAGGATGGAAGCATATGACATCAATCGTTTTTATGGGAACTCCCCAATTTTCAGTACCAATTTTAGAAAGTTTAATTGAACATAATTATGATGTATTAGCTGTCGTTACACAGCCCGACCGTAAAGTCGGTCGTAAACATGTTTTAACGGCACCACCAGTGAAACAAGCTGCTTTAAAGCATGACATTGAAATTCTACAACCAGAGAAAATTAATCATAGCCCTGAAATGGATCGTGTAATTGAATTAAAGCCAGATTTAATTGTTACAGCGGCCTTTGGCCAATTCTTACCAACAAAATTATTAGCAGCGGCGAAAATAGCGGCAGTTAACGTCCATGCGTCATTACTTCCTAAGTATCGTGGTGGTGCGCCTGTTCATTATTCCGTTATTAATGGGGATGAGCAAACTGGAGTTTCAATTATCTACATGGTAAAGAAAATGGATGCTGGCGATATTTTATCGCAACGAGCAATTAAAATTGAAAAAACTGATGACACGGGAAATATGTTTGATAAGCTGAGCTTATTAGGCCGTGATTTATTACTTGAAACGTTACCTGAATTATTAAACGGGACTAATCAAGCAGTTGCCCAAACTGAGAGTGAAGTGACTTTTTCACCGAATATTTCGTCAGTTGAAGAACGGATTGATATTAACAAAACAGCAGGCCAAATTGATGATCAAGTTCGGGGGATGCGACCATTTCCAATTAGTAATATGCTAATGGATAACGTGGTGACTAAAATTATTGACGTTACACCATTAACTGAGACAACAGAATTAAAGCCAGGGCAAATTGTTCAGATTGGTAAAAAAGAATTGATTGTTGCTGCTGGTGATGGAACTACTTTTAAAATTAATCAACTAAAACCAGCTGGGAAACCACTGATGAAAATCGTGGACTATCTTAATGGTCATCATGATTTAGCTCAAGGAGGGCAACTAATAACTAATGACTAATTCAGCGAATAACCCCAAATCAGCAAGACTACTTGCATTAGAGTCACTTGAAAAAGTACTAACTTCAGGAGCGTATTCTAACTTGCAATTGAACCAGGTTATCGAACAAAATAATTTAGCTGATAATGACCGACGATTACTTACAAATTTAGTGTATGGTGTAATACAACATCGCTTGACGCTAGAGTTTTGGTTGGAGTCCTTTATTAAAGGTAAGAAAATTGATGACTGGGTAAAAATACTATTAATGATGGCACTTTATCAATATCATTATTTGGATAAAGTTCCAGAATGGGCAATTACTGATGAATCAATTAAATTAGCTAAGATTAAAGGACACGAAGGGATTCGTAAATTTGTCACTGCAATTTTACATCGCATGTTACGTGAAGATTTAAGGAGCTTTAATAAAATTGATTCTGAAATCACACGTATCAGTATTGAGTACAGTGTTCCAGAATGGTTAATTGAAGAACTTAGTCATCAATATGGTGATCATCAAATGATGAGAATTGTTGAATCACTTAATCATCCAGCTAATCAATCGTTACGAATTAATACAAAATTAGCTGACAAAGAAGAAATTACACGTCAATTATTTGAAGATGACCTAGAATTTAGAGATAGTAGAGTTGCAGCTAACGCACTAGTATTAGAACGTGGCGTTATTGCTAATACGCATGCTTTTAAAAATGGTGAAATTACTATTCAAGATGAAAGTGCGATGTTAGCCGTTGAAAATATGCATTTAGAAAAGTCATTTAAAGTTTTAGATGCTTGTGCAGCCCCTGGTGGTAAAACAGTACAAATCGCAGCGATGCTAGATGCAGCTGCTGGTGGTAAAGTAACCGCATTGGATATTCATCAAAATAAAATAAAATTAATTAAAAATAATGCCAAGCGATTAGGTGTTGAAGATGTAGTAGAAGCAATTGATTTAGATGCGCGTAAGGTTGACAATCAATTCGATGATGAAAGCTTTGATGCAATTTTAGTTGATGCACCTTGTAGTGGATTTGGACTAATTCGTCGTAAACCAGAAATTCGCTATGAAAAAGAATTAAGTGACAGTTATAACTTACAAAAAGTTCAATTAGAAATTTTAGAAGCGGTTGCCCCAAAAATTAAAAAGAACGGTATAATCACATACAGTACTTGTACCATTTTAAAACAAGAAAATGATGACGTAATCAACATGTTTTTAGCTAATCATTCTGAATTTATTTTAGAGCGAACACATACTAGTTTAGATTTAAAAGCAAAACGTGAATCAAAGACCTTGACAATTTTGCCAAGTGATTTTGATTCAGATGGATTTTTTGTTAGTTCATTACGTCGTACTATGTGAGGAGTGGGCAGATGAATATTGCATTTCAAACCGACGTTGGTCAACAACGTGATGATAACCAAGATTATGTGGGAACCTTTACTAATGATGCCGGCCTAACTTTAGCAATTATTGCTGATGGAATTGGTGGTCATCAAGGTGGGGATGTTGCCTCAACGATGGCCGTTACGCATATGGGACATAGCTTTGAAGAGACTAATGTCAAAGAACCAATTGAGGCCTATCAATGGCTAGCAATGCAGGTAAAAAATGAAAATCAAGCAATTATTGAAAAATCTAATAAATACAAAGATTTAAATGGGATGGGGACCACTTTAGTTGCAGCTATTTTATTTCAAGATAAAATGGTGTTAGGAAATATTGGCGATAGTCGTGGCTATTTATTACGCGATGGTAAATTTCAACAATTAACTGAAGACCACTCGCTTGTTAATGAATTAGTCAAAAAGGGAATGATGACGGCTGAAGAAGCTCAACGTAACCCTAAGAAAAATATCATTACACGTACATTAGGTATTTCAAAGGAAGCTGACACAGATATTAGTGTTTATCGATTGGACAAAAATGATCAGCTATTATTGTGTACTGATGGATTATCAAACATGGTTAGCGATGAAGAAATTGCTGAAGTTTTGAGTTCAAGTCGTTCAATTGCTGATAAGTGTCAAGAATTAATTATGCAGGCTAATCAAGCTGGTGGACCTGATAATATCACGGTTTTGATTGCTGATAATGAATCTCAGGAGGATGCTAACTAATGAATCCTGGATATAAATTAAGTGGTCGTTACGAAATTATTCGTTCACTAGGTGAAGGTGGGATGGCTAATGTTTATTTAGCCCACGATTTAATTTTAGACCGTGATGTTTCCGTTAAGTTATTGCGTTTAGATTTACGTGATGACGAAAAAACAAAAAAAAGATTTCAACGAGAAGCCCTTGCTGCTACACAACTTAGCAATGATCATATTGTTGGTGTCTATGATGTTGGTGAAGAACAAGGATTACAGTATATGGTGATGGAGTACGTTGAAGGAACTGATTTAGAAGCGTATATCAAAAATAATTTTCCGATTCCATATCAACAAGTAATCGATATTATGTCACAAATCTTAGAAGCAGTTGAAGACGCACATCAACATAATATTATTCATCGCGACTTAAAACCCCAAAATGTGTTAATTGATAGTGATTTGCAAGCCAAGATTACAGACTTTGGAATCGCCGCGGTTGCTGAAAACTCAATGACTCAAACTAATACGATTATGGGATCAGTTCATTACCTATCACCAGAACAAGCTCGTGGTGGGATAACTACTAGCAAATCCGATATTTATTCATTGGGTATTATTTTGTATGAAATGTTAACCGGCAAAGTACCATTTGAAGGTGAAACAGCAGTTTCAATTGCTTTGAAGCATTATCAAGAAGCAACACCATCAGTCCGTGATTTTGACCCAAGAATTCCACAAGCATTAGAAAATGTAGTTTTAAAAGCAACCAGTAAGGCACCATCTGATCGTTATGTAAGTGCTGATGCAATGCGTAATGATTTAGCAACCGCGTTATCTTCATCACGTGCGGGCGAAAATAAATTCATGCCTAAAGTAAACGATCATGGCGAAACTAAAGTTATGTCGCCGTTGGACATTAATCAAACTGTTGATGAGCAAAAACAGGCTTCTGAACCAACTAATAAAACAAGTAAATCAAAGAAAAAGAATCGTAAAAAAAGATGGTTATGGTTAATTCCAATTGTATTAATTATTGGAATCATTGTTTGGTTAATTCTGATTCCAGGTCGTCAAGTAGTTCCTGACGTTACCGGAATGACTGAAAACCAAGCAGAATCGGCGCTAGAAAAGAAAAATTTATCGGTTGGTACCGTTACTAAAAAGAATAGCGATACGATCAAAAAGAATTTAGTAATTTCAAGTACACCAAAGGCTGAATTAAAAGTTAAGGCCAAAACCAAGGTTAATTTAGTCATTAGTTCTGGCGTTAAAAAAGTTAAAATTGAGAACTATATTGGTCAATCGTATGCGACTACGGCAGCCAATTTACGTAAAAAGGGTATTACCGTTAAAAAGACTACAACCCATTCAAGTGATTTTGCTAGTGGAAAAGTTATGTCACAAAGTATCAAGTCTGGTGCTAAAGTGACTGCAAGCAAAACAACTATTACATTGAAAGTAAGTTCTGGCGAAAAGAAAATAACCTTACCAGATTTTACTGGGAAAAAATTAGCTGACGTTCAATCATATGCTGATCAAAATGATTTAAAGGTGAGTTCAACTGAACAAACTTCAAAAACTGCCACTGCTGGTGATGTAATTAGTCAAACACCGGCATCTGGAGCGACTTTAACTTCGGGTGATACAATTTCCGTAGTTATAGCCAAGGAAGAAACTAAAACTGCAACTGAAGTGGTCAGCATTCCGTTTGATAACTCAAATAACAAAACCGAAAATGTAATTCAAGTTTATCTGCAAGATTCAAATAATGAAATTACTAATGAATCTCAGAAATTTACAATCACTTCAACTCAAAGTGTAACGCTCAATTTTACTTTAGATAATGGCGACACTGGTGCTTACAAAATTGTTCAAGACGGGGTCGTAATTGCAAGCAAAAACAACATTACAGGAAGTTAATAAGGAGACTGATAAATGAAAGAAGGAATTGTCCAACAATCACTAGCAGGCTTCTATGATGTTTTAAGTGATGGTAAACTGTATCGGACACGTGGACGAGGTAATCTTAGGAAACGTGGTATTAAACCTATGGTGGGTGATCACGTTGAATTTGACGCACCTAATGATCGTGAAGGATATTTATTAGAAGTTTTAGCTCGTAAAAATTCTTTAGTAAGACCACCGATTGCTAATGTTGATTTGGCACTGGTAGTAACAGCTGTTCGTGAGCCCATTTTTTCAACTAATTTATTAGATCGCCAATTAGTCGCATTAGAAGTTCAAAATATTACGCCAATTATTTATTTTTCTAAAACGGATTTACTATCGGAACAAGAATTTGAAAAATTACAAGTTGCTGCTGATGGCTATCGCCAGATTGGTTATCAAGTTTTTTATCAAAGAGATCCCTTTGCAGATGAGCAGTTAAAACAATTGCAGGCAGAACTAGTTGGTAATATTAGTGTGGTAATGGGCCAAACTGGAGCTGGTAAGTCCACATTGCTTAATCACATTGCACCACAACTAGAACTAGAAACTGGTGAAATATCACAAGCGTTGCAGCGTGGTAAACATACGACTAGAAAAGTTAGTTTATTGAATATCGACGGCTGCCTGATTGCAGATACACCGGGATTTTCTTCATATGAAGCGTTTGAAATGGATGCAACTGAATTGCCAAGGTATTTCCCAGAATTCCTAGAATTAAGTGTTAATTGCAGATTTAGGGGATGTTTACATCTAAAAGAACCTGGATGTGCAGTGAAAGCAGCATTAGAAAATGGTACAATATTAGCGAGCCGGTATAAAAGCTATGAACAGTTTAATGAACTAATTGTTCAACAAAAACCTAATTATAAGAAATGAGGATTTAATAATGATTAAAGTTGCACCTTCAATTTTGAGTGCTGATTATGTAAATTTACAACGTGATATCGAAATGGTAGAAAAAGGCGGCGCCGAATATCTTCATATTGATGTTATGGACGGTACGTTTGTACCCAGTATTTCATACGGACCAGGATTTGTGAAAGCAATCCGCAAAGTTTCTAATTTATTTTTAGATGTTCATTTGATGGTTGAAAAGCCAGGTCATATGATTCAAGAATTTGCTGATGCTGGTGCCGACTTAATTGGTATTCATGTCGAAGCAACTCAACATATTCATGGTGATATTCAAACGATTAACAATACTGGAGTTAAGTCTGAAGTTGTTATTAACCCTGGTACACCTGTTTCAGCTATTTTGCCTGTACTTCATATGGTTGATCAAGTACTTGTTATGACTGTAAATCCTGGATTTGGTGGGCAAAAATTCTTACCAGAAACAGTTGCTAAAATTGCAGAATTAAATCGTCTTAAATCAGAAAATGGCTACACTTATGATATTGAAATTGATGGTGGAGTTAATGCTGATACAGTCGTTGCTTGTTATGAAGCAGGGGCTACAGTAGCAGTTGCTGGATCATATGTTTTTAACGATGTTGACCCAGTTGCTAAAATTAATACTTTAAAAGACGCTACAAAATAAATAAAAAAAGTGCGGTTTGTTGAATTCAACATTCACGCACTTTTGTTGCTTAAGGGGTTTAATGATGGAGCAGTTAGTAAATATATTAGTTGGCGGTCCAATGACAGAATGGCCTGAGAATCTAATTAAGGGTGAAATTAAAGGGACTTGGATTGCAGTTGATAAAGGAGCCATTAGACTCTTAAATATGGGGATTACGCCTAAAATTGCGGTTGGGGATTTCGATTCTACATTTGATTCAGAAATGGATATTGTAAAAAAAGAAATTAAGCAAATTGAATTATTTCCACCAGAAAAAGATTTTACAGATACTCAAATTGGGGTAATGACGGCTATCAAACATTTCCCTAATAGTAAAATTGATATCTATGGAGCGACTGGTGGTAGAATGGATCATTTATTGGCAAATTTGTTTTTACCGTTAGATCCGCAATTTAAAGATGTTATTAAACAAATAAATATTATTGATAATAAAAACACAATTAAATTTTATACGCCAGGTGAATATGAAATTATCAAGGAAGTTGATAAAAAGTATTTAGCATTTGTTAATTTGACGTCTGTAACTGGATTAACATTACCAGATGAAAAATATACGCTACAAAATTTTAATTCTAGTTATCCAGTGTCGTGGGCTAGTAATGAATTTTCTAAAGAGATAAATCACTTTTCGTTTGAAAAGGGGATTATGGCTGTCATTCAAAGTAAAGATTAAAAATAAAGACAAAAAAATAAGCTATCCGAATATTCGGATAACTTATTTTTATAAATAATTAAACTCGAGTGACTTTACCTGATTTAAGTGTACGTGCTGAAACGTAAACTTTCTTAGGCTTACCGTCTACTAAAATCGTAACTTTTTGAAGATTTGGCTTCCAGCTACGACGACTTGAGTTAAGGGCATGAGAACGCTTGTTTCCAAAACGTGTCCGCTTACCAGTAATAAAATCTTTTGCCATGAATAACCCTCCTCATCTCATTAAATTTTGACTTGAGCGCTTGTAACAGCGCGATAACTCACTAAATTAATTTACCATAGCCACGAATACATTGCAAGAATTTTCTTTCAAGTAATTTCACTTGACACTAAATAATTTGCAAAATTATGAAAATAAGCTAGAATATGTATTCGTTATTGCTCACATGGACGAAAGCAGCATATTCTGATATTATAACATTAACAAGTTCAAAGCAGAAGGGAGCCAATTAAATGGCAGTCAAAATTAAAACCCAGTTTGGGACTATTGATATTACAAACGATGTAATCGCAACAGTTGTTGGGGGTGCAGCTACTGATAACTATGGAGTTGTTGGTATGGCAAGTCGAAACCAATTACGTGATGGCGTTAACGATATTTTGCGTCGTGAGAATTATAATAAAGGTGTTGTTATTCGCCAACAAGAAAATGGTGTTTCCGTAGATGTAAATATTATTGTTGGATACGGAACAAAAATTTCAGAAGTTTCAAAAAGTGTCCAATCAAAAGTTAAATACAATTTAGAATCAATGCTTGGCGTTACGGCTAATTCAGTTAATGTTTTAGTACAAGGTGTTCGCGTCCTAGCTGACTAATTGATATTTGTTCATCTGGAGGAAATTTAATTGACAGTTACAAAAATTACAAATCTTGAATTTGGTAAAATGATTCAAGCTGCATCAGCATGCTTGGAACAAAATGCTGAATTTATTAATTCGTTAAACGTTTTCCCGGTACCTGATGGTGATACCGGAACTAATATGAGTATGTCTTTGGCTAGTGGAGCTAAATATGAACGCGAAGAGAGCAGTACTCGGGTTGATGACTTAGCAGCTGCTGTAGCTAAAGGCCTACTAATGGGGGCACGTGGTAATTCAGGTGTGATTTTATCACAAATTTTCCGTGGCTTTTCAAAAGGTATGGAAGGTAAAGCTGAATTAACAGCCCAAGACTTCGTAGATGCCTATGCTAATGGAGCCAAAACCGCCTATAAAGCAGTGATGAAGCCAACGGAAGGTACAATTTTAACCGTTGTTAGAGAATCAGCTGCTGCAGGTAACAAAAAAGTAACTGAAACTGATGATTTAACTGATGTTATTGAAACTATTTTCCTTGCAGCTGATGAAGCTCTTAAGACAACTCCAGATTTACTTCCAGTTCTAAAAGAAGTTGGCGTGGTTGATTCAGGCGGACAAGGACTTGTTTTTGTTTTGAAAGCTTTCTATGAAGTGTTGTCTGGAAAAACTATCGAAATTGAAAATTATCAACCTGATAATGCTCAAATGGATGAGATGCTTAATGCAGAACATCATCGCAGCGCACAAGGACAACTAGATCCAGACAAAATTGTGTACGGATATTGTACCGAAATCATGGTTCGAATTGGTCGTGGGCTACAAGTTGACCAAGAATTTGATTATGATAAGTTTTATGAAAAATTGTCAGGTCTTGGTGATAGCTTATTAGTTATTAATGATGACGAAGTTGTTAAAGTTCACATTCATACAGAACATCCAGGTGAAGTTTTGGCTTGGGGACAAGAATTTGGCGATTTACAAAAAGTTAAAGTTGATAATATGCGCTGGCAACAAGAAGAAATCATGGAATCTGATGAACAAGAAGCACCAGTACCTAGCTCAGCAATAAACAATAATCAACCAGCTGGAAAATCAGTAGAAACAGCTATTATTTCAATTTCTAGTGGTGATGGAGTGGCTACGCTATTCAAAAGTTTAGGAGTAACGCATGTGATTAATGGTGGTCAAACCATGAATCCAAGTACTCAAGATATTGTTGATGCAATCAACGCTAGTGGTGCAAAAAAAGCTATTGTTTTACCTAATAATGGAAATATTTTTATGGCAGCAGAACAATCAGTTGATGTTGTCGATATTCCAGTTAAGATTGTTCATAGTAAAACCATTGCACAAGGAATGGCTTCTTTACTTGAATATAATCAAGAAGCTAGCTTAGAAGATAACCAAGTAGCGATGGAATCAGCTTTATCAACTGTCAAAAGTGGAGAAGTAACAATCTCAATTCGAGATACAACAATTGACGGTATTGAAATTAAAAAAGATAATTTTATTGGAATTGTAGATGGCAAAATTGCAGTTACTAATGCTGAAATAAAGCAAACCGCAATTGATATGGTTAAGTCGATGCTTGATGAAGATAGCGAAATTGTAACTATTATCATGGGTACTGATGGTAATCAAACCGATGCACAAACAATTGAAAATGCACTATATGAAATTGATGATGAATTAGAAATTGAAATCCATCAAGGTGGACAACCAGTCTATCCATATTTAATTTCAGTTGAATAATAAATAATGAGTGTGACATATTAATTATATGGAGCCGATTTTTACAGACTAAATTGTATGCTAATGAGGCTGTGCCAAAACTATGTTTTGGCACAGCCTCATTTGGTCAGAAAGGGGGTAGCTATGTTAAGTTTACAAGATTCAGTTGGTAGTCTTGCTGGTGTTGGACCCAAGCGGGTTGACGACTTAAAAACATTAGGGATATTTACGGTTGAAGATCTATTACTATATTTTCCAACACGTTATGATACTTATGAAGTTCAAAGTCCTAGTCAAGCTATAGATCAGCAAAAATTAACATTACAAGGGACAGTTATGTCAGAACCGGTGATTGCACGGTTTGGCTACAAAAAGAATCGATTAAGTTTTCGGTTAATGGTCGAAAATGAAATTGTGATGGTCACTTTTTTTAATCAACCATATTTAAAAAATAAAATTGAATTAGGCAAAGATATCGCAGTTTATGGTAAGTGGGATGGCACACATAAGCGACTTGCTGGGACTAAAGTTATTTCAGTTACAACAGAACATAATCAATTTGATGCGGTTTATCCATCAAACAAAGCAATTAAACAGCCAACGATTCGCAAATTTATTAAAGTGGCGTTTGATAAATATGAGTCGGTAATTGCTTCCTTGCTACCTCCAGCATTAATTGAACGTTATAAATTAGTTGAAAGAAAAGATATGATTCGCGAAATGCATTTTCCTTCTGATGATGAATCCGCAAATCATGCGCGTCGAACCGCCGCTTATGAGGAATTCTTTTTATTTCAATTGCGTTTACAAGCGATTAAAATGGAAAATCAACAAAAAAACGGAATTTCAATTTTATACCATAATGATGAATTAAAAGAATTTATTCAACGCTTACCATATCAATTAACTAATGCGCAGCAACGCGTAATAAATGAAATTTGTCGTGATTTAAGACGACCGGTACAAATGAATCGATTATTACAAGGTGATGTTGGTTCAGGAAAAACTGTGGTTGCAGCCATTGCAATGTATGCAACAATCACTGCGGGATTGCAAGCTGCAATTATGGCGCCAACCGAAATTTTAGCATCACAACATGCGCAAAATTTAGCACAACTATTTGAAGGCTTACCGGTGAATGTTGGGTTGTTAACGGGATCAATGACCGCGAAGCAACATCGCGAATTAACAGCACAAATTAAAAATGGCGCAATTAATTTAATTGTTGGAACTCATGCATTAATCCAAGAAAGTGTTGAGTATGCTAATTTAGGGTTAATTGTAACTGATGAGCAACATCGATTTGGAGTTAATCAACGACAAAAATTTCGCGAAAAAGGTGAAGAACCTGATGTATTAGCTATGACGGCAACACCAATTCCTAGAACGCTAGCAATTACTGCGTACGGAGAAATGGATGTTTCGGTCATTGATGAATTACCAGTTGGACGGAAACAAATTAAAACCAGTTGGCTTAAAAGCAATCAAGTTGGTGTTGCGTGGGAAAAAGTTAAACAAGAATTATTAAATGGCGCACAAACCTATGTAGTTACACCTTTGATTGAACAATCAGAAACTTTAGATGTTCAAAATGCACAGGATTTATATGAGGAATTACAAGAGTATTTTGGCCCTCAATACCAAGTTGGCCTTTTACACGGACGCATGGCAAACGATGAAAAAGATGCCATTATGGAAGCATTTAAAGCTAACAAAATTCAAGTGTTGGTGTCAACGACCGTGATTGAAGTTGGGGTTGATGTCAAAAACGCCTCGTTAATGGTCGTCTATGATGCCGATCGATTCGGGTTAGCGCAATTACATCAATTACGTGGTCGAGTTGGTCGCGGAAGTCGTCAAAGTTATTGTATACTGATTGCAGATCCAAAGAATCAAGTCGGAATACAACGAATGCAAACAATGGTTGAAACTACCGATGGCTTTGTTGTAGCTCAAAGAGATTTAGAGTTACGTGGATCAGGAGATGTTCTAGGCTTGAAACAATCTGGAGTTCCAGAATTTAAAGTTGGCGATCCGGTTGGTGAACTTAAGATGCTGCAAATTGCTAAAAGTGATGCTGAAAATCTATTACTGACTCCAAGTTGGGAAACTAAAACTGAAAATTTACCATTGGTTGAGTATTTAACAATTAGAAAATTACAAACACATT
Source organism: Paucilactobacillus oligofermentans DSM 15707 = LMG 22743 (assembly GCF_001434315.1). GTDB lineage: Bacteria > Bacillota > Bacilli > Lactobacillales > Lactobacillaceae > Paucilactobacillus > Paucilactobacillus oligofermentans. Next base: position 347,609 of record NZ_AZFE01000032.1, on the reverse strand, counting down.
TTGATTAAGGAAGGTATTTAAATATGAAAATTGCAGTTGATGCAATGGGCGGCGATAATGCACCCAAAGAAATTATCTTAGGTGTTGAACAAGCGCGTGATTTATATCCAGAACTAGAGTTTTTATTGTATGGTGATGAAACTCAATTAAAATCATTTTTAACAGATTCAAACCACATCAAAGTTATACCAACAACTGAAATGATTGAAATGGGTGAAGAACCAGTTCGCGCAATTCGTAGTAAAAAAGATTCTTCAATCGTGCGAGCTGCTAATGCGGTCAAAGATGGAGAAGCTGATGCATTCTTTTCAGCTGGAAATACTGGCGCCGTGCTTGCAGCCGGATTATTCATTGTCGGCCGAATTAAAGGGATTGATCGACCTGGATTGACTTCAATTTTGCCAGCAGCTCATCCAGACACTGATAAACAGAAGTTTGTATATCTAGATACCGGAGCTAATGCAGAGAGTAAAGAAAAGAACTTAGTTCAATATGCTTATCTTGGCAAATTTTATGCACAAAAGGTTTTAGGCATTGAAAATCCAACGATTGCATTATTAAATAATGGTGAAGAAGCAGATAAGGGTGATCGACTTCATAAGGCAGTTTGGCAGTTATTAGATGATGCTGATGACTTAAATTTTGTTGGTAACGTTGAATCTAGTGCAATGCTAATGGGTAAAGCGGATGTTGTGGTTACAGATGGATGGACCGGAAATGCAGCCTTAAAGGCCACTGAAGGTACGGCAAAAACGATGTTGGCACTAATTAAAGATGGAATTATGAATGGTGGCTTACGGGCTAAATTAGGCTATTTATTGCTTAAACCAGTTTTTAGTACTGTTGGTAAAGGCATGGCAACTTCGACACATGGTGGAGCTGTATTACTTGGTTTAAAGGCTCCAGTTGTGAAGACCCATGGATCTTCCAACGCTGAAGCAGTTAAAAATACAATTGGTCAAATCAAGGCAATGATTGAATCACAAGTGATCAGTCAAGCAGTTGAATATTTTAATAACCAAGAAGTGCTAGAAAAGATGGACAAGTCAAACGAAAACGACTAATATTGGTTAGGTTAAATTATTACAAGGGGTTTATGAAATGGAAAAACAAGAAATTTTTGATAAGGTTAGTGAAATTGTTAGTGATCATTTTGATATTGATCAAGCCAAAATCACAAATGACCTAAATCTGAAAAATGATTTAAATGCTGATTCAATTGATTTTGTTGAGTTTGTATTGGAAATTGAAGATACTTTTGGTTCAGAAATATCGGATAACGAAGCAGAAAAGCTTAATACAATTGGCGAAGTGGTAAACTACATTGCCGAACAACAAGCATAGAATATCGCAATAAATGGTCGAAACGGGGCAATCTCGTCTCGGCCATTTTTGTGTGAATACTGCTTTATATCAAGATTAAAAACACGTATAATGGATGCTATAAGTATTATTAGGAGGATGATTAAAATAAAAGCATTAGAAGAACATTTAGAAAAAACATTTGGAATTCACTTTAATGATTCCAGTTTATTGGCGGAAGCTTTTACACAAGCCTCATATGTTAATGAACATCCAAAAGAAAATTTAAAATATTATGAACGTATTGAGTTCTTAGGTGATGCGGTCATGCAATTAACTGTTTCAGAGTATATTTATCAACGCTATCCAGAAATGCCACAAGGAAAATTATCAAGATTAAGAATTGCGATGGTTCAAGAAGATAGTTTTAGTAAGTTTGCCTTGGAATGTCAATTTGATCAGTTTATTCGGTTAGGTAAAGGTGAGGAAAAAGCTGGGGCTCGTAGTCGCTCATCGTTATTGTGTGATATTTTTGAATCATTTATCGGTGCATTATATTTAGATCAAGGTAAAGAGGCCGTGGTTGATTTTGTGACTAAGGTGATCTTTGTTAAATTAGATCAAGGCTGGTTTGAACAAGAAGTTGATTACAAAACTAAGCTACAAGAATTCTTGCAACAACATGGAGATGTGGTTATTGATTATGAAGTCGTTAGTGAAACCGGCATCGAAAGTGACCGTGTTTATACAGTTGCAGTTAGTGCTGATGATCAATTAATTGGTGAAGGTAATGGAACTTCTAAAAAGCGGGCTGAGGTGCAAGCTGCAAAAAATGCATTATCGAAATTACAATAAAAATGTAATTGTGGGAGAGTAGTATGCGACTAATTTCGCTAGAAATAAATGGTTTTAAATCATTTGCACAAAAAACAAAGATTAATTTTATGCCAGGAATGACTGGAATTGTTGGTCCTAACGGAAGTGGTAAAAGTAATATCATTGAGGCAGTTCGCTGGGTAATGGGTGAACAATCGGCTAAAGATTTACGTGGCGATCGAATGGCTGACGTTATCTTCTCAGGATCTTCAACGAGAAAAGCGTTAAATCGGGCCGAAGTATCAATTACCTTTGATAATTCCGATCATTATATTCAGAGCGACTTTAATGAAATTAGAGTTACCCGCCAACTATACCGTAGTGGTGAAAGCCAATACTTAATCAATAATCAGGAATGTCGATTGAAAGATGTTACTGAACTTTTTATGGACTCTGGACTTGGGCGAGAGTCTTTTTCGATTATTTCACAAGGGCGCGTTGAAGAGATCTTTAACGGGAAACCATCTGATCGACGAAAAGTAATTGAGGAAGTTGCCGGAGTTTCTAAGTATAAGAAAAATAAAGACACCGCAGAGAAGCGTTTAAACGATACCAACGATAATCTAAATCGGGTTAATGACATCTTAGCTGAACTTGAAACTCAAGTAGAACCATTAGCTGAACAGAGTGCTTTGGCGAAAGAATATCAAGAACAAAAAATTAGATTTGATCAGTTAGATAAAACAAAAACAGTTTTAGATATTACTGATCACCAAAAGAAACACGATGAAATTCAAGAACGTGTATTAAATGCGCAGAAAATGAGTGAACAATATGACGTTCAAAATGCTCATTCAACCCAGCAATTAGCTGAACTGAAACAGCAACAGGTTCGACTAACTGCCATCAAAGATGAGCTACAAGCAAAATTATTAAATCAAACACAATCCATATCAGAATTAGAAAATAGCCAAAACATTAGTAATGAACGCTCTAATAATCGCCAAGCTAATCTTGAACAAATTAATCGTCAAATTGAGCAGTTGAAGATTCAGATTGATGATGCAACAAAAGAATTGGCGGACTTGAATCAAGAACAAACCCAACATCTGACTAAAGTTCAGCATAATAAAGATGATTTAAAGCAATTACGGTCACTAAGTGCAGAAGAACGACAAGCACAGATGGCAAATCAAATTGAGTCATTACAAAATGAACAAGTAGAGCAAATGCAAGCTCTAACAACCCTACATAATCAAAAGTCTTTTTTGATTAAGAATCACGAACAAGACAATAAACGTCAAAGTCAAGCCAGTATTGATTTAACTGCAGCTCAACAAAAACAAACAGAACTACAACAAACGATTCAAGAAGTTGAAACAGAATTACAAGAAAATAAGGTAACATTAGCTAAGCATGAAGCTACATTAAATGAGGAAGCGTCACGACGCAAAAGTCTACGAACCAGTTATGATGACACTCAGAAGCAATGGTATCAAGCTTTAGGTAGTGAGCAAACATTACAGGCAAAAATTAACAGTATCAAGTCGTTAGAAGCTGATTATTCTGGATTTTATCAAGGAGTTCGATTCACATTACAGCATCGGACTGAATTTAACGGACTACTAGGACCGGTATCAGAATTAATCGATGTTCCAACTAAGTACATGACTGCAATTGAAACTGTGCTGGGAGCACAATTACAAAACTTGGTGGTTGATAATCAAACAACTGGTAAACAGATTATTAATTATTTAGTTGCTAAAAAAGCCGGAAGAGTAACCATTCTACCAGTTGATACTTTGTCAGTGCATTCACTAAACACTAATACGGTCGATGCTATTGCAGCAATAGCTGGTTTTGAAGGTCTGGCTAGTGATTTAGTAACCGTTGATAATACGGTGATACCGGTATTAAAACACTTGTTAGGTAATACGGTAGTTGCTGATAATCTTGATCATGCAACGCAAATTTCACGAACTGGACAACATCGTGTACGGGTAGTAACTTTAGATGGGCAATTAATTAATGCTAGTGGTTCAATGACTGGTGGGGCTAATAAACAGCAACGACAAGGCTTACTAAGTCGTCAGCAAGAATTAGAGACATTTGAAACTAAACTCAGTGTGGCTAAAGCTGCTAGTACAAAGTTTGAAGAAGAAGTAGCAAAATATGATGCAGCGATTAAAGCAAATCAACAAAGCGGTGAACAATTTCAACAACAAGTGGTTGATCAACGCGCCGTTGTTCAAGAAATTAATGGGCGTCTCTTAATTACCGAAAATGAAACTGACGTGATTAAAAAGCAGGTAACGGCACTAGAATTTGAAGTTAATCAAAATAATGCGGAGTCATCTTCGTATAGTGAAACATTGGCTAATAATGAGACCGAACAGGGAACTGTTACCGCAAAAATTGAAGCCATCAAGATGGAAGTAGTGCAATTAAAATCTGATCTTGATAACTTAAAGAACAATGCGTCGGTTCAAGCGAGACAAATCCAAGAACGTGAACAATTAATTGCGGTTGAATCTGAAAAAATCACCCACGGACAACAAGAAATTAAACGAGTTGAAGTAAGCCTTGCAAACTTTGAACTGCGATTATCCAACCTGCAGAAGCAAACTAATAATGACAATGCTACTCAAGCGGAACAAGAAGAATTACAGCGAAATAATCAATTACAATTAGTTGAACTTAAAGCTAATAAACAAGCAACCGAAACGGAAATTGATAAGACTAATCAGCAACTTAATAAAACATCAGATGAAGTCGATGCGGCTGATCAGCAACAAGTTAGGGCACAAGAGTTGCAGCGAGCAGCTTTAGATGAGTTAAACAAAGTCAACGCTCGCAGCGTTAAACTTGAAACCTTAATTGATACGGGGATGAATCGGTTAAGTGAGCGTTATGCAATGTCCTTTAACGAAGCTAACTTAGACTTGATTGAGTTACCAATTGAAGACATCGTTAGCCAGTTAAAGCTCTTAAAGAGAGGCTTAGATGAGATTGGACCGGTCAACCTTGGATCGATTGATGAATATGAACGTGTATCTAAACGTTTTAATTTCCTTAATGATCAAAAGGATGATTTAATGGATTCCAAACAGCAATTGAATGAAACGATGGCTGAAATGGATGAAGAAGTTAAATCACGCTTTGAAAGTAGTTTTAATGAAGTTGCTGGCGAATTTGAAAAGATATTTATCGAAATGTTTGGTGGTGGGCAAGCTAAGTTAGTTCTGACTGAGCCAGATAATATGTTAACGACTGGCGTTGACATTATTGCTCAGCCACCAGGGAAGAAAAATCAGCAAATGAGTTTGCTTTCGGGTGGGGAAAGAGCTTTAACGGCGATTACGCTCTTATTTTCAATTTTAGCAGTTCGACCAGTACCGTTTGCCATTCTAGATGAAACTGAAGCAGCACTTGATGATGCCAACGTTAATCGTTTTGCTCGATACTTAAGTACGTATGGGGATGATGGTCCTCAATTCATCGTCGTCACACATCGAAAAGGAACCATGATGAATGCTAAAGTTTTATATGGAGTGACGATGCAAGAATCTGGAGTTTCTAAGATGGTATCTGTATCTTTAGAAGATGTAAGAACAACGTAAAGGAGACTGAACATGGGATTATTTGATATTTTCAAGCGTAAATCAAGTGAATCAGAATTACCAAAAGAAGTCGAATCAGAATTACCAAGCGAGACACTTCACTCGGAGACTAGTGATAGTTTAATTTCGTCAGAAACCGTTATTGAATCTGTTTCGGCAGAATCAGTAGTTGAAATTAAAAGTGAAACCCCAATTCAAGAGACCCTAATTTTATCTAATTCTGCTGAATTAATAGCATCTGAAACAGCTACAAGTGAACAAGAATCAAAACCGCAAAGTGTGTCAGCAACATCTGATATCACCAGTGATTATTTGGTTAGTTCACAAGAAGTTGTATCAGAAGTTGCCGTTACAGAACCTGTAGAAGAAGTAAGTAACAAAGAAAATAGTTATGAAAAAGGGCTTGAAAAAACTCGTTCAACTTTTGGAAGTCGGTTAAATGAATTTTTAGCTAATTTTAGAAGTGTTGACGAAGATTTTTTTGAAGAACTAGAAGAAACTTTAATCAAATCAGATGTTGGCTTTGAAATGGCAGTTTCGATTAGTGATCAACTACGAGATGAAGTTAAATTAAAAAATGCAAAAAATAAACAAGCCGTTTCTAACGTAATCATTGAAAAACTCGTTCAAATTTATGACCAACAAGGTGAACACGAAGATAATAGTATTCATTTTGCATCACAAGGGCCAACAGTTATTTTATTTGTTGGAGTAAATGGTGTTGGTAAGACAACGACAATTGGTAAAATGGCAGCTAAATATAAGCAACAAGGTAAACGAGTTTTACTAGCGGCGGCTGATACTTTCCGTGCTGGGGCTACTAAACAGTTACAAGTCTGGGGTGAACGCTCCGGGGTTGAAGTTATTACTGGACCAGATGGTAGTGATCCAGCTTCAGTGGTCTTTGATGCGGTTAATAAAGCCAAACAAGATAATTATGATGTGTTATTCGTTGATACAGCTGGTCGTTTACAAAACAAAGTTAATTTAATGAATGAATTGGAAAAAATGAAACGGATTATTGAACGTGAGATTATTGGTGCACCACAAGAAGTTTTGTTGGTTCTTGATTCAACTACTGGTCAAAATGCACTAACACAAGCAAAAATGTTTAAAGATAGCACTGATGTAACGGGAATTGTGCTAACTAAATTAGATGGAACTGCTCGTGGTGGGATTGTTTTAGCAATTCGAAATGAACTTCATTTACCGGTTAAATTTGTTGGGTTAGGTGAAAAGGTAACTGACTTACAAGAATTTAATGCCAGTGAGTATGTATACGGTCTCTTTAAAGGATTAGTTACTCAAGAAGGATAACCTAATGGAAATTGAAAAAAATGAACAAATTAATTCATTATTTGAATTTTATCAATCACTATTAACTCAAAAGCAAAATGATTATATTCAGCTATACTATGCTGATGATTACTCATTAGGTGAAATTGCTGAAGAATTCGATGTCAGTAGACAGGCAGTATATGATAATATAAAGCGTACCGTAACCGTATTATTAGATTATGAAGAAAAATTACATTTATATGCTGATTTCACGGTGCGGAATAACCAAGTTGATAAAATCAAAACATATATTGATAATAAGTATCCAGATGATAACGACTTGAAGTCACTGATTGAACGACTCGAGAATTTGGAAGAAGAATAGGAGCGCTGATTAATGGCTTTTGAAGGATTAACTGAACGATTACAAAGTGCAATGACGAAATTACGTCGGAAGCCCAAGGTTACTGAAGCTGATTTAAAAGAAACAATGCGTGAAATTCGCCTTGCTTTATTAGAAGCCGATGTCAATTTTGCGGTTGTAAAAGATTTTGTTAAGCAAGTACGTGAACGAGCTGCCGGTACGGATGTTTTAACGGGACTAAATCCAGCTCAACAAATTGTTAAAATTGTTGATGAAGAATTAACAAAAACAATGGGATCTGAAGCGGTTCCCTTAAATAAATCAGAAAAAATACCAACCATCATTATGATGACTGGTCTTCAAGGGGCTGGTAAAACCACTACTGCCGGTAAATTGGCTCTTAAATTAAAAAATGAAGAAAATGCTCGTCCAATGTTCATTGCGGCCGATGTTTATCGTCCAGCGGCCATTGATCAGTTAGAAACGGTCGCTAAATCAATTGATGTTCCAGTATTTCAATTAGGTACAGATGTTGATCCAGTTGAAATCGTCCGCCAAGGTTTAGTGGTGGCAAAAGAAAATCACAATGATTATGTAATCATTGATACGGCTGGTCGTTTACAAATCGATGAAAAATTGATGAACGAGTTAGTTGAAATTCAAACATTGTCACAACCTGATGAAATTTTATTAGTTGTTGACGCAATGACTGGTCAAAACGCAGTTGAGACGGCTGATGGGTTTAACAATCAATTAAATTTAACTGGGGTAGTATTAACCAAGTTAGATGGCGATACCCGTGGTGGGGCTGCTCTATCGATTCGTGCCGTAACTGGCAAACCAATTAAATTTGTTGGTCAAGGTGAAAAAATGACTGATTTGGATGTTTTCCATCCTGATCGAATGTCATCACGAATTTTAGGAATGGGCGATATGCTCACTCTGATTGAAAAAGCCCAACAAGATTTTGATGAAGATCAAGCTCAAAAAACAATGGAAAAAATGCGTGAAAGCACATTTGATTTCAACGATTTTTTGGAGCAAATGCAACAAGTTCAAAATATGGGGCCTATCGAAGATATCATGAAAATGATTCCGGGAATGGCAAATAATCCCGCCTTAAAAAATGTAAATGTTGATCCAAAAGATATGGATCATATTAAGGCAATTGTTTATTCAATGACCCCAGCTGAACGTGAAAATCCTGATTTACTTAATCCTAGTCGTCGCCGTCGGTTAGCTGCCGGTGCTGCTCGACCAATTGTTGAAGTCAATCGAATGATTAAGCAATTTAATGAAATGAAAAAAATGATGAAACAAGTTTCTAGTGGTAATATGGCAGGCATGGAACAAATGATGGGTGGTAATGTTCCTGGTGGTCGATTAGGTAAATTAGCTATGAAACAAATGACTAGAAAAATGAAAAAGAATAAGAAAAAACGTAATAAACGTAAATAATTTTTATCTGTTAAGTAAAAATACTTTACAAACTATTTTTCGCATGGTATATTATTATTTGTTAAAAAACTTCGAGGAGGTGTTCACACATGTCAGTTAAAATCCGTTTGAAACGAATGGGATCAAAGAAGCGTCCATTCTATCGTATTGTTGTTGCCGATTCACGTTCACCACGTGACGGTCGTTTCATCGAAACAGTTGGAACATACAATCCACTAGTTGAACCAGCAGAAGTTAAGCTTGAAAAAGAAGACATTATGCAATGGTTAAACAATGGTGCCCAACCTTCAGATACAGTTCGTAACTTGTTATCTCAGGCTGGAATCATGAAAGAATATCATGAATCTAAAATGATCAAAAAGTAGTCGTTTAATAAACTATCAATAATGAAATTAAGTCACTTTATAAGGGACGTGTTGCTTCTACGATCCGGTCTTTGATTAATAATCAAATCGCGGAAGTTTCGTTTCACTATTAATACTCGTTAAACACAAAACTCCCACACATATCGTGTTGGGAGTTTTTTTGAACCTAATAAGCAATCAATGAGGATAATTAATGAATTATTATAAAATTGGTACCATTGTTAATACACACGGTTTAAAAGGAGAATTAAAAATCCTTTCAGTAACCGATTTCCCAGAATTACGTTATAAAAAAGGTAAGCAACTTTATATCGTCACAAAAGAAAAAAATATCGCGGTAACAATCAAATCAGCTAAAGTTCAAAAAAATATGTATATGGTTGTATTTACTGGACTAGAAGATATTAATCTAGTTGAAAAGTATAAAGGACTTGATTTAGTAGTTAGTGAAGATGAACAACAGGGCTTAGAAAAAGATGAATATTACTATCGTGAAATTATTGGCTTAACCGTTGAAACCATTGAAGGTGAAACTTTAGGAACCATTAAAGAAATCATGTCACCTGGTGCTAATGATGTTTGGGTAGTTAATCGTAAAGGTCAAGATGATCTATTATTACCAGTCATTGACGATGTAATTAAAAAAGTTGATTTAAAAAATCAGAAAGTTACTATCGAATTGATGGAGGGACTATAAAATGCGGATTGATGTCCTAACTTTATTTCCAGAAATGGTTAAAGTTCCATTAAATGAATCAATTATTGGTAAGGCGATTGAAAAAGATTTGTTAGACGTTGAAGTCACTGATTTTAGAGATTATACCGATGATAAACAAAATCATGTAGATGATTATCCTTATGGTGGTGGAGCAGGAATGTTATTACAGGCCCAACCAATTTTATCGGCTTACGAAGATACCGTTGCAAAAACGGCAGATAAATATCCCAAGGGTAAGGTGATTTTAGTTGATCCTGCTGGAAAAACATTTAATCAACAAGTTGCGCAAGAATTAGCGCAAGAAGAGCATTTAACATTTATTTGTGGCCATTATGAAGGCTATGATGAACGGATTCGCAGTATTGTAACTGATGAGATCTCTTTAGGTGATTTTGTGTTAACTGGTGGTGAATTACCAGCAATGGTCATGATTGATGCAACTGCACGACTATTACCAGAAATTTTAGGTAATAAAGAATCAGCACCCAGTGATTCATTTTCAAATGGATTACTTGAATATCCACAATATACTCGACCAGCAGAATATCAGGGGTTAAAGGTTCCAGAAGTTCTTATGAATGGGAACCACAAGTTAATCGCTGAATGGCGAGAAAAGGAATCACTTCGACGGACATATCAACGTCGTCCAGATTTACTTGAAAATATTGAGCTAACAGCACAGCAACGACATTTGCTTGCAGATATTAAAATGGAAGAGTCTGAAGATAATTAATAGTGTTATCATTTAGGATAAATAACATTAAATATATTTACTATTTGGGATAAAGTATGATATTATTATATATGGCTATAAAGTCATAGTAACGATATTCCGCTGCTAAGCTTAACATGAATGTCGATTGAAAAAGGAGAACTAACATGCGTCAAAATACTTTAATTCAAAAGCTTACTGAAGGTCAATTACGTACTGATCTTCCAGAATTCCGTGCCGGAGATACTGTTCGAGTTCATGCTCGTATCGTCGAAGGAACACGCGAACGTATCCAATTATTTGAAGGTGTTGTTATCAAGCGTCATGGTTTTGCTATCAGCGAAACTTATACTGTTCGTAAGATCAGTAGTGGTATTGGTGTGGAACGTACATTCCCACTTCACTCACCACGTGTTGATAAGATCGAAGTAATTCGTCATGGTCGTGTTCGTCGTGCTAAGTTATACTACTTACGTGCACTTCACGGTAAGGCAGCTCGTATCCAAGAACGTCGAGTTTAATTACAAACAAAAAGCAATCCATTATGGATTGCTTTTTTTGTGCAGATTTTAATGATTATTTCCAACGGTCTAGATTCTTTAACTGGAACGGATATCCCCAAATCATTAGTTGCTTAACAAGAATATTTTTATTACTTTGTTTTAAGCCGGTAATCCCACGAGTTTTCATTTCATTAAATGTAATCTTTGGTTCAATAAATTGACCATCACGATAACACATTTCACAGTAGTCATTTGACAAAGTACCATTTACTTCAGTACCTTGATGCCCTTCTAAGGGCATACCACAACTTTGACAAAATTTATTCATAATATTCCCCTGTTAGCAAATCTATAAATTTGCATCTGTTTTAAAGTTTAATAACGACAAGTCAGTTGATTCAGTAATAACTTGCTTAATAAATTCTTGATAACGTGATGATGAATATTGAGCGATTTCAGCTGATTTTTCAGTAAAGTAAGCTCCTTGTTCGTTATTTCGAGTTGGAAGCCCTAGATCAGCTTTTTTTAGCATCTCACGCATCTTAATGTTAATACTAGTTTGTAAATCAGCTAAAGGTTTACTGAATTGATGAAGGTGAGCATCAATTAACACACCTGCCAATTTATAATTCCAATATTCACTGTCCGAATCGTATTGTTGTTTGCCACGTTGATAGCGAATTGGGGTATCTGTAATCCCGGCATAAAAGGGGACATAAACACTTTGAGCGCTGACGCCAAGTGATAACCAATGTAGGTTCGCCGGGATGCGATTCATTTGCAAGATATGAGATTCCTGTGTTTTAGCCAAACTTATAGGTCGGTATTTATGTTTTTCTTTTTCGGATCCAGTTCCAATTGGATCATAGGGTGTTCCTTGAAAGTGAGAACTTAAATAAGTTTGGGCATCTTCAACTGATAATAGACGACTCGGTTTAATGATAAAGGGAAGTTCGCTTGATTCTGGGGATTCATCAGAAACACCATTTGGACTAAATAAGCGATGACCATACCAAACTCGGGGAGTATTGTAGACTGAATCTGATGCGTCATTAGTTCCAAAAATTTTTCTGAAATTAAAACTATTTGGATTAGGGTTAAGATTGTTGTTATCAACAAAATCTTTAATATCTGCATGAAACATGAATTGTTCAGAATCATTGAAGTCAATTTCTTGAATACTTAATTGATTAGCGACAACAGCATAAGAGTCATCTGGAATTCTTTGTGCTACCCAATAGTGTCCGCCAGCCGTTTCTAAATACCAGGCTTCATTATCATCAGCAAATAAAATTCCATTTGATTCATTAGTACCATGTGTCTCAATAATTTCACCGAGTCGTTTAACACCTTCTCGCGCAGAACTAATAAATGGTAAAACTACGGTTACCATGGCTTCTTCAGTAATTCCAGTTGAAACCAGCGGATCGGCGGCAAGAACTCTGACATTTGAATAGGCACTTTCTGTCGCACTCATTGCGACATTAAATTCATTAATTCCGGCTTCTTCAAAAACGCCAAATTTGTCGGTCCATTCTGGTGTTGCAGTATATCTTGCACTAGTGGTAGGTAAATCCATTTCAAAATCATTGTCATTAGATTTAAAATGATTAATAATTTCGTTACGCTGACGGATGACGAAATGTTTGGGCCATGAAGCTTTAGCATCTTCATTACGACCAATCATGATAGTGCCGTCAATACTGGCTTTTTTACCAATTAGAATGCTTGTGCAAGCTGAATATTTTGATTTATTTTCCATAATTTAAACCTTTCAAATAATTAATATAATAATTGTAACTGAAATTTAGATTTTATTTAAGTAAAACACGTTAGGATAATTGGCAAACGTCCAATTTTAAAGTATACTATACCTAATAAATTTTTATAGGAGTGAATCAAATGCCATTAGTACACATTGACTTAGTAGCTGGTCGAACACCAGAACAATTAAAAGGTCTTGTTAAAGACGTTACTGCAGCAATTGCTAAAAATGCGGTTGTTCCAGAAGAACGAGTACACATTGTTTTAAACGAAATGCAACCTGATCATTATAGTGTTGGTGGAGTTTTAAAAAGCGACCAATAAAATAACTAGTTAAAAGGTGGCAGGATGCATGTTAATCCGCTACCTTTTTTCTTTATATTAAACATTGGAGGAATTAGATGAGTACTCAAATTAGTGAACGTCAAGTGAACGAAGCAGGTCATCTCCTAGTTGGTGGTGTAGATACTACACAATTAGCAAAAGAATATGGAACTCCATTATTTGCATATGATACTAGCATTATCCGCCGACAAATTACACATTTTAAAGCAATTTTTGAAAAAGCTAATGTTAAGTATCAAATTAGTTATGCTAGCAAGGCTTTTGCAACACTTGCAATGTATCAACTAATTAATAAAGAAAACATTCATTGTGATGTTGTTTCTGAAGGGGAACTATATACTGCAAAACAAGCGGGATTCCCAATGAATAAAGTTTCATTTCATGGTAATAACAAATCAATTTCAGAATTAACCTTTGCCTTAGATCAAAACATTGGTTGTATCATTATTGATAACTTTTATGAATTATCGTTATTAGATCAATTGACTCAAGACCGAAAACAAAAAGTTGATGTGATGATTCGAGTAACTCCTGGAATCTCAGCACATACGCATGAATATATTTCAACTGGTCAAGAAGATTCAAAGTTTGGTTTTGACTTAAATAGTGGCCAAGCTGATCAAGCGTTGGAGCAAATTTTAGCAGCTCCGTATTTAAATATGTTAGGTGCACATTGCCATATTGGTTCCCAAATTTTTGCTACGGCAGGCTTTGTGGGCGCAGCTGATAAAATGATGCATTTATTAATCGACTGGCAAGCTAAGTTTAATTTTACTGCCAGTGTACTTAATCTTGGTGGTGGGTTTGGAATTCAATATACCGACGATGAAAATCCGTTGGCTCCAGAAACTTTTATTAGTGCTATTATCGAAGAAGTTAAACAACTATCATCTAAGAACAACTTCCCATGTCCTGAAATTTGGATTGAACCTGGTCGTTCAATCGTTGGATCAGCAGCCATATCTTTATATACGGTTGGTTCAAGTAAAAGCATTCCAAATATTCGTGATTATATTGCGGTTGATGGTGGGATGGGTGATAATATCCGTCCTGCATTATACGAAGCTAAATACGAGACGGTATTGGCTAATAAGATGAATGAACCAGCTAATAGTAAAGTATCAGTTGCGGGTAAATATTGTGAATCAGGTGATATGCTTGCATGGGACCAAATGTTAGCCAAACCAACGGCAGGCGATTTACTAGCGGTCCTTGATACCGGTGCCTATGGTTATTCAATGGCTAGTAATTATAATCGTAATCCGCGACCAGCCGTTGTATTTTGTGAAGATGGTAAATCACAACTTGTCGTTAAACGTGAGTCATTAGCAGATATCGTTAAACTTGATATCACATTAAATTAAATTCCAGTTTAAAGGGGTGAATTAATTTGGCAAATCAACAATATGTAATGTCAATTGATCAAGGAACTACTAGTTCACGTGCAATTATTTTTGATAATCAAGGAAATGTTGTCGCTAAAGCACAACGTGAATTTAAACAATACTTTCCAAAGCCTGGGTGGGTAGAACATGATGCTACCGAAATTTGGGAAGGTGTCCAACAAGTCATCGCAGATGTGATGATTCAATCGCAAATTAAGCCGTATAAAATTGCATCAATTGGTATTACTAATCAACGTGAAACAACAGTTATTTGGGATAAAGAAACTGGAGAACCAATTTATAATGCGGTTGTTTGGCAATCTAAGCAGACAAGTGAAATCGCCGATCAATTAATCAGTGAGGGTTATCAAGATTTAATTCATGAAAAAACTGGCTTAATTATTGATTCCTACTTTTCTGCAACCAAAATTAAGTGGATTTTAAATCATGTACCAGGATCTTATGAACGTGCAAAAAAAGGTGAATTATTATTTGGAACCATTGATACATGGCTATTGTGGAATCTTACAGGGCGTAAAGTTCATGCGACCGACGTTACTAATGCTAGTCGAACAATGATGTTTAATATTCATGATTTAAAGTGGGATCATGAAATACTAGATTTATTGGATATTCCATCAGGAATGTTGCCTGAGGTTAAATCGTCTTCTGAAATCTACGGTTATACGGTTGATTATCATTTTTATGGCGTGGAAATTCCAATTAGTGGGATTGCCGGAGATCAACAGGCTGCATTATTTGGACAGGCGGCTTTCGAAAAAGGTAGCGTTAAGAATACCTATGGAACTGGGGCCTTTATTGTCATGAATACCGGGCATGAACCAACACTTTCAGACAATGGACTATTAACCACGATTGCATATAGTCTTGATGGTAAAGTTAATTATGCCCTTGAAGGAAGTATTTTTGTCGCTGGCTCAGCAATTCAATGGCTTAGAGATGGTATGAAAATGGTCGAACATGCCTCAGACTCAGAGAAACAATCTATTGATGCCAAAACAACTAATGGTGTTTATGTAGTCCCAGCATTTACAGGACTTGGGGCACCATATTGGAATCAAGAAGTCCGTGGGGCAATGTTTGGTTTAACTCGTGGAACAACAAAAGATCAAATCGTACGAGCTACCGTTGAGTCAATCGCATTTCAAACCAAAGATGTTATTGATACTATGATTAAAGATACCGGATTAAGTTTAAAAGCATTGACAGTTAACGGTGGTGCATCAAAAAATAATTTCTTAATGCAATTTCAAGCTGATATTTTACAGACTAAAATTAATCGGGCTAAAATTGAAGAAACTACCGCTTTAGGGGTCGCGTTCTTAGCAGGATTAGCAGTTGGTTTTTGGCATGATCAAGATGAATTGAAAAAGCTAAGTACAATTGGTGATAAGTTTGATCCAACTATGGATCATCAACGAGCAGATATAATCTATGCTGGCTGGCAAAATGCAATTAAAGCAGCTCAATTCTTCTCACATAAAGAATAAAAAAAACGTCTGAGTAATTTTTCTCAGACGTTTTGGCTTTATTAAATTAAATATCTAATTTTAAATAATCGTTTAAATAGTGTGCAAGGCCATCATGTTGATTATCAACTTCTGTTTGATCATCAGCTAATGCCGTAATTGAAGGAATCGCATTTTTCATTGCAACACCACGACCGGCATATTTAATCATTTCAGCATCGTTTTCTTCATCACCAAAGGCAATAATATTTGATTGATCAATATTGTATGTCTTAGCAAGATAAGAAACACCCATGGCTTTTTGAATACCTTTAGAAACAACTTCAAGGATATTATGAGGACCACCCCAAACACGGATATCAACGTCAGAACCGTAATTGTCCTGAATATTTTTAATTAAAGTATCTTTTTCACCGGGTTTATATTCAACAGTTAGCGCGGTGGGGTCCGATGTTAAATTATTACTATTTAATACTTCATTTGGATTAAGTTTAGTAGGGAAAAAGTCAGCCATTACATTACTTTGTCGATTAGCCCAAAGATGTAATTTATTTTCAGCAGTCATCGTATCAATTCCAAGCTCGTCTTTATGAGTTAATAGGTCTAAAGCAATTTCACGATTGATATTTTTTTGATATTCTTGGTGCCATTCTTCATGGGGAATATGGGCAAGAGCACCATTGAAGTTAACCATGGGAGATTTTAAACCCAAGCTATCATAATATCGTTGCGAAATACGATAAGGCCGACCGGTTACAATACTGACGATATGACCAGCTTTACTAGCAGCCTTAATTGTTTTAATAGTTGTTGGGGATAATTGTGCATCATTATTGAGTGTAGTACCATCTAAGTCAATGGCAATTAAATGTTGATTCATAGATTAATAACCGTCCTATTTTTAGATTACATTATTAAAATGTATCATAATTACTTAAAATTGACCATCATTGACAGTTTAAAAGTTAATAAATTAATCTAATTGTATATAGCAACTAAATTAATTGTAATATACAATAAGTTATGAAATGGAGATAACATGGAATTACCAATTGGATTTATTGAAAAATATAAAAAGTTACTTGGTCAAGAGGCCGATGGATTCTTTGCCACTTTTAATGAACCTAGTATTAGTGGCTATCGCGTTAATACGATTAAAACCGGTAAACTAACAACTAAAGAATATCTTGAAAATCAGAATAGAATTGATTATTGTGATACCGGATTTTACGGCCAAATTAACGGTAAAACTTTAGATCATATAACTGGCTATATTTATAGTCAGGAACCTTCCGCAATGTACGTTGGGGAAGTAGTTGATCCACAACCAGGAGAAAAAATTCTTGATTTATGTGCTTCACCAGGTGGGAAAAGTACGCATTTAATTAATAAAATGAATAACACTGGAATTTTAGTCAGTAATGAAATATTTAGTAAACGAGCTGCTGTTTTGTCAGAAAACGTAGAACGATGGGGTGCGACTAATACAATTGTAACCAATGAAAGCCCTGATCGACTTGCACCTCATTTTCAAAAGTATTTTGATCGTATTTTAGTTGATGCGCCATGTTCAGGTGAAGGAATGTTTCGAAAAGAACCAGCTGGAATGCAATATTGGAATGAAGATTATTCTAATGAATGTGCAAATCGACAACAAAAAATATTGGCGTCTGCACTTGAAATGCTAAGACCTGGTGGAACATTAGTTTATTCAACTTGTACATTTGCACCTGAAGAAGATGAACAAATTGCTGCTTGGTTACTGTCTGAATATCCAATGCTATCGATGGTTCCCATCAAAAATTATGACGGTATGGATAGTGCAAATCCAGACTGGGGAGACGGTAATCCTGAAATTAAAAATGCTGTACGTTTATTTCCACATCATATTAAAGGTGAAGGCCATTTTGTAGCTAAGTTTGTTTCAAATGAAGTAGAAGAAAATCAAGATAAAAACAAGACACCGAAGTATGATCAAATGGATAAAGCTGAAACAAAATTATTTAATGATTTTATTTTTGAAACTGGATTACAAATACCAGAGGGAACCTTAGTTAAATTTGGTGATAATTTATATGTATTACCAATTGGGTTAAATTCGATTAATAAAATAAAATTTATGCGTCCCGGTTTACATTTGGGTATTTTTAAGAAAAATCGGTTTGAACCGTCACACTCGCTTGCACTGGCAACTAATTCAGAACAAATTAATCATAAAATTATTATTAGTCTTGATCAGTGGAAACATTATATCCATGGTGAAACACTAATGATTGATGAGTTAAAAGATAAGGGATGGTATTTGCTTGTTTGTGAAGGCCATTCAGTTAGTTTTAGTAAACTAGTTGGTAAGACACTTAAAAATTTCTATCCTAAAGGACTTCGAATCTAATAAAAATAGGATTGCCTAATTAGGCAATCCTATTTTTGTCTTTGTGAAACAAAATTATTTAAGTTAGCTGATAAAATATAAGGCATATCAATTAAATCGTTAAATGACTTAGCACCACATAACACAAGTAATTTACGTAATTCATCATCCCAATTAGTTAAAGTTTGGTCTAATTGGTCGTAACCATCTTTAATTAACACATGTAAAAAGAAACCAGCAACACCGACTGCATTAGCGCCAAGAATACCGCATTTGATTACATCTAAAGGATTACTAATACCACCTGATGCCAATAAGTTAATATTAGAATTGTTTGAATTATCTAACAATGATTCAACAGTTGTCTGACCCCAATTAGTTAAGTATGAAAAATCATTTTGATGATTACGCCGATTTTCAATTTCAACAAAATTAGTACCGCCACGACCACTAACATTAATGTTAGTAACACCGATTGCTTGAAGCTGATCAACTGTTTCATGACTAATACCAAAACCAACTTCTTTAACAATTACCGGAATATCAAGCGCATCAATTAATTGTTTAATATTTTCAAGCCAATAAAATTCACGCTCGCCCTCAGGCATGACCAATTCTTGTGTGGTATTAATATGGACTTCTAATGCATTGGCTTGCATAAAATCAATCACAAATTTAGCCTGCTCGACAGTTGCATTAGCGCTGATATTAGCTATTATAATTCCATTTGGATTCTGTTCTCTAACAACTGAGAAACTATCTTCAGTTGATTTATCAGTAAGCATTACACTTGCTGATCCAACCGCCATTGGAAGATGATGCTTAGCTGCTAGTTTGGCAAGTTGAGAATTAATTTTAGTGGCTTGATTACTACCGCCAGTTATTGCTTCGATATAGTAGGGGTGTTCAAATAATAAATTATTATCAATCTTAGTCTTTAAACTTATATCATCGAAACCTAATTCTGGCAAACTATTATGAATAATGCGGATTTCATCAAATGGATTATCTTGATGAGCCGCTGAATAGAACTTTTCTGCTAAAGAAAGATGTTCGTCTTTTCGATGCGATTGAATTGATTCCATTTTGATTACCTCATATGATAACTAGTCAATTTCATGGACTGATAAATTTAAACGTTCAATCTTTGCATTCGTCCATTTTTCAATTAATAAACTTAAATTACTTTTTGCATCAATTGCTACAATTCCACAATCACCGCCACCGGCACCAGATGTTTTAGCAGCGCCGTTAAATTCTTCTGCAATTTCACATAAATTAGTTAATGCTTTAGTTTCAATTGAAACACCAGATAATTTAGACAAAGCATGTAATATTTGTCTATTTTTTCTAATACCATCTTGAATAACATTCAGGTTATTATTTCTAAAACCTAAAATCATTTTTTGAATGCACTCTTGACTAGCTAGTAAAAAGTCTTGATATTCTTGGCTTTCTCTTGCTTTTGCAATTGAAACTTTATCAACTAATTTTGAAGTAGAGGCGGGAGAACCCGTCCAGCCAATTAGTAACATTAAATTGTTAGGTGCTTTTAACTGTTCAATTTCCAAATTAGGCCAATCCATTGCAATTAAATCGATCAAATTAGTTTTTTTACGTTGTTCCATTAACCAGCGACGATCAAAAGAATGGTATGCAATCCATCCACCATAAACTGAAGCGGCAATATCTCCTAAAGAACCATTACCTTGAACTTCAAAATGAGCAATTGCGGATAGCTTAAAAATTATGTCTTGAGTGACATTTAATTGATAAAATTCACATAACGCTTTTACTGTTGCCACAGTGACTGCAGCAGAAGAACCCAAGCCATATTTTTTTCCATCGGAACTATCTAATTGGCTATCAATTTTTAAATGATAGACACTAAGATTAAGCCCAAGTGAACATGCATAATCTTCAGTAATTTTAATTGCTGAAAGAATATAGTGAAACGGATTATCACGATTATCAAAAATCATTTGATTATCTTGGCGACGCCAATAAATTGAATTTTCTGAATATTGAGTTGATAGAATACTACCAACGTCTGAACTTTTTTCTACGGTACAAAAAACAAATTGGTTTAATGCAACGAGAATGGCCGGATATCCAGTTTCAACAACTGCATATTCGCCAGCGATATATAGTTTTCCAGGTGCAGCTGCTTTAATCACTTAACTTTGTTCCTTTCACAATGTAACTATTTAATAAATTCAATTCCAGGACCGGGTTGACTCACCACAAGGCGGTCACGACCAAAAACTTTTGAAAGTTCCTGCAGAATTGTTTCCCGATTTTTACGGTCATAAATAACCTTAACATTTGGACCAGCATCCATAGTATAAAAACATTTTACTCCATTTGTACGTAATTTCTCAACTTCTTGCATAGCTAGAAGACTATCTGCATTAAAATATGTAAAGCTTGGGCTTGCAGATAAGGTTAGTGAGTGCATTCTCATTGCATTTGATTCAGCAATTTCACCAATTAGGTTGATGTCTTTTTTTTCAATTGCCTGATGCATTATTTGCATATCTTTTTCAACTACTTTAACCCACTCGTTAAAGAATGGGGAAGTATCAACCGTTGTTTGCATCCCCAAACGACTAGAAACTTTTTTCTTAGTGGTATCTAATAAAATTGCAATCATCTCAATACCAAAATCAACCGTTTCTTGAATTGGCTGTGCATAGGAATCGTCATCTGTTGATCCTTTTTTCCACTCGGCTAAGCCACCGAAAACTGATCGGGTAGCAGAACCAGATCCTCGACGAGCCAGTTTGGAAACGTCATTTAGCGTGTAGTCAACGCCACTAGCTTCATATATCGCTCCAGCTAGTGCGGCAAATGCAGATGAAGATGATGCAAGGCCTGCAGAAATAGGGACGCAATTGAAAGATTCCACGTTAGCAAAATAAGTTAAGCCAATTTTTTCTCTGGCTACATTCATAAAATTAGTTAATTTCTGATTATTTTTTTGATCTACTAGTATTCGATCAATATAAAAATTATCATGTTCTAGAGTTTCAGAAAAGGTTACTTTAGTGGTTGTATAAAACTCATTTAAAGTTAAAGACAAACTATCAGTCCACGGTAAAATTAAGGTTTCATCGCGTTTACCCCAATATTTAACTAACGCAATATTTGTATGTGCTTTTGCAGTTGCAATTAAATCAGTCATTATTTACTCCAATTGTATTCAATGGTTGCACCCAAGTGGCAGTTGCACCAGCATCAATTAGTGCATTTGAAATTATTTTTGCATCAATTTTGTTCTTAGTAAGGGCTATAATACAGCCACCACGGCCGCCACCGGTGAATTTAGCTCCTAATGCACCATTTAAACGGGCAATTTTTATTAATTTGTCAATTGCTGGATGACTTAGTTTTAAGCTACTTAAAATTGTTTGAGCTTGATTAAAATATTCACCCAACTGAATAGCTTGGTTATTTTTTAGTAACCTAGATGAATCTTTAGTAAGTGTCCCTAATTTGTTAAGGGCTTTGTTAGTGGCTTCTGGGTAGTTATCAAGTTGTTGTTTAACTAATTGAATAGCTTCCTTAGTTTTTCCTCTAATACCAGTATCGGCAATCACTAACGTAGCATCGATATTAATATCAAACGGTTCAATTGTTTGATCTCTGACAAACCAAATTGGTCGGTTAGAACTGACCGTGGCAGCATCTAAACCACTTGGATTATTATGTGTGATATGTTCTTCAATGTCAGCTAATTTTAATAGTTCTTGTTTAGAAATAGTGGCGCCGTAAAAATCATAAAAGCACTTAATAAGTGCAATAGTAGTAGCAGCTGATGAACCCATGCCACGTTCGGCAGGTAACATGCTAGTAATTTTCATTTGCCAACCATCATTTTTTCCGTTAAAATAATTTTCTAAAAATATGATTACTTTAGAAATACCAGACATAGCATCTGGAAGGTTACTAATATTACCACTAAAATAGCGACTATCAATCGTTTGAATTGAATCAGTCGTTTGATTCATAGTAACTGTACATTTTATTTCTGAAATGGGCATTGCAATGGCAGGTTCGCCGTATACGACACTATGTTCACCCATTAGTATTATTTTGGCATGACTTGTACCTTGTCCTGATTGCATTACGTCATAACCCACTTTCTATTTAGACCGAAATGAAAACCAAATACAATTATACCTGTTTCAAATTTTTTTTGCAGTAAAAGATAATAAATTCTTCATTAAATGTACGTGGTAAACTACAGTGATAAATAGTATGATATACATTAGATTAAAAGATATTTGATACGGAGAAAATTATGGATAAGCAACCAATATATTCAATTGTCGATTTGGAAACCACGGGAACCAGCATTAAAAATGGGGATCGAATAATTCAAATTGGATGTGTGCTCATCTCAAACAATAAAGTTGTTAACCAGTTCAATACAACTATTAATCCAAATCGATCGATTCCACCAATGATTGAGCAACTGACAGGAATCTCTGGACACGATGTCAAAGAGGCCCCTTTTTTTGATGACGTTGCTGGATCATTGTTCAGCTTACTTTCTGGCACCATTTTTGTCGCTCATAATGTCAGTTTTGACTTCCCTTTTTTAAATGCTGAATTCGAACGGGTAGGGTATCCAAGCTTAGAAATTAAGGCAATTGATACGGTTACGTTAAGTCAAATTTTATTACCAACTGCACCTGGCTTTCGACTTCGTGATTTAACTAATTACTTAGCAATTGAACATAATTCACCACATAGTGCTGATTCAGATGCAGAAGCGACGGGACAATTACTAGTTAACTTATTAGATCGAATCAAACAATTGCCCACAATTACTTTACAAACGTTGGTTAAATTAAACTTAGGTTTACCATATGATACTAATGAATTCTTTAAAACAGAATTAGATAGCCGAGAATTGGTAGCTTTTGATTTACCAAATGAACTTTATATCAAAAACAATCTGGTTTTAACTAAGGTAAAAAAAGTTGTACGCAATGGTAATTTAAAGAAAAAGAAATATCCTAATTCAAAGCAATCAAAAGAGAAGTTATTTGGCGGTAATTTAATTTATCGCGGTGGACAAGCCAAAATGATGAATATGATTTATAACAATTATATTCATGATGAACAACATAATATTTTAATTGAGGCCGGAACTGGAATTGGGAAAACATTAGGTTATATGTTGCCATTAGCTTATTTAAGCTATCCAGATAAAAAAGTGGTTGTTAGTACAGCAACTAATATTCAGCAACGACAAATGGCAGATATTGCCGTTAAACAATTGAATAAAATTCTCCCGTTTAAGATTTCAAGCGTAGTCCTTAAAGGAAATTCACATTACGTCGATATTACGCGCTATTATCGTTCACTAAGCGCAATGGGGGAATCAACACCGATTCAGCTATTGAAAGCCAGAATTTTAGTGTGGTTATTAGAAACTAGTACCGGTGATTTAGATGAATTAAATCTCGTTAATTATAATTCAACGTACTTTAATGAAATCAAGCACCAAGGTATCGATAGTTTAGATAAAAATAGTGTGTTTTATAATGATGATTTCTTAATTCGCCGTGCAAAATCAATGCTTAATGCGGATGTGATTATTACTAACCATTCTTATTTAGCACAACACGCAACTGATTTAGGGGAAAGTCTAAATCAACCATACTTGGTAATTGATGAAGCCCAACATTTAAGTGAAAATATTTTACATCAATCGCGACATGAAATTGACTTTCAATCATTTAGTACATTATTAAATATTCTTCGTGGATTGGTTAATGATGGTCATGAACGAAATTTAGCATCGATTTTTACCGATCTACCTAATGGTGATTATTATGTTCGTGCGATTAGAAGTGATTTACTTAGCTTGTCAGATACAGTTAAACAGTTTGAAGAAATTTTATATCGAGGATTCATGCTAAACGTTGTTGCTGATGACTCTCGTTCAATCATTGAACAACCCATCGATAGTCGACAATTGAAAAAGATCCTTAATCCAAAAGATAAATTAGTCAAAAGTTATTCAAGCATTATGACCAATTTAAATGATCATTTTGTTGAATTAGATAATCTATTTACGCGGAGTGCAGAACGCTGGATGATTAGTGATCGCTTTTTAATGGGCCAATTTGAAAGTCAGTTAAATAGTATTACTAAAACATATGAAAGATTACTAGAATTCATTGAAATTTTAACTAATCAAACATCTTCATCAGTTTTCTGGCTGACTATCCGGCAATCAATGGACCAAAGCTCAATGAAACTTAGTGGTGGACTATTAACCACTAATCAATTTTTATCTCAAAATGTATATCCATACTTTCAAAAGCCCATTTTTACAGGAGCAACACTATTTTCATCAAGTCGTTCACAATTTATTTATGATCAGCTCGATATTAATTATAAAGATACAAAAACTAAGCGAATTGATTCGCCGTTTGATTTTTCACAACAAAGTAAACTCTTTATTGCGGAAGATGCACCTGAGATTTCAAATCAATTTTATCAAGATTATCTGAATTATTTATGTGATACAATTTATAAATTAACTAAAGATAATAGTCGACAAACCATGGTCCTATTTAACTCATTACTAACGATTGAACAAGTTTATAGTAAGTTACGTTCGACAGATCTATTTAATGGCCGTGAGATTATGGCGCAAGGAATTACAGGTAATCGAGATAAATTATTAAAGCAATTTAGTACTAGTTCTAATGCCATTTTATTAGGGGCATCTAGTTTTTGGGAGGGAATTGATTTACCTAACGAACAACTAGAATTACTAATCGTGACGCGATTACCATTTGATTTTCCAGATGCGATTGTGACGCGCGCTGAAAATGATTGGCTTCAAAGAAATGGTAAAAATCCGTTTTACAATTCGTCCTTACCGAAAGCAACATTACGCTTAAGACAAGGGATTGGGAGACTGATTAGAACCGAAACGGATCGCGGAGTTGCCGTTATTTTAGACAATCGGTTAGTTAATCGTCGATATGGTCACACAATTATGCGAACATTTCCTGAAAATATGCCAATTGAAACAGTTTCAACTGATGACTTAATCATAAAAACTACTGATTTTTTTAAACAATAAAATCAGTAACTTAATTTAGCTTAATCTGCTATAATTATAAATTATCTAAAAAGGAGATTGCACTGAATGCAAAGTCGAACTAAACGAAAATCGCATCTTCATCCGATTAGAATTACAATCATTGCAATCATAATTGTATTTCTTGCAATTTGGGCTGCACTAGCGATTGCTAATCATCCAAAAAATCAAGCAGAACAAACGACAATATCAATTGCCAAAGCGAAAGCTAATTTAAAACATCCAGGTGATTTCTTTACGTATAATCGAGAAAAAACTTATTATACAATTGCCGGAGAAAATTCAAAAAATCAGAAAATATTTGTGATTACTAGTTCTAAAGGAAAAGTTATACAGGTCTTAAAGCAAAAAAAGGGAATTACCAAAAATGATGCCTTAACTCAAATTTGGAATAAGCGAAATCCAAAAAAAGTTTTAAAAATTGCGTTGGGAGTTTTTAAAAATGAACCAGTCTGGGAAGTTTCTTATGTAAACAAACAAGGTCATCTCTGTTATGAATTACTAGATTTTAAAACTGGAAAAGATTTACAAAAAATTGTAAACATTTAATGATGTAATCGGGGTTTAAGTAGTGACTAATAAAAGTAATCAACAAGAATGGCTATTATCGGGACAAACTGTTATTAACGATGTTATTTTACATCGATATCGTGATTTGGGTATGTCAACTGCAGAGTTTATGGTTTATTTGGAGCTAAAATCTTATTTAGATAAAGGTATTGTTTCACCTGATATTAATTTAATTGCTGAACATTTAGGTAGTGAACCATCACAAGTTTATGAAATTATGCATCACATGATTCAACAGAAATTAATGACACACGATACAACGATTGATGCTTATGGAAAACAAAGTGAATCATATAGTTTTGATAATTTGATTTTACAAATTGTAGGGTTAGAAACAATCAGTAGTAGTAAACAAACATCTGAACAAAACGAAACTAATCGTGAACAAATTTTTAATAAAATAGAAATAGAGTTTGGACGTCCGTTATCACCAATCGAACTCGAAACGGTTGCAAAATGGATTGATGAAGACAATTATCCATTTGATTTAATTAATTTGTCCCTACAAGAAGCCGTTCTAAATCAAGCTTGGAGTTTAAAATATATGGATCGTATTTTAAACAGTTGGGATCGTCAAAATATCAAGACGGTTCAACAAGTCGAGCAGCTACAAACAAAACGCCCAATTAATCGGGAAGACAGCACCAACAAAAAGGCTAAGCCTAAAATTCCAATTTATAAAATATCTGATCAACAATAGTAAAAAAGGTTTGATTCAAGACAATTTTGTCTTGAATCAAACCTTTTTTATTTATTGAGTAGGTGTTGTGACTGTGGAGCTTGATGAAGAACTTGTTCCATCAGAACCACCATCTCCGCCAGAGCCACCTGGTGTTTGTTCAATGCTACTTGAATTATTAGAGTTACTACTTGAAGATTCAGATTCCTGTTTAGCTTCACTTGAAGAAATAGTTGAAGAACTAACTACGGTAGAACTTGTTCCAGTTGAACCATTGTTTTCAGCATACGTATCACTGACTCCAGTAGTGCTCCATGTTGCACCCGTTACTTCATATTCAGTATTACCATTCTTAGTAACTTCGGTAACTGTATCAGGAGCAGTCCAATTTGAACTAGAACTTTCATCTTCTAAGTAACTCATTTCGTTACTATAAACAAGTGCGGCAGTTTTTTCATATGAACTAGTTATTGCATGACCAGTTTCATATTGTTTATCATAACCAGTCCAAACTGAGATAGAGTACTTTTTAGTATATCCAGTAAACCAAGAATCCATCACACCTGAACTAGATGTTGTTCCAGAAGGATATTCAGTCGTCCCAGTTTTACCAGCTTGATGCACTCCCGATAATGCAGCTGATTTTCCAGTTCCTGAACTACTATCAATTACATCTTTTAACATATCCGTAATCATGTAGGCAGTCGATGATTTCATTGCTTTTTCACCAGTTGCCGAATACTTATGAGTTTCGCCACTCTTAGTGGTAATTGAACTAATATAGTATGGTTTGTAATAAGTACCACCATTAGCAAAAGCTGCATAAGACGCTGCCTCTTGAAGTGGTGAAATATATAAACCAATCCCGTTTTGTAATTCATAAGCCGTTTTTGATGTAATGCCTAACTTAGTTAAAAACTTAGTTGCTTTTGTGATACCAACATCTTGTAAAGTACGTAGAGCAGGAATATTTCTAGACTGCGTTAAAGCGCTACGCATGGTTATGGTTCCTTGATATTCTCTATCAAAATCATAAGCCTTTTTAGTTGTTCCTGGATAAGTAAATGGTAAATCTTTAACTGAACGATACGTAGGATAATTGAGATATTCAATAGCAGGAGCATAATCCATAATTGGTTTAGATGTCGATCCAGAACTACGATCGGTTTGAACCGCGCGATTAAGACCAAAGGTAACATCACCGGTTTTTCTTCCACCAATCATCGCTAAAATCTTACCATTCTTTGGACTGGTAACTGCTGCTCCAACTTGCATATCAGAACTTTGGAAAGCTACTGTACCATCATTAACAATATCGTAAAGGTTTTGTTGAGCACCCATATTTAAATTAGTATGAACTTCCAAGCTATCATTATAAGGATCATAGCCATCTGATTTCAATTGACTAACAACTTGTTTCAAATATGAATCAACTACTTTGGATTTATTCGTACTTGAATCTGCACTTGCAGTATTACCATGTGTTGAATCTAATCCGTCTTGAACACTGGTTTTTTCAGCTGCTTTTGCTTCGGCATTAGTAATATAGTTACTTCTTGCCATTGCCTCCAATACTTCATTCCGACGAGTTGTTGACACCTTAGGATTTGTAATTGGGTTGTAATAGGTTGGTGATTGTGGGATTCCTGCAAGCATTGCATATTGAGCAATCGTTAAATCTTTTAAATTCTTACCGTAATAGTATTGAGCTCCAGTCTGCATACCGTAAACACCGTTACCCATATAAACTTTATTAATGTAATATTCTAGAATTTGTTTTTTCGAAAAATGGCGTTCAACGCTAATTGCTAACCAAGCTTCTTGTGCTTTACGTTTAAAGGTTTGATCAGAAGATTTAGTTGAAAAAACAGATAACTTAACAAGTTGTTGTGTTAAGGTGCTTCCACCTTGGAGTCCAGTCGAAGATCCTGTAATGTTAGAGAAGGCAGCTCCTAAAATACGAACAGGATCCACACCGTTATGCTTGTAAAAGCGGCGATCTTCAATTGAAACAACGGCTTCAGATAATTCTTTAGGAATAGCACTACTCTTAACGTACTCACGTTTTTGAACACCTAATTGTGAAATAACATTATTATCTGAATCATAAATTTTGGTTGCATTTTGACTTTCTAGGGAACTTTGCGTGATTTCCGGTGCGCTAGAGGCCCAATAGAAAAATAATACAGCTCCTAATAAAATTAAAATACCAAAGATACTTGCACCCCAAGCGATAATTTTTAAAATTATTGACTTTACATTACGCGGTTTTTTGTCACCATTTGAAGGACTATTTCGACGTGATGATCGCGATGGTGTCTGATTGTCTGACATATAAAACTCCTTTAATGAATTGAATTTTCAATTATTTTATCTACAGCATCTAGATAAGGAATAACAGGATTGAACTGATAGGTGAGAGAATAACCAAATTCTTTAATCTCTTTCAGCGTAATTGACTTCTTACTGGTGTCTTGCTGATCCCAGTATTCAAATAACTTAGTCGCAGGTAATAAGTAAAGTTCGTTTAAACTAGTAAACTTTAAAAAAGCAAAACAGATACCACCTTGGGCAATACAAGCTTTTAAGTGGTTTATTTGATGCTCATGAAAGTTGTATAATGGAAAAGAAGTTTTATTTTTAGTTTCCTTAGCGTCGAAATCTAAATAATATCCTTTATATACGCCATTATAATCAGTCGTTGAAGCTTTTCTAAAGTAAGCTTCTTTAATAACTGCCGCACTCCGTTTAGGATAATCCACTTTAACTAATTGTACCGGCGTTGGCTTTTTATGAATAACCGCGATGCCACGAGAAAGATAATACTCGTTACTTTCGTTAATTTCTTCTTCTAAACTCATACCACGCTTAGCATAGTTAACTGTTTGACCAATTGATTTTACAGATTTATTTTTAAAATTATAATGATTACCATTCGGATAATTGATTGGCATTTATTATTCACCTTCCTGCGTTCACAATATTATACCAAATTTATACGAGAATATTCATCTTTTTTGAAGGAGATACATATATGAGCCGTTTATGGATATCTGGATACCGCAGTTATGAACTGGGTGTATTTAATGATAAGGACCCCAAAATTGAAATTATTAAGTTTGCTTTACAAGATGAAATAATCCAAAAAATTGATAATGGAATTGATTGGATTATTAGTGGCCCACAACTTGGAGTTGAACAGTGGGGGTTAGAAACTGCACTTGAAATAAAAAAAGATTACCCAGATATTAAAATCGCAATGATGTTGCCATTTGCAGATTTTGGTAATCAATGGAATGAAGCTAATAAATTGAAATTAGCTGATTTAACAACGCAAGTTGATTTTTCAGATCAAATTAGTGATCAACCGTATACTAATCCGTCACAATTAAAAAACTTTCAATCATTCATGTTGTCACATACTGATGAGGCTTTATTTGTTTACGATGAAGAACATGAAGGAAAAAGTAAATATGACTATTTAGCAGCACAACAATTTGCTAATCAACATCCATATCCGATTTCGATGATTGATTTTGATCAATTACAAGAAAAGGCAAATGATTTTTCTGAGAACAAAAGATTAGAAAATTATGAAGATGAGTAATTCGGGTTTTATTTTCCGTTAGTTTCTGGTATATTGATATATATATTGAATAAGATTGAGGTGTGACACATTGGATAATATTATTTTTAGCCAAAAAGATATCCTAACTAAAGAATTCAAGGAAAAGCGTATGGGATCTGCTTATGATCCTACAGACGTTGATGCTTTCTTAGATGATGTTATTAAGGATTATGATACGTATTCAAAAGAAATTACCCGTTTGAATGACGAAAATGAACGTTTACGTGCTAAAGTAGATGAATTGAATCGTCAAGTAGAAGTTGGAACTGTTAGTGCTGCTCCTAGAACTAATACTGAGCAACCTGTTTCAAATGCTACTAACATGGATATTTTAAAGCGCCTATCTAATCTAGAACGTCGTGTATTTGGTTCTCAATTAGACAATGGTCAATCTGATTCACATTTAATTTAAGATCTCATTTGTAAATTTCGGGTGATTGCGGCTGACTTATGTCAGTTGAGGAAAGTCCATGCTCGCACAGACTGAGATGTTTGTAGTGTTCGTGCTCGGTGAAAAAATAAGCCGGGGAACCAGTAATGGTTACGGCGAGTAAAACGGCTAAGGCTTCGGCTATGCCCGAGTAACTCTGAAAAGTGCCACAGTGACGAAGCAATATTGGAAACGATATTGATGGAACGCGGTAAACCCCTCGAGCGGGAAACCCAAACTTTGGTAGGGGAGCTTCACATAAGGAATTGAACTGATTGTGGGGGGAGACAGTAATGTCTCGAGATAGATGATTGCCACTGTATGATTGAGCCTGAAAATCATACTTCGACACAACATGGCTTACAGAAATTTACATTCAGGAACTCGAATGGACTTCCATTCGAGTTTTTTTTTATAAATAATTGAAACAATAAAAAACGAGGTATAACATGGAAAAATTTAATTTGATGGCCACGGCCGCTGCTGGGATTGAAACACTAGTTAATAAAGAATTAAAAGACTTAGGTTACGAAACCCAAGGTGAAAATGGTCGAATCAGATTCCAAGGAACAATTAAAGATATCATTAATACCAATTTATGGTTAAGAACTGCTGATCGGGTTAAGATCATTGTTGGTGAATTTGATGCGGTTACTTTTGATGAACTTTTTGAAGGGGTTAAGGCACTTCCTTGGGACGAATTATTACCAATTGATGCAGAGTTTCCTGTTGAAGGACGTTCACGAAATTCTCAATTGCATAATGTTCCTAGTGCCCAAGCAATTACAAAAAAGGCAATTGTTGAAAAAATGAATTCCGTTTATCATCGTCGGACAGATTTACCTGAAACCGGCGCACTATATCCATTAGAAGTGATGATTAATAAAGATCACGTCATTATTACCCTTGATACAACTGGTAGCAGTTTATTTAAACGTGGGTACCGAATTGACAAAGGTGGGGCACCACTTAAAGAAAACATGGCAGCTGCATTAGTGCTTTTGGCTCACTGGTTTAGTGATAATCCATTCGTTGATCCAGTTTGTGGATCTGGAACGATTCCAATTGAAGCTGCTTTAATTGGCCGTAATATTGCACCTGGATTTAATCGTAATTTTGTTTGCGAAGCATGGTCACTAACCCCAGAAGGTTTATCGGATGAACTTCGCGCAGAAGCTGACGAAAAAGCTGATTACGATACACCACTGCAAATTTTTGGCTATGATATTGATCCTAGAATGATTGAAATTGCTAAGGCCAATGCACAAGAAGCAGGCTTAGCAGCGGATATCCACTTTGAAACAATGGCTGCTAAAGACTGGCAAACTGATTTAATTAATGGTGTTCTAGTTGCTAATCCACCTTATGGGGAACGATTAGGTGATGAGGAATCTGTTCGTCAACTATATAGCGAAATGGGTGATGTATATCGTCCAATGAAAACTTGGAGTAAGTATATTTTAACCAGTGATCTTGAATTTGAAGATTTTTATGGTGCTCGTGCAACTAAGAAACGTAAATTATATAATGGATCATTAAGAACAGATTTGTTCCAATACTGGGGCAAAAAAGAAAGATAACAATAAAAGCAAGCTAAGACAGTTGATATAACTGGAATTAGCTTGCTTTTTATTTAATGTTTTTAATTGCTTTCCATATGTGATAATTAACTCATTTTATTATACTTTAAAGAATGTAGCCAAAATTATATATAATAGTTAATATGATAAAAATTTATTTTTGATATTGTTTCGAAACTTTTATAATTTTATCAGCATAATTTGAAATTTCAGTTATATTCGTAAATTCAAAAGATGTATTAGCATTGTCATGTAGCACAAAATAATTTTTACTTTTTGTAAAATATATTCTAACAATCCATTTTCTGTTACTGTCATCTGCTAAAACATTGAAATAAGACTGATTATCTCGATAGAAAAGACGATCTGGAGATATCACGTCTTTTAAAATTATTTTAATTAAGATATATGCTTCTATTTCATCTTGTGTTGTCACAATATCTGAATTTTCGATATTGGATTGATCAATAGTATCGTCAGACTTATTTGATGTTTCTTGAATTGATGTATCAAGTGCTGAACTAAGTTTATCATTTACTCGTTCATTTATAACTTGGGATAAGCTCTTTTTAACAACAGGTGATAATTGATCTACAACTTTTTGTGTTCTAACACCATGATATATTCCATTAAGAACAAACTTAATAAATTTATCGTCAGGATTACTTAGCTGTTTTTCAAGAAAATCTTTTGACAGATTTAGATATTTCAAATCAGAAGCAGAATCGGTGATTTTTTCAATATCAAATGATGTCCTAGAAAACTTTAACAACTCTGGTATCTGATTATCTTTTAATTCTGAAACTGAAATGGTCATAAAAGGGTCTTTGTCCATTACATTAATATCTTCTAAGTCAGTATAAAATTTATATAAATCACCATTAGTTAAAATTCCAAATTTTGCTTTTGTAGCAGTAAAGTATCTGAATAATTGGGAATCCTTTGTTTCTAAATTATCAGAAATAGATTTTGCTTCAATTAAAATTTGTGGTACGCCTTTTTTTAATATTGCAAAGTCAACACGTTCCCCTTTTTTACCTCCAAAATCTGCAGTATATTCAGGTACAAATTCTTTAGGATTAAAAATATCATAATCAAGCGCAGCAAAAAACGGTAGAATTAAGGCATTTTTTGTAGCTTCCTCTGTTGCAATGTCTTTACTATATTTTTGAACACGTTCAGATAGAGCATTAATTTTAGTTATAATTTCTGCCTTATTCATTTGATCCTCCAAAGATTTATTTGTTAATTTACCACATTTTAAAGTCATAAGGACTTGGACTTTTTATTACACATCATTATATTTAAATTATAAATTACTTGAAAATGATTAAAACTATCGATTGAAATTACTTTCAGTATATCAAAATTAAAATAAATTATTTATTTTATCTGTATATATTAATTAAAAGCATCAGTTATTTGATTATTAATAATAAATAATTAAAAATACTTTACTTACAAAAAGTAAGTGTGTTATATTAATCACGTTGAACAATATAATATAATTAATGGAGGCATTGAATATGCAAAATGAAACACTTAAACTAGCCGCACAACGTCGCTCAATCTACGCTTTAGGAAAGAATGTTACTGAATCACAAGACGAAATTGCTTCAGTAATTAAAGAAGCAGTTCGTGTATCACCAACTGCATTTAACAGTCAAACAACTCGTGCAGTTATCACTTTTGGTGATTCACATGATAAAGTATGGGACATTGTTATGGAAACGTTGCGTAAAGCAGTTCCTGCTGAAAGTTTTGCTGGTACAGAAGCAAAAATCAACGGTTTTAAAGCAGCTTATGGTACTACTTTACTATTCACTGAAATGGATACCATTGCTAACTTAAAAGAAAATTTTGCGCTTTATGCAGATAACTTTGATGATTGGTCAGAACAAGGAATTGGTTTAGCGATGCAAAATATCTGGACTGTTTTGGCTGAAAACAAACTTGGTGCTAACGTTCAGCATTACAATCCATTGATTGATGAAGCAATTCATGAAGCTTTTGGAATTCCAACTAGCTGGCGTCTTCGTGCTCAAATGCCATTTGGTTCAATTGAAGCTCCAGCAGGAGATAAAGACTTTATGGATGACAATGATCGTTTCAAAGTTCTTAAATAATTAAATATAAAGATAAAAGGTTCAAGATTATCAAATCTTGAACCTTTTTTATACGAATTTAATCGGATTAATGAGTCGTAATGTACGTAAATTTGGTATAATTGACTTTGTAATTTGATTAGGAGGACTTCCATGAAAAAAATTGCCATTATTGGAGGCGGCATCGTTGGTACAACTGCTGCTTTTTATTTAAGTAAAGCTGAAGATTTCGAAATTACGCTTTATGATGAACAAACTGGTCAGGCGACTTCAGCCGCTGCCGGTATTATTGCCCCTTGGCTTTCTAAGCGTCGAAATAAGCAATGGTATAAGTTAGCTCATGAAGGAGCATCATTATATCGACAACTTGCTCAAGATGCCAAATTAGATTCAAATGCTTATTCAAAAGTAGGGGTCTTCGTTAATCGTAACGATGAAACGGCACTTAATAATTTATTTAGTCTTGCTCAAGAAAGAATTCAAACTGCTCCTGAAATGGAGATTGTTGAAAAATGGAACCAGCAAACTATTTCGAGTAAAATGCCATATTTATCAGAATGGGCCAAACCCGGAATTTTTGTAGGTGGTGGTTCACGAGTTGATGGGAAACATTTAATTACTCAACTTGAAGCTGCATCTAACTTAACAGTAAAAAATGAAAAAGCGAATATTTCAGTCGTTAATCATGAAGTAATGGTTAACGAAGAACATTATGATTCAATCTTTATTGCCGCTGGAGCATTTGCAAAAGAACTTATTCAACCATTTGGCTTTGAATTACAATTGTCACCACAAAAGGGACAGTTAATTGAAATTGAAGATGATTCAATTAATGTTGATGATAGCATGCCAATTGTTATGGCTGAGGGGTTATCAGAATTAATTCCAGTTGGTAATCATCAATTACTAATTGCAGCTACTCATGAAAATGATGCTGGATTTGATTTAAATCCAACCCAACCAGAAATAGACGGATTAGTTAATAATGCTGAGATCACCATGCCTAATTTAGAAGGCAAAATATCTACCATGATTACCAACATTCGAATTGGAACCAGAGCATATACGGATGATTTTTCACCATTTATGGGAACAATCCCCGGATTTGATAATGTTTGGATTGCCAACGGATTAGGGTCATCCGGATTAACCACGGGACCAATTACTGGAAAATTAGTTGCCGACGATATTATGTCAGCATCTGGATTTGATGGCTATACTAAACCAATTACAAATTATTTATCCGGTATTGAGTGAAGTGCTTGTAGGGATAAGGTATGAGCACCATGATTTTCTTTATCCGGAATCCATTGAGTAACAACAATATTAAATTGATCAATTAAAATCGATAATTCGTTAAATAAAGTTTCATAATTTTTAGTATGATTTTTGCCAATGGCATCGCTTAGTAGCCGACTATCGGTATAAAATAAGATGGTATCAGAGTGGCTAACATGCATGGTAAGGTATTGGAAGCCATGAATAGCCGCTAAAAACTCAGCTTCATGATTGGTTACCATATCAGGATAAGCTTGTTTTAATTGAATTTGTTGATGATTTTCAACAATTAGAACACCTAATCCGGTTGGGCCTGGATTTCCAATTGTTGCACCATCTGTATAAATCTTTATCATTTTAATCACCTCATGAAGGGAGTTTTATGTCATTATGCAAGAAGAAAAATTTTTTTACCAGCCTAATTTAGTTAATTCAATAATTATCTGGTCATGGACGACATTAATCTTACTACTTGGAATTATATTTTGGCTTGAAATAACGCATTTCCAATGGATTACAGCAGTATTATTTATAATATTTATTGGATTATCTGCTCTACAAATATTTAGACGAACACTAAAAATTACACCAGATGCTTTAATCTTTAGTCGTATGCTACAAAAAAATTATCTAACAATTCAAAAAAATAATCTTGAACAATTACGATTTACCAACTCAACTCTTCAATTTACTGCTAGTGGACAAACATTTTATTTTACATTTACACCACATTCACTAGCTACCATTAAACGGATCTTAGCCGACAATTAAGGAGATAATTACATGACTGATTTAGAAATTGCAAAAGCTGCAACACTCAAACCAATAAGTGAAATTGCAAAGCAAGCCGGGTTACATGAAGATCAAATTGAAATGTACGGTAACTACAAAGCAAAAGTAAATCTTAAATCACAACGTAACGTCGATTTTGGTGATCATAAATTAGTTCTTGTAACATCAATTAATCCAACCCCAGCAGGTGAGGGTAAATCAACCGTCTTAGTTGGTCTTGGTGATGCCATGAACCAATTAAACAAACAAACTATGATTGCTATGCGTGAACCTTCAATGGGACCTGTTATGGGAATTAAAGGCGGAGCAACTGGTGGTGGGTATAGCCAAGTAATTCCGATGGAAGATATTAATCTTCACTTTACTGGTGATATTCATGCCTTAACAAGTGCCCATAATACTTTAATGGCACTTGTTAATAATTATTTACAGCATGGTAATATTCTTAATTTAGATCCACGAAGGATTATTTGGAATCGGGTAGTTGATGTTAACGATCGTACTTTGCGTCAAGTTATTACTGGATTAGGTGGGATTACTAAAGGTATTCCACAAGAATCTAGTTTTGATATTACTGCGGCATCCGAATTAATGGCTATTTTATGTTTGGCTAGTGATTTATCCGATTTAAAATCACGAATTAGTAAAATTATCGTTGGCTATACTTATGATAAAGTACCGGTTTCAGTTGGTGAACTAGGATTTGAAGATGCCATTACAATTTTATTAAAAGATGCATTCAAACCTAATTTAGTTCAAACCATAGCACACACACCAACGCTGATTCACGGCGGACCATTTGCTAATATTGCTCATGGATGCAATAGTGTAATTGCTACTAAAACGGCCTTGCAATTATCTCAATATACGGTAACTGAAGCTGGCTTTGGCGCTGATTTAGGTGCAGAGAAGTTTTTAGATATTAAACGACCAGTTCTTGGTAAAACACCTGATGCAGTTGTCATTGTAGCAACTGTAAGAGCGCTAAAATATAATGGTGGCCAATCAGTTAAAGAACTGACAACTGAAAATATTGAAGCTTTAACGAATGGTTTACCCAACTTACAGCGACATATCCAAAATATTCAATCATATGAATTACCAACTGTTGTTGCAATCAATCGGTTCACCAGCGATACCGATGCAGAATTAGAGCTAGTTAAAGAATACTGTGAATCACAAGGCGTAACCGCAGTTGTTACAGAAAGTTGGGGTAAAGGTGGTAACGGAACCCTTGATTTAGCCGCTGAAGTCATTAAATTAGCTGATTCTAATTTTGAATTTAAACAGCTATATAATGATGACGATTCAATCGAAACAAAAATAAACAAAATTGTTAAAAATATCTATCATGGCAAGTCAGTTACGTTTAGTAAAAAAGCTCAAACTCAACTTAAAGGATTTAAGAAAAATGGTTGGGAAAATCTACCTGTTTGTATTGCTAAAACTCAATATTCTTTTTCAGATGATGCTAGTAAACTAGGTGCTCCAACTGACTTTAACGTTGAAATTAGAGAATTTATTCCTAAAATGGGGGCCGGCTTTATTGTGGCATTAGCAGGGAATGTAATGACCATGCCAGGACTACCTAAAAAACCAGCTGCACTTAATATGAAGATTGATGCGGATGGAGAAATTACAGGACTGTTTTAAATCATAAAAGCTATTTGGAGGAACACTATGCCGTACTATGGCTTAATTATTGTCTTACTTGTGATTGGTGATCAATCACTAAAATATTGGATTACAAATAATATTCAACTTGGCGCAGTGGATACACTAATTCCTGGCATTATCTCATTAACTAATCTACGGAATATTGGAGCGGCATGGAGTATACTAGAAGGACAGCAGTGGTTCTTTATTGTTATTTCGATTATTGCAATTGGATTGATTTTATTCTTTCTTTGGCGATATCGAAATAATTGGAAATTTAGTTGGCCATTAGTCTTAATTCTAGCTGGAACAATTGGTAATTTTATTGATCGAATTAAAATGGGATATGTTGTTGATATGTTTCAATTAGATTTTATTAATTTTCCAATTTTTAACATTGCTGATATGTGTTTAACCGTTGGCGTAGTTTTAATGATTATTGCAATCCTTTTTGAAGATGAGGTTACGAAGAATGAATGATCCACAAATTATTAATATCACTGAACCAGACTTAATAGGTAGAATTGATAAAATTTTGCCTACTTTAATAACAGCTTCAACCCGTTCTCAAATTCAAAAACGAATTGATAATGGTAATATCTTAGTAAATAGTAAAATGGTTAAATCTAACTACAAGCTCCGATTAAATGATCAAATTGAAATTAAGGCTGTTGAACCGCAAACATTAAGTATTGAACCTGAAAATATTCCGCTCGATATTATTTTCGAAGATGACGATGTATTAGTAGTTAATAAGCCGCAAGGCATGGTCGTTCATCCAGCAGCTGGACACGCAAATCATACACTAGTTAACGCGTTACTATTTCATACGCCATTATCGACAATCAATGGTGAATTCCGTCCTGGTATCGTTCATCGAATTGATAAAGACACGTCAGGTTTATTGATGGTTGCTAAAAATGATATGGCACATCAAAGCTTAGCTCAACAATTAAAAGATAAAACCAACACTCGTGAATATTGGGCAATTGTTCATGGACAGATTCGAGAAGACGAGGGAACCATTGATGCTCCACTTGGAAGAAATCCACAAAATCGTCAAAAACAGGCGATTGTAAAAGATGGACGTAACGCTATTACCCATTTTAAAGTTATTAAACGCTATGAACGTTACACATTAATTAGTTGTCGACTTGAAACTGGACGAACACATCAGATTCGCGTTCATATGCAATATATTAACCATCCAGTTGCAGGAGATCCACTTTACGGACCACATAAAACACTGCCTGGTAAGGGACAATATTTACATGCTAAAACGCTTGGATTTGAACATCCAAGAACGCACGAACAGTTATTATTCGATGCACCATTACCAACATATTTTTCAAAAATGATCAAATATTTAGATGAAAATGATTCATAAAAGTAACTAGGGAGGAGGGGTAACATGGTTGAACGGTATTTAATCTTGGAAGATGGGACAACGTACAAAGGTGAAGGATTTGGCGCACCTGCAGTTACTTCAGGCGAACTAGTTTTTAATACGAGCATGACCGGTTATCAGCAAATTATTACTGATCAAATTTACCATAATCAAATCGTAATCTTTACCCAACCAAATATTGGTAGTTATGGCATTAATCAAGCTAACTATGAATCGATTTTACCAACAATTAAAGGCGTAATCGTTCGTGATTTAGCGAATGTTTCGACTAATCGAATTAGTCGTTTGTCATTAGATCAATATTTAAAGCAGATGAATATTCCAGGAATTAGTGGCATCGATACACGCGCAGTTGTTTCTAAATTAAGACAGATGGGTGAAACCGTTAAAGCTAGTATTGTTCCCATTGCCGATACTCATGCCTTTGATCAATTAAATGCAACCGTCTTAACCAATCAACAAGTTGCCCAAGTATCTACTCCGAAGCCATATCCCAATCCAGGCACTGGTAATAGTGTGGTCGTCATTGATTTTGGACTCAAACACGGTATTTTACGAGAGCTAGTTAAACGTAACTGTAATGTGACTGTCTTACCATATACCGCCTCTGCTGAAGATATTCTTAGCTTAGATCCTGATGGTGTTATTTTATCAACTGGTCCAGGAAGTCCTCATGATATTCCTGAAACGGTTACCCAAATGATTCAATCAATTCAAACCAAAGTGCCATTATTTGCGATTGGCTTAGGTCATGAATTATTTGCAATCGCTAACGGTGCCGAAATAGTTAAACTACCTGCTGAACATCATGGTATGAATCATCCAATTAAGGAAGTAATTACTACCCATATTATTTATGCCTCTCAAGGACAAGGGTTCGCAGTAAATCGTGAATCTGTTGACCGCCGAACATTATTTATCACTTATGTTGATTTATTAAATGATACTGTGCAGGGACTACGCCATCGTGATTTCCCAGCATTTTCTGTTCAATTTTTCCCTGATGGTGCACCTGGACCAGATGAAACCAAAGGGCTATTTGATGAATTCTTAGAGACCATCCATCGACAGGAGGAAAATCGATGAACCATCCAATATCTAAAGTTTTAATAATTGGAACTGGCGCAGACAAAATTAACCAGTCAACCGAAGCCGATGATGCAATTTTTCAAGTTGCGTCTTCTTTAGATACGCTTGGAATTGAAGTTTCACTCATCGACAATAATCCATTTTCAGTCTCGCTAGATGCGACCGAAATCATTCATCAACGTAAAATTTCACCAGTTACATTCAAAAATGTATTAGAAACAATTGCTGAATTTAAACCTGATGCAATTTTACCTAATTTGGGTGGACTGACGAGTATTCAAATTTCTCAGCAATTATTTGAATCTGGGGAACTAAAAAAACGAGATATCACCATGCTTAGTATGCCTGAATTTGCTATTAATCAAATTAGTAATCCAGTATTAATGAATAGCATGCTCAAAAAAATGAACGCACCAATTACGACTACTAAAACAATCACTAGTTTTGGTGATGCCATACATATTGTTCAAGAAATTGGTTATCCAGTTATTATCAAACCAGTATCACCATCTGGTAATTCTAGTCGTCGTTTATGTAACGACAACGATGAGCTTGCAGAAG
Source organism: Paucilactobacillus oligofermentans DSM 15707 = LMG 22743 (assembly GCF_001434315.1). Taxonomy (GTDB): domain Bacteria; phylum Bacillota; class Bacilli; order Lactobacillales; family Lactobacillaceae; genus Paucilactobacillus; species Paucilactobacillus oligofermentans. Next base: position 306,213 of record NZ_AZFE01000032.1, on the reverse strand, counting down.
CTGTTGAAATTGCAATGTCACAATCAAGGATTCAACAAGCTGTTTTACAACAAAGTATCGTTGGGTACCAAGAAATAGAATTAGTTGTCATTCGAGACCGACTTGGTTCGATGCTTCAGGTTGCCGGTATTGAAGATTTTGATCCAATTGGAATTCATGCGGGGGACTCTATTTCGTTCACACCAACCCAAACATTAATGGATATTGAGCTGCAAGAGCTTCGTGATTTAGCGTTTTCAATTACACGTAAATTAAGAATTGTCGGTGTTAACCATGTTCAATTCGCTTTAAATCCAGAAACTGGTAAGTATTATGTAATTAAAAATAGTCCATATTTCGATCGTATAACTGCATTTGCTGAAAAGGCAACCGGATATCCACTATTATATGTTTGCGCTAATTTGTTAATGGGAAAAACGTTAGAGCAACTAGAACTGCCAAAAAGTTTTGGCTTTAAATCAGCTTTATTAGAACCAACTATGGATCATATTGCTGTTAGAATGCCAATCTGGCCATTTAAATCTTTACCTGATGCAGATCAAAATTTGGGTACTCAAATGCGTTCAACTGGTTCGGTAATGGGTATTGGTAGAAGTACTGAAGAAGCTTTAATTAAAGCCATTAGAGCAACACAAGTACATGCTGATACGCTTAGCATTGAACCACAAGTAAATCTAACTGATGATCAGATTATTCAATATATTATCCATCCACGTGCTAACCGTATCATTATCTTGTTAGAAGCACTTCATCGTGGCTATTCAGGAGAAGAATTATCCGAATTAACAAAGATTGATCCGTTTTTCTTTTATAAGTTAGAAAAAATTCTAGAATTAAAAGATACTATAGCTAAAAATCCAAATGATATTTCTACTTTAACAACGGCTAAGTATTTTGGAATGAGTGATCGTATCATTGGAACGTTGTGGAATCAAACTGAAGATGATGTTAGGGAATTAAGACTCAAAGAATCCATTATTCCTACGTATAAACAGATTGATTTTAGCGCTGGTGAATTTGAACAATATTCAAATCATTTCTACTCGACTTTTGAATTAGAGAATGAAAGCTCTGCATCTGACAATCCTAAAAAGGCATTAATTATTGGAACAAGTGGGTTACGCTTAGGTAACGCCGGTTCAGCAGACTATTTCACATCTAAATTGATTCTTTCACTGCAAAATCAAGGCTATGAAACAATTTTAGTTAATAATAATCCAAGTGCTGTATCAATGAACATTGCCGATAAGTTATACATTGAACCACTGGAAGTTTCTGATATTTTGCAAATTATTGAAATCGAGCATCCCAGCGCTATTTACGTATCAGGGAGTAGGGGGCGTTTAATTAACTCACTAGAACAAAAAGAGCTTTCAATAATTAAGCTGCCACAAAATGGTAAGTTACTTTCACATTTAGCAAGTGGTAAAGAATATGGATTTACCATGATTTCTGATGGAACGAACGTCTATTCATTAGGAATTACCTCATACCTAATTCAAAATGAAAGTGGGTTTAGTGATCCAACTGCCTTCATTTATCCAGCTAAATTAAATAACGATTATCGAAATGATATCATTGATATCGGAACTGATCGGATTAAACAACAGATTAAACCCGGTATTTATCAAGCGTTATTTGTTGTAACTAACCGTGTTCATTTTGAACAAGTACGTCAGTTACCATTGACTGAGTTAACTTTCCTATCGAAAGTGCTAAGAATTAACTTAGTTGATATTTCACTTAAGTTAACTCAATCTCCAGATAATTTAAAACTAAAAGATTTAAAAATATCAACAATTCCTAATCAGATTTGGGCATATTCAGCAGCTTTTCCTTTTAGATCGTTACGATTACACGACGAGACTATCCAAAGTGAAACGGTAATTGGAGCAGAAATGGCATCTAGTAACAGTATCCCAGATGTATTAAAAAAATTAAGTCCGAACGGTGAAGAATCCATTCACAACGGAACATTTTATTAAAAAATCATCCTTAAATTTAAGGATGATTTTTTGTATTTATTTAGTTCGTAGATCATTGACAGATTTGCTATCAGGAGTAACTTGAATCGTTGTTTGACCAGTAAAAGTAACAAATCCTGGATTAGTTCCGGCAGGCTTTTTTAAACGTTTGACAGGTAAATAATCAACCGGAACATGTGCTGAATCGCGAGCCTTTGAAAAATAAGCAGCGATGTTAGCTGCTTCATTAATCGTTTCATCAGATGGATTATCATCACGAATAATCACATGTGAACCTGGGATATCTTTAACATGTAGCCAAATATTATCTTTATTAGCAATTTTAAAAGTTAATCTTTCATTTTGCAGATTATTCTTACCAACTAAAATTAAAGTTCCATCAGTTGCAGTATATTCTTCAGGCTTACTAAGAGTAACTCGTACTTTTTTCTTTTTATTACTATTATCCCGAAGATATCCTTGCTGTTGTAATTCCAATTTAATTTCAGCCGTGTCAGCAGGCGATGCAAGTTCAATTTGTGATTGAATACTTTCTAAATATTCGACTTCACGGTTAGTAATAGCTAATTGTTCATCGACATGCGCAACAGCATTTCTTAATTTTTGATACTTAGTAAAATATTTTTGTGCATTTTGCGATCCATTAAGTTGATTCGACAAGCTAATTTTAATTGGCTGATTATCATCGTAAAAATTTTCTAATGTGATTTCAGTCATACCTGGTTCAATTTTATGAAGATAAGTTGTTAATATCTCACCTTTGATTCTAAATTGATCAGCTTTTTTTGTATCTTCTAAAGTTTGGTTCAATTTTTTAATTTTAGTGTAGTCTTTCTTTAATAAGTTGGTAATAACTTGAATTAACTGACCAGCAACCTGACGAGTTCGATCCAATTGAGACTTTTCGGTATAAAAGCCATCCAACAGTGTCGATAGAGTAGGGTAAGTAATTTTTTCATCATTAATATCAGGATTATAAACGGTGAAACTAACTTTTCCATTGCTTAACTTAGTTAAAGTAGGCGTTGGATGGTCAAATTCATAAAGAAATTCTTGATAGGTTTGCGGTGCATTATCTGAATCAAGTAACTTTTCAGCGAGATAATTAGCAGTATCAGATCCCATTCCTTGATAAACTGATTGTAATTCAGACTTTAATTCAACTTTATCTGAATACTTAAGTACTAAATCAGCATAGGCTTGATTGGCAATAAACGGATTTAATTTATTTTCTTGTTTTGGTGGCATCACAAAAGTTGCGCCTGGTAAAAGTAGACGGTAACGGTTTTGATCACCACTAACATGCTTAATTGTATCAATAATCTTGTTAGTTTTTGTATTTACAAGCGAAAGGTTGCTATGGCGAGCCATAATTTCAACATATAAAACTAAATGCTGGGCATCACCGAGTTCATCTCGCGTGTCAAAAGATAACATTACAACACGATCATTATCAAGTTGCGTAATTGATTCTAAGATTGCACCTTCTAAATATTTACGCATAGTCATTGCATATTTGGTTGGTGTGTTAGGGTTTTTGTATGGTACTTCAGTTATTTGAATTCTTGGATACGTTGGATTAGCCGATAGTAATAAAGAATAATTATGCCGATTAGCTCTAATTACTAAAACTAATTCTCCAGCATAAGGTTGGTGAATTTTAGAAATTCGACCAGATGCCAATGTAGTATTTAATTCTTTCACCATTGCATGAGTGAAAAAGCCGTCGAATGACAAGATTTTATGCCTCCAATTGATAAATTTAATATTAATAAGTATACAGTTATTTAGCTTGTAATACAAAAGTTAAGATTCTTTAAAGAAAATACTTGTACATTACAATTTGGATATTGTATAATACAAATAGTAATTAAATTTAGCAGGTGAATTAAATGAAAGATAGTCTATCGGCGTTACGTGATATTTCAAAAAATCATAAAAGTGCATTACTAAGTATCACCAAACAAGTTAATCTAACCATTGCTGAATGGCAACTATTAGTCCAGATCATTGATGGTAATGAAACTCAAGAAATACTTTCAAAGACTACAGGACTCGATACATCAACTTTAAGTCGTCAATTAAAACACATCGAGGCCAAAGAAATGGTTGCTAAAACTCAAACTGGTCGAGATAAACGCCAATTAATTTATAATGTAACTGATTTAGGTATAGCATCTGTAGAACGTATCAATAAAGCCTATACTGCATTAACTAATCAAATTTTTGATCGATGGACCGACGAAGAAAGTAATCTATTACAAATTCTTCTTAATCGTCTTGATAAGAGTATCAATCGAATTTTGAGTAAAACTGAAAAGTGATAAAATAGTCGTGATATTGGTTCTCGACTATTTTTTGTGCTAGTATAGACTTTTAAGTAATAAGTGGAGGACGATTTAATGAAAATTGCTGTTGTTACTGACAGTACAGCTTACCTAGATCCTAAGGAAGTTGAAGCTAATAACATAAAAATAGTACCCATTCCTGTGATTATTGACGGTAAAAGCTATAATGAAGGTATCGATATTGGGACAGAAGAATTCTACGAAAAGCTAAGATCATCTTCATCTTTTCCAAGTACTTCGCAGCCACCATTAGGCGAAATGATTGAACTATATCGTAACCTTGCTAAAGAAGGGTATGACACTGTCATCAGTATTCATCTTTCTAGTTCTTTATCTGGTTTACTTGGAAGTTTGAATCAAGTTGCTGAAGAAGTTAAAGACGAAATTAGGGTTATTCCATATGATTCACATGTAACTGTTAAATTGATGGGATATCTTGTTTTAGAAGCTGCAAGACTTGTTAAGACAGGATTAAGTGCAGATGATATTCTTGTTCGCATTGATAGTCTTAGAGAAACTGTTAATAACATCTTTGTGGTTGATGATTTACAAAATTTAGTTCGTGGTGGTCGCTTATCAAATGCATCAGCATTTATCGGTTCAATTTTAAAGATTAAACCATTGCTCACTATGAATACACCATCACACGAAATCCAAGCGTTTGAAAAAGTTAGATCGACAAAGAAAGCATTGGCACGTGTAGAAGAACTATTTGGTGAACAAGTTAGTAAATTAAGATATCCAGTTAAAGCTATTATCATTCATGCCAATGATGAAGCTGCTGCAATCAAGTGGCGTGATAAGCTTGCTCTAGGATATCCAGATATTGATTTTGAAATTAGTTATTTTGGGCCGGTTATTGGAACACATTTAGGTGAAAAAGCATTAGCTTTAGCTTGGATACGTGATACAATTAAGGAATAGCAATTATAATTTAACCCATACCTTGTAAAGACAGGGTATGGGTTTTTCGTACATTTTTAATCTAATGACTTATTTTTATAATCTAGTTTACATAATATATATTATACAAAGTAGATAACTAAAGTAACTAATATCATAAATACTGATTATATTTAAAATAAATTAGGCAATCAATCACCACTCGATTTTGAGTGGCAACTGACTGCCTAACTAATTAAGATTATTCAATTAAAACTTTAATAAGGTTCACATCAATTATTTTGTAAACAACTTAATTTTTATAAAATCTATATTTTATAAATGACGTTTTCTTAATCTTAATAAAACTAAAACGGATAAAAGAATCACTCCAACTACTGATAAAGTTACAGCAACTACTGAAACCTGCTCATCAGTTTGTGGTAAGAATTTAGTAGACAGTTTCGTTTTTTTAGTTTCTTCTTTTTTATCTGAAACTACCGGTTTTTCATGGTTAGTTGGTGGTGTTGGCTTTTCAGTGTTAGTTGGTGGTGTAACAACACTAGTCTTATCCTTCTCATATACATAAGTGACTGTTACTGGTACATCACTAAATTCACCGTTTGTTTTACCAGTTACTTTGTCAAACGAATATCCAGAAATTTTCTTTTGTTCTGTTTTATATGCATCGCCAACATAACCTGTTAACGTTTCAGATTTAGCAATTTTATTACCATCTTCATCGACATATTTAGCTGTAACTGGTGCTGACTTACGAATTAATTGAGTTAACATCGCAGCACTTTCAGTTGGTTGTAAATGGTTAGAAGCAACAGCGATAGTATCAACAGAATGTGTTGATGATACTAGTGCACTTGCATCTTTTCCATTCAATTTTGTTGATACATTTTGAGAAGCAGGTTTGTTAATAATAAATGATGGGTCAGTAATCTCATTTGCTTCTGGGGCTTGTAAATCAAAGTTAATTTCTACGCCTTTACCTTGAACCCATTCCACTCCATCTTTCATTACTATTTTAAAAGCATGTATAGTAGACCAATCTTTAACTTGATCAGCGTTTACCCAGGTTGCTTCTTCTGCCCCAACGGGATCAATAACTTTTGTTGCTCCAGTTGGATAAGTTGTATCCGCATCAATTGTTCCAGTACGCTTTGGATTTGCCGCAGTCGTGTAATAAACATCTACTTTATCTTGCCATGCTTTTGGCAAAGTAATAGCTTTTGTCATTTTCATAACATAAGCTGAGTTACGTGCTTCACCATCTAAGACATTTGTGTCCCCAACAGTTGGTAAAACATTTAAGATATTTAACGAAGTAACTTTATCGTCCGTATCATTATCAAGTGTTAAACGATAATTTGCTTTATCTCCTGTTGTTACATTGGCCATCTGACCATATTTACTATCTTTATCACCTTTTACAGTTGTATTAACAGAGAGATGTTCTCCCTTATTAAGCACATAGGCATTACCAGATTTAAACACAAGTTGTTCGACATTACCATCACCATTAATATCATCTTTATCCGATTCAACGACAGTATCTGTTAAAAGTGGTGTTGATGAACTTGGATCTGGTGCAATATATTTTTCATCGCCAGTTGTACCTGTTAATTTTAGATCTAGATTATTAGGAGCATTTTTTTCAATATCAACTGTAAATTCACCATAAGCATATTTATTAGCTGTGATAATTTCAGTAGTCATAGCAACTTTAATTAATTGACGACCTGTTCCTTGGTAGTTTTCATCTGCAACAGTTGCTATGGCATTCTTTGGATCCACACTTGCTTTAAATTTTACTCCGGTTGGAAGTAATACATAATTCACAAATGGGCCCGTTAATGCAGCACTTGATGCTTTATTATTTTTAACCGTGGTCAAAACAGTATTTTCACCTGTGTTTGTCATATTACCAACTTGATTTTCAAAGGCAACTGTTCCTTGAACCAATTTATTTTTACCTTCATCTGGTTTTGTAATTTCAACATGACGATCAGCCACACGTTCACGCCAAGTAACATTATTAGCATCACTACCAGGAAACTCGTCACTCCAAGTATTACCGGGATCATAACTTACATCTCGCATATATCCTTCCCAATCATACCCATAGAAAGTTAAATCCATGTGATTAGCGACTTGTCCAAGATAACCTTTTTCAACAGTTGTATTCACACGCATATCATATTCATAAATACCTGCTGGAGCCATATCCATAATTCGGTTTCCATCATCATCAATATAATTAAAGTTATTGGCTTCCGCTGGTGTAGCAGGCACTTTAGTGTAGTCTGCTCGATGGAACCATAACCAAATTTGCGATACTTTTTTTCCTTCCGGAATACCAAGCTGTTTTTTAGTATATGTTTTACCAGGATCCATACTCATTTTAAGTGTTGTCCAATTGGCATCTTCCTGGCCATTGTCATTCATATACTTAACATTAAATGCATATACAGGTGTTTTCTTTTGTGGCATATAAGTTGGCAATGATGAATTTGGCATATAATAAGGAGTTCCTGTCCAGAAATTCTCAAAATTTAAATGAGAATCAATTTTATACACTAAATTATAATAATTAAATCCGATAGTTGCAGATCCAGCTGAAGCTGGAGTTAAATCCAATCCAAACCCTAAATAAGCATCATCTGAAACTTGAATGTCTTTATCTCCTTCTTTAGCAGATGCCACATTACCATTACCATCGGCTGGCGCTTTATGGTTTGTTGGAAAGTTTGATCCTTTTAATGGTGCCGGAGCATCATCAGGATTATTGGGAATTACATATGTTTTAGAATTCACCGGTTGGGTTGCACTTGAAGAACCATCAATAAATTCCGCGGAAGCGCTTGCAATATTTACTAGCCCATTCTTATCATAATAAACCGCAGAGTCTTTAACTTTTGCTTGAACGGTGAGATCTTTTTCAAAAAAATTACCATTCGTTGCTTTTTGCTCAGCATAGCTCGGTGCGGTATATTCCCAAGTCAAAGTGTTTCCAACAACAGTTGGTTGTTTGGCATTTGTTTCTTTAATGCCAACATATTCAAAATTTTTATCTAATCGGTAAGTAACTTTAACCACAGTTCCTTCTTTAACGTAAAGAGATCCCGATGATTTTTTTGGTGCACTAACACCGACGCTATAATTAACAATATCGCCCTTGTCAGGTGATTCATTTTTAGTACCTTCAATGCTTGTTTGTTTGTTTGTAATTCCTAAATTATTATTAGAAGTAATTGAAACTTCACTATTACCTGAATAATTTTCAACGGCACCTTCCCCGTTAGTTCCTGTAAATGTTCCATGAACCTTTAATGTTTCTCCGGGTAGTGTTCCGCCATTATTTGTATCAATTTTCAGCACTGTTTTATCAGATGTACCACCTTTAATTTGATCATAATGATACGTCAATTTTCCAGAAGTCTCATCATAGGTTGGCGTTACACCATTTAAAGCCATATCTGAAAGTGATGTTTTATCAAATACAAGATTTTCACTTAAATTTTCAGGAAGTGTGATTACAATATCTACATTGTTATAGACAGTATCCTTACCAGAAATTTTAAGATAGAGATTGAAATTTGCTAACTGACCCGATTCAATCGTTGTTTTTTGAGCTTCCAATGAAAAGTCCGCATGTGTATCACCACTCCGAACTTGTTTTGCTGCAGTGGTTTCTGTTTTATTTTGTGTTGACCCCTCAGCACTGGCTAAAACAGCTCCAATCTGAACTTGTGAAAATGCAATTGCTGATACCGCAACAATTGTGATCGCTTTTTTGAATTGTAATGCATATAAATCCATTAAAAAAACCTCCTCCAAAGTTTTAATTACATTTAGCATATAACAGAAAAAAAGCCAAAAAACCTCCTACTAATTTTTTAGTCACACCTAGAATATACCATAAATAAAACCGAACACAAGAAGCTAAAAATAGATTTCAACTTAGCTATCATTAGAGAATTACATTAAGGATTATTATATTGATATTATTTAAAGTAAATTAGACACTGTATTGTCACGTGGGATAACGAAATCAACTTGAATTTTTACTTTTTCTATCTCATCAACAAATTTATCAGTCTCCCCTAGTCATAATCCAGTTAAATTAGTAATACCTTGATATTTTGTCACATTAGTATATAAGATTAATCCTTGTTTAGATTACATGTCATTTTTCATTATTTAATTTAATAAATATAAATAAAATGTAAATTTATACAAATTAAAAAAGGTATCATAATATTGTTATATACTATGATACCTTTTCTTAATTAGTCATCTTATTCTTAATATTTTCCAACGTAACTAAGCTGGTTTGCTTAAAGTTTAATGTTGCTTTGCTTAATACTTTATCATCACCAATTCCAAGTGATACTTGACCAGCACCATTAATAGAATCAATTCCAGCTGACGAATCTTCTAACCCAATTACTGCAGTTGGTGCTAAACCTAAAACTTCTGCTGCTCTAACAAAGATTTCAGGATCTGGTTTACCTGCATGTAATGTTGCAGGATCAACAATACCAACAAAATATTCGGTTAATCCTAATTGTTTCAAAATTAAAGGTGCATTTTTTGATGCTGATGCAATCGACATTTTATAACCATTATCATCAGCTGAACGGATAAATTCTAACATACCTGGCAAAATATCTTCAGGTGTTAATGTTTCAATTAATTTTTGATAATTTAGATTCTTTTTAGTAGCTAATAGTTCTTTATCTTTCTCGCTAAATGAATCTGCATGATCACCATGATCCAAAATTAATTGTAACGAGTCCATGCGACTAATTCCCTTTAATGATTCTGCAAGTTCTTCAGTCCATGTTGTTCCAACTTCATCAGCAGTTTGATGCCAAGCTTGTCCATGAAATCTGGCTGTATCTGCAATTACACCATCTAAATCAAATGCAAAGCCTTTAATATCACTAAATTTAGTCATTACTATGTCCTTCTTCCTTTTTATTATTACTGTTCCCTATTCAGTAATCTTCTAATCAACTAGTCTCTTATAACTTTTCAATTACAATAGCGGCCACCAAATGCGGCGTCCGCTATTTTTAATTAATCTAATTTTTGATCCGTACCATTCAAGTCAATTACTAATGAATCACCAGAAATCAATTCAATTTCTGTTCCCTTTTGATTGACATGAACTTCAAGTACATGTCCACGGAATACCAAGCGGAATGAGTATTCTGTCCACTTCGATGGTAAAAATGGGGCTAAATGCAGTTTACCATCTCGAACTCTCATACCAGCAAATCCTTGAACAATTGATAACCAAGATCCTGTCATTGCAGTGATATGCAATCCATCTGCAGTATCATTATTATAATTATCTAAATCAAGACGAGCAGCTCGTTCATACATTTCAACTGCTTTATCTTCCATCTTCAAATCAGCGGCTAAAATTGAATGCACTGAAGGAGATAGTGAAGATTCATGTACTGTTAATGGTTCGTAAAATTCAAAGTTGTTTCGCTTTTCTTCTTCCGTGAATGCATCTGGGAAGTAGAACATGGCATGCAACGTATCAGATTGCTTGATATAAGGTGAACGTAAAATTCGATCCCACGACCAGTGTTGATTAATTGGACGAATTTTTGGATCCAAATCAGCGGCTGGAATTAATTCTTTATCTAAGAATGTATCGTTTTGTTCAAAAATATGTTTTATTTCACCATTAATTTCAACATCAGCTTGTGGCAAATACATCTTATTAGCAATTTCTTGCCAATGAGTTAACTCATCAGGTGTAATTCCTAGCTTACCTTTTTCGTCATCGTTAACGGTTGGGTAATTATCAATAGAGTATTGTAATACCCATTTAGCCATCCAGTTTGTATAAAAATTATTATTTACATTATTTTCATACTCGTTAGGGCCCGTCACACCATGAATCATAAACTTATCTTTACGAGCTGAGTAGTGAACACGATCTGCCCAAAAACGAGCAATGTTATAGAGTACCTGAGCACCATCACCTTCGATCCAATCACGATCACCAGTGATGTTAGTATAATTATAAATTGCATATGCAATAGTTGAGTTACGATGAATTTCTTCAAACGTTATTTCCCATTCATTATGCGATTCAATTCCATCAAAAGTAACCATTGGATAGAGAGCACCAGCTAAATCTTGTTGTTTAGCATTATGTTTAGCCCCATCTAATTGTTCAAAACGATACTGTAGTAACGAGCGTGTTACTTTAGGATCTGCAACACCTAGATACACTGGAATTGCAAAAGCTTCAGTATCCCAATAAGTTGCCCCACCATACTTTTCACCGGTAAATCCTTTTGGACCAATGTTAAGTCGAGGATCATTACCATAGTAAGTTGAGAATAAATGGAATAAATTAAATCGAATTCCTTGTTGAGCAGCGTCGTCACCCTCAATTTGGACGTCAGCTTTTTCCCAACGTTTACCCCATTCAGCTATGTGAGCTGCATAAATATCCTGATAGTTAGCACTAGCTATTTGTGATAGAAGTTTTGAACTTGCATCAATAGTAGCTTCATTACTATCATAATCACGCGAAGTAGTTACAATAACACGTTTTTCAAAGGTTGATACTTTGTTTGTTGTTACTTTAATTTCAAAAGTATCCGTTACTTGATCATCAGTTTTTGTTTGATTGGTTTTATTACCACCAACAAATCCTTGTCGAGCAACTACTGTAAATTGTGGAACGCCAAAATCATTTGGAATTGTTTGAGTACTTACGTATGAGGAATCACTTTCCGTATCATTACTCAATACTTGCCAAAATTTTTCATCGTAGTTTGAATCTTCATTAACGACATTAGCATCAATTGACGCATCATATTTAACGCTATGAGCATTGCCATCGGTTGATGAAATTTCATAGTATAGATCAGCCAATTCTTTTGTAGCTGCTGAAATTAGACGGGTAACAATAAATTTCACACCATAAATACTAAATGTTCGTTTTAAAGTTCCTTTTTGCATGTCTAATGAAATTTCAAAATCATCTGGCTTCGTAACAGCTAAATCAATTTGTTTACCATCAACATAAATATTAGCTTTCATAAAGTTTAAAGCATTAATGGCCTTTCCAAAATACAATGGATAACCATTTTTCCACCAACCAACTCGTGTTTTATCTGGAAACCAAACTCCCCCAACGTAAATTCCTTGATGCGTATCACCAGAATATTGTTCTTCAAACATTCCTCGCATACCCATATATTCATTACCAAGTGATGTAATTGATTCTTGCAATCGCTTATCAGTTGGATTTAAGTCGTGAGTTGTAAGTGTCCACGGATTAACTTCAAAAGTTCGTTTCATATAATTTCTCCTTTAATCAATAAAGATTAATCTGCTACATTAGCATTTACACCATCAATTTCTTTAATTGCAAAAACTGAAATTGCACCAATAAGCATTAAAATACCAGCTAATAGAATCATTGACTTCATTTCTGAACCTAATAATGGGTAAATTGCAAATGATGCAACTGAGGCAACAATTTGTGGTAAACAAATCGATCCATTGAATAGTCCAAGATAAGTTCCCATATGATCACCATTTAATGAATTAGTAACCATAATAAATGGATAAGCCATCATACCTGCCCATGAAATACCAATTAAAATGAATGAGAATACTAAGACCCATTTATTTGTAACAAAGAACACTGAGATAAATCCAAAAGCCCCAACGAATAATGATAATGCATAACCAAGTTTATTATGGTTAGCTGGAATTTTTGATAGTACTAATGACCAAACAACGGCAGAAATAGCATAAACAGCAGACATAACACCATACCAGTTACCACCATCTTGGAATGCCTGTGAAGCTGCGTTAGTTGTGTGATAGATATTTTCAGCAACTGTACCTGTTCCGTAAGTCCAAAGATATTGGAAAGCCATCCAGCAGAAGAATTGTGTCAACGCAACCATCCAAAATGTCTTTGGTGCACGTTTTAACAAACTAAAGATTCCTACATGTGGTTCACTTGTATCATTTAACGCAACGCCATGATAAAGTGCATAAGTTGCATCATCATATTCATGTACAGAGAATACAGAAATTAATGAGAAAATAACTAAAACAATTGCACCTACATAAAATGAAATAATAACAGATGCTGGTAATTGACCTTTATTAGCTATGTTAGCAACCCCAATTGTTGTCAAAAAGTATGGGAAAATTGTTGCCAGCACTGAACCAGTATTTGATAAGAATGATTGAATTGAATAAGCATATGATTTTTGCTTTTCATTAACCATATCTCCAACTACCATCTTGAATGGCTGCATAGCAACATTTGAACTCAAATCCATAAATAGAATAGTAATAGCACCAAACCAAAGTGCTGCAAACGTTGAAAAACCAAAACTACCAGAATTAGGCAATAAAATCATAACAATAACCGAAACAATTGCCCCAATTAGAAGATATGGCATACGTCGTCCAAATCGCTTTGACCAAGTTCTATCTGAATAATACCCAACTAATGGTTGAACAAACAATCCAGCCAATGGTGGCAAAATAAAGAAGAATCCAAGTTTAGTTGGATCAGCACCTAAAGTTTGAAAAATTCGTGACATTTGTGATGATTGCAGTGAGAACGCCATTTGAACACCCAAAAAACCAATACTTAACATCCAAATTGTACTTTTGGGTAAATCAGGTAAACCTATACCCTTTTTTTTCTTTGTTTCATCCATGAGTTCGACTCCTTCTTGAGTAATAAACTAATATATTTATGTAACCGATTACAGAAATAAGGATAACCTACTTTTTTTAATTGCGCAAGCGCTTGCGCAAAAAACTTTTTATTTGTATTAAAAAAGTTTAAGAGACATCAAACATTTCTCTTAAACCTTACATAATACTTTAATTATTTATTTTAGGTAGTTTATATGGCACCATAATATTATTTAAATTACTATCACTACATTTATCATTGAATAATAATTTGACTGATTCAACCCCTAAAATATCAGGCTGAACATCAACCGAATAAAAATTTGCTTTACTTAATTGTACATATTCGGAGGCGTTAAACCCAATTGTTGGTAGTTGCGGGTGAGATTTTAAATACATCTCTCCTTGCAATTGGGCTAACAAAGCAATCTTATCATCACTTGCCACAATGCCATCAACTTCAGGATGTTGTTCAAAGTATTCTTTTAATTGCTGTTTTTGATCAGAAAATGATTCTGATAATTTTAGTACTTGCGCGGTTGGCCAAACTGACTTAAATCCTAATTCACGATTATCTTCAAATAACCAATTACCCTGCGTACGAATGAAAATCGGATGGTTTAATTTAAAATGGTTTGTTATTAACTCCGTCGCTTGTTTACTGGCATTAAAATTATCATTGTCCACGTATAAGGTTTGCGTGTTAGCTTGTGGTTCACCAGTGACTACTACTCTTGCCTTAAATTCCTTTAACAGTTGAGTAATTGGATCATGTTCTGTGGTATATAGTAAAATAAACCGTCGAACTTTACCAGCTTGAACCATGGTTTTAACTGACTCAAAAACTTCACCCCATGAATTTCCCGTTGCCGTTGCTAACAAATAATTAAATGATTGTAGTTGTTGATTAATGCCAAATAATTCATGCAACACAAAATCATTACCCGAAATTTTACTATTTTGTGGTTGGAAAACAACACCGACTGTATTACTTTCATCAGCCATTAAATTTTTTGCCGCAAAATTAGGTGTATAACCCATATCTTGAGCTAAAGCTTGAATTCGCTTCCGAGTAACTAAACTAATTCGCGTTGAATTGTCTAATGCCCGAGAAACGGTAGAAATTGAAACGCCAGCTTTATTAGCAATATCTTGAATTGTTATCATGTTTACCCTTTTTCGCCACACTGCTCATTAAAATTCTTCATGTACAGCTGGATCCTGATTTGATGTTCGACCATCGGCTCTTGTTAATGTATTAATAGTTTGCATTTCTGCTGGAGTTAATTCGAAATCAAAAACATTTAGATTTTCCAATTGACGTGATTGGCTAGTTGCCTTAGGAACGGTAATTGTATCAAGCTGTAGTTCCCAACGTAAGATTACTTGGGCAATCGTTTTGTTATGTGCTGCTGCAATCGTTCCAATTGTTTGATCTTTTAACATTTCATTAGCTCGTCCCAATGGACTCCAATCAATGGTGATAATTCCTTTGCTAGCATTATAATTTCTTAAATCACTATTATTAAAATATGGTTGTAGTTCAATTTCATTTACAACTGGTAAAATTCCAGTTTCTAACTCTAATTTCTCTAAATGTTCTGGTAAAAAATTCGATACCCCAATCGATTTAACTAAACCAAATTTTTGAGCATCAATTAAGGCTTGCCATGCCTCTACGTAAAGTTTCTGATTTGGATTTGGCCAATGAATCAAATATAGGTCAATGTAATCTAAACCTGTACGTAACACTGATTCTTGAATTGCTTGGATTGCCTGTTCATACTTGTGAAATCGTCCTGGTAGCTTTGATAGAACTGTTATTTCATCTCTAGACACATCACTTCGGCGAATCGCTTCGCCAACCACGGCTTCATTATCATAATTAAATGCAGAATCTAAAAAACGGTATCCATTATTTAAAGCACTACTAATTGCGTTGACACCAGTATAACCATTTAATAAATATGTTCCAAAACCTACTCGTGGAATTAGACTACCATCACTTAACTTAATTGAATTTTCCATTATTAAGACTCCTTTTAATTTGATTAGATACCATACATACCAATTACCATTGCAATTATAAGAATAATTAGTACTGCAGTTGTAATCCATACATATAACTTATCTCCAGCAACAACAAAGGCATATATCGAAACAACAACTCGAAGGACCGGTGTAAGAATCAAAAGGAACAAGCCACTCATAATAATTGCATATGATTTTAGTGATAATACACCAGAGATGATCGAATTAAAGTCATGTGGATGAACATTACCTTCATAACCAGAATTACCTGAAACAAATAATATTAAAATACCAATAATCATTACGGTTGCTGCAACAAAAACACCAACCTGCATTACTTTACCAATAATAATTTCTACTTTTTGCATTTCTGCTTTTTTTATTTCTTCACCTGAATTTTTCATTAGAAGCCCACCCCGAATCCTTTAAGAAACATTTGAATTCCCATAATTAATAAAATCGGAACAAAAATCATTCGTAACATTCGAGACTGGATTCTAGGCATAATCCGGGTTCCAATTGCGGCCCCCATTAAAATTCCAATGGCTAAAGGTGCGGCAATTTCAGGCTTAATTGCTCCATTGAAAAAATAAACGGTAGCACTTGCTGCAGCGGTAACACCCATCATTAGGTTACTAGTAGCACTTGACGGTTTAAGTGGCATTTCCATAATTGAATCCATCGCAATCACTTTAAAAACACCGCTACCAATTCCAAGTAATCCACTAGCTAAACCAGCTCCATACATCATTGCAAAGCCACCTTTAACATGGGTTACTTCGTAATCAACTTTTTCCATCGTAACTTTATCATGATATGAACCATTTAATTTTAGTTGCGTTGATAAAACATCTGGTTGCACATTTGTAGCATCCGCTTTTTTACCTTTGCCTCGTAATTTTTTAACCATATTAAAACATTGATATAGTAAGAATAGTCCGAAAATAGTTTCTAACCATAATGGATGAATAATTCCCGCAATTAAAGCACCACTAATTGCTCCTACAGTAGTTGCAATTTCTAAAAACATTGCTACCCGTAAATTAATTAAATCATCACGTAAATAAGCAATCGTTGCACCAGAACTGGTTGCAATGACCGCAATAATACTTGCACCAATCGCATATTGAATTGGTAATCCCATAAAAACTGTTAAAACTGGGGTAACAATCATTCCACCACCAATTCCAAGTAAAGAACCTAGTGTACCTGCAGCAATTCCTACAAGTAGTAATATAAAAGCTGTTTGAACCAAAACGTCTTCCTCTTCCCTATCTCTTATTTACTCCAATTATCATGAATAAATGCTTTACGCTGTGCACCTGTAATTGCATGTCGTTCTGGACTCTTTTTATAAAAATCTTGGTGATAATCTTCAGCTGCATAAAATGGTTTAGCATCTTCAATTGTAGTTACAATTTCACTATCAAATGGATTATTATCAATTAAATTTTGTCTAGATTCAATCGCAATTTGTTTTTGTTGATCATTATTAACAAAAATAACTGGACGATAATTATCACCACGATCTTGAAATTGTCCCATTGCGTCAGTTGGATCAGTTTGTTGCCAATAAATTTCAACTAATTGACGATAAGAAATTAACTTTGGGTCAAAAGTAATCTCAACTGCTTCAGTATGGCCAGTATTATTACTACTAACTTCTTCATACGTTGGGTTAATCGTATGTCCTCCGGTATATCCAGATAAAACTTTTATGATTCCTGGTTGCGAGTCAAATGGTTCAACCATGCACCAAAAACAGCCACCTGCAAATATTGCCTTTTCTTCAGCCATTTGATGTACCTCCTTTTAATAAAATCCTGCCTATATTCTATCATAATTATCACTTTTTATTAATCATATGAAACTAATACTTAAATTAATATAGACATAAAAAAAGCACTCAGACTAAACTGAGTACTAAATTTATAGTTTATGCAAATGCATCGGTCAATGGAGGCACCACTTGTTTCTTACGTGATACCACTCCTGGAAGACTCATTGTATTATCTGTATCAAACTTTTTACCAAATGCGGCAGCAACAGTTTCTTTAGGTTCACCAACTGCTAATAATTTTGAATCACTGTTTAAAATATTAGTTGCTAGCAATAAGAACATATCATAGCCGTTACTATTAATTTCAGCTTTCATGGTTGTAACTAATGCTTCACGACGAGCAAAAACGTCGTCTAAGTCAACAGTATTAACTTGTCCAATCCGTAATTTCTTACCACCAAGTTCAAATGTTTTAGCATCACCATCAACTAATTGTAAATCTGATTTACTATCAAGATCGGTACCAGCCTTTAATAAATCAAGACCATAATTTTCTGAATCAATCTTAGCAATCTTAGCAAGTGTTTCTAATGCATTAATATCAAAATCAGTCGTTGTAGGTGACTTTAATAATAACGTGTCAGAAATGATTGCGGAAGCCATCAATCCAGCCAACTTAACTGGAATTTCAATATCATTTTCAATAAATAAATCTAGAATGATAGTACTTGTACATCCTACAGGACGAGCTGTATACCAAACTGGACCTGCTGTTGCAAAATCAGCAATCCGGTGATGATCAACTACATGAGTTACTTCAACATCAGCGATATCACTTACACTTTGTGGAGCTTCGTTATGGTCAACTAACATTACTGAATTAACTTCATCAGCTGCCGTCGTAATAATACGGGGTAATTCTTCACCAAAATGGTTAAAAGCAAATTTAGTTTCAGCATTAGCTTCACCAAGCATAACTGGTTCAGTATCATAGCCAATTTCATTTTGAAGGTATGAAAATGCCTTTGCAGCAACAATTGCATCTGTATCGGGATTTTGATGTCCAAAAACTAATTCTTTACTCATAAGATTTTAAACTTCCTTTTTAGTTATTGTAGTCATTATCAGAATTCTGAATTTTTTTAGCAACAATGTCATCTAAACGTTTAAAATAATCACGGTCTTCAAGATAATTACTAAATTCCGTCAAGAATTTATCAATCCGTGGAATATCTTTCTTTTCAGTTCGATAAACAAATGCTAAATCAAATTTAATTTTAGGTTCAAAATTAGCCGTCATAATTTCATCACGATCTGATCGTGACATAATATAACTTTCTGGTAATGCTGTATACGTATCAGTTGCTTTTAAGAAATGATAAATTTGTGCTGGTTGAGTAAATCGTGCTGCAACGTCAGGTGTTGCAACCATTTCAGTTTTATATGCATCACTAATTACATCATTTAAATAAAATCCAACTGGGTAAGTTACCCACTTGCGATCATCTAACCGAGACAATTTAATTTTTGACTTGCCAGCAAGTTTTTCATTATTGTGAATCAATAATAAATTCTCAGTCATAATGACTTTTGAATCATACGGTTTCCAATTTTTTATACTTGCATCTGGAATATACATAATGGCTAAATCAATTTGATTAGACTCTAATGCAGCCCAGATTTCACGACGTGTCAACATGTGAATACTAACTTTAATATCAGGATTTTCTTTATAATAATCAATCACAAAGTCTTCAAAAACTTGTGACTCAATTGACGATAAAATTCCTAAATGAATCTCACCATGATTTTCACTAGTGGTTTGTTGAATTTCATCGGCTGCTTTATTTAGTAATGAATAAACTTGATTAGTCGTTTGTAGCATTGTGTATCCTGCTTCAGACAAACGAAGGCGTTTTCCAACTGAATAAAACAAGGGTGCACCAACGATTCTCTCAAGCTTTTTGATTTGTTGCGTTAACGCTGGCTGAGTTATCCCAAGAATCTGAGCGGCCTGTGTGTAATTCATTGTCTGAGTTAATTGTAAAAAATAACTCAAACTTTTTGATGCAAAAATATTTTCTTGTTGTGTCTTTTTGGGGCGTACTCCACGACTATTCTCCATACAAATAAATCCTTTCAATATAAGCTAAAATTTAACTTCATCATTCATAACTACCAATCATTATAAATGATTAGTTTTCATAATACAAAGAATAAAGTCCATATATTCATTATTATATTATCCTAACTAACAGATAAATTAATGAATAAAATTTAACTTTTTTGTGTTAATTTGTTAAAGAAATTCTTAAAGTACTAATTCCAATGATTTTTGACGAATTGTGACTGGAATACCTTGTGTTTCAACGTCTAAAATAAATGATCCATTAGAGTATCGTGAACCTAATCCATGTTCTTCAGATAATACTTCTTGAACAGTTGGTCGATTAGTGATGATATCAAATGCTCCCTTAAAATCAGGTTCATAAGCAATAAAATCAGCTACTCGATGTGGACTACTCTTTAATTCTCTTAAAATTAAAACACCCTTTCGAGCACGTGAAGTAACTGGTATTTCTTCCAGTTTCATTGCCTTAAAGGCTCCACGGGTTGTAATAATCGCGACATTATCATTGTCTTTAACAATTTGCATATTAACGACTTGATCATCATCTTTTAGTCCCATTGATTTAACCCCAGATGTGCGGGCTCCATTCACTGGAACTTCAGTAACATCAAAGCGCAGTGCTAATCCGTTATAACTCATTAACAGAACAGTCTCATTATCAGTTGAAACTGAACGATAGATTATTGATGTAACTCGAGCATCTTCTGATTTCAGTTTAATATACACGCTTGGATGATTTTTGTATGTTCGACCAGGCAAATAATCTTTAAACATTGTTTGTTTAATATAACCATCATCAGTAGCCACAATGAATTGGCCACTTTCATCTAACGTTTTAAAGGTCATCGCTTCGATAATATTTTCATCGTTATCTAAACCGATAGATTGAGAAATATGTTCGCCAGTATCTTTCCACTTTGCATCTGAAATTTCATAAACTGGTCGATAGATTAAATGACCTTTATTTGTGAATAAGAATAAATGGGATAAAGTATTAGATTTCTCTAATAGGATTGGATAATCATCGGTCTTTAACCCATTTTCTTCTTCACCAGTAGCAGTAAATGATCTGACACTACTACGTTTGATATAACCATCTTTCGAAACCATCACAATTACATCTTCATCTGGTACCAGTACCTTTGTATCAATTTTTAACTCGGATACTTCTGATTGCACTTCAGACAAACGTGGGGTTCCAAATTCTTTTTTAACTTCTAATAATTCTTGCTTAAGAACTTTAAATAATTCTTTTTCATCACCAATAATCAATTTAAACTTAACAATCGAAGCTTGTAATTTTGCTTGTTCATCCTCAAGCTCAGTCACATCTGTATTTGATAAACGATATAACTGTAACGTAACGATTGCTTCAGCTTGAGCTTCAGTAAATTGAAATTGATCAATCAAGTTTTGCTTAGCATCTTTACGATTATTACTTGCTCGAATGGTGGTAATAATTTGATCTAAAATTGATAAAGCTTTAATTAAGCCTTCAACGATGTGCATCCGATTTTGAGCTTTATTTAAGTCGAATTTAGTTCGCTTAATAATGACTTCTTTTCGGAATTCAAGATAAGCTGATAACATTCGTAAAATTCCAACTCGTTTTGGAGTCATATTATCAATTGCAACCATATTAAAATTATAGTTAACCTGTAAATCAGTATTTTTGAATAAGAAATTCAAAACACCTTCTTGATTAGCTTCGCGTTTTAATTCAATGGCAATTGATAGTCCATTACGATCTGATTCATCACGAACTTCAGCAATACCTTCAACCTTTTTATTGATTCGCATTTCATCAATTCGTTTTACCAGTTGAGCTTTATTTACTTCATAAGGAATTTCAGTCACATTAATTTGTGACTTACCACCCTTTAACTCTACAATATTGGTTTTTGAACGAACTACAATCTTGCCACGACCATTTTCATATGCTTTTTTTACGCCATCAATACCTTGAATAATTCCGCCCGTTGGAAAATCAGGTGCCGGAATAAATTCCATTATCTTATCAAGGGTCACGTTGGGATGATTAAGCATATAAATTAAGCCATCAACTACTTCACCCAAATTATGAGGTGGAATATCCGTCGCATAACCTGCTGAAATTCCTGTTGATCCATTAACTAATAAGTTAGGAATTCTTGATGGTAAGACGGTTGGTTCATTTTCAGTATCATCAAAATTCAATACCATTTCAACAGTGTCTTTTTCAATATCTTGCAACATTAAGCCAGATATTTTACTCAATCGCGCTTCTGTATAACGCATAGCTGCAGGTGGATCACCATCCATTGATCCGTTGTTTCCATGCATTTCAACTAACGGCGCACGTAATTTCCAATCCTGACTCAATCGAACTTGAGCTTCATAGATCGAACTATCACCATGCGGATGAAAATTACCCATGATATTACCGACTGACTTAGCAGCTTTACGGAAGCCTTTATCATAAGTGTTACCATCTTTATTCATCGCAAATAAAATTCGTCGTTGAACTGGTTTTAGTCCATCACGAATATCTGGCAATGCACGTTCTTGAATGATTGATTTCGAATAACGGCCAAAACGGTCACCCATCACATCTTCTAAGGTTAATTCCTCAATTTTCGTTCCACTCACAAACGTTACCTCACTTAAAATTACTCGTTAAATAAATCAAGCTGTCCTTCATCATCGTCTTTATTATCCCATGTGGTGATAGTTGGCTCTGATTTTACAGAATCTTTATTTTGATTTTCAGTTAAATCTTTTTCAATTGTTTCCACTTCAACTGCTTCAGCTTTGTCATTTGCTTTTTCTTGCGTTTTATCAAGAATACTTCCAGCTTCTTCTAAAGTAAATTGAACATTATCTTCAATCCATTTACGACGTGGTTCAACTTTATCACCCATTAAAGTAGTTACTCGGCGTTCAGCTAATGAAGCATCATCAATTCTGACCCGAATCAGTGTCCGAGTATCAGGATCCATGGTGGTATCCCATAATTGATCCGCATTCATTTCCCCTAGACCTTTAAATCGTTGTAAACTACCGCCTTTACCAAAATCCTTTGAGACCGTATCAAGCTCTTCATTAGTCCAAGCATATGCAATCTTAGTCTTAGCACCGGTACCTTTTTGTAATTTATATAGTGGTGGTAAGGCGATATAAATTTTACCAGCATCAATCATCGGACGCATATATTTATAAAAGAAGGTCAATAATAAAATTTGAATATGAGCCCCATCATCATCCGCATCAGTCATGATAATAATTTTGTCATAATTTGAATCATCTGGATTAAATTCCGATCCAGCACCCGCACCAACCGTATAAATGATAGTATTTAATTCTTCATTCTTCATCACATCATCAAGCTTGGCTTTTTCAGTATTCAGTACTTTACCACGTAATGGTAAAATGGCTTGGAATTTACGATCTCGGCCTTGTTTTGCTGACCCACCGGCAGAATCCCCTTCGACTAAGAATAATTCATTTTTAGCCGCATTTTTAGATTGCGCTGGCGTTAACTTACCAGATAAGAGCCCATCTTTTTTACCTTTTTTCTTACCAGTACGTGACAAATCACGAGCTTTTCTAGCCGCTTCACGAGCTTCACGAGCCTTTAATGATTTACGAATCAGCATTTGTGCAAATTCGCCATTTTCCATCAAAGTGTAGCCCAATTGCTCATTAACAACTGTATCAACAATCTTACGAGCTTCCGGAGTACCTAATTTGTCTTTAGTTTGACCCTCAAATTGTAAAATATTTTCTGGAATTCTAACCGAAATAACCGCTGAAAGTCCTTCACGAACATCGCTACCTTCAAGGTTTTTATCTTTTTCCTTTAATAGACCTACTTTACGGGCATATTCATTAAAAGCCTTCGTCCAAGCAGACCGCATCCCAGCTTCATGTGTTCCACCATCTGGTGTTCGCACGTTGTTAACAAATGACAGTACATTTTCAGAATATCCATCATTGTATTGTGCAGCAACTTCAACTTCAACTTCAACGCCTTCACTCATACCATCAAAGTATAAAACATCACCTAAAACGTCTTTATCTTCATTTAGATAATTAACAAAAGCCTTAATTCCATCATCAAACAAGAAAATATCTTGTTTTTCTTGACCAGCTCGTTTGTCAGTTAAAGTAATTTTAATTCCTTTTAGTAAGAAAGCAGATTCTCGTAATCGTTCAGATAAAATCCCATAATTATAAACAATTGTTGAAAAAATTGAGCTATCTGGTTTAAAAGTAACCATTGTCCCATTAGGCTTTTTGGTAGTTCCTAATTTTTCTAAGGTTCCTACTGGATGTCCACCATTTGCAAATTGCTCTTCATATTCGATTCCATCACGAACAATTTTAAGCGTCACATGTGTCGAAAGTGCATTAACTACAGATGCCCCAACACCATGTAATCCACCAGACGTTTTATATCCATCTGCCTGGCCAAATTTACCACCTGCATGTAAAACTGTCATAATAACTTCGGCAGTCGGTACACCAGATGCATGCATTCCAACTGGCATACCGCGTCCATGATCTTGAACGGTAATTGAGTTATCAGCTTCAATAATGACATTGATTTCGTCACCAAAACCAGATAATGCTTCATCAACTGCATTATCAACAATTTCGTAAACTAAATGATGCAATCCCCGTGCATCAGTTGAACCTATATACATTCCTGGTCGTTTTCGAACCGCTTCTAATCCTTCTAGTACTTGAATTGAAGAATCATCATATTTATTTTTTGCCAATGTAAAAGACTCCTTGCGACTTCGAAATTAGATTTCGAGTAATAACACATTTAATTATATCTGTTTTTCGGTCTAAATGCTTGACCAAATTTTTAAATACCAATTCTGATGATAAAACAAACTACCCCTAAGTTACAACTATTTTCTAATTGATTACCATATTTTGTAAAAATATTTTTCAAATGCCGTTTGAAATGATAGAATTAACAGGACGAATTTGAAGGAGTAATTTAATAATGCAAATAGCAATAATGATAGTTATCGCCTACCTAATTGGATCAATTCCATCAGGGGTATGGATCGGAAAGATTTTTTTTAATGTTGATATTCATAATGAAGGTAGCGGAAATAGTGGTACAACGAATACATTTAGAGTTTTCGGTAAAAAAGCTGGCGTTGCCGTTTTGTTAATCGATATTTTAAAAGGAACCCTGGCAGCTAGTCAGCCACTTATAATTGGTAGTGATATTAATCCTTTATTAATTGGGGTTTTTGCTTCTCTAGGACACACCTTTTCAATTTTTGATCACTTCAAAGGTGGTAAAGCTGTAGCAACCAGTGCTGGTATTTTACTCGCTTATAACCCGTTACTATTTTTAATGGCTAGTTCAATTTTTATTATCACACTTTGTTTGTCTAGTATGGCAAGCGTCGCTAGCGTTTTAGGTATTACGATTACAGCAATTGTGGCTATTGTCATGCAAGATTGGATTTTTGCAATCATTGCTAGTTTTCTATCAATTGTAGTAATTTTACGACATCGTGGTAACTTTAAACGAATTGTAACTGGGACTGAATCCATGGTGCCATTTGGCTTAGGTAACTACTTACGTAATAAACATCAATAATAATTTAAAAAGGTTATGGATTTAAAACTATAAATAGTTTTAAATCCATAACCTTTTTTATTTAGAATACCGAGATTGAATATCCATGTTCTTCACTAGCTGATGGTAATAATTTATTCATCGCCATTTTATCTTCTATTCGTTGATTAGTATCAATACTATCCGCAATGCCCCACCATGGTTCGATACAAACAAATGGTGATTCAACCGGATAAGGTGACCAAATACCCGTGTATGGTGCTTGATCAACATTAACATTTACCCCATGTTCAGAATTAGTTCCTTGTAACTTTATTTGAACCGGTTGTTTTTGCAAATCTAAAATTAATGCATCTTGCTTAAATAATTCATGATCCAGGTTTAAATGTTGAGTAAAATCTAAGGTTTTAGGATTTTTAGCGTCATTATATGGTCCAACTAAAGGAATTTGTGCAAACTTACAATTTGGTTCCACACTAACATTAGTCGTTTCAAAAGTATCATCTGCAGTCAAAGGTACATTAAATCCTGGATGGGCACCTATTGAATACAACATTTCAAATTCACTATGATTTGATACCACAAAATTAACCGTGACTTGATTATCATCAGTTAATTCATATGCTACCCGAAGTTCAAATTCAAATGGATACATTGCTAATGTTTCTGCATTACTTTTTAATTCAAAAATGACATACGTATCTTTATGATCAACAACTGTAAAGTTAGCATCGCGCGCAAATCCGTGTTGTTCCATCTCGAATGATTCATTTTGATATGTATATTTGTTATCTTTTAGCCGACCAACGATCGGAAAAAGAATTGGTGATGTTCTACCCCAAAACTTTGGATCAGCTTGCCATAAGTACTCAATTTGCGTTTCAGGACAAAAGATATTTCGTAACTGTGCCCCTTGTTCATCAATCTTAACGGTTAAATTGCCATTATCTAGTGTAATCATATTAGTTCTCCTTTTTTGCCCGTGGGAAAAATTTTTGATAATCACTTTGTAAATGTTCGGTTGTTACATGGGTATAAATCTGTGTGGTTGACAGACTTGAGTGACCTAATAACTCTTGTACTGTCCGTAAATCAGCCCCATTATTTAACATGTGTGTGGCAAACGTGTGCCGTAACATATGGGGATGAATATCTGCAGTTAGACTACTCTTTTTAATTACTTGATTCAAGACATATTCTACTCCAGTTGGAGTAATCGGTTCGCCATGTTGGTTAATAAATACAATCTGATGTTCGTGGTTATATTTGGCCATTAGTGGCGTCCGACAAGCTTCAAAATATTTAATTAGCGCTTGTTCCGCATAACTACCAAACATTACGTAACGTTCTTTATCACCCTTACCACGTACTAAAATCATATGGGTAGCAAAATCAATTTGTCCTAACGTTAGACCTGTACACTCACTCACCCGCATTCCTGTACCATATAGTAATTCTAATATAGCCTCGTTACGAATGTCTAGCGGTTTCCCAGTTCCTTTAGCTGCTTCAAATAATGCATTCATCTCTTGTTCATAAAAAAAACGAGGTAAATGATTTTGATGTTTTTTTAAAACAATATTTTCAAATGGATTTTTAGTTGCTAGCTCATTTCTAGTCAAGAAATTAAAAAAAGATCGAAGACTTGAAATACGTCGAGAAATGGTATTCCTAGCATAGTGTTGATCATTTAAATAGGATAGATAGACTTGAACATCTAATTTATCAATTGCTATCCATTTTTTCATTCCACCATTATCGGTTAAAAATTGGCTGAAGTCTTGCATATCTTCTTGATAAGCGACAATCGTGTCACTTGAATATTGTCGCTCTACTTTAAGATATTGTAAAAATAATTCTTCTAAATTTTTGCTCATACAAAAAGCCCCCATGACTGCACGATAGCAGAGAATGAGGACAATTTCAAATATATTATTTCTGGATTTCTTCTTCGTAATCGCCATTTGGACAAATAACTTGTTTGCCACCTTTAACTTTTTTCTCAACCAAGTAATGACCATCTTTAGGACAATCACGGCCGATTGGTCGATCCCATGATACAAAATCACAGTCTGGATAACGCGAGCAGCCAAAGAATACACGATTCTTTTTAGACTTACGTTCAACAATTGTACCTTCATGACATGTTGGACAAGTAATTCCAGTATCTTTAACGATTGCTTTAGTATTACGACAGTTTGGGAAACGGGAACAGGCAAAGAATTTACCATACTTACCCATTTTAACAACTAATGGAGCTCCACAAATATCGCAATCAATCCCAGCTAATTCATCTTTAATTTCAATTTTTTCGACTTCTTCTTCAGCAACCGAAACCTCTTTAGCGAATGGTTTGTAAAATTGATCAATAACCTTGACCCATTTTTCCTTACCTAATTCAACTTCATCAAGTTCGCCTTCAACTTTAGCCGTAAACTTGACATCAACGATATCTGGAAATTGTTCGATGATAATTTTATTAACAATTTCACCAAGTTCAGTTGGCTCGAAGCGTTTTGAAACAATTTTAACGTAATAACGACGTTGAATTGTATCTAAGGTTGGAGCATACGTTGATGGTCGTCCAACCCCATTTTCTTCTAACGCCTTAATTAAGTTAGCTTCAGAATATCTTGCTGGCGGCTGAGTAAAGTGTTGACTTGGATCAGTTTGAGCTAATTGAACCATATCTCCAGTACTTAACTCGGGCAAAATATTGTCTTTCTCATTACCATTATTGTAAATAGTTGTGAAACCAGTAAATTTAACTTTAGAGCCATTAGCCCGGAAATCAACATTATTTTGAGAAATTGTAACTGACATTGTATCAGTTACTTGTGGTGTCATTTGACTAGCCACAAATCGCGACCAAATTAGGTTATACAACTTGTACTGATCATTAGACAAAAAGTCTTTCATATCAGCAGGAGTTCTCATTACCGAAGTAGGTCTGATTGCCTCATGAGCGTCTTGTGCACCTTCAGCTAGCTTACCTTTAACCGGCTTGGTAGCTGCATATTCTGCGCCGTATTTTTCATGAATAAAAGTTGAGGCTTCGTGCTTAGCACCATTAGAAATTCGCGTTGAATCGGTCCGCATATAAGTGATTAGACCAATAGATCCGCCCTTGCCAATATTAATTCCTTCATACAATTGTTGAGCGGCCATCATTGTTTTACGTGTTCTAAAACTTAACTTTCGGTTAGCATCTTGTTGCATAGTTGAAGTAGTAAATGGTGGTTGTGGATTACGTTTACGTTCCTTTTTAGTAACGTCAGTAATTTCAAAATCACCATTACGATCAAGTTTTCCTAAAATATCTTGAACAGCTTCATTGTCACCTAAGTCTTGTTTTTTACCATTAACGCCATAAAATGCAGCATCAAATTTTGTTCGACCTTTTTTAAACTTAGAATCAATCGTCCAATATTCAACTGGATTAAAAGCTTTAATTTCATTTTCACGATCAATAATTAACTTTAAGGCAATTGATTGTACTCGTCCCGCACTGAGACCTTTTTTAACTTTCTTCCATAGAATAGGACTAATTGAATATCCAACAATTCGGTCTAAAATCCGACGGGCTTGTTGAGCATCAACCAAATCCATATCAATACCGCGTGGTTCTTTAAAGGCTTCTTTAACAGCCTCTTTAGTGATTTCATTAAACGTTACCCGATGAATTTCATCTGGTTCAAGTTTTAGAATATTAGACACGTGCCAAGCAATTGCTTCACCTTCGCGATCCGGATCAGATGCAAGATAAACAGCTTTGGCATTTTTAGCATCTTTACGGAGTGACTTGATAATATCACCTTTACCACGAATTGAAATATATTCTGGTTCATAATCATTTTCAAAGTCAACGGCCATGCGACTTTTAGGTAAATCACGAATATGACCGATACTAGCTACAACTTTATAACTACTACCTAAATACTTTTCAATTGTTTTGGCTTTGGAAGGTGATTCAACAATCACAAGATTCTTTTTAACCTTAGCGCGTTTCTTTGTTGTTTTTTTTGGTTTAGTTGCTGATTTTGTTGGCATTAATAATGCTCCTAACATATCTTTTCTTCATTAATACGATGTATCAAACACAAAACATCATATTTCAGAAAAAAACGATTGTCAAATCAAAAACTCATTTAACACATCATTTACCGATAAAATTGGCTTCGCCCCTGCCGCAATTAACTCATTACAACCTGATGAAAATGGATCCGTGATTTTCCCTGGTATTGCACACACATTGCGGTTTTCTTGCAATGCTAAATTAGCAGTAATTAGACTACCACTTTTAGTTTTTGCTTCAACAACTAATAAAGTTTCACTTAAGCCTGCAATAATTCGATTTCTTTCTGGAAAATGTGATCGGTATGGTTGAGTTCCAAGTGGGTATTCGGAAATTACTAATCCTTCGCATTCCATTTGGCTTTGTAAGTTTTGATGCATTCGTGGATAAACGATATCGATTCCAGTCCCTATTACACCAATTGTATTACCATCGTTATTAAGTGTAATTTGATGACTAATTCCATCAATACCAGTTGCTAAGCCACTAACAATTGTAATTGATTTATCAACGATTGACGGTAGAATTTCATTCAATACTTGTTTACCATACGTTGTACTTTTTCTTGCACCAACCACTCCCAATATTTTGGTATTTAATAATTCTTTTTTCCCGCGATAGAAAATAACGATGGGTGAACAATAAATTTCCTTTAATTGTTCTGGATAGTCATCATCTAAAATCGTAATAAACTGGCATTCCAACCAATGACGCTGAACGTCATCAGCCAGTTCTTGTGTGTTCCAATTAGTTAATATTTTTTCTGTAATCTTTACTGATAAACCGGCTAATTGGCAACATTCCAAAATGCTTGTATTATACAAACTGTATTTAAAAGCTATGAAAAGTTTTTGTTCCGTCATCATTCCGATTCCTTTACACAAATGAATCTTTAACAAAAATAATTTTTTTAACATAAAAAACCTCCTACATAATAAATACGATGTAAGAAGTTAATTTAAATTATTTAAATTCTGGAACTGGTGAGAACGACATTCGATGAATTGGAGTAATTCCAAGCTTTTTCATACCCTCGAGATGTTTAACCGTTCCATAGCCCTTATTATTAGCAAAATCATAACCTGGATAAATTTTATCATACGTTTCCATCAAGTGATCACGATATTCTTTAGCAACAATACTAGCTGCTGCCACGCTGATACTCTTTTGATCACCTTTAATCAAGGTTGTTTGTGGAATATCAAGATCTAATGGCACTGCATCAACAATAATTTGACTTGGCTGATGTTTTAATCCTTTAATGGTCTCAATCATTGCTAATTGGGTAGCGTGATAAATATTATGCTGATCAATAAAATCTTGATCTTTAACGCATAAATTAACTTCCACGGCTTCATTAATAATTTTTAAATAAAGATTTTCACGCTCATGAGCAGTTAATTGTTTTGAATCAGTTACACCAATTAAATCAAAAGTACTATCTAGAATAACCGCTGCAGTAACTACTGGTCCAGCCAGTGGTCCACGTCCAACCTCGTCCATACCAGCAACATATTGATGACCTTGTGACCAAAATTCATTTTCAAATTTAAATCGTAACTTAAAAGCATCCTTGGCTTTCTTTAAACGTTCGATCCGTCGGTTAAAGCTTAGTAATGCCGCTTTCGTACCTTTACGTTCATCATCTTGAAGTTCATGAATGAAAGCGTCATTTGGATTATCAATCTCATTTAATTTTTGCTTAATTTTACTTATGGTCAGCTTCAATTTTTTTCAATTCCTCTTCAATCTCAGTTGGTGTTTCAAGAGTAAATCGTCCTAACTTACCTTTACGTAAATCAAAAATTATTCGTTCACTGGCGCGATCATAATCATCCTTGAATCCTAATTTACTGGTAATTGTTAGTAATACATCCGCATCAGTTACAGATTCATCAACATCAGCTGTTTGTAAATGATAACGTTCAACAAGCGCAGTTGGATTAGTTGAACGCAAATGTGCAATTGCAAACAAACCGATATCATCTTTGCTGTATAACGTATCTTTAATTGCGCCTGATAATGCCATCTTTTTACCAATTAATTGAGTCTGAAATTTTGGCCACAAAACTCCTGGTGTATCCAACAATTCCAAATCATCAGTTGATCGTAACCATTGTTGACCAGTTGTCACTCCAGGTCGGTTACCAGTATTAGCAACGTTCTTTTGTACTAAATGGTTAAGAAGTGTTGATTTACCAACGTTGGGAACTCCCACACACATTGCCCGAATCGCTTTATTATCTTGCATACCCTTTTGTTTTTGTAAGGCTAATTTTTCGTGCAAAACTTCTTGGGTTTTTTTAGTAACTATCTTTGCCACGTTATGTTCACGAGAGTCTAATGCTAAAACCGGTTGTCCTTGAGTTTCAAAATATTTAATCCATTCCTCGATCACTTTAGGATCCGCTAAGTCTAGTTTCGTCATGATTATCAAACGTGGTTTGTCACCCATAGCTTTTTTTACTTCTGGATTTTGTGATGAATAAGGAACTCGGGCATCGATTAATTCAAACACAATATCAACTAATGGCATTTGCTCTCTAATTTGTCGTAGGGCTTTGGCCATATGACCAGGGAACCATTGTATTACACGCATATTATTCTCCTAATTCATCTTTTCTAAATATCGTTTCCATGCTTCATCAAAAATTGTCATCGATGGTAAGTAGCGAGCATTATCTTCAAGGTAATGAGAAACTTCGTCAAAATCATGAGACTGTTTAGGGAATAACATATCAAAAAAGGCATTATTAGCAAATTGCTCAACCTCATCTGCCCCATTCGGATTTCGTTGTGTCATCAAAAATTGATAAAAGCTAAGTCGCATCATTATCCTCCTATTGTTTGGGAATAGTAATTGAGAAAATATATTCTTTATTCGCTAAATCAATCTTTTTGGCTGCGTAATGAACAGATTGTTTCTTACTATACTTGTTTAAATCCAATAAAACCGTCTTTTTACGTTGATTAATTGTTACCCATTCAGGTAGCTTATTATTCTTACTAATGTACCCTAGAACGTAAGTAGCCGGTAAATTAAGCCGTCCAACTGACATACCCTTAGCTTTTAGTAAAACATTCCCATCTTTTTGCTTAACTGGGACAAAATTAACTGCAAAGGCAACCTTAGCTCCTAAAAATTTCGTACTTCCAGAAACTGTGGCATATTGTTTACCAACAATAAAACTATAATTTTGTTTATTTTGTAAACGAGTTAAGTAATTATCAGCTAATGCATTTACTTGAGTTGAATTTAATTTTACGTTAAAAGTCGTTTTATTAGTTGCCAGTGCATCAGATTCATTAGCATTTTCAACCGGTGCAGTAACTTGAATCATGACATATGCAATTAAAATTACAATTAAGGCGATTACACAACCAAAAGCCCATTTCCACATGTTACGTTCTCGTTTTTTTAAATTAGTCTTTTTTCTCGAGTCTCTCATGGTACTCCTATCTATTTTTCAAACCAACTATTATGTAACTTCATAACACTTAATAGTTTATCACTCATTTTTTGATATCCTAAGTGGTTTGGGTGAAAATTATCATCAGTTGAAATATATTTGTTCAAGTTTTTATTACTTTCATTCATAATTTTAGTGGTAACTTTTTGGGTCAATTTACTTTGACTATTAGCTGCTGCATCATCTTTAGCTAATTTAGCTTGCTCTTCTTTAGTTGTATATTGTCCATGAGACATTAAATTATTAATATCAACAAAATATGCTGGACCATAATTACTTATAGTCTCTTTACTAGTTTCATTCCATTCTTGAACCGAATTAGTTAACGAATCAACTTGCGCAAAATAAACATAAAATGGATTATAAATACTAAACAAAAAAATGGGAGCATCAGTGTTATATTTTCTGACCTGAGTTAATAATTGATTCAATTTTTTATCATAGGTTTTAGATCCGGCTTTTAAACTGGATGTGATTTCACTTGATGAACTTGAAAAAACTACTTTCTGCAATAATTGCAATAAATCATTACCACCAACCGTCATTACGATTACATCAGCAGATTTTAGCTTATTTTGGAATTTTTTACTACTGTCCAAACGATCTAAAATCTGATCAGAACGGTCCCCAGACACACCGTAATTACTTGTATTAACTTTAACATCATAACTCGATGCTAACTTTTTCTTGATGATACCAACATAACCACCATTTTTTGACTGATCACCTACACCTTGAGTTAACGAATCCCCTAGAGCAACTAAATTTATTTTGCTTTTTGTTGCTTTGGTTTTTGATTTAGTTTGTTTAGTAATCGTTGTATTCGTATCATTCTTAGTTAATTGTAGGTATGAAAATCCACCGACAGCTAGCACAATAACTATTAAAATTGTGACTATTCCTATCCGCTTTTTCATCAAAAATCCACCTTCTCTCATAATAAAAGGCTGTACAAACCTAGGTTTGTGCCAGCCTTATAATTGTAGCTTATTCAGTATAATACAACAAACAGTATGCACCCATACCAGTATGGGTTGCAATAATTGGAACCGTTGTACGTTCAACTATCTTAATATCCGGGAATAATTCAGTAAGTTTTGCTTTCATCTTTTCAACTTCAGCTCCACCACGAACATGAGAAATTCCAATCCCTGTAACTTTTTTACCGGCAGCCATGTCTGCATAAACGTCATTCAAGAATTTATTGATTGGTTTCATACCACGGCCTTTAAGCTTAATTTCAATTTGACCCTTAACAACTTCTAACATTAATTTAATATTTAGTAAGTTTGACAATGCTCCTGAAAAACGACTAATTCTTCCACCAGCAACTAAGTTATCTAACTTCATAATTGCTAAATAAATTTTGCTTGTATCACGAACATTTTCCATTTTTGCCAATACTTCTGCCATATCAGCACCTTGTTCAATCAATTTAGCGGCTTCAATAATTTGAAAAGCTAAACAACGATCAGTTACTTGGCTATCCACAACTGTAACTTCAGCTGAACTCATAGCAGCTGCTTGTTCTGCTGCATGAACAGTCCCACTGATAGATTCCATCATATTAACGCAAAGGACTTCACTACCATCTTTGCCCAATCGATCAAAGACATCAACAAACTTACCAATTGGTGGTTGAGATGTTTTAGGTAACGATTTAGCAGCTTCCATAACATCAGGAAATTCTTCAGCAGTAATTGTTTCACGTTCGACGTAAATTGTTCCATCAATCATTACAGACAAAGGAACAATCGTAATATTATATTGTTTAATTTCTTCTTCAGTTAAACCAGCAGATGAATCTGTGACAATTTTAATGTTAGCCATGACTTGACCACTCTTCCTTACAAATGTATTATGTGTTATAGTTCATCTAGTGTAACGAACCAGATGAACCGGTTCATAATACTTTGTTTAAATATTTTATTCGATACCATAAAGTATAGCAGAATTCATATACGATTTCATTTCAATTAACTATTTTCTGGAGGAAAATTATGCAACCAACAAAAACGAAAAAAACTATGATCATCGAAATCAGCAATTCGGTAACTCACGGTATTGGAGCCGCCTTAGCAATTGTCGGATTAGTCTTATTAGTTATCAAATCAGTACAGACCGGAAGTCCAATGAGAATTATTGCCTTTTCTGTCTATGGTAGTATTCTAGTTTTATTTTACCTGGCATCTACCATGTTTCACTCGTTAGTTTTTACTAAAGCCTATCACTTGTTCCAAGTATTTGATCATTCCATGATTTTTCTATTAATCGCTGGAACCTATACCCCATACTGCTTAATTTCAATTGGTGGCTGGTATGGGTGGACCATGTTCGGGATTATTTGGGCCATGACAATTGCTGGAGTCGTTTATAAAAGTATTTGGCTAAATAAAGTGAGTCCAATTTCAACAATTATTTATATTATTATGGGCTGGATGTGTTTGTTTGCAGGTAAGCCATTATGGGATGCATTATCACCTGTTGGATTTTATCTATTATTATCTGGCGGAATTTTGTATACATTAGGTGCGTTAGTTTATCTAAAACCAACCGCCTATTCTCACTTAATCTGGCATTTCTTTGTATTAGCTGGATCAGCAACCATGTATTTTTCAATCTTGTTATACGTCTAAATTCTATTCCAAGTTTCAAACGTATATGAATAATGATTTTTTTCATCAGGTTCAAAATCTTGCTTCTCAATTAGTCGCCATTGATTATAATCGATGGCGATTATTTTTGTCTCACCATCAAATCGGTCCCTAATAACCGTTCGATATAAACGATCTACTATTGGATATGTTTCAGCAAAAATCTTAGCGCCACCAATGATTACAACCTCACCATCAATCTCATTCAGCTTTTTTTGTAGTTCATCAATTGAACGGACAATCTCGACTCCAGCTACTGTTGACAGTGAACGAGAAACGACAATGTTTCGTCGATTAGGTAATGGTTTCCCTAATGATAAATAAGTATTTTTTCCCATTACAATGGTTTTCCCAACCGTCAATTGCTTGAAATGTTTTAAATCAGCCGGTAAATGCCAAGGCATTGTATTGTCTTTACCAATTGACCCATCTAAATCTTCTGCCCAAATAAAACTAATCATAATATTCCTCCATAATTTTAGAAAAGGCAGTAAACAAATTTGATTGTCGACTGCCTTTTTACCTAATAATTTAAACTGCCACTGGTGCTTTAATGGCTGGATCAGGATCATAACCTTCAAGCTTAATATCATTAATATCAAGCTGATCAAGAGCTATAATTTCATCTGGTAATACTAGTGTTGGAGCATTCTTAGGTGTCCGAGTTAGCTGCGTTTTAATTTGGTCAATATGATTATTATAAATATGGGCGTCACCCAATGTATGCACAAATTCACCAACTTCTAAGCCACATTGTTTCGCAATTAAATGAGTTAATAACGCATAACTGGCAATATTAAATGGAACTCCTAAAAAGATATCACCACTACGCTGATATAATTGACAACTTAACTTACCGTCTGCCACATAAAATTGGAACATTGTATGACATGGTGGTAATGCCACATTAGGTACATCTTCTGGATTCCAAGCAGATACAATCATTCGTCTAGAATCTGGTGTATTTTTAATTTGATCAATAACATTTTTGATTTGATCAATTGAATTACCATTAATGGTTTGCCAATTACGCCATTGACTACCGTAAACTAATCCTAAATCACCAAACTTTTTACTAAACTCATCATCATTTAAAATTCGTTCACAAAATTGCTTTTTTTCAGCTAAATAACTTGTTTTAAATTCAGCATCTTTTTCTGCACGTAAACCAAAATCAGTCATATCCGGTCCAGTATATTCATCACTTTCAACCCATTTTTTAAAGGCCCATTCATCCCAAATGTGATTTTTATGCTCTAACAAAAAGCGAATATTAGTATCACCACGTAAGAACCAAAGTAACTCACTTTTAATTAATCCAAATGGCACTTTTTTAGTTGTTAATAACGGAAACCCCTGTGATAAGTCAAATCTCATTTGATAACCAAATAATGAATGTGTACCAGTACCAGTTCGATCGCTTTTTTCATTGCCATGAGCTAAAACATCTTTTGCAAGTTGCAGATATTGTTCTTCGTTAGTAGTTGTGGTCATCGAAGTTCCCCCTATTGATTACTAATCAGCATATTCACTTAAATATTCCCAACGAGCCATTTTTTCGTCAGCTTCTTTAGTTACAGTTGTTAACTGTTCTTGATATTCAGATAATTTAGTATAATTGGCCCCATTTTCTTCCATCAAGCGTTTTAGTTCACTTTGTTTTTCGTCTAACGCTTCAATTTCAGCCTCAATTGTTTGCCATTCTTTTTGTTCTGAATAGGTCAATTTCTTTTTCGAAGTCTTACTAACAGCACTGCTTTTTTCAACTTTTTCGACTTTAACTGGTGCCTTAGTATCCTCATTTTGTTTCGCTAGATAGTCAGTATACAAACCATTATAACTATCAATTTTGCCTTGTCCACTGAAGACCATTAATTGATCTGCTGCTTTATCCAAGAAATAGCGATCATGTGATACCGTAATTACAGTTCCGGCAAATGTATCTAGATAATCTTCAAGAATTGTTAGTGTCCCAATATCTAAATCATTGGTTGGTTCATCTAATAATAAAACATTCGGTTGCGACATTAAAATTTTAAGCAAGAATACTCGTCGCTTTTCACCACCGGATAATTTTCTAATTAAAGTTCCATGCATTGCTTTTGGAAATAAAAATCTTTCTAACAGTTGCGCTGAACTGACTGAATCCCCATTTGAATCCGTAACTGTTTCAGCAACTTCACTCAAATAACTAATCATTCGTTTATCTTCGTCAATTGGTTCCGTTTGCTGTGTATAATATCCCAGTTTAACTGTCTCACCAATTTTAATGACACCATCATCAAGTGGTAATTTCCCTGCCATCACGTTTAATAAACTTGATTTACCAGTTCCATTTTCTCCAGTAATTCCAATGCGATCACCAGCTTGAATCAAGATGCTAAAATCAGCTAAAATTTTATGTCCACCTAATGTAAGGTCACCATTAGATATTTCAATTACATCTTTTCCTAGACGCTGTTGTCCTAAATCAATTGCAATATTTTCATCAACTTTTAAATTACCAACTGAGTCTTGCAATTCATTAAAGTGGTTAATCCGACCTTTTTGTTTAGTTGACCGGGCTTTAGCACCAGTTTTCATCCAAGCAAGCTCTTTTTGATACAACTGTGTCTGCTTATGTTCTTGTTCTGCTTCTAAAGTAACACGTTCAGCCTTTTGCGTAACAAAGCTTTGATAGTTACCTGAATACTTATACAAATCACCAAATGACAATTCCCAAATTTGATTGGCGACTTCATCTAAGAAATAACGATCATGAGTCACAATAATTACTGCACCACGATAAGATTTTAAAAATGATTGTAACCAAACAATTGAATCTAAATCTAAATGGTTAGTTGGTTCGTCTAGCAACAATAAATCAGGTGCTTGAATCAAAATTTGAGCAAAGCCAACCCGCTTTTTCTGTCCACCTGACAAAGTTGAAACTTTTTGATTTAAGTTTGTAATCTTAAGCTGCGTTAAAATCGTTTTAACGTCGTTTTCAGCAGCCCAAGCATCTTGAGCATCCATTTGAGCCTGAGCACGAGTAAAATGATTAATAGCCGTCTCATTTTCAGGATTTAAGCTATACTCTTCCAATGCCTCTTCATAAACTCGAATCGTCGCAAATACTTTTTGTGCTCCAGAAAAGATTGAATCTAGAATTGTTAAATTTTCATCTAATTCAGGCTGTTGTTTTAAATAACCAATCGAATAATCATTTGGTGTAGTAATTTTGCCAGCTTCTGCTCCCACCTGACCACTAATGACATTCAATAATGAAGTCTTTCCAGAACCATTTGTACCAATTAAACCAATTCGATCATTTTCGTTAATTAAGAAAGATATTTTTTCAAATAATGTTTTTTCACCATATGTACTGGTTAATTCATCTGCTCTAAATGTTTGCATGCTATCCCTCTTCTGCGGCTATCTGTGTTGCAAATTTTATTAATGTTGCTTCATCATTTGTTAGAATACCTCTAACAACTTGATTTTCAAGGATAACTAATAGCTTACCCACCAACGGTCCTGGCTTAATCCCTAATTGTTTAATTAGTTGTCCACCATCAACCTTTAAATCACTCTTACTTTTAATTGGTAAGGCCGCGGCTATTTCTTTAATCACATTAGCAGTTACGTTGCCTTCAAAAAAGACTGATAATTTTTGTGCAACTAATGACCGTTCCAAACCAGCTTGATATATAACCATTTCATCAAGTTTATTGGTCATAATTGCATTAATTACGTCATGAATTGTTAGAACATCAGAGATTACTTGATTAGAAGTCTTCCAAGCTTTTAAAAAGTGTGAACAGTCACTGCCATTCAATTCTATTGCATAGGTAATAAATGACCAGACTTCTGTGTCTGACTTTAGTTCAGGAATTGAGGTGTTACTTAATCGACTTAGTACATCATAATAAGGTATCATTTCTGGACAATATTGATAAAGCTTCGTTGTTACAAATGGCTTCATTCCCAATTGAACATATTGACCCATACATAATTTTTCAAGCTCAACTCTAATTCGTTCAACTGCTATTTTTTCAAGTAGCGATGCATTTTCTGTAATTCCTAATAATGTTTTTTGTTCAATTTTAAAATTTAATTGTCCAGCAAATCGAACAGCACGCATCATTCTTAGTGCGTCTTCATGAAATCTTTCATATGCTTCACCAACGGTCCGAATAATGTGATTATCTAAGTCATCTAAGCCATTAAACAAATCAATTACTTCCCCATTTTCACGCATTGCCAACGCATTAATTGTAAAATCACGTCGCTTTAAATCTTCTTTTAATGAACGGACAAAAGTTACTTCATCTGGTCGCCTAAAGTCTTGATATCCTGATTCAGTTCTGAAAGTTGTAGTTTCATAACCTTCGCCATGATCAAGAATCATTACTG
This sequence comes from Paucilactobacillus oligofermentans DSM 15707 = LMG 22743, assembly GCF_001434315.1. Classification (GTDB taxonomy): domain Bacteria; phylum Bacillota; class Bacilli; order Lactobacillales; family Lactobacillaceae; genus Paucilactobacillus; species Paucilactobacillus oligofermentans. Next base: position 266,157 of record NZ_AZFE01000032.1, on the reverse strand, counting down.
TTCCATGCTCAATTCCAGTATCAACCGTGTGGTTAAATATTTTTTTTATTTCCTCTGGATATGCGCTGGTTGCAATATCGACATCATGAATTGCGTGACCCAAAATGGTATCACGAACACTTCCGCCCACGAAATAAGCCTCATAGCCAGCATCTTCAATTGCTCGCATAATGGGACGTGCTTCTTCAAATTCAATTGGCAAGTTTTTAATTATCATAAAATATTTTCAAGTCCTACAAATAATTCATTTTCATTAGTTATTTTTTCAACGGCCACGGCAACACCACTCATAAATGAAATTCGATCAAAACTATCTTGTCTAATCGTTAATCCTTCACCCGTAGCACCAAACATAACTTGTTCATGAGCAATCAATCCTGGCAACCGAACTGCATGAATAGGAATCCCATCATATTCGCCACCACGAACACCAGCAATCGTTTCTTTTTCATCAGGATTACCTTGATGATGTGAAGGTCGTACTTGGCTAATTAATTTAGCCGTGTTTAATGCGGTTCCGCTTGGTGCATCAAGTTTTTGATCATGATGCATTTCAATAATTTCTACATCCGGCATGTACTTGGCTGCCTGTTGTGCAAATTGCATTAATAATACTGCACTAATCCCAAAGTTTGGTGCAATTAATCCACCTAACTTTTTAGCTGCTGCCATTGTTTGTAATTCTTTAATCTGATCATCTTTTAGACCAGTTGTTCCAACGACTGGAGAATAATTATGTTCAATCGCAAATTTAGTATTTTCAAAAACCATCGTTGGCACGGTAAAGTCAATCCAAACATCTGCATCAACATTAATTTGATTTAAGTCATCAAAAATTTGTATTTTTGAACCTAATTCAATTTTAGAAACTTGACCAGGCTGACCATATACAGCCACTAACTCAAAGCCATTATGATCTTGAACCATTTTGACAGTATTCTGTCCCATTTTACCAGCATAACCAGCAATAATTACTTTAGTCATATTATTCTCCTTATTCAAACAAATTACCTATCAAGCTTAACAGATTTAGTGATTAAATTAAACGGTCTATTACGGTCTTTCGCTGCGGGATTTGCAGCGAGTTATTTTTTAATGTATAGTTAAAGTAACTTTTTACGGTTTACTAAATAAGGAGACTACTCTTTGAAATCAGATTATCCATTCCAAAAACAATATGAGACTTACCTAAATAATGACAAATTAGCTAATTCAACTAAAATTACTTATAGTCAAACTATTAGCAACTTTTTTAGTTACCTTATTGAATTTAATCCAGGCTTTTCCAAGCAACCAACCATTGAAAATGTTTTCGACCGCGACATTGCTAATTATCTAACTAATTTACAAGTTGAACAATCAATTACTAACGGTACTTACAATAAGCTTTTGTCTCAAATTACCCACTATTTCAATTTTCTATTTAGCCATGGCTTTACTGTCAACCTGCCAACCATCAATTTACATGGTCAAACAAAATCTATCGTAATAACTAATTCCGTTAAATGGATTAGCTTACTCCCAGAAATATTGCAAGACAAATCAATTCATGTATATACCAAGATGGTGTTACTATTATGTTATAAGGGATATAACGTTCAAGAATTTCTTCAGCCAAATTTTTTTCAAGAATTTAATCAAATTAACTTCACTGAAGCTTATCAAGAAACCTTTATTAAGCAATTTATTAATTTTATTCAACCACTTCAACTTCGACAACAAACTAAAGATTTATTTTTAAAGCAACGGGTAAATTTAGCCCAACCACGACTATCTAATGCTGGCCTACACAAATACTTAAGTAAGGATGAAACCTATTTAAATATCGACTTAAGTCCAAAAAAACTTCATCAGGCTTACATTATGACTCAATTAAACATGTTAAATACTAAGTCAGACTTAGAGTTAATGACTATTTTAAAACTAGATTCCGCATCATTGTTATATTATAAAAAATTAGTCTTAGAAATAAAATAAACGCCATTCCCGGTATTATCAGGAGTGACGTTTATTTTACATTTCGTAATCTTCTAACATTAAAGCCATTTCACTATCATCTGGAACTAATTCAACGTACTTTTTAAGAACACTTAACATTGCATCGAATATCCCCATTTCGCGATAATAATATGTAGCTTCCTTTAAAAAATCAGGTTGATCCATAAAGTATGGTTGGGCTGCTTCAAAGAACTTACCTGCTAAATCCATTTTTTCCGTATTCCGATATGAGATTGCCAAATTCCAATACATTTGTGGATCAATTTCATCTTGATCAATAATTGGTTTTAACAACTCAATATTATTAGTATACTGTTTTTGTTTTAATAGCCAGTTACTATACTTCAAAATAATCGCTAAATTATCTGGATTAATCTGATGTGCATTAAGTAAATACTCACCAACTAAATCAGTTTCATCTAAATGGCTCGCTACATCGGCTGCAGTTTGGTATAGATTTTCATTATACTCATCAACCGCCATACCCTCTTGTAAGGTTTGCAATGCCTGTTCATAATTACTATTTTGCACATATGCCTGTGATAATGGTTGGTATAATGATGCGTATTGTGAATCAGCTTCTCGTAGTTGCTCTAGCGTTTCGATAGCTGCATCAGTTTGCTTTAACTGTAATTGAGTAAAGCCAGTTTGAAATTTAATATTACTTGACTTAAATTCCGGTTTAACTTGTTGTAGGTACCCAATTGCTTGCTCAAAATGCCCCCGTTGTGCTTCGGCAGTTCCAATTCGACCAGCTAGATCAACTTGGGCAAAAGTCGTTTCACCAGCTTTAATTAGATTAAAGTAATATGGTATTGCTTGCTCATATTGGCCCATCATGTAATAAAACTCAGCCAATGCAAATAATACAACTGGTTCATCCGGCGCAATTTCAAAAGCATTTAATAATTTACGTTCGGAAACTTCAAATAATTCTTGCGTTTGATAAAGGTCAGCCGCAACTAACAATGATTCAAGATATGCTGATGAATTTTCATCGATTTGTTCCAAATATGATAAAGCTTCATCGCTTTCTCCTTCATCAATTGCAATATCTGCTAAGGCTGTTTTTAACTGATCCTCATCTGGATATTTTTCTAACAATTTAAGATACGTTCTTCTTGCCTGGTTTAAAAATCCAAGACCATAAAGTTCTTCTGCCAAACTATATAATGTATCATCGTCATCATTTCTTAAGGCTAAAGCAAAAGCCTTCTTCGCAGCATCTAACTGGCCACTACTTAATTCATCTAACATTGTCTCTGAATAGCTCATTTCGTGTCCACCTTTCTAACCTGGATAATCATACCAAAATATTTGCATTTACGCAGTTAAATCATCTTTTTAATAGTTTTTTGTACAAAAAAACCAGTATGAATAAATTCACACTGGTTGCATTGAATTTAATTGTTAAATAGAATTATTTAACAGCGTCCTTCAAAGCCTTACCTGGCTTAAATGCTGGTACTTTGCTTGCAGGAATTTGGATTTCTTCCCCAGTTTGAGGATTGCGTCCTTTACGTGCAGCACGTTGACGGACTTCGAAGTTACCGAAACCAATCAATTGTACCTTTTCACCCTTAGATAAAGATGATTGAACTGAACCAAATACAGCATCTACTGCTGCAGTTGCGTCCTTCTTTGTTAAACCAGTTGCAGCTGCAACGTCGTTAACTAATTCTGCTTTGTTTGCCATGTAATTTCACCTCCCAACCAAAATTATAGATATAAAATATCTATATATTGCATGTTGACTTTGAGTGGTCCAAAATCAACGAAACAAAAACGGGTAACCGCACTTCATTTCAATGACTAGATTATCATACGAAATCAATACTGGCAAGGGTTTTAGTGACTTTTTTTAATAAAAAAACAAAAAAATTAAGGAAGTTAATCAAATTTACAAGATTTTTATCAAAAAAATGTTTTTCATTCATTTTATTAATTAAGTTTTTATCTGATTAAATTTAAATATTTTTAATTTTTTTCAATAATTCAGTAAATATTTTATTTTATTACTACTAGTAATAGCAATAGTAAAAGAACACAAGCTTAAATTAAGTTTGTGTTCTTTTACTATCTTGATTATATTACTTACGTGTCCGCTTAATCAAATGAATTGGTGTACCAGTAAAATCAAATGCTTTTCGGATCTGATTTTCAAGGTAGCGTTCATAAGAAAAATGCATTAATTCTGTATCATTCATAAAAATAACAAACGTTGGTGGTTGAATTGCCACTTGAGTACCATAAAATACTCGTAATCGTTTCCCATTCTTACTTGGAGTTGGATTAGCAGCAATTGCATCCATGATGACATCATTCAATGTAGATGATTGAATTCGACGTGTATGATGTGTATAAACTTCTTTCACTAAGTCTGGAATTTTAGTTAATCGTTGCTTTGTAGTTGCCGAAACAAACATAATCGGTGCATAACTTAGATATTGAAATTCAAATCTAATTAAATTTTCAAAATCCTGCATTGTATGATTATCTTTTTCAATCGTATCCCACTTATTAACAATAATAATTACACCACGACCAGCTTCATGAGCATACCCAGCAATTCGTTTATCATGTTCCCGAATACCTTCTTCAGCATTCAAAATCATCAAAACAATATCACTATTGTCAATTGCCCGCATTGCCCTAAGCATTGCATAATGTTCTGTGTTTTCATAGATTTTACCACGTTTTTTGATTCCCGCAGTATCCACCATTGTATACTCGTCACCTTTTTCACTCGTAAACTTAGTATCAATTGCATCACGAGTTGTTCCAGCTACATCAGAAACAATTACCCGGTTTTCACCTAATATTGCGTTAACTAATGAAGATTTTCCAACATTAGGACGACCAATTAGACTAAACCGAATGCTGTCATCTTCTTCAACGACACCATCATCAGGAAAATTATCAATCACGGCATCTAATAAATCACCTAAGCCAATTCCATGTGCACCAGAAATTGAATATGGTTCACCAAATCCAAGTGAATAAAAATCATACACTTGCGATCTCAACTCAAAGTTGTCAACTTTATTAACGGCAAGTACGACAGGTTTATTAGAACGATAAAGAATCTGAGCAACTTGCTCATCTGCATCGGTCATTCCACTTTGAATATCAACTAAAAAGATAATAACATCAGCTTCATCAATTGCAATTTCAGCTTGTTGTTTAATTTGTTCCACAAAGGGAGCATTAGAAATTTCAATTCCACCAGTATCAATCAGGTTAAATTCTTTTCCAAGCCACTCACCATGTGCATAAATACGATCACGTGTTACACCTGGGGTATCTTCGACGATAGAAATTCTTTCCCCAGCTATTCTGTTAAATATCGTTGACTTTCCCACATTTGGACGTCCAACGACAGCCACGACAGGATTTGCCATGCTATCACCTCATTTTATTGCAAAAATTAAGCCGGGAATCATCCCAGCCTAATTTAAAGTATTATTCGAATGTTATTAGACTATTCTTTGTTATCTTTTAAAGCTTGACCTGCAAGTTCGCCAAGAGTAAATCCACTTTCTTCTTCAGGTGCATCAGCAGCCACGTTATGTGATTGTGCTGGTTTCTCTTCAGAAGCTGGTTTCTCTTCCAATGCCTTGATTGAAAGACCAAGACGTTGGTTTTCTGGATGAACTTCTAATACTTTAACTTGAACTTCTTGTCCAGGTGTTAAAACATCAGCAGGAGTAGCAATATGGCTATGTGAGATTTGTGAAATATGAACCAAACCTTCAACACCAGGGAATACTTCAACGAATGCTCCAAATGCAGTCAAACGTTTAACAGTTCCTGTTAAGACACTGCCTTCAGGTGCTTTGTCAGCAATATCATCCCAAGGTCCAGCCAAAGTTTGTTTGATTGAAAGTGAAATGCGTCCACGTTCTTGATCAACAGAAAGAACTTTAACATTAACTTTTTGTCCATTTTCAAGTACGTCTGCAGCTTTTTCAACTCGATCATATGAAATTTCAGAAATATGAACTAATCCATCAACACCGCCAAGATCAACGAATGCTCCGAAGTTAGTCATACGAGCAACTGTACCTTCAACGATTGAACCAACTTCAAGAGTTGCGAACAACTTTTCAGCAGCTTCTTTACGTTGTGCTTGTACAATAGCTTTATGTGAAAGAATCAAACGATTTTCACTTGGTTCAATTTCAATAATTTGGAATTCAAGTTCTTGTCCCTTAAATTCATTTAAATCTTCAACAAAATGATCAGTAATCATTGATGCGGGAACAAATCCACGAACACCAACTTCAACCACTAAGCCACCCTTAACAACTTGGCTAACAGTACCAGTGATTGTTTCACCGTTATCAGCTTGCTTTTGAATTTCGTCCCAAACTTTACGTGCTTCAAGACGACGATGTGATAGTAAATAACTACCATTTTCTTTGTCATTTCCAATTTTTGAAATAACAACCAAGTCCAATACATCACCGATTTTAACTGCATCAGTAACGTTTTCAACTGGTTTTGTAGATAATTCTTTTGCGGGAACAACCCCTTCAACACCGGCGCCTTCGATCCCAACAATTACTTGTCGGTCGTCATCAATGGTAAGTACCTCACCCTTAACAACATCGCCAACATTTACTTCTTCTACGCTATTTAAAGCATCTAATAGGTCGTTTCTATCTTCATTTTCAGACATGAAAAATATTTCCTCCTTGCGACTCAACTGTACAACTTTAATAATACCTAAAAACGATAGATAAAGCTAGTATTTAGCGTAATTCATCTTGTTTTTTTATGATTATTTCACTAATCGCTTCCACAACTTCATCAATATCTAATTTAGTTGTATCTAACAAGATCGCATCACTAGCCTGTTTCAATGGTGAAACTGCTCTAGTTGAATCTTTTTTGTCTCTTAGTTCAATCTCAGCCTGTAATTTATCTAATGGCGTTTTAATTCCCTTAGCAATATTTTCTTGATAGCGACGAACTGCACGTTCATGAGCACTAGCAATCATAAATATCTTTACTTCAGCCGTTGGTAAGACAGTCGTTCCAATATCACGACCGTCCATTACAATCCCACCTTGTGCAGCAATTGATTGTTGATGCTTGACTAATTCTTGACGAACATCAGCAATTGCAGCTACCGTTGAAACATTATTTGTTACTTCCGGCTGCCGAATTGCTTCAGTAACTTCCTGATCACCAATAAACACACGTTGTACCGGATTTCCTGGTGTAAATTTGATTTTAGTATCTTTTGCAATTTGAGTAACTGCTAACCCGTTATTCAAATCAACTTTAGCTTGAATCGCAGCCACTGTAATCGCACGATACATTGCACCAGTATCACAATAAACATATCCAAATTTTTTTGCTACCAATTTAGCAACTGTACTTTTACCTGCTGATGCAGGTCCATCAATTGCAACTTGTAATACTTTTGTCATCAATAATTCGACTCCTACTTAACTCTAATTTGTTGACCTGGTGTTAACGTTGCACCACTACTTAAACCATTTAATTGATATAATTCATCAACTGAAATTCCGTTATTAACTGCAACTCGATATGCACCTTGTCCTGATTCAACCGTCACATATTTTTCATCAGCACTAGAACTGCTAACACTTGATTCCTTTTTTGATGTTGCTGATGCTTTTTTAGAACTGGTTACTTTACTAGTTTCAACTGAAGTTTTAGCTGAATTAGCTGAACTTTTCTTTTTACTACTTGAAGAATCAGCTACTTGTTCAGTATTAGTTGGATGGTTAAATGAACTTTGATGATTCACCCAATAAATAATTGGTGCTGATGCTAGCGCAATAATTGCAACGACTAAAATGGTTGTAAACATTGTATGATGCGAATTTTGTTGTCGTCTCCTAGTTCTCGAAAAATTACCTTCTTGATCCTTATCTTGATCATCACTAAAAGTTTTTTCCCAAGGTTTAGTTTCTTTTTCTTCTTGATCCTCCCGGTCACTCATTAATCGTGCCCCCTTTAACATCTTCATTTATTTAATTGTATCATACCGCATTTTGTTTTTAATTAAGATTTTACAAAAAATAGTTTACCTAGTCTACTCTGCCAGCTTTTTAATTCATTTTCAACCAGTTTTTTGTTACTTTGTTTTAATTCCAGTTGATTAATATTTAAATCATTACCAAGCCCGTCACAACAGACTAAATCATGTTTCAATAAATTTTCACTGAAATAATTTAAAATAATTGAGCGTCGGCATTCTAATGTATTAATATATTCTAATAGTTTATCTAATTGTTGTCGATTTTTTTGTCGCTGTTGATGAAAAATATTAATCACTTGTTCAGGTTGTAAATGTTGATCTTGATAAAATTTAAGTAAATTACTAATATCACCTAATTGATTTTTATCAATTCGATTTTCCATAAAATCATTCACGACGGCATCGCTAGGAATGGTTAAATCACTTAAATTAACTTGCAGATATTCATCCCCGGGCGCATATAATAGGACTGCTAAGCTTTGCTCACCATCTCTTCCAGCACGCCCTATTTCTTGGACATAGTTCTCTAAATTAGCTGGTACATGATAATGTACTACAAAACGAACATTATCCTTATCAATTCCCATTCCAAAAGCACTAGTTGCACAAATGATTTGCAGTTCATCATTCATAAATTGATGTTGAATTTTATAACGTGTTGTTTGATTCATCCCCGCATGATAAGCGGCAACATTCAAATTTGTTTGTTCTTGAAGCCATTGGGCCACTTGGGTTGCTTGTTTCCGACTTGAAAAATAAATAATTCCAGCACCACTAACTCCATTCACTAAACCTAACAATTCAGTTCGCTTATCCTTATCAGAATTAACTTTATTAACACTTAGAAAAATATTAGGTCGATTAACTGATTGACGAACTGTTGTAACTTGTTTCACACTTAGACCTAATTTAATTAGGATGTCGCCTTGAACCCGCTGGGTAGCTGTCGCAGTGAGCATCAATGTCACTTTATGTGGCACAGTCTTAAGTAGTGTTTTAACTAATAGATATTGTGGCCTAAATTCTGGTCCCCATTGTGAAACACAGTGGGCCTCATCAATTACGATCATCGCAATTTCAATCCGTTGTAAGTGTTGAATAACTTCTGGTTTGGTAATCGTTTCCGGTGAAGCAAAGACATATTTAAATTGATTTAAATGGTTTAAGGTTGCTTGTTGTTGGCCAAAGGTTTGAATCGAACTTAACATCGTAACCTTTTTTTCACCTAACTGTCGTAATCGATTTACTTGATCTTGCATTAATGACAATAATGGTGAAATTATAATCACAACCCCATCCATTACCTTCGCTGGGAATTGATATAATAAGGTTTTTCCCGCTCCAGTTGGCAAAATAGCTAATGTATCATTCCCATTGAGAACTGATTCAATTACTTCTTGCTGACCAGGTCGAAAGCTATCAAATCCAAATTCTTGTTGGAGAATTGTATGTAATTGTTGCTCATTCATTTTGCATCCCCCGCATAATTTGATATAACCGAAAATCAAAAAAATCTAAATTTTTATCATCAGTAACCATCTTGAATTGCCAGTCATCAATATTACCAGTATATTGCACAGCTAAAGCTTTTAATTGGCGATCAGTTAACAATCGATCATAGGGAAAATTAACGCCATCGAAAATGGCCGCTTCTAATAAATGTTCTCTAATTGTACTGAGTTTTAAATGTCGCATTTGTTCAATTTGTTCAATTGAATATTGATCTTGAAATAGCTGATAAGTGATATAACCACTATGACTAATTGGTGATTCTAATTTTAAATCTTGAAATAATTGCTTTAATAAAGTTTGATGACAATGAGCGAATTCCATTATTCCAACCATTAAGTCCGTTGCCATCACTTCACCGTCAATCAACGGAATCGAAAGTTTAGTCGTTAGTTGGTCAATCGATAATCCTGGACTATCATGTCCCACTAATAACTCAGTAAAAAATTGGGCTTCGGTCTCACTTAACGTTAGCAAAAATTCATTAACTTCTTGCTTAAAATTTTTAACAAACTGCTCTGATTTATTATTGTTAAACCACTGTTTTACGTACCTTAATTCATGATCTTCAAATGAGATTGGCGCATATTTTATATTTTCATAACTAAACTCAGAGACTACTTGACCAGCTAACAGCAATCTTGGCCACCCTGCATTTAAGTTATATTTTAAATACTGCTGTTCATGTCTTGGAACATAATGTTGTTCACTAAATTGCTGCTTACATGCCTGTCCTTGTACCGTTAATAGAATGAATTGGTTTTTTATCTCAATCAATCCGTCCTGCTTCATTTGTTTCAACATGGCATCAAAATGTTCTCGCTCAAGTTGTCGATTACTTCCTAGCCAACTCAAAATACCATACCTTGATCCCCAAAAAAGCGTGGTCAAAGTACGTCTGTTCATTAAGATATTTTCAATAACTCGTTGTCGCCTTGGCTGTTGATTTGATAATAATGTAATTAGATATGTTTCCACTTTAAAACTTCCTTATTGAAAAGAATTCATCATTAACTAATTATACTTTTATATTCTCTTTTTAAATACGATCAAAATAAAAATTATCCAGCTTTTACACTGAATAATTTGCTCTACTCTATTAAGTTAGGCGATAAATAATACCTCGTCAAGAAATATTATTTAAGTGCGCGTTTAGCTAACCAATAATTTAACCGTTGTGCAACAAACCAAAAGACTAATCCAACAACTAGTCCTTTGATGATATTAAACGGTACTACCCCAAATAAAACCATTTTTGATAATGGAATCGTTAACTTCATTCCAAAAACAGCCATATAAACTGGTAAAATCACCAACCAATTAAGTACTGACATAATTACAGTCATTGTTAGCGTACTGGTTACTAAACCACCGACCATTTTCTTTTTATTATCCCAATCACGACCAAGAAAGTAGTGATATGGAACAATTAGGGTTAGTGAAGCCAAAAAGCTACTACCGACCCCAATTAATTCGCCTAAAGACATTCCATAGACAATCGCATGTAACAAGCATTTAATTGCTGTGATACAAATTGCTCCAATTGGACCATAAATAATTAACCCCAATAATACCGGAATATCTGAAAAATCGATCTTCAAAAACGGTGTAATCGGGATAATTGGAAACTCGATAAACATTAAGACAAATGACATTGCACCCAATAGGGCAATCATCACCATCTTGCGAACACTAAACGAACCGTGACTACTACTCATAACAAAAACCTCCGTAGAGGCCATCTTCATGATTGACGTTCGAAAAGAAAAAACCGTAAATCAAATAAAGATTTACGGCTATTAATTAGCGAAAATCTTCTTTATACCAGACTCTACTGTCGGCACCCGGAATTCCACCGAGTTCAACTGCAAAAAATGCAGGTCGCGGGCTATCACCGCCGGTCGGGAATTACACCCTGCCCTGAAGACGAACCTATTAAATTTTTTTAGCGCACTTTCATACGCTTCAAATGAATTGTATCAAATGAATTATTTACAAACAACCTTTTATCATTAAATTTATTCTGAAAGTCCCGTTTGTTTTCTCAATTCCATTACTTCACTTGTTCTTAGCGCTCTAAATTCACCACTTTGAACGCCTTGTAACGTCAAAAATCCATATGACTCACGATGTAGTTTAATAACTTCATGACCAACGGCCTTCATCATTTTCTTAACTTGATGATTACGACCTTCATGAATCGTCAACTCAACTAATGAAGTTCTTTTAGTAGTATCAGTATCTAACACTTTAGTCTTAGCAGGGTGTGTTTTACGACCTTCAACCTTAACCCCTAACCGTAATTGCTTCATTTCTTCATTTTTAACAATGCCTTGCACTTTAGCAACATAGGTTTTTTCAAATTCAAATCGTGGATGCGTTAATTTATTTGCCATTTCACCATCATTAGTTAATAGTAAAAGTCCAGTTGTATCATAATCTAAACGTCCGACCGGATATACTCGAGCATCAACATTCTCAGCTAAAATATCGACCACCGTTTTGCGGCCTTTGTCATCTTTAGATGAAGAAATGACTCCTCGAGGCTTATTCAGTAAGTAATACACTAATTTTGCATGGTTTAATGGAATGCCATCGACACTCACTTGATCATGAATTCCCACCTTAATTCCTTGTTCCGTTACAGTTTCGCCGTTGACCTGAACGTGACCTTCAGCAATTAAAACTTCAGATTTTCGTCGAGATGCAATTCCGGCCTCAGCCATTACTTTTTGTAGTCGTTCCATTTTGTTCTCCTTCACGTTTACGGTTTTCAAATGCTTGTAAAAATAAATCACCCGACATTTCTTCTGGATCAATGTCCGTTTGTTCACTTAATGGTGGTAACTGTTCTAGCGCATTTAACCCAAAATAATCCAAGAAATAACTACTAGTAACAAATAGGAATGGACGTCCAGGTGCATTCAAACGACCATTTTCTTCAATTAAATTTTGTAAAATTAATTTTTGTAAGGTAGCCGAACTTTGCACACCACGAATTTCATCGATTTCTAACCGAGTAATTGGTTGACGATAAGCAATAATAGCCAAGACCTCAAGTGAGGCTTGTGATAATGGGGTACTGAGCGGCACTTCAAAGTATCGTTTAATAATTGGTGATAACTCTTGTTTCGTAGCCAACCGATATGTTTGGTCACTGTTTAACAAGATTAACGCCGAATCATCATCGTCTTCATACTTTGCTGATAATCGGTCCAACATTAAACTAATCGCTGGTCGCATAAACCCAGTAATTTGTTCAATATCCGTCACGGTGATTCCTTCATCGCCACTGATAAATAATAATCCCTCAATCTGCTCCAAATTGGTCATTCTCATACTCCTCACTATGTGGCCCGATTGACAACATCAACGGTCCAAAACTATCTTGTTGCTCAATTAAAATTGCTTGATGCTTAGATAATTCTAAAATTGCAAAAAAAGTTGTTACTAAATCTTCCACGGTGACTTGACCTTCAAATAAATTTTCAAAACTTTGGATTCCACTCATTACTCGGTGTAGTACTAGTTTGATTCGAGCTGAAATGCTCTCAGCTTCACCTTGAACGGTTTGGTTTAGAGGTTCATTGATTATCTTACGTTTAAGTACTTTATCAAACGCTGATTGCAATTGTTGAACGGTCACACCCGGAGCTAACTTAGCACTGACAACACCAGCCGGAATACTCATTGCTTGGCGGGTATATTCCTGTTGTCGCAGTTCTTCTTTTTCTTTAAGTTGTTGAGCTGCTTGCTTATAACGCTTATATTCTAATAGTTGATCAACTAATTCTTGCCGCGGATCATTTAAATCTTCATCATCCGTTATTTCTTCTTCAATCGGTTCATTAGGTAATAACATCTGACTTTTAATGGCCATTAACGTTGCGGCCATCACAACATACTCACCAGCGACTTCTAATTGGTTTTCTTTCATGTTGTGTAAATAATCTACATATTGACCTGTAATAGCACTAATCTGAATATCATAGATATCCATTTCTGAACTACGAATTAAGTGTAATAGTAAATCTAACGGGCCTTCAAAATCACTAACCTTGATAGTTGGCTGATTAACTAACTTGCTTACTTCATTGCTAGGCATGTTTCATACGCCTCCAATTAGTCACAATCGGTTGATTATCCATGGTCCCCATTAGTCGTTTGTCTGGATAAGTTTCATTAATAGCGGTCAATAACGCAAATATTTCACGACCGGTTCGGTTAGTTGGTGTAAATGATAAGCGCCGAATTAAGACATAATCATTGCCTACTTCACAACAAACCACCCCAATAAAATGATCATCCTCATTCCGCCATAAATAAACTGGTCGATTTTCACTTTTTAAATACCATTGCATTTCTTTTTGTAATCTCGTGAGTGGCTTTAACTCAGGGATAAATGACAGCAGTCCCATGGTAATTTTTTCGTAATCACTACGATAGCTTACTAACATTGAATTGCTCCTTTAAACTTCTTTTTATAGTTTATCATTTTATGCCCGTGGATGAAATTTTTTATAAACTTCTGCCATTCGTTTGCGAGAAATATGCGTATATATTTGGGTTGTTGAGATATCAGCATGGCCTAACAATTCTTGAACAACTCTTAAATCAGCACCATTTTCCAAAATATGCGTGGCAAATGAATGTCGTAATGTATGTGGTGTTACATTTTTAGTAATCCCTGCTTTAACAACAATTGCCTTTAAGTTTTTCCAGATTCCTTGCCGCGTTAATTGCCGCCCATGTGCATTTAAAAAGATATACTTACTTTTTTGTTGCTTTAACAAAGTTAAACGAGCGCCATTCATATACTTATTCAACCAGTCAATTGCGACTTCACCAATCGGAATAATTCGTTCTTTATCCCCTTTACCTAGTGGCTGAATCAGTCCCATTTCTAAATGTAATTCATCCATCGTTAAATTAATTAACTCACTGACCCGTAATCCAGTTGCGTACATTACTTCCAAAATAGCTCGATCACGAATTCCCAGTGGTTTTGATAAATCTGGAACCTCAAGTAGTCTTTCAACTTCTTCGCTGGTTAAAACTTGAGGCAAATGTTGTGCGCCTTTAGGTGGGTCAATATGAATCATCGGATTAATAGCAATCTTATCTTCATTTACCAGGTATGAAAAAAACTGGCGTAATGTTGAAATCAAATGTGATACTGAACTTTTAGCTTTTTTCTCAGTTTGTAACTTCGCTAAATAATTCAATACATCATAACGATCAACTTTATCCCAGCTTGTAATTTTTTGTTCGGTTAGATATTCCGAAAAAGCGACTAAATCTTGCTTATAACTGATAATCGTATTTTCAACTAACCCCCGTTGAATTCTTAAATAATGCAAATAATCTTGCAATATATCATTCATCGATTATTCTCCGTCTTGCTTATCCAACAATCTTAATTCACCATCAACTTGTTCAACTAACCGTTGCTTCAATAAATTACCAATAGCACGTTTAAATTGACCCTTACTAATTCCAAACACTTCACGAATGGTTTCAGGATCAGTTTTATCTGTATAAGGAATTGCGTTAACTCCAGAATGTTCCATCATTGCAACTAGCATTTGAGCATCTTCTGGTATTGCTTCAAAACTACGTGGTTTCATTGATAAATTCAATGTTCCATCTGGACGAACACCAATTACACGAACTTTCACGTGTTGTCCAAGGCGAGGCTCAACTTCACGTTCACTTGGATGAATAAAGCCAAGGTAAAATTCATCAGTTAATACTAGTGTTCCCACCATTTTCAAACGATAAACAGTAGCCGTCATATCGACATTCTTTAAATGATCATCTGCTCGGTTAGCAATTGCCGTATACATCTCTTCATCAGCTAATTGTCCCCACATCCGATCATGATTATCAAATTTTAAGGCAATCATCAATTTGTCGCCTTGTTGTGGCCAGAGTGGTTTCACAGTTGGTAATTCATCAATTGATACCACAACATCTTTATTAGGTAAGCCAATATCAACAAAGACTCCTAAATCACGACGAACTGCAACCACAGTTCCATATGAAAAATGTTCACGACGAACATCTGGGATTTTAGTCGTCATTTGTAATTGGTGATCTTCATTCTCATAAACAAAGCCTTTAATCATGCCACCAATATGCAATTCTTGATCTAATTCTTGTTTGGGTAATTTATATGTTTCACCATCAATTTGAACGAAATAAAATTCATCATTTTCATCGATCATTTTGGCAGTTACGATACTTCCTAGATTTGGATTCATTATTTTTCCTCGAGATTCTTATATTGCGTCATTCTTCATTTTACACGTAAATGACCCAATATGAAAGCTACTAAAAATAAACATCATTATTTTAGACCATAATCGATAATTTTAGACAAAAAAATAGAACCCCGAAAGGTTCTACTTAATCATCAAAAAATTATTTGATTGTTTGGATACGCATTGTGTTAGTTGTACCTTCTTCACCAACAGGGAATCCAGCAACAACGATGATTTTTTCACCAGTTACAGCAAAGCCAAATTCTTTAGCCTTTACTGAAGCTTCTTCAAATAAATCATCCATGCTCTTAGGTGCTTCAACTTGGAATGGTTGAACAGCCCAGTTGACTGTCAATCCACGTTGAGTACGTTCGTCAAATGTAAGTGCTAAAATGTTAGCATTTGGACGATATTTAGAGATCATACGTGCAGTATAACCTGAACGAGTTGCAGCAACAATTGTGTTGATTCCAAGTGCATCAGCACTTAGAGCAACTGATGAACCAATTGCTTCTGTAACGTCAGCAGTATTGAAATCAAAAATTTCAGTACCGAATTCGTCTAATTCATTTTCAGATTTTTCGTCAATACGTGCCATTGTTGCAACAGATTCTACTGGGTAGTCTCCGTTTGCGCTTTCACCTGAAAGCATTGTTGCGTCAGTACCATCAAAGACAGCATTGGCAACATCAGAAGCTTCGGCACGTGTAGGACGTGGGTTTTCTTGCATTGAATCAAGCATTTGTGTAGCTGTGATAACTGGCTTACCAAGTAAGTTACACTTGCGAATCAATGATTTTTGAGCTGAAGTAACATTTTCAACTGGAATTTCAACACCCATGTCTCCACGAGCAATCATAAGTCCTTCTGAAACTTCCATAATTGAATCAATGTTATCAATACCTTCTTGTGATTCGATCTTAGGGAAGATTTGAACATGACCCATGTTCTTTTCTTCAAGTAAAGCACGAATATCAAGAACGTCTTGTGGCTTACGTACAAATGAAGCAGCAATAAAGTTGATTTCGTTATCTAAACCAAAACGAATATCGCTTGCATCTTTTTCAGTAATACCAGGAAGGTTGATAGAAACACCAGGTGCGTTAACACCCTTACGTGAACCTAATAAACCATGGTTTTGTACTGTAACAACAAGTTCTTTGTTAGCAGCATCTTTATCTTCAATTAGCATGTCGATCAAACCATCATCGAATAATACGTGTCCACCTACTTGAACGTCGTCAAACAATCCAGGGTAAGTAACAGCAATCTTGTCGTGTGTTCCTTCAAGACTATCATCCATTGAAATACGTAGTTTGTCGCCAATGTTGAATTCAATCTTACCTTCTGCTTGAACAGTAGTACGAATTTCAGCACCCTTAGTATCTAGCATTAGTCCAACTTTAACGCCTGTAATTTCTTCGGCTGTGTGAACATTTGTGATACGTCCAAGGTGTTCTTCGTGATCACCATGTGAGAAGTTGAAACGGAAAACATTTGCTCCTGATTCAATCAACTTTACAATTGTATCAACGTCGCTACTGGCAGGACCAAGTGTGCTAACGATCTTGGTTTTCTTCATAAGTAAAATCTCTCCTTTGAGTTATCCGGACAATAAAATATCCTTTTTGTACAGAAGTTAGTTTATCACTTTTTAAAATCGATGTCGCGTGTTTATGATAAGTTTCAAAAATGAAAACGGTATCATCTGATTTTCTGTGATAATCATTAAAATTTAATCATTATTTCCCTTAAATTTAGAGAAATAACTTACGCTTTTGATTAGTCTAAAATACTAAATCCTAAGCTTGAAATATCTTTATCAAATCCCTTAACCGTATCAATTGATACATCATAAGCAGATTTACCAGTTTTTCCTAACTTAGCTAAAATCGTTGGTGGAACCGTAATTACATCCACGCCCATATCTTGCGCCTGATAAACATTAATCACTTCACGCGTTGATGCCCACAATAATTTTGCGTTCGGATGTTGTTTTGTGACCGCAACACTTTGTTTCACAAATTCATTAGGATTTTGACCAGTATCAGCAACCCGACCCACAAAAATCGACACTAGTGCCGGAACGTTATCATCTAAGTTATCAACTGTTTCTTGTACTTGTTCAATCGTTGATAATGCGGTGACATTAACTTTAATTCCCGCGTGTGATAAATCATTAATCAATGGTGCATTACTAGTTCCATCGGCTAACACGATTGGAATTTTAACAAAGACATTTTTCCCTAAAGCTGAAATAATCCCAGCCTCTTTTTTCATGGTTTCATTATCATGACCAAAAACTTCAAATGAAATTCCATAATCAGGTAATTCCTTGATAGCATTCTTAGCAAATTCCAAATAATTCGTAATGCCTGCTTTTTTCATTAATGATGGATTAGTCGTAAATCCAGTCACATAATCTCGCTTTGCATCTGTGAGCATATCGTTAATATCTGCTCCATCTGAATATACTTCAATATCGAATTTTGGTTCCATAATATATAATCACCCTTCTATTGTTTAATAGTTTGTAGTACAACATTCTTAATTCCAAGAATCTCAACCAATTGAGCTTGAATTCCATCCGAATCAGGAATCCAACGCTCCTTAGGTTGAATAAGCTTTTGATTAGTTCGTTGTTCAAAAATAATTACTGGCGTATTACCAGCTTGTTGCACTAATAGCTGTTCTAAATTTATTTGCGTTTGCTGATCTTCATGATCTGAATCAATTCTTAAAACCCATCGTCGTGATTGCTTTGCTTGATTATTTTTAACAATTACCGTTTTGGCATCCTGAATCTGGTTAGCAACCACTTGTAATCGACGATCAGTTTCAACTTTTCCTTCAACAATTAGAATTCTATTTTTTTCAAGTAAATCACCAATATGTTTAAATAGTTGTGGAAAGATGGTCACTTCAATTGATCCGGTTTGATCACTACCAGAAACAAATGCCATTTGTTCACCACGTTTAGTCCGAATCACTTTAACATTTGTCACAAAAACAAAGATTTTAACTTTAGCTTGATTTACTAATTCGGTTATCGGTGTAATACCTAATTGTGCCCCAGCTTCAGTATATTGACTCACTGGATGACCAGATAGATATGCCCCTAAATACTCTTCTTCAAATCCTAATCGTTGCTCTAAACTAAACTCATGATGTTCCGAAATTGTTGGTTGTAATTCTTCAAACAAGCTTAAACTCGAACCGGTCAATTCTACGCTATCAATAATCTTTGGTAATGCTTCAACCAACTCAGCCCGATTATTACCCAATCCATCGAATGCACCGACATATACCAATGGCGCAATTAACTCTTTCTTACGCCATTTTGAATCTAACCGTTGAATAAAATTCAACAAGCTCGTAAACGGACCGTCAGTTTTTCGTAATTCAAGTAAATCGCGAATCATATCACGTCTCAAGCCTTTTACATCCCCAAGGCCAAATAAAATTCGTTCGCCTTGTAATGTAAATTCTCGTTGGCTTAAGTTAATATCTGGTCCATTAACCTTAACTTGATACTTTTGGGCTTCAGTTAAATACATTCTAATTTTGGTAGCATCATTCGTAACGGTATTCAATAATGAAATCAAAAACGCTGCTGGGTACCAGGCTTTAACATATGCTAATTCAAACGCTAATTTTGAATAGGCTACTGCATGTGATCGATTAAATCCATAATTAGCAAATTGATCAATATAATTAAAAATTCGGTCAGCTACCTCATCTGAGTAACCATTACCTTTAGCACCACGGATAAATTTACTCCGCATTGAATCCATTACGCTTTGCTTTTTCTTACTCATAGCTCGCCGCAATAAATCGGCTTCGCCATAACTAAAATTAGCCATCTTCGAAGCTACTTGCATAACTTGTTCTTGATAAACTAAAATTCCATACGTAACGCCTAAAATATTCTTCAATGAATCATCCGGATAATTAACTGGTTCATTGCCTTTTTTCCGTTGAATAAAGGTATCAATATTTTCCATTGGCCCTGGCCGATATAATGCATTCACCGCAACAATTAATTCAAACGTTTCCGGATGTAATCGGCGCAATACATTTTTAATTCCACTTGATTCAAATTGGAAAACCCCATTCGTATCGCCTTGTTGAAATAGTTGCAGTGTTTTTTCATCATCTAACGATACTTGGGTAAGCTTAAATTCTGGGTGATTTTGTTGAATAATTTTAACCGCATTATCTAAAATTGATAAATTTCGTAAACCTAAAAAATCAATTTTTAACAATCCAATTGCTTCAACGGTATCCTTAGCAAATTGCGTCATTAACATCCCATCGCCACCATCTTGAAGTGGTACTAAATCTTCCAATGACTCTTGGGACAAGACAATCCCAGCCGCATGGGTTGAATAATGTCTTGGCAATCCTTCTAATCGCTTAGCGGTGTCAAAGATTAATTGATTTTTAGGAGTATCTGCAATGAGATTTTGTAATGCTTGTGATTGCTTAAAAGCCTCATCTAAAGTAATCTTCAACACTGGCGGAATAGTTTTACTCCATTCACTGGCTTCAAACTGTGACAAACCGAATACTCGACCGACGTCACGTAATACTTGTTTCGTCGCTAGTGTCCCAAATGTAATGATTTGGGCAACTCGTTGATGCCCATACTTATCGTGAACATAGTGTAAAATTTCTTCTCGGCGATCATCTGGAATGTCTAAATCAATATCCGGCATTTGAATTCGTTCCGGATTCAAAAATCGCTCGAACAGTAATTCATATTGCAATGGGTCTACATCTGTAATTGCCAATGAATATGCTACTAATGATCCAGCCGCTGATCCACGACCAGGACCAGTCATAATTTTATTTTGATGCGCGTAGGCAATTACATCCCCCACGATTAAGAAATAATCATCAAATCCCATTGCATGAATAATTTTTAATTCTTGCGCAAGTCGCTGACGATAATCATCTAGGGTGAAATTTTCAGCAAGTTGGCGCCGTTTTAGCCCCTCAACACATAAATGTTTTAAATAAGTAAACGAGTCTGTCTTACTTTCATTTTTAAATTTCGGCAATATGGTTGCTTGGAATTCTAACTTAACATCCGTTTTAGCAGCAATAATTTGTGTCATATTAGCCGCTTCACTTAACCCGACTTGTTTAAAGTCTCGCTCAATTTCAGCAGCAGTTTTAAGATAATGATCACCTGACTGTTTAGCTAATTCTTCAGGATGATTCATCTGATCACCACGTTCAATCGAACGCAAAACTTCTACAGCAAAATGATCATCTGCATTTAAATAGCCTACTCTAGTAAGTCCAACTAATTTCGAGCCACGCTGATCAGCAAACTGCTGAATTGTTTGCTGTAAAATTGCATCAACACCTGGATTGATTCCGATTAGTAAACTTGATTCATCGACCGATTTAGCAAGATTATCAAAATATGCTACCGCTGTTTCAGCTTGACCAGCTTGAATTAAGCGATAGACATCGTTATCTGTCGGTAGAATTACAAATAAATCACCAAACCAATCAGTTAAATCATCGAGATTGATTGATTTCCCACGTTCTATCGTTTGGATTGTCGTCGTAATTTTCATTAAATTACGATAACCTTCATAATTCTTAGCCAATAATACTAATCGTTGATCACCATCTGAAATCGCACTGGATGGTAAAACTAATGTCATTCCAATAACTGGCTTAATGCCCTGTTTAATTGACTCATTATAAAAATCAAAGACACCATATAAAATATTTTCATCGGTAATTGCTAGAGCAGTATATCCACGATCTTTGGCACTCGCAACTAGCTGTTTAATTTGTGAGGTACTTTTCAGTAAACTGTAGCTACTGAGGACTTGTAACGGTACAAAGCTCATATACTAACTCCCTTTCACATTGATTATATCAAATAATAGTCATTAACCGTTGACCAGAAAAAATCATTAAGATATACCAATATCGTTCTTGTAAACCTAATAACATCTATACTATCAATTATAGCATCAATAAACAACATTTTTTTGAAGTATACCAATATTATTAGTTATGAATTTTTTTTACACTTTTTTCTAATTTGTGATAAACTAGTGTCTATATTATGTGAGGTGAAGAAGATGCGTCTTATTATGGCAAACATAACTGCTGCTTTTTGGGCATTAATCTTAGGTGAAGTCCTAGGTTATATTTGTGGGCAACTTGATATTTTAACAATTAGCCCAGTTACAATGGGAGTTTTATCAATTGTTATGGGACTATTTGCTGCTAATGCATTCAGTTGGATTACTAAAAGTGCTGAAGCTCCAAGTAAATAATTTAATATAAAAAAACAAACTTCGTTGAAAACTCAACGAAGTTTATTTTTTATACTTAACATTTAATTCATTAATTTTTAATAACACATCAACTGCTTGTTTCATTACCTCAAGCGAAACAAATTCAAATCGTGAATGCATATTTTCACCACCTGCAAACAGATTAGGGGTTGGTAATCCCATAAATGAAATTTTAGACCCATCTGTCCCACCACGGACCGGATAAATAACGGGTTCAATTCCTAAATCTTCCATTGCAGTTTTCGCGATTTCAACAACCTCCATGTGTTCTTCAATCACTTCACGCATATTGTAATATTGATCAACCAATTTTAACTGCACTCGGTTATCACCATAGATTTCATTTAAAGCATCTACAATATTTTCTAACGCTAGCTTGCGATTTGCAAATTTATGTTGATCATGATCACGAATAATATATTCCATTACAGCGTGATCAACCGTCCCTGATAATTTATCTAAATGAAAGAAGCCTTCACGACCATCTGTTAGCTCTGGCCGATCATGAATTGGCAATTTACTATTTAATTCAAAGGCCACTTGTAAAGCATTAATCATGACATTTTTAGCGGTTGCGGTATGAACATCCTTCCCCTCAATCGTAATTTCAGCCATCGCTGCATTAAAGGTTTCAAATTCTAGTTCGCCCAATGGTCCGCCATCGACTGTATACGCAAAATCAGCATCAAAATCTTGAACATCAAACTGATCCGCACCGCTTCCAATTTCCTCATCTGGTCCAAATCCAAGTTGAATATCACCATGTTTAACTTCTGGATGTTCGACTAAATATTTTGCCATTGTCACAATTTCAGCAACGCCAGCTTTATCATCAGCGCCCAATAGTGTCGTTCCATCAGTCGTAATCAAAGTATGCCCAATATAATTTTCTAACGCTGGAAATTCTTGACGATTCAACCGATAGTTGCTTTCACCTAACTTAATTTCGCTAATTCCATCATACTTTTCAATAATCTGTGGTGATACATTTTTAGCATTAAAATCTGCTGTATCAATGTGTGCTAAATAGCCAATCGAAGGCACTTCAAAATCCAAGTTACTTTTAATTGTCCCTAACACATATTGATTAATCGGATTAATTCGAACATTATTAACCCCAATTTCTATCAACTCAACTTTTAATTTTTCGGCAAATTGAATTTGGTTGAGACTCGATGGAATCGTCCTACTTTTATCATTAGACCGTGTTTCTTGTTTAACATAACCAATAAAGCGTTCTAATAAATCATTATATTTAGTCACTCAATCACCTCATCATAAATTTAAACGGCTCCGTACTAAGTTGTGATTCCACAATTTCAATGGGCCAATTATTAGCTGCCTGCCATTGATTAAATAACTCGTGCAGTTTAACTTTGCAGATAGATTCAAAATGATGCCCTGGATCAATCGCAACTAAATTATTAGCAATAATATCATGTCCCGTATGATATGAAATATCACCGGTTACATATGCATCAGCTGCCTTTTTAATCGCATCTAAATAGAACTGACCACCAGAACCTCCTAATACAGCAACTCGGTTAATCGTTTTATCCTTACCCGCCACAATTCTTAACCCAGGAACATCAAACTTATCCGCTACATATTGAGCAAATTCAGTTACTGTCATCGTTTGTTTAAGTTCACCAACACGACCCATACCATAACGTTCACCTGTGATTGGATGCGTTCCACCAGTTAATAATGGTTCTAAATTTATTAACTCTAATTGCGCTGCTAACCAATCATTCATACCACCATTCACATTGTCCAAATTTGTATGTGCACCATAAACGACAATATTATGTTTAATTAACTGTGCATACATCGCGTTTTGTGGCACGCTTAAATCTAAATTATGCGGTGCTCGAAAAATCATAGGATGATGTGCAAAAATAAAATCAACTTTTTGATTAATTGCTTCTTCCACTACTTCTGGTCGAACATCCAGCGTAGTCATTACTTTTTTTACAGATTGCATTGGATTACCTAGTTGTAGTCCAACTGGATCGCCATCTTCAGCAATTGACTTTGGTGCCCACTGTTCAAAATAATCAATAAATTCTTGTGCAATCATTTTATAATCCTTCCTCAATTAAACTAATCTCTCGTTTAAACTCTTCAATTTTTTCGGATGGAACTTTTGATGCCTGCTCCATCTGCTTAATTGCTTCGTTTAAATGATTAATTTGCGATTGCCATTTTTCATTAAATGCAGCCGATTTTTCTTTTAATAAAAATGGTCCAAATAAAATTTCTTGATCAGAATAAATTGCTTTTAAATCAACTGGTTCAGCCACAATAATTTCGTAAACATGATTATCTTCAGAAAGAATTTCTTCTGCTGTAATTTCAAAGTAATTATCAACCAACCAAGTTCTAACAATCTCTGAACCAACATTAGGTTCCAATACTAATCTTGAAATATTACTTAATTTACTTTTACCTTGTTCCAAAATGTCACTAATTAAAGTTCCACCCATACCAGCAATCGTGATTGTATCGATTCGATCTGATAACTCAATCGCTGCTAAACCATCAGCTAGTCGTGCTTCAATTTGCTTGGTCAACTGATGGCCGCTAATTTCAGCTTGTGCATTTTGAAAGGGACCTTTAGCCACTTCACCTGCAATTGCAAAGTCAATTCGTTGATTTAAAGCTAAATTAGCTGGTAAATAAGCATGATCAGAGCCAATATCAGCCATTCGTGCATCATCGGGTACATATTTAGCTACCGTCGCTAAACGTTTTGAAAGATGTAATGAATCCATTAATTTCACTCATTTCTTTTTTCGTTAATACCAATAGTATATAGTAAATATCACTAACTTAATATTAAAATTAACTATCCCTACCTAAATTTTGATAGAATAATTATATTCGTAATTTTTAAAAGATTGGTCGCAAAAAAATGAAAAATAAATCTTCACTTTGGCTTGTATTACTTCTTGGAACTCTCAGTGCTTTTGGCCCTTTATCATTAGATATGTATCTTCCGGCATTACCATCAATGACTGCCACATTTCATACTTCCACTTCCTTAATTCAAATGAGTATTAGTACCTGCATTGTTGGCTTAGCAATTGGCCAATTATTAATTGGCCCAATTAGTGATCGAATTGGTCGAAAAATTCCATTAATTGTTGGATTAATTATTTTCGTCATCACATCATTTATGCTCGCCTTCATTACTAATATTACTTTATTTTTAGTAATTCGCTTTTTTCAAGGTTTAGCTGGTGCCAGCGGTAATGTCTTATCCCGCGCAATTGCTAAAGATATGTTCACTGGTAAAAAGTTAACCCGCTTTTATGCTAATCTAATGTCAATTAATGGTATTTTCCCCGTTATTGCACCGATTATTGGTTCAATGACGCTACTAATTGGACCATGGTCATTAATTTTTGTTGTTTTAGGTTTTGTCGGTATTATTTTAGTCATCAATTCATTATTTTTACCCGAGACTGCACCTAAAAAAATTGAAGCCACATTCAGTCGTAAATCACTACGTTCTCTAGGACATGCTAAGGCATTTTGGCAACCAACTCTTATTTTATGTATGGCTAATGGCGTTTTATTTTGTTATATTTCCGGGTCATCATTTATCTATCAAGGTGTCTTTCACTTTAGTACGACTCAGTTCAGCTTGATGTATGCATTAAATGGCGCTGGAATTGCTTTCGGTAGTTTTATTGCTGGCCGAATGGTTAGTTATTTTAGAAGTAAAATCATGGTTAAAATTAACTTATTTGCTACTATCATTGTTATCAGTTGCATGTTGATAAATGGTTTCACCATTAACAATCATTTAATTTCAATCATTGGTATTTTCTTAATTATCTCTGGATTTGGTTTTACGACTGCACTAGCCACTGATTTAGCCATGCAGGTTCCAGGAATTAACGCTGGTATTTCTTCAGCAATGGTCGGTTTGTTTGGAAATATCGCTGGTGGCATTAGTTCACCCTTAGTTGGCTTATTTGGATCTGGTAGTCCGACCCCAATGTTTGCAATTATGTTTATTTTTCAAATTATCTCCATTGGAGCATTCTATCTATTAAACACAAAAGAAGCAGTCGCTTAGGCAGCTGCTTCTTTTAGTATCTTATTACAATTTACTAATCACTTTTTCAACATTCTTAATCATGACAGAAATTGTTCCATCAGGATGATTTTGAAATTCAATTAAATCGGGATTTTGATAAACATCTAATGGTACGGTTAATTCGATTCCATTCGATAATTTTAATTTCTGTTTACCATATTTTTTAGTAGCAATTTCTTGCACTGCCTTTGAAACTGGCATTTTAGGTGATTCAACTTCTTGCGCAATCGTGTCATTAAACTCTACCTGCGCTGAAACATTATCTTTGAAAATATGTTTTGCAATCACGTCAGTATCAATTGCTTGTTCTTGATCAATTGATTCTTGCACAGCTTCTTTAACTTGGTTCACAACTTCAAACTTTGGAACATCATATTGTTTAGCAACCTTCTCGGCAATTTTTTTTACTGTCTTTACATTTTGTTCTAATGATGGCATTGGTGCACTTTCAATCACCTTGGTTGATAAATATTCCATCTTGTCACCAGAGAAAGTATATTTTTTCTCCATTAATTGATAAGTCAATTCAGCAACCTGGACACTAAATCCTTCATCTGCTTTTGTTGTTTTACCGGATAAAATCGACTGATGAATAATCAATTCATTTGATAACTTACCATCTTGGTCGCCAATTAAATGAGTAAATCCTTGATGATAATCAACTTTCAACATGGCAATATACGCTTGTGCATCATCTTCATATAAAATTACAAAGACATCTGCACTTGGTGCATCTTCACTTTGTTTATAAATACTAAACCACTGTTCAACAATCTCTTTACTAACCTTTTCAAAATCATCAGGAGCAATTTTAATTAGTTGTGCCATTTTTGATCCTTCAACTAACATTCCCGTTTTCGATTGAGCTGATACTAACTTTTCAATTTTCTTAGTTAGATATTCACGAATATTAATATTGGTTAAATCTAAATTAGTTTGTGAAAATACAGGATCCCCAAATCCACGATCAATGACGTGCATGATAGCTTGCTTTAAATAAACATCCATTCTAATACCACTTTCTTTTTATTCAATGTTAAAAGTATACCATTTAAAAATTACTTGTATTATACAAATAATGCTAAAAATAAAAAGAATGATCTTAATCAGACCACTCTTTTCATTTAATTGTATATAGCAATTTGTTGCTATTCCAAGAAATCTTTTAATTGTTTTGAACGTGATGGATGACGTAACTTACGAAGTGCTTTGGCTTCGATTTGGCGAATTCGTTCTCGAGTTACACCAAATACTTTTCCAACTTCTTCTAAGGTACGAGTCCGACCATCATCGAGACCAAATCGTAAACGTAAGACATTTTCTTCACGATCAGTTAAAGTATCAAGAACGTTTTCAAGTTGTTCTTTTAATAATTCATAAGCCGCATGCTCAGCTGGACTAGTTGCATCTTGATCTTCAATAAAATCACCTAGATGAGAATCATCTTCTTCACCAATTGGTGTTTCCAAAGATACTGGTTCTTGTGCAATTTTTAGAATCTCACGAACTTTTTCAGTTGGCATATCCATTTCAGCACCAATTTCTTCAGGTGTAGGTTCGCGACCCAAATCTTGAAGTAATTGACGTTGAATCCGGATTAACTTATTAATCGTTTCAACCATATGAACTGGAATCCGAATTGTCCGAGCTTGATCGGCAATGGCACGTGTAATCGCTTGACGAATCCACCAAGTTGCATAAGTTGAAAACTTGAAACCTTTACGATAATCAAATTTTTCAACGGCCTTCATTAATCCCATATTACCTTCTTGGATTAAATCAAGGAATTGCATTCCACGACCAACATAACGTTTAGCAATTGAAACAACTAAACGCAAGTTAGCTTCAGCTAATTCTTGTTTAGCTTCTTCTTCACCCGCTTCAATTCGTTCAGCTAATTTAACTTCTTCTTCAGCTTTCAACAAATTAACGCGCCCAATTTCCTTCAAATACATCCGAACGGGATCATTAATTTTGATTCCAGTTGGTGCAGAAGTATCTTTTAATTCTTTACTTGAAATTTCTTTTTCAGTTCTTAAAGCACGAGGATCTGGATCACCATTCTCATCGACAACACTAATTCCAGCATCTTCGATATTTGAAATTAGATTTTCCATTCCATCTTCAACTAAACCAAATGGTGACGCAATCTTATCGGTTAATTCATCAAATTTAATTTCTTTATCTTTTTTATAGTCACGAATCAATTTACCAACAGCAGCATCATATTTCTTTTGATCGAAATCTTCCAAGTTTGAAATAATTTTTTCTTCTTTTTTCTTTGCCATTAATTATTTTCCTCCGCCTTGTAGTTGTTCTTGTTGTTGTTTCATCAAATTAATTACTTCAATCGTCAATGACTCTTCCAATTCTTTATTACCGAATTTAGTTGCTTCATTAAGTTGCGCTTTTTTTTCTGTAATGAGTTGTTTCAATGGTGTTTTATGCACAATTACATTGAGATAATCATCAACCGCGTCCATACTTACTTCATCGCTAGCTTCAATTTCTTCTAAATCAATCATTAGTCGTTGTAACTTATCATCTTCTAAATAATCAAAGAATTCATTAGCTGCATAAACATCATGTTTAGTGAAATAACTTTGCGCCAGTAAATATAATGTTTGAAATGACTCATGTGCAAAGTAAAAATTTTCTTTTCCTTTAACATAATACCAAACATCACGATCATGTAACATCAATCGTAATAACATTCGTTCAGCCCGTTTGGTTTGGTCCAAGATTTCAACATCATGTTGAATTATCGGTTGTTCTTCACGACGATAATACTCATTTTTAGATTGATGCTTTGGATTCTGAGCTTTAACTTGCCGTCTAACTTCTTGTAGTTGTCCTTGTAAAGTCTGTTTATCAAGATTAAATTGTTGTACTAATTGGTTAAGATAAACATCTTGTTCCAATGAATCCGGCACATTCGCAATTACTTTTAAAATTGAATGTAAATAACTTAACTGGTCAACTTCATTATCAACATTTAGATTACGTTTTAAAAACGTCATTTGAAAAGCTACTGGCGTTTGTTTAGCATTATCCAGCCATTCAGCTAGTTTATCTTCACCATATTCTTGCACATACTCATCTGGATCAATCCCAGCCGGCATACTAACCACACCTAATTTAATTTTTGAGCTTTGCTCACTAATTAATGATAAAGCACGATTAGTTGCATTTTGACCAGCATCATCCCCATCGTAACAAACATCAACGGCTGAAGTAACACGTTCCATCATGCTAATTTGTTCTTCCGTTAGACTGGTTCCCATGGAAGCTACTCCGCAAGTAACTCCTGCTCTAGTAGCGGCAATCACATCCATAAAGCCTTCAAACAAAATTAGTCGTTGTGACTGACGGACACTTTTTCTCGCAACATCAAAGTTAAACAAGGTTCGTCGTTTATTAAAGATTTCAGTTTCCGGACTATTTAAATACTTGGGCATATCAGTATTTTCAGTACTCAATAATCGTCCAGAAAAGGCAATGACTTTACTATTTTGATTCTTAATCGGGAACATCACACGACCTGAAAATCGATCATGTAATTTACCTGATTGATCTTCAGCAAACATCCCCGTTTGTCTTAAAAGCTGATATTCAACTTTCTTTTCTTCAAAAAACGGATACAGCAATCGCTGTTCAGGTGCAAACCCAATTCCAAATTGATCAATAATCTCATCAGTCATCCCACGTTCATGAAGATATTGGAGTGCTTGCTGCCCAGCTTGCGTATTTTTTAAAATATGATGATATAGATTAGCTGCTTGTTCATGTAAATCAGTTAACTGCCCAGATAATGAATTTTGCTGGCTTTCAATCACATATTCTTTTGATTGATATTCAGTTGGTAAATCAATATGCGCATCCTCAGCCACTTTAATGACAGCCTCTGGAAAAGAAATATTTTCGAGTTCCATAAAGAATCGAAAAACGTTACCCCCACGTCCACAACTAAAACAATGAAAAATTTGTTTTTCTTCATTAACTGAAAATGAACCAGTTTTTTCATCATGAAATGGGCATACCCCAAATAAATTCTTACCCGATTTCTTTAATTGAACGTACTGACCAATCACATCCGCAATATTAACGGAGCTACGAACTTGATCAATGACTTCCTCAGGAATTCTGGTTGCCATCCAAACCCCTCATTTCTACGTTAAGTTGCGAATAGCCGCGTTCACTCGAAACGCGACTAATAAACTACATAATTATTCAATATATATCTTAACGCAATTACAAAAATTGTCAATCAGAATGCGTTTGGCATACAGGTTTGTCAAGTTTCTCAAACTTATTTGACGATTAACTCATTCAAGTTACCAAGTTGTTCAGTTAACTTGGCAACTCTGGCTAATTGATTAAGTCGGTTGTTCTTAACTTGTTCATCTTTATCCATAATCATATTATCATCAAAATAAGCTTCAATCGTTGGTTGTAAACTTGCTAATTGTTGATAAACTTGCTCAATTGTATTGACTGCCGCATTCTCAATTACGGTAACTTGATCAAGTAATTGTTGCTCTGATGCAGCTTGAAATAATTTAGCATCGACAGCTAAATGATCTGGATTAATCTCATTTTTTTGTGCAATTCTCAAAACTCGAGTTAAAGCTTCAATCGAGTCTTTAAAGTTAGCATCATCTTTATGTGCATCCAAGACCGTTGCTGTCTCAATTACCTTAGCAATATCATTTTGCTTACCGGTAACAGCAGCTTCAATAATGTCATAACGATACTTTTTATTTTCTAAGGTTAAACGAATCCGATCCGAAATAAATGAATTTACATCAGCTGTAACTTTAGTCATATCAAAATTAGGGTTTACACCGGCTTCGGTCATTGACTTAACCAATTCTGTTTCAATATCTAATAATTCAAGATGCCATTGCTTTTCTTCAATAATTCGTACGATACCAAATGCTTGTCGTCTCAATGCATATGGATCATTTGATCCACTTGGAATCATACCGACAGAGAAGAAACTGAGCATACTTTCAAACTTATCAGCAATTGCTAAAACTGACCCAATTTTTGATTCAGGTAAACTTCCTTCAGCTGAAATTGGTAAATAATGTTCGCGAACTGCTTTAGCAACATCAGCAGTTTCACCTTGAAGTAAGGCATATTTTTCACCCATTACTCCTTGGAGTTCAGCAAATTCACCAACCATCCCCGTAGTTAAATCAAATTTATAAATTTGACTAGCACGTTTCAAATCAGTTTGTTCTGCATCAGTAAAGCTTAACTTATCACCTAAAATGGCTGCTAAAACTGTCACCCGTTGCATTTTTTCATACATAGAACCAATCTTATCATGGAACGTAACATTTTTAAGTCGTTCAACATATTCACTAATCGTAACTTGTTGATCTTCTTCATAAAAGAACTTAGCATCTTCTAATCGAGCAGTTAGCACTCGTTCATTTCCACGAGCAACGTTATCTAAATGAGCCGCATTTCCATTTCGAACTGAAATGAAATTAGGTAATAATTTGCCATCATGACTACGAACAAAAAAGAAACGTTGATGTTCTTTCATTGATGTAATCAGTACTTCATCAGGCAAAACTAAATATTGTTCATCAAATGCACCATTAAAGGCAGTTGGCCATTCAACTAAGTTATTAACTTCTTCAAGTAATGCTTCATCAACATCTACAAGCCAATCATGTTGCTTGGCAATTTGGGCAATCTGTTCACGAATTAAAGCCTTACGCTTAGCTTGATCAGCGATTACAAATTCCGCTTCTAATGCGGCTTCATAATCAGTTGCTGTTTTAAGTTCAAGTGACTTACCTAAGAAACGGTGTCCCATTGATTGATTGCCAGTTGTAATATCCAAAATTGAGAATGGAATTACTTGGTCATCTAGTAATGCTACCAACCATTTGATTGGGCGAACAAATTCAAACTTATGAGTTGACCACTTCATCATAGTTGGAAAATTCATTGCCATGATAACCTTATCTAAGCCGGTTAGAATATCGTTAACTGATTGACCAGCTACATGCTTTTCAACATAAACATATTCAACACCTTTAAGTTCTTTAAAAGTAATGTCATCAACGGTTACACCTTGTCCACGAGTAAACCCAATCGCAGCTTTTGACCAATTACCTTCATCATCTTGTGCAATCTTTTTAGCAGGTCCCTTAACTTCTTCATCAATATCTGGTTGCTTATCAGCTAAACCACTGATTAACAATGCCATCCGTCTTGGCGTTGCAAATTCTTTGATATCATCAAAATCAATTCGTGCTTCCTCTAAATATGAACTAACTCGCGTAGCTAATTGTTTGATACTAGGAGTTACAACATGAGCAGGCATTTCTTCAACGCCAATTTCTAATAAAAATGTATGTGACATGTTACTTAGCCTCCTCTTCATCAACTAATAGTGCTTGTCGTTTAGCTTCATCCTTAATTAATGGGAAGCCTAATTTTTTTCGTTCTGCCACAAAAGCTCGTGCAATCGCCCGTGCCATATTACGAATTCGTGCTAAATAACCAGCTCGCTCGGTTACTGAAACCGCACCACGAGCATCTAACAAGTTAAATGCGTGACTACATTTCAAGACATAATCATATGCTGGATGAACTAACCCTTGCTCGATTAATCGCGTGGCTTCTTTTTCATATTCTTCAAAAAACTTCAATAACATTTCTTGATTACTTTCTTCAAATGAATATTTTGAATGTTCATATTCAGGTTCTTTAAAGATGTCCCCGTATAATACACCATCGGCCCATTCAAGTTCATAAACATTATTCACGTCTTGAATATATTCAGATAGTCGTTCTAGACCATAAGTAACTTCAGAAGCGACTGGATCCATGGTTAAACCACCAACCACTTGGAAATAAGTAAATTGGGTAACTTCCATGCCATCAAGCCAAACTTCCCAACCAACACCAGCACAACCCATTGAAGGATTTTCCCAGTTATCTTCAACGAAGCGGATATCATGTTCCAACGGTTCAATTCCTAATTCACGTAAACTACCTAAATATAGTTCTTGAATATTATCAGGTGATGGCTTCATGATTACTTGAAATTGATGATGTTGATATAAGCGATTAGGATTATCACCATAACGACCATCGGCTGGACGTCTTGATGGTTCTACATATGCAGCATTCCAAGGCTCTGGTCCAATTGCTCGTAAAAAAGTATATGGACTCATAGTACCAGCACCTTTTTCCGTGTCATAGGCCTGCATTAACATGCATCCTTGATCTGCCCAATATTTTTGTAATTTTAAAATGATATCTTGTACTGCTAACTTATCTGTCATTTCATCAATCCCTTTCAGTTACTATAATTTAAACGCTTTTTTGAACAAATAAAAAACCTGTAAAGACTAATATATATAAATAGTCTTTACAGGGACGATTTTATTCGCGGTTCCACCCTGCTTTTTTGCATAATTGCAAAACAGCTTAGTTAAATCCAACTGATAAAGTGCCGAGAATGAACATTGCTGACTTTCACTACCTCAGCATCGCTTTTATTTGTCACTCATTAATCCTTCGTCATCATTGGTTATTCAATTAATTATAATGATAGTTTAATCATTCAGGCTTGTCAATATTGGTTCGTGGTTTCAAAGTTAGTTTATCACTCCAAGAATCCATTTCATCAATAAATTTTTTACTTTTTAGTTTCAAACCAACTGATTCGTCATAAATTTGATCAATCACAATCCGCAAGTTCTTCTTAGTTACATCACTTACATTAATATTATTAATTTGGTCCATTTTAATTACTGAAAATTGGCGTAAGAAAAAAATGGTTTTTTGATCTAAATGGAGTCGATGAAGATCCATCGAAAAATGTTGCTGACAGATTAGCCCGTTATACTTCATTGAATAATCAAAGGGTAAGTCATTACGACCACAAACAACACATTGTCGCCATTCAGGTTGAACTCCAAATGCTGATAATAGCTGAATCTCAATAATGTTAGCAATAATCTGCTCATCTGCACCTTCATCAATCAACGTTAATGCATTTGAGATGATTTCAAACCAATGACCCAGTGGCTGATTGTCTTGGTAGGCACTATCTAACAAAGCCAAAATGTAAGTCGCATAAGCATTCTTAAAAATATCTTGCGAAATCGTAAAGTATTGCTCTGCATCCAATACCGCATTAATAAAGCTCATACCAGTTTGATTCAATGATCCGGCATACCGTCCATGTGTATTAGGCAGTACTCCCGGACCAATTCGAGATCCTCGCTTTTTAGCATCTTTAACCATAAACATGGTTTTACCAATTTGATCAGTCAGAATTTTAACTAATAAATCACGCTCTTTATAATCACGGCGATACATAATAATTCCATTAAATTCTTGACTAGTAGCCACCTTATCAACACCTCTGATCAAATCCAGTTAGGAGCACAAACTTTTTAGTAGTCTTTTTTCTTATAACCAAATTCTTTTAGCATGGTTGGTTTATCACGCCATCCTTCAACTACTTTTACAAATAATTTAAGGTTAACTCGATCACCCATTAATGCTTCAATATCCTTACGGGCCCGAATACCGATATCTTTAATCATTTTTCCGCCCTTACCAATAATAATTCCCTTTTGGCCTGGTCGTTCAACAATAATAGTTGCTTGAATTTGAATTTTTTTATCATTCACACGTTCAATTTTTTCAATATCAATCGCCACTGAATGTGGAACTTCTTCTTCAGTTAATTCAAAGATTTTTTCCCGAATCAATTCAGCCACAACGAATCGTTCTGGATGATCACTCATTTGATCTTCTGGATAGTATTGGGGACCATTTGGTAATAACTTAGTTAATTCACCTAATAATTCATCCACATTGTTACCATTCAGTGCTGAAATTGGAATAACTTCCTTCCAATCGACTTGAGCGTCCTTATACTGATCAATCACTTGGAGTAATTTATCAGGATGAATTGCATCAACTTTATTAATAACCAAAAAGACTGGTTGCTTAACAGTTTTTAAGCGATCAATAATAAAATTATCACCAGCACCACGTTTTTCTTCGGCATTAACCAGGAATAATACCGCATCAACTTCATCTAAAGCTGACATGGCTGATTTTTCCATAAAATCACCTAATTGAGTTTGAGGCTTATGTACACCTGGGGTATCAATAAACACAATTTGTTCTTCTGGTGTTGTATAAATTCCTTGAATCTTATTCCGTGTTGTTTGTGCAACATCACTCATAATTGCAATTTTTTGTCCTAAAACTTGATTTAATAATGTTGATTTACCAACATTTGGGCGGCCAATAATTGCCACAAATCCTGATTTAAAATTAGGGTTATCCATATAATTCACACTTTCTTTTTGACGTTAGTTACCATTAAAATATTTTGGGAATAAAAATCAATGCACCGATAATGACAGCAAAAATAGCTGACATCAGTACGCTTCCCGCAGAAACATCTTTGATACGTTTAGCAATTGGATCATAGTTATTTTTAACAATTAAATCAGTCAGGGCTTCTGCAACCGTATTAGCAAATTCACTAATCATAACAAAGAAAATCGCTAAAATAATCCATAACCACTCTTGAATCCTAATTTTAAGCCAAATCCCTAAAAAAATTGCGATAATTCCTAATACTAAGTGAATTCGCATATTCCGTTCATGACGCAAAACAGACCATACGCCTGCACTTGCATGACGCATCGCCTGAATTAAACGGTTATTTTTAGTTGTTTGACGCTTATCTTTTGAGTCCATACGCATCTAAAATATCCCTCTGTAATGTAAACATTTCGTCTTCATCTTCTTGAGTTTGGTGGTCATAACCATTTAAATGTAAAAATCCATGAACAACTAAGAATCCTAATTCACGATTATCAGAATGGCCTAAAAATTTGGCCTGTTCTGCTACTTTATCAATTGAAACAAAAATATCACCAATATTTTCAGGAATTTCTGCTTCCATTTCATCGTTCAAAATAATTGGAAAATCATTATCCGTTGAATCTTCAATTGCAAAACTAATCACATCCGTTGCTCGGTCAACGCCACGATATTCTTTGTTAATTTCTTGAATTCGATCATTATTGACAAACGTAACGGACATTTCAGTATTATCACTTAACTTAATATACTCACCCGCATATTGCAAGATAGTTTCAACTAATTTAAGTTGATCATCGGTGACACCCAATTGTGTGGTTTGATTATATATTTCTAAATCCATTATTTTGCTCGCTTTTCTTCATCATCGCGGTCATATGCATTAACAATGCTGGCCACAACGGGGTGACGAACAACATCATCAGCATTAAAGTTAACGAATTCGATTCTTTTAATATTTTGCAGAATATGTTGGGCACTAATTAATCCGCTTCTTGCTCCATTTGGTAAATCAATTTGTGAGATATCACCATTAATTACCATTTTAGAACCAAAGCCAAGCCGCGTTAAAAACATCTTCATTTGTGCATTGGTCGTATTTTGGGCTTCATCTAAGATAACAAAAGCGCTATCTAAGGTTCGTCCACGCATATATGCTAACGGCGCAATTTCAATAACTTCACGATCCATTAACCGATTAGTATGTTCGGCTCCAAGAATTTGATATAAGGCATCATAGATTGGTCGTAAATATGGATCAACCTTTTCTTTTAAATCACCTGGTAAAAATCCCAGACTTTCACCCGCTTCAACTGCAGGCCTCGTTAAAATGATTTTTTCAACATCGCCTTTTTGTAAGGCAGCCACCGCAGTTGCAACTGCTAAGAAAGTTTTACCGGTTCCGGCTGGACCAATCCCAAATGTTACGTCGTGATCCTGCATCGCTTTAATATATTGGCGTTGTCCATAATTTTTAACGCGAATTGAACGGCCCTGACGATCTTTAATAATCACTTCATTATACAAATCAGTAAAATATTGCAAAGTCCCACGATCAGCCATCTTCATCGCACTAACGATGTCCGTACTACCAAGACGAATCCCATGACTGATTAATTCAGTTAACTTTTGCAAAATTTGTAACGTTTTTTCAACCGCAAACTCATCCCCAATGATTTTTAAATCTTCACCAAATGGGTTAATCGTTACCGACATTCCTTCTTCCAGTAACGATACAAATTTGTCTTGTGTTCCCAGTAATCCTATTTCTATCTCAGGATTACTAACGTGAAATGTTTTTTCATAACCTGCAGTTTTTTCAGCCAAACAAGCGTCTCCTTTAATTATGCAATCATCAACATAATACTATTGATAATTTTATTTTTTCGACTAACTTAAATTACTGAACTGATGTTATAGGATTATCTCCGACTCAGCTCCGTTAATATTAGCTAAAATATTAACATAAATTTGCTTACATCAACAGCTTTATGCTAAGAGATCTTTAACTGTTTGATTTACCAATTTACCATCAGCTTGGCCTTTAAGCTTTGGCATAACTGCACTCATAACTTTACCAAAATCGGCTTTACTTTCAGCTCCAACTGCTTTAACTGTATCAGCAATGATTTGCTTAACTTCTTCTTCAGTTAGTTGTGCTGGCATATACTTTTCTACAACTTCAATTTCCATCTTATTGTGAGAAACTAAATCTTCACGATCAGCTTTTTCAAATTCTGCTAGTGAGTCTTTACGTTGCTTTAATTCTCGTGATAAAACTGATAGTTCTTCTTCTTCGGTTAGATCATGGCCCACACTAATTTGCTCGTTCATAGCTGCTGCTTTAAGCATCCGAATTACACTCAAAGTATCTTTGTCTTTAGCTTTCATAGCGGTCTTCATATCTGCTGTTAGTGTTTCTAATAAACTCATGTTAAATTCCTCCAAATATTATTGATTACTTCTATTATAATTAATTTTATCCAAAAAGAAAATGCCCCTGTCCGAATGTAAAACATTCGACTCAGGAGCATCAACGACTAGAAACGTTTCTTGTTCTTACGTTTCCGTGCCGCTTCTGATTTCAACTTACGCTTAACACTTGGCTTTTCGTAAAATTCACGTTTACGATATTCTTGCAACGTACCATTTTTTGAAACTGTACGTTTGAAGCGTCGAAGAGCGTCATCAAGAGATTCATTCTTGCGAACGACTGTTTTTGCCATATGAATTCCCTCCCTCCGAGCTTAAGATTACACTGTAAACTGTTTATATCAGTTATACCGTCATAAATATTATACATAAATATAAAATGACAGTCAATAAGACTTTGCATTATATTGCAATTTTTTTTAATACATCGCAATTATTTAGCATTATTAACAATTTTGTCAATAAAATCGGCATCAAATTGGCCAGCTTTCAACATCGCGATTTCTTCCTTATAAGGTGCTACCTTATTTTTTTCATCAACCGGTACATATGGTGTTTCTAAAATCTTAGGTACACTTTCCAATTGTGGATGATTCGCAATTTGGTTTAACGCAGTAAACCCAATTTCGCCCATTCCAATATTAGCATGTCGATCTTTATGACTACCTTGTGGATTTTTAGAATCATTTAAATGTAAAACCTTCAAGCGATCAATACCAATCACATGATCAAATTCATTTAAAACTCCATCAAAATCATCTTTAATGTTATATCCAGCATCACTAGTATGACATGTATCAAAGGTTACTGAAACTCGATCATTGTATGTAATTCCATCAATCATTTTGGCAATTTGTTCAAAAGTAATTCCAACCTCGTTGCCTTTGCCAGCCATGGTTTCAATCGCAATTTGAGGTCCTTCATTAGACGTTAACACTTCATTAAGGCCTTTAATCAAAGAGGCAATTCCAGCTTCTTCTCCGGCACCAACATGTGATCCTGGATGCAATGTAATCTCCGTTGCACCCAAAGCTTGCGAACGACGAACTTCTTCAGTCAAAAATTCAACACCAAATGCAAACTTATCCGGTTTAGTTGGGTTAGCCAAATTAACAATATACGGTGCATGCACGACTAAGTTAGTTAGATGATGTGCTTTAATATATGCACTGCCCTGTTCAATATTTAACTCTTCCAGTGGCTTACGTCGTGTATTCTGAGGTGCGCCAGTGTAAAACATAAACGTTGAAGATCCATAACTAACCGCTTCTTCAGCAGATCCAAGCAACATATTAGGTGCTTTAAAGCCTACGTGAGATCCAATTAACATAATAAATTCCTCCACCTTTTGATTGATTAACTTTAAACTACTTCCATTTACAGTTCTGGTTCATAAAAGTGACCCATTACCTGTTTAATTTCAGTTACTGAGACGAAAGCTTTATCATCCGATTCTTCCATCGCTTCTTGTAATTCATACATTTCATATCGAGAAATAACTGTGATTAATAATGCTTTTTCATCATGTTTATACGCACCTTCTACATCATGAACAATTGTTATTCCACGACGTAAATGATTTTGAATACTATCAGTTACTGACTTTGGACGTCCAGTAACAATTAATATTTGTAATAACTGCTGACGAGTATATACCATATCCATTACACGCGCATTCACAACTAATCCAATCGCTGAATACAGCGCATATGGCCAACCAAAAACAAATCCGGCCGCAACCACAATTAAAAAATTAAACGCCATATTGAGCGTTCCCATTTTAGTTCCTGTTTTTTTACGTAAGGTCAAACCAATAATATCTAAACCACCAGTTGAGATTCCATATCTTAATGCTAACCCGGTTCCTAATCCATTAATTGCACCACCAAAAATGGCACAAATTAATGGATCGTGAGTCAATGGAATTGGGTGTAACAGGTTCATCATAATACTAGCTAACGCAACAGATATAAATGTAAACACGGTAAATTGCTTACCAATTTTGAACCACGCCAGTATAAACAATGGTACATTTAACACAAATAACATCAACGATGTACTTAACTGAAACGGACCATAACGTCCCGTCAAGGTATTAATTAATTGCGCTACTCCAGTTACTCCAGAAGAATAGATATTACCTGGCGTCCAAAAAAAATTAACCGCAATTGAAACTAATGTGGCATAAATTAAAGCCGTCCCTGCTCTCCCAAAATATTGATGCTTTTCAATTAATTTTTGAATATCTTCCATATGTAATTCGCCCCTCTAATAAACTAAGTATATCAAAAATCCGAACCTATTTTAGCAAATATGTAAATTTGGGCAAAAAAAAAGATCCTGAGAACAGAATCCACCAACGTCAACTATTAATCAGCCAAAAAAATTCTTCGCTAACTAAAATTGATTCCTCAAAAGATGATGCAAGATTAGCTATATGTGAAAGAATTAACATCTTTCCATTTGATACACATTTTCCCCAAAATGTGCCCCAAAACATCAAATCATATAAGCATAAAATCTCACTGATTATCAAGCAATAACATTTGATAACCCTTGTTTATAATTTAACCCCAATACCAACAAAACGCAATACAATAACGTTATTTGATAGTTCGTGTTTTTTAATCATTTTTCAAAATTTTCGGAATTCGTTAAATTTTTATATAATTTCAAGGGACATTGTGAATATAATTTTATCAATTGATATATTTTTAAGAAAGCTGCCCTAATAACACGTAAAACACTTTACTTAAGTAGATGTTTTCACAAAAAAAAGGCCATTATCACAAGATGTGATAATAGTCCTCATTTTTTCAATAATTGTTACTTATTCTTCAACATTTGGACTAATAAATAATCCTAAATCAGTTAATTGTTGATCAGAAACAAGCGATGGTGCCTTCGTCATTGGTTCAGTTGCTTTAGAATTCTTAGGGAAAGCAATTACGTCTCGAATATTTTGACGTTTAGCAAGTAACATTGCAAAACGATCTAATCCAATTGCTAAACCACCATGAGGTGGGAATCCCATATCAAGAGCCTTCAAAAGATAACCAAAGGCTTTTTCAGCTCGCTCTGGTGTAAATCCTAAGGCACGGAGCATTTTTTCTTGAATCTCACGTGTATGAATCCGAATTGATCCTCCACCAAGTTCATAACCGTTCAAGACGATATCGTAGCTTTGAGCGTGAGCCTTATGAGGATCTTCACCTTCATTTAAATAGTGAACATCTTCTTCATTAGGCATCGTAAATGGATGATGCGCTGAAATCCAACGTTTGATTCCTTCATCATATTCAAACAATGGCCAATCAACCACCCAGATAAAGGCAAACTTAGATTCATCAATCATTTCCATTTCAGAACCAATTGCATTACGTAAATAACCAAGTGTATCTGAAACAATCTTGAAGTTATCAGCAGCAAATAGAATTAAGTCGCCTTTTTTAGCGCCTAATGCTTCAGAGATTTCAGCTTCTTTAACTTTCAAGAACTTACCAACTGGTCCAGTAAATCCATCTTCAGTAATTTTAATCCAAGCCATACCCTTAGCACCAAAACGTTCGATGTATTGAGTCTTCTTGTCTAGGTCCTTACGTGAATACTTGTCAGCTCCACCAGGAACAACGATTGCTTTTACAAACCCACCATTTTCGATGGCATTATTAAAGACTTTAAAATCAATATCTTTAACGACGTCTGAGATATCTTGTAGTTCCATCTCAAAACGAATATCTGGTTTATCAGTACCAAAGCGATCCATTGATTCTTGCCAAGTTATTTCTGGAATTGAATCAATTTCAACATTAACAGCATCTTTCATTACTTTTTTCAAAAGACCTTCTGTTATTTCTTGAATTTCTGGAATTGTAAGGAAACTTGTTTCAACATCAATTTGTGTAAATTCAGGTTGACGATCACCACGTAAATCTTCGTCACGGAAGCAACGAGCAATTTGGTAGTAACGATCATATCCAGCACCCATCAATAATTGTTTAAACAATTGTGGTGATTGTGGTAATGCATAAAAGTGACCTGGGTACACACGTGATGGAACTAAATAATCACGTGCCCCTTCAGGAGATGAAGCTGCTAATTGTGGTGTTTCAATTTCGATAAAGTCATTATTATCAAAATAGCTATGTGTTGCACGAGAAATAGCAGCTCGAATCTTCAAGTTGTTTTGCATTTCTGGACGACGCAAATCTAAATAGCGATATTCAAGACGCAATTCATCTGATACATTGATGTCATCTTCAATATAAAATGGTGGATTCTTAGCTGCAGCCAAGAGCGTTGCATTGTGAATTTCAACTTCGACTTTACCAGTCTTCATCTTAGGATTAATTTCACGGTCAGCACGATTCTTAACGACCCCTTGAACTTCAACCACATATTCATTACGGAACTTATCGGCAACGGCCCAAGCATCAGCACCAAATTCTTGACTAAATACTAATTGGACAATTCCTTCACGATCACGTAAATCAATAAAAATTAATCCACCTAAATCACGACGCTTTTGGACCCAACCTTTTAATACGACTTCTTGGCCAACAAACGTTTCATTAACCAATCCTGCATAACTTGTTCTTTTCATAGTATTCTACTCCTCAAAATGTTGATCATAGATTTGTGGGAAATCTTCATAAATATCAGATAACTTAATTGTATCTTCTTTACCAGTCACCATTGACTTAAAGTTAACTGTTCCGGCATCAAGCTCGTTTTGTCCCAGTGTCATCACGAAACTTGCCTTTTCACGATCTGCACTCTTAAATTGCGCTTTTGGTTTGCGATCAAGAAAATCACGATCAGCTGAAAAACCAAATCCGCGGATTGCTTGAACTAATTTTAAGGTTTCATGACTAGTTTCATCACCGATTCCAACTACATAAACATCTAAATCATTCGCCGTTGGCATTTCAATACCTTCACTATCAAGCAATAAGATTAGACGTTCCAAACCGATTCCAAAACCAACGCCAGAAACATCTGCTGGCCCACCAAATTCTTTAACCAAGCCACTATAACGACCACCACCACAAACAGTAGTATAGCCTTTACCAAACGCTTCTGATTCAATCATGATTTCAAAGATCGTGTGGTTATAATAATCCAAACCACGAACCATTGTTTCATCAATTTCAAAATCAATCTTCAGCTCTGTCAGTAATGCTTTAACTTCAGTAAAGTGGGCTTGTGCTGATTCAGTTAAATAATCCAAAATCGATGGTGCGTCTTCAACAAATTGTTGATCTTTTGGATCTTTACTATCTAACACTCGTAACGGATTCTTTTCTAGTCGTTCCTTTGAATCATCACTTAATTCATCATAATGTGGTTTTAAGTAATCAATTAAGGCTTGACGATAATTTTCCCGACTTTCAGCATCCCCTAATGAATTAATGGCCACCCGTAATCCAGTTAACCCTAAAGTTTCAAAAAATTGGGTTGCCATTGCAATTACTTCAACATCTAATGCTGGACTATCACTACCAAAGGCTTCAACCCCAACTTGATGAAATTGACGTTGACGGCCAGATTGAGGCCGTTCATATCTAAACATTGGACCAATATAGAAAGCTTTATATGGTTTAGCAAATTCTGGACCATAAAGTTTATTTTCAACATATGCACGAACTACCCCAGCCGTTCCTTCAGGGCGAAGTGCGATATGTCGATCACCTTTATCATGAAAATCATACATTTCTTTTGTAACTACATCTGAGGTATCTCCAGCAGATCTAGCGAACACATCAAAGCTTTCAAACAACGGTGTTCTAATTTCGTTATATCGATAATCGCCAAACAATAAACGAGCAGTTTCTTCAACAAAATGCCACGCTTCCGATTGTCCGGGTAAAATATCAGCAGTTCCTTTAGGACGTTGATAACGCATATACGATTTTCCTCCTTATTCATCCGTGATGTTACCTGAAAACGAATAAAAAACACCCCTGTAAAATATACAAGGGTGCTTTATTTGCACGGTACCACCTTAGAGTCACTATTTAATAACGTCTCGCAACGGGAATTTCTTCCAACCTCCAAAGTGTCAACGCAGTCATTTGAATGTAAAGCTCTCACCTATGCTTTACTCTCTTAAAATCAACTGAACCGTGCCTTCTTTATCATCGGCATTTCATATTTAACTTACTGTATAAGAATACTCAAACTACCTTATAAAGTCAATATGGTTTCACTTTTTCAGGTTGAATTTGTGAATTGACTTTTCTATTGTATAATATATTTTATAAAATTATCTCAGTTATATTTACTAATATTGTCTGAACCTTTGGCAGATAACCTTGATTTCGTGAAATAATACCCATACACTAATCAAATACTATTAAATGTAACGCCTTAAGGAGCACCACTTAAATGAAGAATTATCGTCCTACTAAACGACAACTCATCCTGACAATCGCTTTTATCATTGTCGCAATTGGCTTAGTCTTTACCCTAACGCGACAAAAAACGGTAGTTGTTAGCGTTGAAAATGTTAACGTCCGTTCTGGCCCTGGTTTAAAATACCAATCGCTTGAAAAAGTTAATAAAAAAACACGTTTTAACGTGCTTGAAGAAAAAAACAACTGGTATAAAGTTCGGATTAATGATCACAAATTTGGCTGGGTTGCTAGC
The DNA here is from genome assembly GCF_001434315.1 of Paucilactobacillus oligofermentans DSM 15707 = LMG 22743. GTDB lineage: Bacteria > Bacillota > Bacilli > Lactobacillales > Lactobacillaceae > Paucilactobacillus > Paucilactobacillus oligofermentans. The sequence goes on along the minus strand of NZ_AZFE01000032.1, from coordinate 221,469 downwards.
TGGCTAGTCAATCGTGCTGATAATCTAAAAAAAGCCTCCAATCTATCCGAAGCGACAATTGTCATTGATGCTGGTCATGGTGGATCTGACTCGGGTGCTGAATATAAAAATAGTACCAAAGAAAAATATATGGAAAAAACCTATACCCTTCAAATGGCAAAAGCGGTCGCCACTCAGTTACGTGCACAAGGCGCCCATGTCATTATGATTCGTGATACCGATAAGTACGTTAGCCTCAAAAAAATAGCGGCAACTTCTGATAAAGTTTCCGCCGATGCCTTTATAAGTTTTCATTTTGATTCTTCACCTAAACGAAATACTGCCAGTGGCTTAACCACTTATTACTATTATAGTGGCGCTTCAAAACAATTAGCTAAAGCCTTAAATAGCCAATTTGATGGTTTATCATTGACCAATCGTGGGGTCCAACTTGGCGATTTCTACGTAATTCGTTATAATTCCCGGCCTGCTGTTCTTTGTGAAATGGGTTATATTAACGAAACTAAGGATTTCAAAAAAATTAAAAGCAAAGCCTATCAAGTTAAAGTGGCTACCAAAGTAGTCAAAGGACTTAAAATCTATTTCAATAACTAAGTATTACCATTATGGTAATACTTTTTTATTTTGTAACTGGGTGTTATCATGAGCTTGTTTTGCAAGACATAAATTATTGAAGGTGATTTTATGAATCAAGAATGGATAACTCAATTACCCATTAAAAATATTATTAATTACCATTCCGTCATTGGTGGTGACATCAATGAGGCTTATAAAATTAATACTGTTGATCATGCATACTTTTTGAAAGTTCAGCCACAAAAAAAGGCTGAATATTTTGATCATGAACGTGCCGGACTAGAAGAACTGGGTAAAGTTATTAATACCCCTCACCCAAAAGCACAGGGACAAATTAATGGTGATGCGTATTTACTTCTCAATTGGATTGATTCCGGTAGTGGCCTTCAATCTGATTTAGGTGCTGCTGTAGCAAAAATGCACTTAGTTCATAATAATAAATTTGGCTTTGCTTTTAATCATCAATCAAAGGTGATTACAAAAAATAATCACTGGCAGACATCTTGGCTTAAATTTTACAGTGAACAGCGGTTAGATATGATTGCCCAATTAGCTAAGGAAAAACACGTTTGGAGCGATGACCGGCAAGCCGGATTTGACCGAATGAGATTGGCTTTCATTGATTTCTATTCTTCACATGAAGTTACTCCTAGTCTTCTACATGGTGACTTATGGTCTGGCAACTACCTGTTTTCAGCTGATGGTACGCCCACTTTAATTGACCCTGATGCACTTTATGGTGATCGTGAATATGATTTAGCTATGACCACTATTTTCGGGGGCTTTGACCAATCTTTTTATGATGCCTATAATCAAATTTACCCATTGGATGCTGGCTTTGAAGACCGACTACCCTGGTACCAATTTTATTATTTAGGCTTCCATCTAATTTTATTCGGTGAAACTTATGGTGGTTCAGTTGATCGAATATTAAATAAATTTTAAAACACTATCAAAAAAGGTACTTTAACAGTAATTTTTAAACTGTTAAAATACCTTTTTACTTAATTAATTTTTCAATTTCAGACATCGAGTGTACTCGATATTCTGGATTACTTTGTGGATTAATTAGATCATCAGGATCAAACAGAATCCCTGCAATTCCAGCATTATGACCGGCATTTACATCCATATCTCGATCACCAACCATAACTGCATCTGAACGTGGTACCAAATTTGTATCAATTAAATGATTTAGTGAAGTTGGGTCTGGCTTCTTAGGGAAAGAATCATCCGCCGTCACAAAATCACTAAACAGATTGAGTAATCCATCTGTTTTCATAAAATCCAAGGCGGTTTGATTACGATGTGTTAGTAAATAATTTTTGCCACCACGAGCTACCACCGTTTCTAATGCTGATTTAGTGCCTGTAAACATCGCTGGATGGGTATATTGTTTTTCGATGGGATAATAAATAGCTTCCATGGCATTCACGTCAAGATCATTTTCTTGAGCAAAAATGGCAAATGCGTTGCCTAATGTATCTTGTCGCATAATTTCATAACTGCGTCGCCGCTCACTGGGCACCTTAAAATGTACTAACATTTGATCAAAAGATTCCACCATTTGTGGATAAGTATCATATAAAGTCCCATCTAAATCCCAAAAGAAATTTTGATACATTTTACTTTCTCCCTTCCATCAGCAAACCCAGATTTCCTTATTTTTCATACCAAATTGTGGTTGGTCCATCATTCTCAAGTTCAACTTGCATTTCGGCTCCAAAATGACCAGTTTCAACATGAACTCCTGCTGCCCGTAGTTTGTCATTAAATTGTTGATATAGTGGTTCAGCTAATTCAGGTCCTGCCGCATTCGAAAATCCAGGTCGATTACCTTTTTTAGTATCTGCATACAACGTAAATTGAGAAATTGATAAAATTTCACCATCAACATCCTTCAGTGCCAAATTCATCTTGCCCTCTTCATCTTCAAAGATTCGGACATTAACAATTTTCCGGACTAAATAGTCTAAGTTAGCTTCCGTATCATCAGGAGCAATCCCGACTAATAGCGTATAACCTTTTTGAATTGATCCCACCACTTCACCAGCAATCGTCACTTTAGCATGGTTAACTTTTTGTAATAAAACGCGCATTGTATTCCTCCTAGTGAAATATTATCGTTAAGCAGAAACATCTCATGTAAGCAAGTTCACTCACACAAGATGTTTTCTAATACCGTTATTAATGAATTGCTCGCTTAATGACGTAAACGTCAGGAACATTCTTTAAGTTGTCCATAATTCGTTGCAGATGTTCTTTATTTCGAACTCCAAATGAAGCACTAATGGTCACCATTTTATCGTGATCAACTTTACCATTAACTGAATTCAAATACTTAGTTGCATTGTTAATCGTTTTTAGTACGTCATTTAATAAACCATTCCGATTATATCCTTGAACTTCAAGATCCGCACTATAATTTCCGTTTTCACCATCAGGATTTTCCCATGAAACTGCAATTAAACGTTCACCATCTTGTTCAGCAGCCTTGATGTTAGGACAATCAACTCGATGGACCGAAACCCCACGTCCTTTAGTAATATATCCCTGAATTTCATCTCCTGGAATTGGACTACAACAATGGCTCAAACGTACCAATAAATTATCGACACCTTCAATAACTACGCCGCCTTGAGCAGTTTGTTTCTTCTTTTCAACGTGTGATACTTCTTTTTCATCAGATAACGTTTTATGATCTTCCAACAATTCTTTTTCAGCTTGTCGTTGCCGATCTGTTTCCATCTTTTCACGTACATCTTGTGAAAAACGATTTGCAATCCCTTTTTGTTGAACATCCCCAAACCCAATAGCCGCGAACATATCATCACTTGAACTGTAACGTAATTTAGCGGAAATTTCACTAGCTTTATCAGCCGTAAAAATATCCTTGGGTTTGAACCCATCATCAATTAATTGCTGCTTAACTAGCTCTTTACCATTAACAACATTCTTTTCTCGATCAGCTAACCGGAAGAACTGTTTAATTTTATTCCGAGCCCGACGCGTATAAACTAAATTAGGCCAATCACGACTAGGACCGGATGATGATTGTGAAGTTAAAATATCAACAATATCACCCGTTTGGATTTCATAATCAAGTGGTACAATCTTGCCATTTACTTTCGCACCAGTTGTCTTATTACCCACTTCGGTATGAATTGTGTAAGCCATGTCTAATGGGCCAGCCCCTTTAGGCAACTCAAATACATCCCCTTTGGGCGTAAATGCATAAACACGATCAGTAAAGATATCGCCTTGCACACCTTGCATAAATTCATCAGCATTTGAGGTTTCGCTTTGAAGCTCCAAAATTTCTTTAAAAATATTGAGACGCTTATCCGAATCCTTCGAATTAATACCAGCTGTTTTACCTTCTTTGTATGCCCAATGAGCCGCAACCCCAAATTCAGCCACTTCATGCATTTCATGAGTTCGAATCTGAACTTCCAACGGACGACCTTCTGGACCAACTACCGTTGTATGCAATGATTGATAACCATTGACTTTAGGCATTGCAATATAATCTTTAAATCGACCTGGCATTGGTGTCCAACGCGTATGGATTGCCCCCAAAACTGCATAACAATCTTTAATTGAATCAACTACCACACGAATCGCCAATAAGTCATAAATTTGACTAAACTGTTTATGTTGCGAAACCATCTTCCAGTAAACTGAATAAATATGTTTTGGACGACCATAAATTTTAGTTCCTGGTCCTAAATCTAAATCTGAAATAGCAGTATTAATTTCGGAAATCGCACTCTCAATATAATCAATTCGTTGATCACGACGCGAATTCATTAAATGAACAATGCGATAATATTGCTGTGGATTTAAATAACGTAAGGCTAAATCTTCTAATTCCCATTTAATTGTGCTGATACCTAAACGATCAGCGATTGGTGCATAAATTTCTAAAGTTTCATTTGCAATACGCCGTTGTTTCTCAGGACGAAGATGTTGTAAAGTACGCATATTATGTAAACGATCAGCGAGCTTAACAATCATCACTCGAATATCTTTTGACATTGATAACAATAATTTACGGTGATTTTCAGTCATCTGTTCCTTAGTTGACTTATATTTAATCTTACTAAGTTTGGTATCACCATCAACGATTAAGGCAACATCATCGCCAAATAAAATTCGGATATCTTCAATTGTTACCCCAGTATCTTCAACCAAATCATGCATATATCCTGATGCTACGGTCTCTGGGTCCATATGTAAATTAGCTAAAATTCCAGCCACTTGAATAGGGTGAATAATATAAGGTTCACCCGATTGTCGTACCTGTCCATTGTGTGCAGTCTCAGCAAAATGATGAGCACGTTCAACTATCTCAACGTGTTCAGGATTCATATACGTTTTTACAATTCTTATGACATCTGCGTGTGTCATGTTTTGTCCATGTCCCATATGCCACCAACTAGCTTTCATTATTATCAATGTAAATTTATATAATTATACCTTTTTAACGGTAAAATGTGAACTTCTATGAATGATTTTTGATTTTTACCCGTTTTATACAAAAAAAGCCCCTTAATTTGGGCTTCAATTATTCTTCTTTTGAACGACTCATCGACCAACTTAGGTACGAAATTAATAGATAAATTGGGCCAAAATAAAACATATATTTAGGTAACACTAAATATGACATAATGAAAAAAATCACCGGAAAAATAAAAACTTGCAACCCATTACTTTGATGTTTTTGTATCCAAATCCCAATGACTGCTGAATAGATAAAATTTAACAACATTAAAATAATCGGTACGCCAATTAAACGCACTTTTATTACCGGAACATACTCAACCATTAACGGTGTAATAATTCCCATCAAAACAGCATGCGTAATAATCACAAGGTCAAAGTTTCCTAAATTAACTGATAATTTCTTTAATGATAATTTTTTCATAACTAATTAATTCTCCAATTCAAAATGATACGAAATGGCAGATAACATATATAATGGTGCCGTTTCAGTTCTTAAGATTCGTGGCCCAAGACCAGCTGGAACCACTTGATGTTGTTGCATTAACGCAATTTCGTCAGTGGCAAGCCCGCCCTCTGAACCAAAAATGGTTAACAGTGTATCCCCATACTTTAGTTCATTTAATGATTGCACTAATTGTGACTGTTCACCATTCTTAGCCGATTCTTCCCACGCGACGATTTTAACTTCCGCAGTTTCACTTGCTAGTAATTCATTAATATTGTTGTAGTATACAACTTCAGGTATTACTTGACGATGAGACTGTTCAGCTGCTCCAGATGCGATCTTTTGTAATCGTTCAATTTTACGACTTTGCTTTGCCGGTGCCCACTTGGCCACGGAACGTTTTGAATCAAAAAAGGCAATTTTAGTTGCACCTAATTCCGTTGCCTTTTGCGTAATTAATTCAGCTTTATCACCCTTAGGTAATCCAGCAGCAATCACAACCTTAACTGGCAACTCAACGTTAACATCCAATTGTTGATCAATTATAGCAAAAGTTAATAACCCTTCAATTCGTGTCACGTGGGCTAAGTAGACTTGCTTATCAGCTAAGACAATCTCAAACTTCGTCCCTGCTTCTGCTCGTAAAACCGTCGTTAAATGATGCGCAATATCCTTAGGTAATTCTAATTCATCATCGGTCTTGGTTACTTTGGTTAAAAAATATCGTTGCATATTATTGTCCTTTAATTGTCATTAATCTTCATCTGGTAATGGCTTAATTGCTATAATGCCATACCAATCTTTAATCCTTAACGTTTCACGAACTTCAAATCCATTATCTACTAATGTCTGATAAATAAGTTCAAATTTATCGGCAATAATCCCTGACGTTAGGAACTTTCCGCCTGGTTTTAAATTTTCAAATGCTTGTGGCACTAGTGGCACAATAATTTCAGCTAAGATATTAGCCACAATCAAATCAACTTGTGTATGAATCCCATCCAATAAACTATTGGCGCCAATTTTAATTGGGGCAGCTTCTGGATTAAGCTTGATATTTTCAAGTGCCGAGTCAACTGCAATTTGGTCTAAATCATACGCTTGAACCTCACCGGCCCCTAATAAACGAGCGGCAATACTGAGTACCCCGGAACCAGTTCCAACATCAATCATTGATTCCCCACCACGAATTTCCATTTCTAATGCTTGCAACATTAAAGTGGTGGTGGGATGAGTTCCAGTTCCAAATGCCATCCCTGGATCCAAACGGATTAATTTTTCATTCGGTTGTTGCGGCTGATATTCAATCCATTCTGGCACCACCGTTAAATCATGAGTAATGCGAACTGGTTGATAATACTTTTCCCATGCAGTTGCCCAATCTTCATCGTCAACAGGTACCGCGATAACTTTTCCGACCCCAGGATTAAGTCCAAATTCACGTAATTGATTAACTCGCTGTTGAATAATTGGTAAAATTTCGGGGACAAACACGTTTTGTGGAAAGTATGCCGTTACTTGAGCACCGCTAGTTAAATGGGGAATTGACTCCGCTTCAGCAATTACACCAAAACCCATTTTTTCTAAATGATCAAAATCTTTTGAATCTTCAATTTTAACACCTGTAGCACCAGAATCATCCAAAATATAACTTACCGCTTCAACGGCTTCACTTTCAGTAATGACTGTAACTTGTGTCCATTCCATGTTGTACACCCTTTTTCTTAAGTTTAACTATGATATTATCCTATAAATTTATGAATAATACTTGAATATACTAAATTTTAATTAACTCACGGTTGATAATCAAGCTTAATCATTAATTACTAACTAAAAAAACACCTAATCTGCTTTCGCAAAATTAGATGTTTATTATTTAGTCTGGTTTTGATCGTCATCATCAATAAAATCTTCGGTGCTGTCTTCAGCCGCTTGTGAATGCCCCACATTCTTCAAGATGTTCGACTGTAAATGACTCTCAAGGTAATCAACCAATCCCGCTTCAGTCTTAAAAATACGTGGTCGATGTTGTTTATGCAAACGCAAATCAATTTCGTTAATTTTTAGACGTCCAGTCCATGAGTGGGAATATCGGATGATTACCCGATTATTCAATTCATGTTTACCAAATTTAAAAACATAAACATGTTGTGTAATCATCATTGGGCGAATGTATTCTTTACGATATTGAATATCATTCTTTCGCATAAATTCTTTTGTTTTTTCTAACACGGTAATCACCTCCCAGTAAATTAATTCTTATAACTATAAGTTATCATATTACTTGAATTGTTGCCCGTTGTAAACCTTTTTAAGTGTTAAATGTATTATCAATTTCTTATTTTAAGGTCATTGGTTGGCAATCTTAAATTAAAATTGCGACTTTTGACCTTTTACTACCAATTAAGCTAAAATGGAAAACATTGAACCGTATAAAATAATGAACTGAGGATCTCCGATGGCTCTAAAGCAGCGACTTAAATCAAATATTTATTTACAATACCTACTAGTTTTCGTAATCTTAGCCGGATTCATTTTTACAATCGTTCCTTTAACGGGATCAACCTTAATTTGGAATTCCGATGGGATTACCCAACATTATCCAGCCTTAGTTTACTGGCAAAAAATGTTAAAAGGATTAATTTTTAATCATCAAATGTGGAGTCAATGGGATTGGAATGTTGGTTTAGGGACGGATACAATCCAAACCTTTTCTTACTATGTCATGGGTGATATTTTCACTTATCCTTCAATCTTATTTAGCCAGGATCAAATGGTTGCCTATTATTCAATTATGGTGGTTGTTCGTTTATTTTTAATTGGCCTGTCGTTTACCTTTGTTGCAAAACGTTTAATTCCTAATTCAAAGCACCTTGCCATTTTAGTAGGTGCAATCATCTATACTTTTTCTGGCTACACTGCTTATGTCACATTTGCTCATCCATTTTTTCTTAACCCACTAATCATTTTACCTCTATTAGTCCTTGGGTTATACAGTGCACTGGATCATCAACGATACTTGTTACTAATCATTTCTGTTGCTTGGGCATTATTTAATAATTTTTATCTTGGTACCATGTTAGCCATCGGTATGATGATTTATTGGCTAATTTTATTAATTACGACCCAAAAATATCGTCAATTTGTTTTAAATTTAAAATTAATTGGTTCTGTAATTTTAGGCGCCGCGCTTAGTGCAATCCTCTTACTACCATCAATGAATCAATTACTCAGCTCGGCTAGAGCTACTAGTAAGATTGCGAATGGACTTACGTTTTATCCGTATTCTTATTACTTCACCCTCCCTGGATTATCGATTAGTAATGCTAATCGTCCTTACTGGGTAACTGGTGGCATTATGACGCTTGGAATTATCGCGATTATTTGGTCATTACGCCGATTCAAACAACATTTTGCACTTAATGTAACCCTAGTCACTGGCGGTATTATTCTTTTATTTCCTACCCTCGCTGCTTTAATGAATGGTGGCTCATCACCTTCTAATCGTTGGTCACAAATGTTATTACTACCAATTGCTCTCGCCGCTGTTCACATGATTAATGAATTAGATTCACTTCATCGTCGTGATTACTACTGGTTCACTGGCTATGGAATCATCGCTGTCATTAGTTTGTTTATGGCTGATAATTTTGCTTTTACTTATGATTTAGGTGGCGTTGCTGCAATCTACTTTGTCACTATTTTTATTCTCCTATTTAGTAAACTACCTATCAATTTTAACCATAAAGCCCAATTAATTTCTGCTTCATTACTCATTTTAGTTAGTTTTAATGCCATTGTGATTATGCGTGATCGTCATGCTAATCAATATTCAATTGATGATACCATGTTAGTTTCATCAACTCAGGCTCATGAATTGACCAACTCACAGCAATCATTTGCAGATTCAATTGCTGAAACTAAAACCACTGGTCGTTCCTCAATTGATAATCAATTATCAAACCTAACCGGTGATTCGCCTGCTGATAACTTAGCTATTCTGGCGCAAACATTTAATATTAACAGTTACTGGTCATTACAAAATAAGTATCTTAATGACCTCAGTAAGTCATTAGAAAATAATACTAATAGTGCTAATGATGCGATTAATAATGCCGACTATCGCACGACGTTCTTACACTTAATTGGGGTTTCAAATGTATTCTTAGCTGCTGATAATAAAGTACAACCAGCAAACTACCAAAGCACTTCAAATATCACTAATGGCCAACGATTGTATAATACAACTACTACAATGCCGTTAATTTATAAATCAACTGGTACCATGTCAAATACCGCCTTTAACAAACTTTCACCCACCAAACGTGAAGTTGCATTAATTAATAATGCCGTCTACAAACAAGCTAAAAATAAAATTGCCACGGCCCTATTAAATAAGGTTCAAAAATTAAAATTCTTTGCCCTTCCACAATCATTGGCTACGACGCAACACGTTAAAATTAGTCTGCCAACTTCTGAATATACGCCAACCGCTTATTCAATTAAGATTCCGGAATCAGTCAAAGGTTATGAATTACATGTGCGTTTAACCAATATTAAGTACACACCTGGAACGCTCACGAATCGTTATGATAGCGCCTTAAATAACTACATTGATAAACATAATCAACAAATCATGTACGAAAATAATGATTCCAACAGTCGTTATAATACTGATTTATACAAACTAGGTTGGTTACGTCAGAATCTATTCAACGTTTCTCCCACGACTGGTGCAACTGGTGCTTTCACAATTGCAGCCACTTATGGAAAAACCACTAATACCTTTAATCAAGTTGGTAGTGAGAACCTCTCATTTTACAATCCACGGACTTCAACCACCCTTAATATGGGAAATATTTCAACTAAAACAGATACGTTTAGTCTCCATATGAGTAATCCCGGCACCTATGAATTTGACGTTGAACTAGAAGCCGTTCCAACTGGAACAAGTCTTGATACCGCAATCAAAGCTAACCATGCTGCTAAAAATATTAAAATGGATAATGATGTGGTTACGGCTACTTATCATTCCAATTCAAATACGGTCTTAGCCACTACAATCCCATACTCATCTGGATGGAAATTAACTGGATATCAGGGTAAACTACCTGTAGTTAATAAAGGATTCATTGGTATCCCGGTTAAAACTGGTAACAATCAGATTAAATTAACCTATTCAACTCCGTATGCTAAACTTGGAATTATCATTAGCTTACTTGCAGCGATCGTTACCTTAATTATTACAATAAGCACTAAAATTAATCCACGTCACCATCGAAAGGACAATTAACAATGGAACTCACAGTTATTATCTTAGCCGCCATAATCGGTATTGAGCATGTCGGTATGATGTACTTAGAAATGTTTGCTAAACCAACCCTTCAAGCCAAATCATTTGATATGGATCTTGAATTTATTCAACAACCCGCCGCTCAAATCGCCCTTAAGAATCAAGGAATCTATAACGGTGCCCTTGGGGTAATGTTGCTTGTCAGCCTCATCGTGTTCGTGGGCGACGTTAAATTTGGCATCATTGAACTAATTATGATGTTCATTGCCGTCGTTGGTTGCTACGGTGGTGTCACCGCCACTAAAAAAATATTCTACGTGCAAATGGCTCCTGCTTTAATTACCTTAGCCTTAAGTATGTTAATTTAATTGTTATATACAAAAACACGTCGTTATCGGATTTATTTAATCTGATAACGACGTGTTTTTTGTTTGGATTAATAATAATTAGATCGACAATGCTAACACTCTTTGTTTGATATCGTCTCGAATTTCACGGAATTTAGCTAATACTTCCTGTTCAGTTCCCTGCGCTTGCGCTGGATCAGCTAAGTCCCAATGTAAATGTTTAATTGTAGCTGGAATCACTGGACACTTATCGCGTGCATCACCACATAAAGTGATAATTAAGTTTGAGTGAACAAAATAATCAGCATCAATTAACGTTGATGTTTGTTGACTAATATCAACGCCATCTTCATTCATGACTTTAACTGCAATTGGATTCAATCCATGAGTTTCAATTCCAGCACTCGCTACGATAAAGTCATCACCTAACAACTGACGAGCATATCCTTCAGCCATTTGACTGCGACAAGAGTTCCCCGTACATAAAAAATAGATTTGCGTCATACTTGATTACCTCGTTTAATTGTATAATACAATTAATTTTATTTTTAAATTTATTTGGTTAATAATCGCAAATACGTTGTTATCCATTTATAGTTAAATGCACTGTATTATCAAATTATTGTTATATACAACTATTTTAAATTATTACTATTTTGCTTGTCATCAATAATTGAATCGATGGTTTTCTTCATACTCCAATTATATTGCTGATTTTCTAATAATAACCGTGACAAAATATCAATCGCATATGTAATCGCAAACTGCGAATTAATAAATCGACCTTCTGCTAGCTTAGTACTATCTTCAACATGAATTGTAATTTGACTGGCCTGATTAATTGGGCCAATCATATCACTCGTAATTGAGGCGGTTTTCGCACCACTCTTTTTAGCGTTCATTAATGCTCGATTAACTTCAATTGTCTTACCTGAATTTGAGATGCCAATCACTAAATCATCCCGATTCATAATATTCGAAGTTATTAGCATCATATGACTTTCAGTGGCGGTTACCGTTTGAATTCCCATTCGAATCAACCGTTGCCCAAATTCTTCAGTTGTATAGCCTGAACTGCCTAACCCATAAATAAACACACGCCGACTTTCAGCAATCCACTTTACCAATTTTTCAATATCAACTTGGTTCATTTTTTCTTGTGTTTGTGTAATAACATGTTGATATAAATGATAGATTTCAACTGAAGTTTGCTTTTCTTCATCAAATTGGCCTTGAACCCCAGTTACAACAACTGGATCTTCAGTATTAACAAATTGCAGACGAAAATCAACAAAATTTTTGCAGCCAATCTTTTTTACAAACCGTGAAATGGTGGATTTACTAACGTCTAATTGACTAGCCAATTCTTCAATTCCCATGGTTCTGATCGCAGCACCCTTTTGAATCGCTGATAAGGCCACTTTTTGTTCCTGAGTAGATAAGAATGAATATTGATTTTTTATATGTTCAACTATCTCCACAAACTTATACCTCTCCATATTTAAATAAAAAGAAGATAATCAATTGATTACCTCCTTTAATTTAACACTAAACATTCAATTTTGTCTGCATCAATAACTTTTAAATGAATTTTTTCTTAGTATCAATAATCATTTTAGCTGCTTCTTTAGCAATAACTTTGTCAGCAGCATTCAATGGTTCCAATGGCAAACGGACTGAACCAAGATCTAAGTCTTCATTAATACGTAGGACTTCTTTAATCATGGCATACATATTACCTTTACCGGCCGTTAATTTTCCAATAATATCATCAACTGCGTATTGTAATTCACGCGCTGTTTCTAAATCTTTATTTTTAAGTAATTCATTCATCTTAAGGAATAATTCAGGCATTGCACCATAAGTTCCACCGATTCCACCAATGGCACCCATTAAGCGACCACTAATGAATTGTTCATCTGGACCATTAAATACTAGGTGATCATCTCCACCAGCTTCATTAAAGATTTGAATATCTTGTACTGGCATTGAAGAATTCTTTACCCCAATAATATTCTTGTTTTTACGCATTTCATCGTAAAGGCCTGGTGTCAAAGCAGCACCAGCTAATTGAGGAATGTTATAAATGACAAAGTCTGTATTCGGTGCACCAGCACTAATGTCATTCCAGTACTTAGCAATTGAATATTCTGGTAATTTGAAATAAATTGGTGGAATTGAAGCAATTGCATCAACTCCTAAGCTTTCAGCATGTTTAGCTAATTCAACACTATCTTTAGTGTTGTTGGCTGCAACGTGCGCAATCACAGTCAATTTACCCTTAGCAACCTTCATAACGTTTTCTAGGACAATCTTACGATCCGCTACACTCAGATAAATACATTCACCTGATGAACCATTAACGTAAACACCTTTAACCCCTTTATCAATATGATACTGAGTCAGTGCTTGCACACGTTCTGGACTAACTTCACCATTTTCATCATAACAAGCATAAAATGCGGGAATAATTCCACTATACTTTTCAAATTTTGCAATTTTTGTCATTATATTTTACCCTCTTTATTTAATTTAAAAACCTTTAGTTGCTTCAACAAATGGTTTGGCAATTAACTGTGGTCGTGTGATGATTGAACCTACAACTACACTATAACACCCAAGTTCTAATGCACGTTTAACTTTAGCTGGTGAATCAATCTTTCCTTCTACCACGACTGGGGCATCAGAAAGTTCAATTACTTTTTTCAAATATTCAAAATCATTATCGGCTACATTCTTACCAGTTGTGTCTGGAGTATATCCATACATTGTGGTTCCAACAATATCAAAGCCTAAGTCATTAGCTTCTTTAACATTAGCTAAACTGGCCGTATCAGCCATTAACAATGTGTCTGGATATTCTTCACGCATGGTAGCAACGATATCAGCTAATTTTTCATTATGTGGCCGTTTCATTCCGGTTACATCACAAGCCACGACTTCAGCACCAGTAGCTGCAATCCCACGCATTTCTTTGATTGTTGGTGTGATATAAATGTCAGAATCATAGTAATCAATCTTATCTAATCCGATAATTGGGAGATCGACAATTCCTTGAATCGCTTGAACATCAACCACAGAATTACATCTAATTGCACTAGCTCCTGCTTCACATGCGGCCTTAGCCATTCGCGACATTATAAACGAGCTATGCAATGGTTCGCCTGATAACGCCTGACATGAGATAATTAGATTTCCTTTGACTTTACTTAAAAAGTTATTTTCCAATTTGTTGCACCTCTTTATTCAGAATCGTTAATAATACGAAAAACATAAATTTAATGAACGTACTGTTGTTACAAATAACAATTTCATTCTATACACTATCCGCTTGCCACTACAATATAATCATTTTTTAGTTTCAGCAATTACTGAAATTGGAAATTATTTTCACTTCTATATATTACTTAAACTCAAACTAATTTACTGTTTGCACCCACGCTATTTACATGCTAAACTCACAACTAGATTTAAAAAAGAAAACGTTTACATTTTCGGATTGGAGTGTTTATAATGAGTTATGCCAATTACTTAGCTTTCGATATTGGTGGCACATCAATTAAATATGGATTAATTGATTCAGACAAGCATCTAACTTACTTGGGCAAGCTAGATACCTTGAAAAATAAAGATAATGCGATTATTAATCAAATTATTAACAAAACAACTGAATTAATTAATCAACATTCAATTTCAGGAATTGGAATTAGTACGGCAGGCATTGTCGACCCACTTCTTGGAAAGATTCTATTCGCTGGCCCAACCATTCCCAATTACCAAGGTACAGAGTTGAAACAAACCTTAGAGGATAAATTCTCATTACCAGTAATGGTAGAAAATGATGTTAATTCCGCCCTCTTAGGTGAAAAGTTAGTTGGTGCAGCACAAGCATATTCTGATATATACTGTGTTGCACTTGGTACTGGCATCGGTGGCGCTCATTATAATCATGGTCGGCTAAGACGTGGTCATTTTGGCCAGGCAAATTCAATTGGTTACTTACAAACTAGTTTGAATGGGACCAAAGATTATGAACAAGCAGCCTCGACCTTATCACTGGAAGCAAAACTAAAAATTTACTTCAATACCAGTGTTCCCGATGCCTTTGAAATTGCTAAAACACATTCTAATCCAGCAATTGAAGATATTATTAATAATTGGATGAAAATGGTGGCTTATGGCATTGTACAAATTATTTTAATTGCTGATCCAGAACTAATTGTCTTGGGTGGTGGCGTTTCACAGCAAGGAGACTTCTTACTGGAACATATTAATCAGTACGTCTCTGAAGCTTTACCTGATCAGTTCTATCAAACCAAGATGGTCATTGCACAAAGTTTTAATGATGCCGCCTTATATGGTGCCGTCTATAATTTTTATCAGATTTAAGTTCTAACCGCTTGCTTTACCTTCAGTAGAAATCATCTATTTGAAATTTCATTCGCTATATATACTAATCGCTGAACTAAATTTTGTCTTTCTGGTTATTAAAGAAAGGCCCTAATTAGTTTGGCGTTTTTTATTGCTAAATTTTAATCATATTCGAAAGGATCTTTCAAAATGAATAAAGTAATGCTCAACACAGCTGTGTTTTTAACCGAAATGAATGATGGTCAATCACAAATCAACTTATTAAAGAACCTAACCCAACCAATTGATGGTTTTGAAGTTCGTGGTGAATTTTTCAAAGACGATAAAGCCGATGAATTACACCAATTAATGACTTTAGCGCAAGAAAAATCATACTCTTTCTACTATTCAATTCCAGAAATCTTATTTACCAATGGCGAACTAAATGAACATCTAGCTGAACATTTTCGAATAGCCAGTGAATATAAAATTGATTCATTGAAGATTAGTCTTGGAGTAGTTAACCTACCAACTCCAGAACAAGTAACCGTCTTAAATAATTTGATTAAAGTCACCGGAGTTAACTTAACGATTGAAAATGAACCCAATCCAAACGGTACCATTGAACATCTTGTAGACGTTTGCCGGACTTTAACTGAGCTTGGATTTTTAGGTGGTTACACCTTTGATGCTGGTAATTGGTACTGGATTAATGAAGATCCAATTGCAGCTATGAATGCACTAGCTAAGTACACTACCGTCTTACATTTAAAAAATATTCATAATCAAGAAACTACCTTATTAGATACCGGTGATACTGATTGGCAAGCTTTATGTGCTAAAGTCACCGATTCAACCCCTATCATTTTAGAATATCAAATTAATCCAGCTGACTTGGCTGATGAGCTCAATAAACTGAAGCAATATCTTAAAGTTAGCTAATTACTCGTTTAACAACTATAAATTTCAAATAGAGGATATGATAATATGGCAAAACAAGGTTTTGGAACATTAAATTGGATTGTATTAATTGTTTACCTAATCGCAATGCTACTGGTTGGTTTGAGTTTCTCGAAAAAAAGTAAAGTTGATTCAGAAAGTTTCTTCAAAGCTAAGAGTAGTAACGTTCCATCATGGGCGGTTGGCTTTAGTATGTTCGCCACCACGTTAAGTGCAATTACGTACATGTCGACACCTGAAAAATCATTTTTGACTGATTGGGCCTATGCATTTGGTAACTTAGCTATTTTAATTACCGCACCAATCATTATTCATTTCTATGTACCCTTCTTCGCCAAACTAAATGTAACGACGGCATATGAATACCTAGAATATCGATTCAATGCTTTTCTCCGGGTCTTCAGTAGTTTATTATTCGTCTTGTTCCATATCGGTCGAGTAGCCATCGTTATCTATCTACCAACCGTTGCTCTCCAATCAATTATTAATGTGAACCCTTATCTGATTGCTACAGTAATTACGGTGCTGTGTATTATTTATACGGATCACGGTGGAATGGAAGGAGTTATCTGGAGCGATGTAATTCAAGGCTTCTTGCTACTGATTGGTGCTGCTTTAATCATCTTCTTTGGAATTAAGTACACCACTGGTGGCTTCCATACCGTAGTTAAAGATACAGTTGATCATCAAAAGATTTTAGCCGCTAGTGACTTCAATTTTAGTCTTGTGAAGGCAACCGTTCCGGTAATTCTCCTAGGACAGATTTTTAACACGTTATATCAATATACGGCCTCACAAGATATCGTTCAGCGATATACTACCACTAGTGATACCAAAAAAATTGGTAAATCAATCTGGACTAACTCGCTATTAGCTATGATTGCTATCCCACTATTCTACGGGATGGGAACAATTCTTTATAGCTTCTATCAACATGGTGGTAACCTACCTACTGGATTTAATACGTCTGCGTTAGTTCCCTACTTTGTATTAACTGAAATTCCAGCGGGGATTGCAGGATTAATCATTGCCGCTATCTTTGCTGCTTCCCAAGCTACAATTGCTTCAAGTTTGAATAGTTCAGCAGCTTGTGTGGTAACTGATTTCCAGAAACGTTTCATGAAGGATAAATCTGATAAAATGAGTATGAAACTTACTCATTGGACGATTATGGTTTGTGGACTCCTTGGATTATTCGTCACCTTAATCCTAATTGCTTATCATAGTAGTGATATGATCGATAAGTACTTAGCATTATTTGGACTATTTGGTGTTCCAATTGCCGGAATATTCGCATTAGGAATCTTTAGTAAACGCGCTAATGGTTTTGGTGCAGTAACTGGCTTAGTAATTACTTGTATTGCTTGCTACTTCCTTCAATTCACTGGTGTTAACGCTCTATTGATTAGTGTCGTTGGATTCTTAGGTAGTATGCTTATTGGTTACATCTGTAGTTTCTTCAAACCTAATAAGAAAGATATTACCGGTTTAACCATCTATGATATCAATGAAAAAGTTAAACAAACTAACCCTGATATTGAGGGTGAATGATAAATAGATTGGATTTAAAAAGTCACAACCACGTTATGTGGTTGTGCCTTTTTGGTATATACAAGTAAAATTTTTATTATAAATAAATACTACGTATTGTTAAGAAACCGATGAAAATTAATTTTATCTAAATCAAAAAAATATATCATTTAGACACAAAAATAATATCATTATTTAGTCTTCGCTACCATGAAACTCATCATTTTCCTGTCGCTGTACCTAAGTATAAGTATCGGTTAAATAAGAAAAAAAAACAATGAATTTTAAAAATATAGCTGCTTTCAACGTAAATTAGATTTTAAAAGGTATGTAATCATAATTAATGATTACATACCTTTTGAATGAAAAATTATTTTAATTTTGTGAATTTTTAAATTATCAATTTATCGTCGTATATAATTATTTAACAATTACCTCTTTATCATTTTTGATTACCACAGCATTTCCATTGGCTGTTACTCCAAATACGTAAGGTAGATATAATGTTCCACCATTAGAGCCAGCCGTTTCTGGATCTAATGTCAAATAATCAAAATCAACACCAATAATTGCATTACAGCCCAACGCATATGCCTGCTCTTTTAACTCAACAAGAGCTCTGCGCCTAATAAAACTAAGATTGCTCATTAATGCATCACCTACGTTGGTGGTACTACTAAATATTCCTTGATGCCCACGATCAACTTGTACAGCATCATCGCCAGAAATATATCCTGAATATTTAACAACACTGTATCCGTCAAAATTAAAACCAGATGTAATTAACATTTCAGCTAATGCTTTGTTTTTTTTATCAGCTTCATTTATAGCTGCCTGTTTTTGATCCATTTCTGATTGCTTTCGAATTTCTTCTTTTGCATTAAAATCTGTAAGTATCGATTCCGCATCATTATCATCTACCACAATGCCTCCAAAAGTAGTAGACGTAGTTTCGTAATCGGAACTTTCCGATACAAACTTACTTAACCACTCAACCGAAACATTACCTTGCCGTGCAAGTTCTTTTAACTTCATTATTAGTTCTCCTAATTTTATTATTTTTGTGTTAACAAAAAATTAAAGGTACTTTCTAACTTCTTGATTATTTGGATCTATGTCTAAAATCAAATTAGCATACATTCTTGCATTTGCTGGATCATTTTTCATTTTATTAAGTAAATTTTCAGCATCACTACCTAATGAGATGTTCGTCTCCTTTTCTTGCTTTTCAGGAATAAATTTAGAATCACAATAGTTACAAATCAAATAGTTATCCTTCATAGAAAAATCACTTGCACCACAATTTTTACATTTAAAATTATCCATTTTGTCTCCCGCTAAATCTTACAAGCCCATTATTTCTTTCTTTTTTTGATTAAATTCATCCTCTGAAATAATATGTTCGTCCAACAATTTTTTAAATTTTGTAACTGCCTGGATTTGTTCATCTAATGTCATCAAAGATTTAATTTCCACATTAGGACCGAAATCTTGCATCATATTCATTCCCATAACCATGCCTGCACCGTCACCCAAACCGTTATTTTGAATACCTTGTGCGATTTTTTGTTGGGCAGCAATATTCGCTGTATTCTGAGAAATATTATTATATGCATTTATTGATAGTCTATCTGAAGAGTATTTCTTAATTATATTTCTGGAATCATCCGAAAATTCGATATTTTCTACACCAACTGAAATAACTTGTATTCCAAATCTGTCACTCCAATTTCCAGTATACCCGGAAATTTCTGAAATACTTTTTGATATTTCACTAGATTTTGACGGAAGTTCTGACACTCTATAAAAATTAGATAATTTATTTAATGCTATTGTAAATGACTGAATAAATTCAGACAAAAGTTGACTTCTTGCAAAGCTGTCATCGAAAGAATACTCATTTACATTTGCAGGAATAAGATTTTGAATAAGGATGGTCGGATTAGTTACTCTCAATGAGAATGATCCGAAAGCTAAGACCTCTAAATCTACATCATAAAACATATCATGATATATCTGTGGCCCTTTTGTGCCAAATTTGATACCTCTAATTTCACGCATATTTACAAATAAAATTTGTCTATTATCTGCGGTTTGTCCTCCAAATTTAAATCTGTCAATTGCCTGTGTAACAATGGGAGTCCGGACACCATCACCATTAAATAAGGATTCCTGTCCATTTTGATATTCGTAACCCCCCGGTTCTATCACAATTTCTTCAATTGAACCCTGATTTAAAATAACAACCGCTGTATTTTCAGGAACATAAATCTTAGACCCATTGCTAATTATGTTAACTGATCCACGACTATTAGTTCCTCGATTATTATTTGACGTTATAAAAATACCTGAACTAACAACCATATGTTCATCAAACTTTCCAGCTGTAATTATGTCTTTCCATTGATCAGCAAAAGTTCCACCTATTGCACCTGAAAATGCTTTTATTAACCCCATATTTTGTTCTCCTACCTGTGTAAACTTATTTTCTTATTATAAGTATTGAATTAAGCAAGTATCATAATTTAAGTATCCCATGTTCAACATAGTTATTCAATCAAATTTGTTTATATTTTTGAAATTCTTGCCACCGTAACTGGCCAAATTTTTATTGTATTTTTTGAAAATAATATTTATTTTTTTATAATCATTACCCTAATAATAACTAAAAAAATAAATTCATCATTGACTCATACAAAAATAGACCCGCAAGTATCACCAAATCAGTGATACTCGCGGGCCTATATTTATATATCTTTTAATATTTTACTGTCTAACTAAATACCATTCCACCATCAATTAGTAATGATTGACCTGTCATGTAGTCTGAATCTGGACCAGCAAGGTAAGCAACACAAGCTGCAACATCTTCAGGTTCTGATAAACGTCCTAGTGCAATATCCTTAGAGAATTGTTCCATTCCCCATTCAAATGACTTACCAGCATTGTCAGCAACTTGTTGAGCAATGTCATTCATCATTGGAGTTTTAACGATTCCTGGACAGTATGCATTAACCGTTATCTTGTCAGGTGCTAATTCTTTAGCAGTCGTTTGCGTAACACCACGAATCGCAAACTTAGTTGATCCATAAACAGTTAAGTTAGGATTACCAACTTGACCTGCTTGGGAAGAAGCATTAATAATCTTACCACCATGACCAAGTTCCTTGAACTTAGCACTAGCAGCTTGGATACCCCAGATAACACCACCAAGGTTAATTGCCAAGGTATCATTTAAGATTTCGGGTGTAACTGTATCAATAGGAGTTGTTGGAGCAACCCCTGCGTTATTAACGATGACGTTAAAATCACCAAAATGTTCTGCAGTCTTTTTAACTGCTTCAAATACTTGATCACGATTAGCAACATCAGCTTCAATTGCCAATGCTTCACCACCATCAGCGTTGATTTCATCAGCTACGTGTTGAACTTTAGCTAAAGTGCGTCCAAGAACTGCAACTTTAAATCCATCATTGTGTAAACGTTTTGCAATGGCCTCACCAATTCCTTGACCAGCACCTGTAATTAATGCAACTTTTTTCTCTGACATTCTAAATCCTCACAATCAAGTTATTTAATTCACAAACTATTATAATAAAATAAATCTGTAAAATCAACTAAAATTAACATTGACTGAAAGTGGCGTTCGTATTTTAGTTATTTTTTCACATACTCATCAATAGTATTAAGAATCCTTAACTTTCATTTATCAGATTATTAATCATGGTAAAATATAACTTAGTGATATGCCTATGTTAGTTCATCCCCGCATACCAATAATAATGCACAATGTATTTATACACTATAATTAATGGAGTTATAACGATGGAAAATAAAACTAATGAATCAATGAGCCGCGAAGAACTACGTAATCAAAAACGTAATCAATTAAATAGCGATCAAGAAGTAACCAGTTATGATGAACCCAAAAAGAAAAAGAAACGTAAACATCGTCGTCACCGTAAGTTTTGGCTTTCCATACTAGCGATTTTTATAGTTATCATCGCCATTTTTATCTGGATTGGTTCACGATCTTCATTGACTGGATCATGGGTAGAAATTAGTAATGCTAATGGTGCAACGTATACCTCAGTCACTGATATTGAAGATTTAAGTACTCTGACAATCAAAAGTGGCAAGTATACTTACACAGCTAATAATGATTCTAACAACGCAACTACAGGAACTTTTGATGACAATAGTTCTGATGGACAAGCCGTGTTTGATTCTGACACAACTAACTACACATTAACCGCTGATAATGATCAAGTTACTTTTACGGCTAGTGGGAGTTCAATTAGTGGTCTTGGTAGTTCAACCGTCACTTTTGTTCGCGTCAACTCATCTGAATACCGTCAAATTAAAGCTAAGATTAAAGAACAAAATAAGACTAGCACTGCAAGTAGTTCGTCAGATACCACCAGTGAATCTAGTTCAACTTCAAATAATATTGGTAATGCTATCAATAATATTAAAGATAAAGTAACTAACAGTAGCTCATCAGATACTACCAGCGAATCTAATAGTGAAGACAGTTCTAGTGTCTCTTCTTCGAGTGATACCGATACAACTGTTGATGATAACAGTAATACGATTGATAATATTAAAAATCAAATTCAAGATTGGATTAATAAATTAGGTTTATCGAGTTAAATATATATTATCATTAGAATAGGTAAAAGAACTCCTTTTAAATTAATGATTTTTGACTAACGTCAATAATCACAGATTAAAAGAGAGTTCTTTTATTTTATAAATAATTATTTTTCTGTTTGAAAAGATGAATTTAGATTTTGTTGTTTAAAATCTTTATCTAGCTTATACATCCATAAAAGCACTACCATAACTACAAATAAGATAATAGGTGCCCAAATGAAACTTACTTTAATTCCTGTCATTGCACGAGTTGAAATTGAATTACCAGCAGCATAATTATAATAAGACAGAATCCATCCTAATAATGCAGTTCCAATTCCTGCTCCAACTTTCTGTCCAAACGAACCACCTGCATAAAGTAAGCCTTCAATTCTTACTTTTGTTTTCATATATCCATATTCAATTGTATCTGGTAATAATGCAAAAATGCCACCAACTAGTAAAGCCATCCCAATACCCTTTACAACTTGTCCAGTTGCGGTTACAACAAAATTATATGGTGCAATTGCATTAATCAAATATCCAATAATATTTAAAACAGCACCTATAATACCAGCGTTTCGCTTACCAATTTTTTCAAATACTTTTGATGTAAATAACAAACAAATAAGTAAGGGTGCTACATTAGCAGCCGTTAATAATCCAACTAATGTACTATCATTGAAAATATATTTGGCGTAATATACTAGTGCTCCAACTTGTAATGCTGATGCAATATTAAACACTATGAAAAACAGTACAACAATGATCCAATATTTATTTGCACAAATTGCTTTTAACTTAACATTCCAAGAAACTTCATCATCTTTAACTTTATTACCTAAATGTACCCGTTCTTTTTGTGATTTAAACACCCACATAAACATCAACATACCAATAATTGAGAATAATGTAAACGTTAACACCCAACCGTGTTCATGTCCACCAAACAAAGCTACAAGAGGAAGCACAGTGTTAGCTACAAATAGTCCACTAGTTTGACCAAAAAACATTCTAAAAAGATTAGCTTTGTCACGTTCATTACGGTTACGAGTGATTAAAGTATTCAATGTACCATAAGGAATCACTACTGCTGAAAAAGAAAAACTTAATAAGTTATAAGAAATAAATACATAAATTAATTTCCCCATATAACCTACATTTGGAATCGTAAATAAAGTAATTGAAAGAATGGCAAAGGCTGGAGACGCCCATAATAACCAAGGACGTGCTTTACCATATTTAGAATGAGTCTTATCAACCGCAACACCCATCACAATATCATAGATTCCATCTAATGATTTTGAAATCAACATTATCGTTCCAATTGCTGCTGCTGCAAGTCCAATTACATCTGTATAGTAAAATACAATAAATGAAGTAATCGCAGACCATGTCAAATTAGTAGCAAAATCACCAACACCGTAACTTGCTTTTTCACCAAAGGATAAAATATGATTTTCATCATCATCTGATTTTAAATTTCCACTAAACATCATTTATTTTTACTCCCTTTTATTTCAAAGCTTAGCGTCACAATTGACATCCTATCCAAATTAACCGAAAGTTTATTATCCATTACCTTATAATTTTCAAAATTAGTTAATGATAAAACTTTATTATCATCAAATGTATTATGTGCATTCATTTTTCTACTATGCAAATCTTTATTATAATTTACATTCCCTAAACTATTAGCAAAAGTAATTGTCACGTTTTGTGATTGTTGATAATCAGTATTACAAATCGATACAATATAATTGCCATCTTTTTTAGAAATCGTATAATTAACCGGATCACCATTATCACTATATGCATCAATTCTTGTTGCCCCTTGATGCCTTTGATACATGTCAAACACATAATATGTCGGTGTCAAAACCATCTTAGGTCCATCGGTTAAAATCATCGCCTGTAGTACATTAACCATTTGTGCAATATTAGCCATATATACTTTATCAGCATGTTTAGCGAAAATATTTAATGTCGTTGCTGCCATTACAGCATCACGCATTGTATTTTGTTGTCTTAAAAAAGCTGGATTTGTTCCTTTTTCCGGTCCTAACCAATCTCCCCATTCATCCACAATCATATCAACATGATGATTCTGATCATATTGTTCCATTCTCTTAGAATGTTCTTCAATAAAATAATCCATTTTTTTTATGCTATACAATAATGAATTCCATTCTTTTTCATCGAAATCTACTGAATCACCTTTATTATTCCATACATCTGTTAAACCATAATGATGAAGACTTAAACCATTCATAAATTGATGAGCATTTTTCATAACCACATCTGTCCAATTGAAATCATCAATATTTGGACCAACACCAATTTTATATAATTCCGGTTGGTTATCATATTTACGAACAAAGGATTGCCATAATCGGTATCTATCTGAATAATATTCAGGACGCATATTTCCACCACCGCCCCAAGATTCATTACCAATACCCAAAAATTTCAATTTCCATGGATCTGGATGTCCATTTTTTTCACGTAATTCTGCCATTGATCCTTTTGACGATAGCATATACTCAAGCCAATCTGTCATTTCTTGAATAGTTCCGCTCGAAAAATTAATATTTATATAGGCTTCACAATCTAGTTGCTTACACAATTCAAAAAATTCATGCGTTCCAAAGGAATTATCCTCAACTGTTCCTCCCCAACTACTATTAATTATTTTTCTACGCTTATCGTATGAACCAACACCCTCTTGCCAATGATAATTATCAGCAAAAAATCCTCCTGGCCATCGTAAAACAGGAATATTTAACTTTTTCAACGACTGAATTACATCAGATCTTATACCATTTTTATTTGGAATCTCACTATTTTTACCAACCCAAACACCACCATAAATTCCTGTTCCTAGATGCTCAGCAAATTGTCCTTGAATATATTTACTAATAACTACATTTGACTCTTCATTATTAATAACATTTATATTATGTTCCATACAAAAATCCCTCGCTTTCAATTATTTAAAGTTAACTTCACAATTAATATAGCGCTTTCAAAACTTTATGTAAATAACTATTTAGTCTTTTTTTAGTTTTTTCAAGACTAACAATAATGATATAGTTATTTAAAGCGGTTGCATTAATGATAATTATATTATATATTTAATAAAAACATTAATCAGGTGTGTATTTTGGAAATTAGTTTAAATCAAGATTCAATACCAATTTTTTCAGCATTAGACAGTTCTGTACGAATTAATATCATCGAATTACTTTCAATTGATAATTTAAATATTTCACAAATTGCAAAAAAAATAAATCTAAGTAATGCTATTACAGTTATGCATGTCAATAAATTAGAAAAGGCAGGTATTATATCATCTCAAAGAAAAGGTAATCAAAGAATTTGTATTCTTAAAATTGATATTATTAATATCATCTTTCCCCATCAAATTTACTATCCATTTAAAAAAGATAGCTTTGAGATTCCAGTAGGTCAATTCACTAATTTTGATATCACGCCTACTTGTGGACTTGCAAAAAAAGATGGTTTTATAGGTAAAGTAGATAATCCAAATTATTTTATGGTACCTGAACGTTATCAAGCTCAAATGATTTGGTTCTCTGACGGTTTTATTGAGTATCAAATACCAAACTACCTTGAATCAATAAATGAACTAAAAATGATTGAGATAGTTGTCGAATTAGGATCAGAATTTCCATTTTCAAATAATAATTGGCTATCTGATATCACGGTTTCTATCGATAATCATGAAGTTGGAACATGGACCAGTACTGGAGACTTTTCAGATACTCGCGGTCGTTATACTCCAAAATGGGTTTACAATGATATGAATCAGTACGGAACATTAATTACGTTCCGTATTTCAAAATATGGAACTTTTATTAATGGTAAACGTTCATCAGATTTACTAATCTCTGAAGTTAATAATTTAAAAAATTCTTGGAAATTAAAATTTGAAGTTAAAAAAAATGCACAAAATGTTGGTGGCTGTACTATTTTTGGTAAAGGTTTTGGAAATCATAATCAAGATATATCTACTACCCTTTATTACGATTGATAAATCTATTGACGGCTTTTAATTTATATCAATGAGTCTCTTTTATGTTATTCTAAACATAATACGGTTTAACTTAAGGAGTAATCATCATGGAATTAGATATCAGTAACGACTCATTACCAGTTTATAAAGCCTTAGCAAGTGATGTTAGATTAAAGATAATAGAATTGTTATCTAACGAATCTATAAACGTAAAAGAATTAGCAATAAGGTTAGGATTAAGTACTACCATCACCCTACGTCACCTGCAAATTTTAGCAGACGCTGGGATAATTACTTTTAAAAAAGAAGGGCACAGTAAAATATCCAAAGTTAAAATTGACTTAATTAGTATTAGATTTCCTCAAAAAATATATTCTCCCTTCGAATTACATGAATCTGCTATTCCAGTTGGACAATACACAGATTATTCAGTTCAACCAACCTGTGGATTAGCTGGTCGAAAAGATTTTATTGGAAAAGTTGATAGCCCTAGCTTTTTCATGGATCCAGATAGATTCAAAGCCCAAATGCTTTGGTTTTCTAAAGGATTTGTCGAATATCAAGCTCCTAACTTTTTAACTAATGAAGATAATCTTGAAATGTTAGATTTATCAGCAGAATTGGGATCAGAATTTCCATTTTCAAATAACGTATGGCCTTCTGATATTACCTGCTACATTAATGGTAAGGAACTATGTACCTGGACAAGTCCTGGAGATTTTTCTGATATTAGAGGTAAATATACTCCATCATGGGTTCCAGACAACGTCAACCAATATGGAATTTTAAAAACATTCAGAGTCACAAAAGATGGTACTTATTTAGATGGACAACCTGTATCAGATATAACTTTAGATGATATTAACATAACCACCCCCAGTATTAAAATACGTTTTGCAATAAAAGACAAAGCTAAAAATCAAGGTGGTTGCACTATTTACGGTCATGGCTTTGGAAACTATGATCAAGACATTAAATTAAGCCTATATTACAGTTAAAAATAAAAAGGATGTTTAAATTCTAAATTAGAATTTAAACATCCTTTTTATACTAATTAAACGTACGAAGTGCGTCCATTATTAATTTAATAAATTTATCACGATCAATATCTAATAATACATCAGTATTTTTACTTTTCCCTGTTAATTCATAATAATCACAAACTGTTTCCCCCATGGTAATTCCACCTTTATTCTCTACATCTACATTCATTAACTTACTTTCGAACATTTCTGGATTAATAAGCCAAGCTATAGTACATGGATCATGTAATGGAGCACCTTTAAATTCCCACTTAGGATCTTCATGATACAATTCAAAGAAATTTAACAATCCATAAAATGCATGTGCTACAGGATTTTTTATATCATCAATATTTTTAATTTCTTCCTTTAAAATTTGAGCCTTGTGGGTAACGTTTAGTGGTGCCATAGTCAACGGAATTCCTGAATTCATGACAATCTTTGCAGCATCTGGATCAACAAAAATATTAAATTCAACTGATGGCGTCCAATTCCCCAATCCCATTGCACCACCCATGTAAACAATTCGTTCAATTTTTTCTGATAATTCAGGATAAACACGTAAAAATAATGCTGCATTTGTCATTGGACCAGTTACAACTAATGTTACTTTTTCATTAGATTCTTTTAACGTTTTTGCAATTAATTCAATAGCCGTCATATTTTGAGGTTCAAAATCAGGATCAGGTAGTTCTGCTCCATCCAACCCCGATTTACCGTGAACATTACCTGCAGTTTCTAATGGTTTAACAAGTGGTGTCTTGTTTCCACCAGCAACCGGAATGTCTTGCCTTTTCATTAAAGTTAACATTCTCATTGCATTATTCAATGTTTTATCAGGAGTTTGATTACCTGCTGATGTTGTCACTGCCGCTAGTTCAATTTCTGATGAAGTAACAGCTAGCATCATAGCAAGTGCATCATCATGTCCCGGATCACAATCTAAAATTATTTTTTTCATTAGTATTCTCCTACGTATATAGTCATTTAATAACAACTGGAATATCTTTTTTTCTAACTAAATAAAGGCACATAATACACAAAACAAATCCAATTAAACACATAAAAATTAGTATACCGCCATACAAAGTTTTATAATTTGTTATTCCAACAATAATATTACTTACAAATCCAATTCCATAAACAACATTCACAAAATATCCTAATTGTTTTGCAAATCGCTTTTGTTTATACAATCGATATATCATTAATCCATATAACGCTACAATAAATATAATTGATTTAAACAGTGCATCATTATTTAACCCTGTATTCAGAAAACTGTTTGTAATGGCAAAAAGTATAACTATTAATAATGATGTTAATATTATTTTTATATTCTCAATTTTCATGATACTACCTCACATCACTAGAAATACATTCCAACAATAGTTCCTGTTAATATTGATGCCATTGTTGCGCCTAATAATAATTTTAATGAAAATTTAGCAACGTATCGTCCTTGTTCAGCGCTAATCGACTTAATTGATCCGCTAACAATTCCGATTGTTCCGAAGTTTGCAAATGATACTAAATATGCTGAAATAATCGCAGTTGCTTTTGTACTTAGTGTACCTGCAACAGAATGTAATGTTCCCATTGCAACAAATTCATTAGTAATTAACTTAGTTGCCATCAAACTCCCAACTTTAACAATATCATGCGTTGGAACTCCCATTAAGAATGCAATTGGAGCAAATACATATCCAATTAAGTCTGTAAAACTTATCCCAATAATTGCAATAAAAGTGTTATTCAAAAATGTAACCAATGCTACAAATCCGATTAACATTGCCCCTACAGTAATAGCAAGATGGAAGCCGTCAACAATATATGTTCCTAAAACTTGGAAAAATGGTTCATCATTTCCCTTTGAAATTTTAACTAATTCATCATCTTTCTCAGTTTCATACGGATTTACAATTCCAGATATAATTAGTGCTGAAAGAATATTCAAAAATACCGCAACTACAACAAACTTACCTGGAACCATCTTCATATATGAAGCTAGCATTGCTGCTGAAACAGCACTCATTGCAGAAGCACAAATCGTATATAGTCTTTGTTCATTTAACTTTGGAATTTGATCTTTAACTGTTAAGAAAACTTCTGGTTGGCCTAAAATAGCCGTTGAAACAGCAAAGTAACTTTCAAGTTCTCCCATTCCAGAAACTTTATTAAGTGCCCATCCTGTCCATTTAATAATAAATGGAAGTACTTTAATATAATTTAATATCCCAACTAACGCCGAAATAAATACAATTGGCATTAAAACATTTAAGAAAAATACTGATCCACCCGGTTTAATTGCAAAACCACCGAAGACAAAATCTACACCCCCTGCAGCCTGTAACATTAACCAACTAAAGAAAGCAGAAATACCTTTTAAAGCATTAATTCCACCAGATGTGTGTAAGCAAATAAATGAAATAATTAGTTGAAGTACAAACAACTTACCAATTGATTTATATCTAATCTTTTTTCTATCACTACTTACTAACCAGCCTATACCAAAAACAAGTGCTAATCCTGTTAATAAAAATACAAAGTTCATAATTAATCGCCTCTTATTTTATTGTTTTCCATAATCTTCTAAAAACATTTTTACATTACTATTATTCAAATTAACGGGAGTATTACTAGCAAATCTCTCATTAACGATAGCGTTTACATTTGTTTCTAACTCTTTTTTTGATATTTTATAATCACTAAATGAATGAAGTCCTATTGTTTCATCTCGAAATTTTTTATATGCTTTTTTTGCTCTACTAATTTTTTCATCAACTGATTCAGTTTCTAAATAAGTAACACCTAAAATTTGCCCTATCTCACATATTTTTTCTGGTAGTTCTGTTTCTACTAGATCAAATACTCCAGGTAATCCATATGCTACAGCCTCACCATGAACAATATGATACTTTGAACCTAAAAT
This sequence comes from Paucilactobacillus oligofermentans DSM 15707 = LMG 22743, assembly GCF_001434315.1. Taxonomy (GTDB): domain Bacteria; phylum Bacillota; class Bacilli; order Lactobacillales; family Lactobacillaceae; genus Paucilactobacillus; species Paucilactobacillus oligofermentans. The sequence goes on along the minus strand of NZ_AZFE01000032.1, from coordinate 190,837 downwards.
ATGTGCAGCTGAATGGCCAATATTTGTACCCGCATTGTTTAACATCCAGCCTGCTAAAGTTGATGCGACCATAACTTTTCTTCTTGCATTCAAATTATGACCATCATTAACCACTACGGGTAGATAGTTATATAACAAAAACATTATTTTTTCGCATATAGCATCTGTCACTGGAGATGATAACTTAGATAGATATCCTTCCGCAGCATGTGAAAAAGCATCAAGACCCGTTGCAATTGTCATATTTTGAGGAAGTCCCAATGTTAGTTGTGGATAAAGTACTGCGTACTCACTTAGAGCATAATTTGCCAAAATTGCAATTTTTTTCTTAGATTCTGTATCAGTTAATACAAGAGCATTTGACATCTCACTACCAGTTCCTGAAGTTGTTGGAACTGCTATTAATCCTGGGCATTCCTTAATATTATCTTTTTCAATCTCATAATCTAAGATCGACCCACCATTTGTTCTAACAATATTTATTCCTCTGGCAACATCAATTGTGCTTCCACCTCCAATTGCAATCAAACTATCACAATTAGCATCCTTAAATTTTTCGACACCCTTATTTATCAAACTTACTGGTGGATCAGGTACTATTTCATTAAATGAATTAACGTCAATATTATATTTTGTAAAATTACTAATTACATTTTGAACAACATCTAAACTTTCAATAAACTTATCAAAAACAAACATCGGTCTTTTATAATTACTATTATTCATAATATCTAGTAACGTATCATTTAAATTATCAGTATCAATAACTTTTACTTTTTGTATTAATTTATATTCAATCAAACTAACTATTCCTTTCTGTAAATAACTTTTCTTTAAATATGCCACTTAAAAATTGAATGGTCGGACCAGTTGTAATGGCCGTAATTATTGTTATAATTCCAAATTTACCACCAAGTATTATTCCAACAATTACTAAACAAACGTCAAACGTTATTTTACTTCTCCTAATGCTCCATCCTGATTTATCTCTGATTGTCATCATAAAGCCATTAAATGGATCAATTCCTATATCTGCAGCAACAAACATACTTATACCGAGATAATAAAGTGAAATCCCACAAATAGCACCTAATCCACTTGTAATGATATACATATTTTTAAATATCATCGGATAAATATTTGACCCAATCGTAATAAATAATCCGTATGGAATTAAATACATAGCCGTTCCAATATTTACATAATGCCTTCCAATTAACAGTAAAATTACAATTAGAACAATATTTACAATATTTGATATATATCCTAACTTAATAATTGGTATATTAAATGCTACTCTCAATCCATCATAAATTATTCCTACTGGATCATTTCCTAGTCCAGTATTATTATTAAAGGCTACTCCAATACATACGAGAAAAATCCCTGTAATCGCTAATATTATTTTTTTTATACTTATTCTTGACTGAGATTGTTTCTTTTGACTCATTTAAATTACAAACCTAGCTTTTCTGCAGCTTCATCTGCTCTCTGGCAGAATAAGCGAACTTTCTCGATATCCTTTTCCATATTTCCACCATCATATTTAATACTTGTTTTTGTCAACGAATCTACACCATATGGCTTAATCTTTGCAATTGCCTCAGCGACGTTATCTGGTCCCAGTCCACCTGCTTCAATAACTGGAACGTCAACTTCCTCAACAATTCGTGCATCAATATTCCAATCATGTGTCAACCCACTTGCACCAATACCAGTATCGGGAGCTAAGCCGGAATCTAAAAGAATAAAATCAACAAATGGAGCAAAATTTTTGGCACGCTGGATTGCTGATTCATTATCCACAAGTACAGCTTGCATTAATTTTGTATCGGGAGCTACTTCCTTTAATCTCTTTGCAAATTCAGGAGTTGCATCATAACCATCACCAGCAATATGCAAAATATCAGATTGTACCTCTTCAGCTAATTCCAACATTTCCTCTGGATCATTTGTTAGCATAATAGCAACCGTAGTAACGCCCCTTCGTTTAGCTTCATCAAAAATCTTATGAACTCTGTCAATTGGAACTCGATGTGCAGGAACGCCACCTTTTTGCATTGGTACTAGTCCAATATTGTCTGCACCTGCTTCCATTGTTGCAACGCTTTCTTCGTATTGAATTAGTGAATAAATTTGTTTTTTCATTTTAATTTCCTCTTTCTTTTTATACTGCAATTGAAATGCTTGATAGTTTATTTTTTAGCTTATTAATATTGATATCGGGTACAGAATTTGAACTCTCTAATGCAATACTAGAAGCAGCTTGTGCAATTCTTCCAATCTCACCTAATTGTCTGGTCGGATCATCAAAATAACTCCAAGTAATAGCAGCCATCCCACAATCTCCAGCCCCGTTTGCATTTACAATGTCGGTAACAAACGGATGAATAATAACCTTTTTTTTGTTATTAGCACATAATATTCCATTTATACCTAAAGAAATAAATACATTTTTAACACCAAAATCTAATAACTTTTGTGCAGCTATTTTTGCGGTTTCATCATCTACAATTTCAATTCCTGTCAATAATGATGCTTCTAATGCATTTGGTTTCAATAATGTAATTTTATCTAGAATACCAGAAAAATGTTCCGCCTTAGCGCATGATACCGTATCACCAAATAATGGAGACGTAACATTCTTACCAATCCAATCTAATGTTTCTTTTTGTAAGTTAGCGTCTAACAGACATACTTGAGCATGATTAATAAATTCTAATCTGGTATTTAAAAAATCAGGTGTTATTTTCTTACAAATATCCATATCATTGACACCGACTAACATATCTCCAGTTTCATCTGTTATATACATATACGTTGAGGAACGTTCATTTTCTTCCAAGGATGCATAATCAAGCCTAATATTATTTTTATTACATTCTTCTTGCAATAACCTACCGTTATAATCATTTCCATAAGCTGTTATCAAGTAAGTTGGCACATCTAATTTTGCAATATTATGTGCAATATTTTGACCAACTCCTCCTGCAGCCATACCCACAACTCCAGGATTTGAATCCCGATTAATAACTTTTTTATCTGGCATTCCAAAAATATCCATATTCATTCCACCAATTACGACAACGTAGCCATCATTGATTTTAGTAATATTGTTCGCCATGATATAAAACCTCCTGGTTTTTATAAACATTTGTTTGTCGACGTAAACATTTGCTTAATTAAGAATATAACCCACATTGAAAGCGCTGTCAATATTTTTTGTGCGTTTTTTCACTAAAAAATAATACAAAAAAATAGTCCTTTAAAAAGGGCTATTTTAAGTAACCTATAAATCATTTAGTAACTCTTTATCACTTATCCTATTACTAACAGAATCTATACTTTTACTAGTTATATTAGCAGCTTTATATCCCAATTGTGCTGTTTTGCAAAAATCAAGGTTCATTCTATTAGCTAAGACTAAGGCTGCGGTAACTGAAGCCCCCATGCCATTAGTGTTCTCTCGATTATCAATATTATTTTCAATAAAGCATTTATTGTCTTTAGAAGCATATAACATTCCATAATTTTCAGTATAAATAAATACGTTTTTAACACCTTTAGAAATTATTTTTTCAGCATTCTTAATTACATCATCTTTATTTTTAATTTCTTTGCCCGAAATAATCGGAGATTCAACCCCGTTTATAACTAATGTATCAATTCTATCTAATAAAGTTAATAATCGTTTCGTTTTTAAAATTGATACTGCTTTTATATATATTGATCCTTCATAGTTATCTAAAATCCACTTAATACTATCCTCAGGTATATTAGTATCAACAATTACTTCATTAGCATTTTTTATAATTTCCATTCTTTCAGATAAAAAACTTGGTGTAATAAAATTATTAATTTCCATGTCATCTAATCCTATCACTCGATTTCCTGATGTATCATTAATATAAATATAACTAGAAGTTGCTGTATTACTAAATTGCTTTGAATAGGTTATGTCTAATTCATTCTGTCTTGAATCTTCCCTAAATTGATTTCCACTAAAATCGTCTCCATAAGCTGAAATTAAGTAACTATAAATATTAAGTTTCGTCAGATTTAAAGCTATATTTCTCCCAATTCCACCGGTTGAATGTATTACTTTTCCAGAATTTGATGTAGTTGTCATTATTTTTGAATTGGAAATACCAAATATATCAGCATTAACACCGCCAATTACAACAGCATATTTTTTTGGAGAAACAACATAACCTTTACCCTGAATATAACCTTTTTTCATTAAACTAGAAATATGGGCTGCTATTCCAGATCTTGAGATACCTGCTAGTTTACTTAATTCATCTTGATGTATCATTGGATTTTGCTTAATCCACTGTAAAATCTGGTATTCACGGTCAGTAATTTTTTTATTATTCATTATTTCTCCCACAAAATATAATTATTGTCATTTTAATGTCACCTTTAATATATCACAACCAGTTTTCAAATTAATAAAATAAGCCATCGATAATGAAGTGCAACAGAAAAGTTAGACAAAATTAAATAAGTTATGCTGCTAAGGTATGTTTCCGATATTCACATGGGGACATACCTTTTGTTTTCAAAGAAATTCTATAGTTGTTAAACAAATCAATATATTCACTAGACACGCTAATTAGTTCTTCCAAGCTTTGACAAGCAGGCAATCCAAATAAACATTCCGTCTTGTATAGATGAAAGAAACTTTCCATTGGCACATTATCATGACAATTTCCTTTACGAGACATACTTTGAATAAAATTATTATTTTTAATTTGTTGCATATAATAATCCAATTGATACTGCCATCCTTGGTCTGAATGAATAATGGGGTTTACATCAATTGGCATATTAGATATTAATTCGTTTATAGTATTTGTGATTAGTTCACGACTAGGACTATTACTTACTTGAAATGCTAGAATTTCTTTACTTGCTTCATCAGTTACAGCTGAAATATACGCCCAAATTTTATCATTAAGCTTGACTTGAGTTATATCAGTATGAAGTACTTCGTACGGTTTATTGGAACTAAAATTTTGTTTTAAAATATTATCGGCTATTGTACCGACGGTACCTTTATAGGAAGAATATTTTCCGTTTTTGTGATGATTATATAACGAAACCTGTACACCCAATTGATTCATTAATTTACGAACAACTGAGTCAGCGACGTGAAACCCATCTTCAACTAAAAGTTTTTGCACTCGACGATAACCATAGGTTAAGCGTCCACGGCATTTACCTATTTCTACAATTTTCATAATTTCACGTTTCAAATCATAGTACTTGTCTTCGGTATTGTTAATTCTTTTTCTTTCATCATGATATGTTGCTTTTTTTAAATTGACAGCTTTAAGTATATCTCCAATTTTATACCGATCTATTTTTGGTAATTTTTCTTGATCAGACCTGATCTCATCAACTATTTGCGTTTTACGTCGCCCTTTGAAGGTCCGAACAGGGTCATAGATTTTTTTTAAATATCATTCTCCAATTTTGTATCATATAATTCTTGATTTTTTCTGGTTAGTTCAGCTCTTAGAGCATCAATTTCACTTTTATTTTGTAATTTTTGTACTTGTTTCTTTGTCTTTTTCATCTTAGCTGGCCTACCTTTTGTACGAGGCTTTAAAGACCAATTCCATCACGATTAAACTTAGTTCGCCACATACTTATTTGGCAAGCTAAAATATCATATTTAATGGCCACTTCAGTTAAAGATTCCTCATGAGTTTGGTAGTAGTCTATCACATTCAACTTAAATTCAGTAGAAAACACTCGTTTTCCTTTACGACGTTTTACAGTAGAAATTCTACCCAAATGAAACTTTTTAATCCAAGTATTGACTATATTTCTTGGTAGATCATATTTTTGGTCTAGAAATGCGCCGATAACATCATTATTTAGATGTTCGTTTATTATCATAGATTTTAATTTTGAATCATATTTTACCATAAAAAAAGTACCTCACAATCATTAGACTATTTGTCTAACAATTATGAAGCACTTCATAATTACCAATGACTTACTAAAAACATTTAATTTACAATGAATTATACGTATCTACAACTTTTTGAACAGTAAATCCATAATTTGAAATAAGTTCATCTGCACTACCACTCATTCCAAATTTATATACACCCATACTAACCCCATCTAATCCTACATACTTTCCCCATCCAAATGTTGATTCCATTTCAATTGAAATTCTTTTAGTTAGATTAGGCGGTAATACACTATCTCTATAACTCTTAGATTGATTATTAAACAATTCTTGGCTAGACATAGATACAACATCTACATATTTGCCAATTTTGTTAAGTTCATTTTGAGCATTTATTGCCAATGAAACTTCTGAACAGGTAGCAATTATTAAACCATCCGTTTTCTCATTTTCAGGCGATTTAGAAATAATATAACCACCTTTAGTTATACCTTCTTTAGCCAATAAATTGCTATTTTCTAATATTGGCAAATCTTGTCTAGATAATACTATTGTAGTTGGACCTAGTTTCCTACTCATTGCTATATTCCATGAAACAATTGTCTCATACGCATTAGCTGATAATCGTACATTTGATATTACCAACCTTGATTTGAATAAAGAATTAGTTTAATGACATTCTTGAGATGCTTCTGTAATTCATCAAGAGGTGATGATCTGACAATAGATGCAGCGGTCGAACACTTTAAAGTTACCTATCAACAAGTACTTTTATGGGTATTTAAAGCCAAAGAAACTGGATACGAAGAATTAGTCAAATTGGTTGAAGACGGAATTTATTATTTTAACCATCTAAATCGTTCAGCAATAATAAATATTCAAATTTATAATATTTCAACTGTCAACTTGACATGTCCTAATGCATTATAATGATCTTCTTTTGTTAGTTCAAATTGTTTAAGCGGCTTATTTTTTTATATTTTCCTACAGATAATAGTCTTTTCATACGTCTTCCAACTCCTTGTTCTCTAACAATTCTATCCCATGAAGACACTTGACTGACAGAGATGTGAAAACGAGCATCAGTTAACTCACTACTTATTTGCTGTGTAATGGACATACTTCTACCACTGTGAGCTTATAGGTTTTCGGATATCGTATTCTGGTATATTTAACCTGTTAAATCAAACAAATAAAAACTATTATAGATTTAATTTTAAATTCTTTACATAAGTCTTTATAGCTAATACCACCTTTTCATTATAATTATGAACTAATTATTTAAATAAAATGTTTCAGTTAATCCACTTGTTATTTCTATATGTAAATCACGAGTAATAAAAACTGCATCAATACCTGCTTGAGCCTCAATTAATTTTTTACCTTCATCTATTCCTTTATAAAAAGCTATTGTAGACCAAATTTCTCCAACAATTGATTTATCACTAATAATTGTCACACTTGCTAAATCATTTTTAATAGGATATCCTGTTTTTGAATCAAGCATGTGATGATATTCATTACCGTCAACAACTAATTTCCGCTCATAAATACCGGATGTGCCAACTGATTTATCTTGTAATTTTAGTATTCCCAATGGTACGTTTCTTGCCTTAAGCGGATTTTGTACACCTATTTTCCAAATCCCGTTTTCATGCTCACTAGTCCCAACTAATAACACATTACCACCTAAATCAATAATACCAGACTCTACTCCTTTTGATTTCCAAAATACTTTAAGTTGATCGGCAATATATCCTTTTGCAATCCCACCTAAGTCCAATTCCATTCCCGCTTGCTCTAAAAAGACTGTGTGTTCAACGTCATTTAACATAATTTTTTGGGGACTAATCACCTCTAAACATTTTTTTATCTCATCATCTGTGGGTTTACTAGCACCTTCAAATCCTATTTTCCAAAGTTTTACTAATGGACCAATTGCAACATTAAAGCCTAAATTTCTTTTACTTATTTCGACAGCTTTCTTAACTAATATATATGTGCTTTTAGAAACCCTTACCGAGTTTTTACCGGCACAATCATTTATATTCATAATTTCAGAATCTTTTCGATTAACTGTAAGCCTATTTTCAAAGTCTATAATTATTTGGTTTGTTTCCTTCAAGAATTCTTTGTTAAATGGATAATTAACAGATAATGTAATTTTTGTACCTAATCCATAAAATTTTTCACTAATTAAACTAATTTAACTTCACCACTTTTTTTATTTATTTGTGTCAACAGTTATCTTTATAAATAAAAAAATCTTTTATTTATCGGATGAAATTTTACTTTCTCATCTAACAATAACAAAGATTTTTTTATTTACTAATTTTCAGACGCACCACTAACAACATCAACGTCGTTATCAGAACTATTTTCTACATTAACTTCTTTTGATAATTGCTGATTACTTCGTTTAACACCTTCTGGTTGCACACCCTCAGTGGCAATATTACCCCCTGAATTTAATAATTTTCCAATTTCAATGCCTATCTCAGATTCAGTTATTGAATTATTTTTAGTTTCATCATTTTCATGTTTTGAGGCACTCTTAAATGAATCAGTACTTTCATTATTTTTCACTGAAGCGCCTGTGATCACATCTAAACCAAAAATTGGTGAAATCTTATCAACTTGCTCGTCTTTGACTAATTTCTGTCCAGTAACTGAAAGATAGTATTTAATGATAGGCATAATATCAAGTACCCATTCATTAACCCCTCTGTAACGACCATTTTCATCACGCATAGCTTTATAATAATGCATCACATGTATGTCATTATTATTTCCTGAAACTGGCATTCCTACCAATTCGGTTCCATTTCTTAATGCATGTATCACTTTCTTAACATGATTAAACGCTCGTTCTGGATGTACCTGTGACAGCGGTGAGCCAACTTGTCTCGGAACTCTCGCAGCCAGCATTTTGCTATCTGGGACATTATGATTATAGTAAATAAATTGATTATTATCGTCAGCGTAAGTTAGTTCCATTGGCATTGAATTCAAAAAATAATTGATTTGATTTACTGTTAATATTCCTCGATCTAATTTAACGTAAGTACTGCCATCTACAGCATGTACTTTCAGAGATGCATTCTCTACCCATTCATCACTTTTCATGTTAACATTTTCAATTGTTGTATTAACAGGATTTTTAGCATCTAAATCTTCATCTTCACTTGTTCTTGGATCTGGAGTATCTAATAAGTCGATGACCTTTACATAATGTAAAAATTTTTCAATAATTGAATCTAAAAATTTTATTGTTCTAGTATCTTTTAAATTTCCATCTTCATCAAATGCACTTTTTGCATTTGATAGTAAAAATTCATTACTAGGCATAACAAAAGCATTAACACCTGGTGATTCCAGTATTTGCTTTAAATGTAATTGTGCCCGAGAAGATCCTTGATCATAATATGATGCTCCAACAATCCATACTGGTTTCCCGGTGAACGGATGTAGTTTATAAGATAGCCATTCAATCATATTTTTCATAGCAGCTGGAACTGTATGATTATGCTCAGGTGTGGCAAGAATTACGCCATCTGCGCTAAAAACTTTTTGATATACATTTTGAATAGCCACTGAATCACTCAAATCGTTATCTTGAGTAAATACAGGTAACTCACTAATATCAACTAGCTCAATTTCAACTAAGTTTTTATATTTTTTCACCATAAATTCCAACAACATTCGATTATACGAAGTCTTTCCTATTGATCCAGCAATTGCTACTAATCTCAATTAATTACCTCCTTATTATTAGCTCCCTCATCCCCTGAGAAATCGTTTAAATTGGTTTCATCATCCTTGTGTGTATTTGTTAATTGAGTTGAAATATTAATAAATTCATTAAAATCGGCAACTAAAGAGTCTAACCATTTTACTTGTTGGGTATCAGTTAAAAATCCATTATTATTAAAGGCTTTCAAGGAATTAGAAAGTAAGAATTCTGAACTTGGCATAACACGTGCTTTTATTTCCGGAGAATCAAGAATTTGTCGTAATTGTGCTTGTGCTCGAGAAGCACCTAAATTACCAAATGATGCGCCTGTAATCATAACTGGTTTATCTAAAAATGGATGAACTCCATAAGAAAGCCATGCTAATGCACTAGATAAAATTGCAGGAATTGAGTGATCGTACTCTGGAGTAGCAACAATAACACCATCAGCTTTTTTAATCTTTTCTAACATTCTTTCTGCTTGCATTGGAATTTCCATATCTTCAGTTTTAACAAAAATTGGTAATCCAGAAACTTCAACTAATTCAATTTCATCAATTTCTGAATATCTTTTTTTCATATATTTTAAAAGTTGACGATTTGTTGATTTTTTAGAATTAGAACCAACAATACCGATAAGCTTTTTCATAATCATTGTCCTCACTTGTAATTTTTTACTAAATTGTCATATCTTTTAAAACATCTAAAAATTCTGTTTCAAAATCACTAAGTATATAATCTTTTCTTATTGCAACTGAAATATTAAAACACACTGGTACTTGATCAGATATTTTAATAACGTGAATATCGTCTTGTCTTTGAATAGCATCTTCAACTATCATGCTAATCCCAATATCTTCTTTAACTAAACTTTTAGCCCAACTAATGTCGGCAGTTTCATAAACTATATTAGGATTAATATTTGCATATTCACAATACGCTTTAAACGCTACTGGATGTACATAGCGTCCCGATAAACTGATGAATTTTTTTGCACCTAAATCTTTAAAACTTACAGTATTTAATTTTGCAAGTGAATTATATTTACTCGTAACAATTACAAATGGTCGTTCCCCAAGATGAATTGCATCAATTTCATTCAATTCAATTGGATGAACTGAGCCTAATAACGCAATATCAATTTCACCATTCTTTAACTGTTTCAATAATTCATCAGATCCAGACTCAACAATGTCTGTTGAATTTAACATTCCATTTTTTAATAACTTACCTGCAATTTTTGAAAAATATAACATTCCAATAATTGGGGGAAGTCCAAATCTAATATTTTTAATTTTAGCGTTATCAATTTCTCTATGTGCCAACAGAATATATTGATCAATTAACGCCGCATTCTTTTTAAGTAGTAATCCTTCTCTTGTTATAAGAGTTGTCTGGTGTGCCCTATCTTGATGAACTAAATGTGTATCAAATTCTTTTTCTAATCGATGTATAGCCTGCGTAACTGATGGTTGAGAAACTGAAAATTGTTTTGCAACTCTTGTATAATTTTTATACTTTGCCAATGCAATAAAATATTCTAAATCTTTTGTATTCATAAACTACCTCCTATTAAATTAACAGGTAATTTCAAAGCGTTTATTACCTCAAAAAATATTACCACATTCCAATAAATTTCATCCAAACTGAGCCAATACCAATCCAAACAACTAGATAAAATACACCTAAAATTGCATTCAAAGACCACCACTTACTTTGGCTAACATATCCAGCACCATACAAAATTGGAGCTGGTCCGTTTGCATAATGAGTAGTTGAGGCAAATAAATTACCAAAGAATCCTAACATTAATGCTGCCAACATTCCTGGAACTCCAGCTGATATAGCAACTGCAAGTAATGCACCATACATTGCACTAACATGAGCAGTAGCACTAGCAAACAAGTAATGACTATAGAAATATGCCAAAATAATAATAATTAGTGCAATTACCCAATTTAATCCATTCATACTTGAAGCAATTAATTTACTCAACCAAGGAATGAATCCAAGTGTATTCAATTGGGTTGCCATCATAACTAGTACAGAAAACCACGTTAATGTATTCCAAGCGCCAGTCTCATGGGTTACATCACTCCATGATAAAACGCCAAGTAACAATAATAATGTCAAAGCAATAAAGGCCGTTACAGTTGCATCAACACCAATAATACCTCCACAAATCCAAAGTAACAAAGCAATAACAAATACTGCTGACATCGCTTTTTCTGATTTTGCCATGGGACCCATTTCTTTTAATTGATCTTCAGACCATTGCTTTGCATTGGGTGTTTCTTTTATTTCTGGTGGATATAACTTGTAAATAATAAATGGAACTAAGATCAAGGAAATCAATCCTGGAACTAAAGCTGAAAGAAACCACCCCATCCAAGTTATATGAATTCCTAGTGGTTTTGCCAATGATTGAGCCAAAGGATTACCAGCCATAGCTGTTAAAAACATTGCTGCAGTAATAATATTACCTTGAAATTCAGCAAATACAAGAAATGAACCAATTTTTCGCTCTGTTCCGTCTTTTGGCGATGAACCAAAAGATGAAGCCAGTGAATTAATAATTGGATACATAATTCCACCAGCACGCGCTGTATTACTTGGCGTAGCTGGTGCTAGGATTAAATCTACCCCAATTAATGAATATGCTAATCCTAAAGTTTTTTTACCAAACATTTTCACAAATTGTAAAGCAATTCTACGACCTAATCCGGTTTTAATAAATCCTCGTGAAATAAAGAAAGCCATTACAATTAACCAGATACTTCCATTCCCAAAACCGGTAATAGCGGTATCAATCGGTACAACTCCCGTTAAAACAGTAATTGTAAATCCAATAATAGCAACACCACCTATTGGTAATGGTTGTGTAATACATCCAATAATTGTAGCTACAAAAATTGCAAACATATGCCAAGCTGCCATAGAAACACTTACAGGCTTAATTGGTGACGCCAGCCAAATAATTAAGCCAACAAATAAAGGAGCTATAAATTTTTTGTAATTTATTTTTTCCAAGCTCATTGTCTTACCTCTTTCTAATATTACAAAAATTATTACCGTAAATAATTAAATACTTGTTGACCCGATTGACGACCAAAAATTACAGTTTCTGCAATTGAGTTTCCACCAATTCTATTATTACCATGAAGTCCTCCAACAATTTCTCCACATGCATATAAGCCTGCAATAACTGAATTATTATCTGTTAGAACTTCAGTTTTTGAATTAATTCCAACTCCACCCATTGTATAGTGAACTGCTGGCGCTATATGAATAAGATTATAAGGTTCCTCTTTAATCGAACGATCCATTCCTGTTTTTCGTCCAAATTTAAAATCATTATGTGTTTCTACTGATTTATTCCATTCTTCAATAGTTGTAACTAGTGACCTTTCATCTAACTCATTTTCAAGTGCCAATTTTCCCAAACTATCTTCTGTTTTAACTAATCCAATTGATGCATAAAATTCAACTGCTTTAACCCTATCTCGAATTGATTTATCAAAAATTAAATATGCCCCACCTTCATCTAATTCATCAATTGAATTAGATACAACCTTTCGTGTATCTAATTCATTTACGAATCTTTTTCCAGCCTTATTAACTAAGATTGCTCCCTCGCCTCTAACAGCTTCACCTATCAAATATGCATGATCGTTATCTTGCTGTACCGTGGGATGAATTTGTATTTGGTCCATGTCAACAACTTTAGCTCCAACCTTTTGTGCCAATTTAATTCCATCGCCAGTTGCACCTGGTTGATTAGTTGTTTTATATCCTTTAAGATCTGGTCGGTACTTAACAAGCATATCCTGATTAGCACCAAAACCTCCTGTTGCCAAAATGATAGCTTTAGTTATAATTTTTTTTGGAGCACCATTGGCAACAACTTTCATTCCACAGATTTTTTGTTCTGTATCCAACAACAGTTCCTTAACATTTACACCAGCAAATAATGGAATATCTAATAATTTAATTTGTTTTAAAAGTTCAGTAACTAAGAATGCACCAATAGGCGCCATAGAAGCTGGCCTATGTGTTCTCATTTTACTCATTCCACCAGTAATTGTAATATCCTCTAAAAAAATTTTATGATCTGCTAACCATTCAACTGATGAAGCAGCATGATTAGAAAAATATCTAAGTAACTCTGTATTGTTTAATTTTCCACCCCCAACATAAGTTTCTTCATAAAAATCATCAAATGAATCTACCACATTATGTTTAAGTTGCACCAACGTTTCAGCTGCATTCATTCCTGAAGAAGCTCTTGTAGAATTACCGCCTAATTTATCCATTTTTTCTAAAATAATAGGCTTTAAACCTAACTCTTTAGCCTGTATAGCACTCGTCAATCCCGCTGCACCGGATCCTATAATTATCAAATCATATTCATTTTTTAGTTCACTGACATCTCTTGGAGCAAACTTAAATTTTTCTGCCATAATTAACTCCTTAATTTATGATATAAAATGTTTATCTGCTAATCTGCTTTTTGAATCCAAAGTAAAAATGATCCAATTATTAAACCACTTAAAAATAGGGCTAATAAAATTAATATTTCCATGTTTTTCACTCCATATAATTCAATAATTATTTATCATTATTTGTCATATTGATTGGAATAACCCATTCATCAAACTGTTCAGAAGTTACTTGCCCAGACTTCAATGCAGCTTCTTTTAAGGTTGAACCATCTTTTAAAGCTAATTGAGCAATTTCTGCACTTTCATGATATCCAATGTGAGGAGAAAGTGCAGTTACTGTCATCAATGAATTATCTACTAATTCATTCATTCGCTCCGCGTTAACAGATAGGCCAGCAATCATAAGATTTGCAAATCCCATTTCCGTACCTGCCAATAAATCAGCTGATTCTAAAAATGCACTTATTAATACTGGCTTATATACGTTCATTTCAAAGTTTCCTTGACTTGAAGCTATATCAATTACTACATCATTCCCCATAACTCTTGTAGCAGCCATAGTAATTGCTTCTGCTTGTGTTGGATTAACTTTCCCTGGCATGATAGAAGAACCGGGCTCATTTGCTGGTAAATTTAATTCTCCATATCCAGAACGTGGTCCACTTCCTAAGAAACGTACATCATTTGCAATCTTCATTAAATCACTTGCCAAAGTTTTCATTGCACCGTGCACAACATTTAACCCTGAATGATGTGATAATCCATAAAATTTATTAGATTCTGATGTAAATTTAATTTCATAAACATCACTCATCTTTTCAGCAATTATCTTAGAAAAATGTGGGGCCGCATTTAATCCTGTACCTACAGCCGTTCCACCCATAGCTAATTCATAAAGCGTTGGAGTTAATTTATTCAAATATTCTAAATCATGCTCCAATGCACTCTTCCATCCACTAACTTCTTGTCCAAAAGTTAGTGGAACCGCATCTTGCAAATGAGTTCGACCAATTTTTACAGTATTCCAATACTTTTTCTGTTTTTTATCCAATTCTTCAATTAAATGTTGTGTTGCTTTTTCTAAATTTTTGATTGCAACTGCAGCTGTGATATTCATAGCAGTTGGGAAAATATCATTTGAACTCTGCCCTTGATTAACATCATCGTTAGGTAGAATTGTAATATTAGGATTTATCTTATAAGCCATATGAGCAACTACTTCATTTGTGTTCATATTTGTTTGTGTCCCAGAACCCGTTTGGTAAATAACTAAAGGAAAATCTTTTCGTAATTCATCATCCGACAATGCTAATAGACTATCAATTGATTCGATAATTAAATCAGCTTTTTCAGTTAACATAACTTTTTCAGTTTTATTAGCTTGAGCAGCAGCTTTTTTTATCTGTAATAACGCCTTAATTATTTCTAATGGCATTTTTGATCCTGTTGAAAAATTATTTCTACTTCGTTCCGTTTGTGCACCCCATAAAGCATTGAATGGTATTTCAACTGAACCTAAAGTGTCCTCTTCTACGCGAAATTCTGTCATGTTTTTTTCCTCCTAATTAGTTAGTAATGTATCAAATATATAAAACTAATATTTCAAGAGTTAATGATACAATTCACAATCATATATAGTCAAACAATAGTTACCTTATAGCTTTTACTTATGGCTTTTAAAGCCTACTGTTAAACATATTTAATCTAAAAATTAATCTTATTAAACTTAATAAACAATTTATTTACATATTATATATAACATGATTAGATATTTTTTTCACAATTAAAATCAATTCATGGATATTCAAATATTTAGCTTGTACAATAATAAAATTAAAAAAGCTCCTAAATTTGCGATAATTCCTCTAGGGTTGTCAGATGAAATATTATAAATTCATCTGATATCCATGGAGAGATTTTTGTGTCCAGATAAAAATATACATCAATTGAAAAACTTAAAATTATTCAAGAAATAATGGACCTAAAGAAAACTGTCAATTCAGCTTCAATAAGATATTCAGTTGATTTCGCAACTATACTAAATTGGCGAGATAAATATAAATGTGGAGGAATTTCTGAATTAGCGGAAGCAAAACATAATAATCATTATTCAGAGGAATTTAAGCTTGAAGTGGTAACAGCATATTTAAATGGCGAAGGAACTTTACAAGAACTCGCAATTAAGTTTGGCCTAGGAAGTAAGACTCAAATTTGAAATTGGGTTTCATTGTATAATAGGGATAAAACATTAACGGCTTCGCCGTTTAGAAAGAAGATTCCCAATATGCGACGAAAAAAAACTTTGGAAGAACGAATTAAAATTGTGGAATACGTGACAGTTAGTAAGCATAAATATTCTGAAGCGGCTGAACACTTTGAAGTTACCTATCAACAAGTGCTTTTATGGGTATTGAAAGCCAAAGAAAATGGATACGAAGCACTTGTTGATAATCGAGGGCATCGTAAACCTGAAAAAGAATTATCAGAACTAGACAAAGATAATTTAAAAATTAAACAATTAGAAACGGAACTTGAAGAAAAGAACGCCATGGAAGCATTCATAAAAAAATTTCAGGAACTTCAGCGCAAGGGGTTAAAAAACAAAGAAGATAAGACGTTAATCAAAAATTTGATGTCAGATGGCCAAACGAGGTGTGGTTATCCAACTCAACCGAGATAACATACGGTATGAATGGTGAATATAAAATGAGATTGAGTGGTATTTTAGATTTATACGGTCGGAAGTTCATATCTTACAGTCTAAGTGAAACAGAGACTAGTGCAGCTGAAATACAAGTTTTTCAACGTGCATTCAATAAAGCGGGCAATGTTCACCCAATCGTGCATACAGAACGAGGATCGGCGTATTAATAACTATCTAGCAAGACACAACGTAACGAGAAGCATGTCACGTCCTGGAACTCCGTATGACAACTCGCCAATTTAACAATAGTGGTATGATTTCAAGTTGCGTTGAATGGATCGACATACATTAGCAAAAAAATACGAAGAATTAGTCAAATTGGTTGAAGACGGAATTTATTATTTTAATCATCTAAATCGTTCAGCAATAATAAATGGCTTCACCCCAGATGAATACTGGAATGAAGCCATTTAGTAACAAATATTCAAATTTATAATATTTCAACTGTCAACTTGACAGGTCCTAGTGCAATTAATTTAGGAGTTTTCATTTAATATTTTTTTCAATTTCATCTTATATTTTCATGCATCATATGGACTTGAGTACGAAGATTCTTCTTCACTTTTTTACCTACTTTTACTAATGAATCACTAGCACTTTCAGTGGACTTGTCTTTTGATAAATATTGCCACGTTGAAATAATTAACAACAAGGAAACTAATATCAATGGGAACCCTGCCATTGAACAAATTGCCTGAATAGTTTTAAAGCCACCAACGAAGACAATCCCAAATGAAAATAGCATAAATATTACCATCCAAACTAGTCGGTTAACCAAGCTAGGTTGTTGTGATGGTCTAAGCTTCGTACTAGTAAATGACGACACGATATATGCTGATGAAGAAATCGTGGTTGCCAAGAAAATGAAACAAGAAACCGCATAAATAACTAACATGACGTACTTAAGTGGTAAAGTTGAAATCACAGTTGCAATTGCCGCTGCCTGACCATACGTATTCAAAATATGAATTAAGTTAACGGCACCGCTTTGTTGTAAATACAATGAATATCCACCCAATATAGCGTAGAAACTCATACAACCTAAGGCTCCATAACCCAACATCCCCAAAATCACCTGACGAATCGTCCGTCCGCGTGAAATTCGAGCAATGAATAATCCCATAAATGGCATAAAGGTTAACCACCATCCCCAATAAAAGATTGTTTCTGATTTAACTGGATCAACGGCATGTCCCATTCCAGAAGCTGTCCCGGTACTCATTGTAATGAACCGAGTAACCATCAGTACTAAACTATGACCTTCTGATTTTAGAATATACATTGTGGGGCCAACTAATAACACAATCAATAAAAATCCAATTGCGGTCCAGATATGGGCTGAACTTAAGCGATCAATTCCACCCTTAATTCCCTTAAACATCGTTAACGTGAAAATCGTAAATAAGATTACGAATAAAGCTAATTTTAAGAATATCGTATCCGGAATGCTAGTTAACGTCGCAATAATTTTTGATAATACTGGAATTTCCATTCCGACTGATGATCCGATTCCACCCATAATTCCAAAAACTACCAAGAAATCAACAATTTTTCGTAAGATCTTTTTATATGTCTGATCACCTTTTAACATTGGAATAACATCGCTAACACACATCACTTTAACGTTTTTAACATACATCACATACGAAATAATTACGGCAGATGAAGCAAACATCATCCACGCCATTGGTCCCCAATCAAACTGACCTAACATGTGAGCATTTTGATAATTAGCCGGCGACATCGCTTTAGCACCAAACAACGGTTGTTGGACATAGCGAATTGGGTCAACCATGCTAAGCATTAAAATACTAGCATCAATAGCAGTAGCAAATACCATGCTTCCCCATTTAAAACTACTATACATTGGCTTTTCATCTTTTTGGCCCAATCTAATTCGACCGTAATGACTACATGCAATATATATAAAGAACACAAAATTAATAATATAAATCCCTAAGTAAGCCCAACTTAAATGTGTCGTAATCACATCCATTGCTGAACTCAACGTTGCCTTTAAACCTGATCCACCAAGCAATAATCCAATTGACACCAAAATAAACAGCGCCACTGTCGGCACAAACATTTTCTTGTCGATATTTTGCTTTTCTAAAATAAAAAATTCCTCCTAATCTTTCTGACACGTCGCAAGTCACTACTATTTTTAAACACTAACTAAAATATTCGATAATTTAAATCACCAAATATTTTACGATAGGTAGCCGTAAACTTGGAACCCAACTTTACAATCTCTCTTATTTCACAATGCTTTTACTCAATTATATTCATCAAGTAATCCCAATTTTTTGATAATTTGTTCGCACAAAAAAAGCACACTAATACAGTTTCTCCACTAGGGATATCTGCACAGCGTGCTTTTTAGCTTTGCTATCTTATACAAATACTCATAACTTAATATTCTATTGAATCATTAACCGGGACTCACATCCCCGTTATCATCTAAATGACGAATAATCCGTGCTGGATTACCCGCTATTACAACATCATCCCCAAATGACTTGGTGACAACTGAACCAGCACCAACCACAACTCGACTACCAATTGTTACTCCTGGTAAAATTGTGACATGTCCACCCATCCAAACACTGTCGCCAACTGTAATTGGTTTACCCAATTCAACATCGGCATCACGTAACTTTGCAGATAGTGGATGAACTGGTGTATAAAAACCAACATCTGGTCCAATATAACAATGATCACCAATTGTGATTGGACAAGTATCCAATAACGTCAAATGGTAATTAGCATAAAAATGATTTCCAATATGAATATTAAAGCCGTAATCAAACTCAATACCAGTTTCGGCCCAAAAGTCGTCACCGGAATCCGCAAGTAATTCTTTAATCTGACTGTTCTGTTGTTCATTATCGTCTAGCTGGTTAATTTTCAGCAGTTTTCTCCGCATTAGTTTTCTTCGTTCAACTAACTCTGGGTCCAACTGCTCATACGGTTCACCATCTGACATTTTTTCTCTCTCTGTTTTCATCATGTTGTTAGAATACCACTTATTCCATCATTTGTTAAAAATAGTTTTAAAATAATTAATAAATGCCCGTCTATCAGCGGTTATATTGTTTATTGTATAAAGGTTAACAGCTATTTTTATATAATTTTTTTTAAATAGAAATATAATTTTATAAAGTGAATTAACGAAACATCATCCTGCAACCTCAACTAGCTCAATTTTAATATAAATTTTATCATATATTTTTTAAAACATAATAACAATGTGTATAAAATCACATTATAACTGCTTTCAGAAAAAATTGTGGACAACCTTATTATTTACCTAGTAGTCCCTACCAAGATATTCAAACGTGCTATAATTGAATCACCCTTGGCAGGAATTACAGGCGCAATGATGATCACCAAAATCGGTGATCATTTTTTATTCAAATAATAATTGTATTGCCTAAAAAAACGCGGTATGATATCATTGTGCAGAACATATGTTCGATATCGTAACTGAAAGGAATTCTACTATGCTACTATCTGAATTAGATCAATTTATTGAAACCAATAGTCGCGCTAAAGATACCTTTTATGAAAAAGCACTCGTTTTCCAACAAGCCAAGAATGCCAAGCGACAACCTGCTAAACGCTGGAATGATACTAAAGTTGACCGTGCCGTTGACAAAATGTGGGATGAAATTTTAGACAGCATTATGACTAAAGTGGATAATGCGATGAAGCGACGCTCCAATCCATTCGGGGACAATTGGCAAAAGTTTATGATTGAAACTGAAATCCTTGAAAATTTTGAAGAATCAATGAGTGAACTAAGTTTCACCGAAGAATAAAAATTAAAAGATCACGCTCAAAAATTGAGCGTGATCTTTTAGATATTCGTCACAATAAAGAGCAACGTAAACGCAACTTCATCGAATATATAGTGCATTGTAAATGGAACTAAGATATTTTTAGTTCTGATAAAGGCTCCAGTAAAGAAGAATCTCGCTGGACCAATTAGTAGAAACATTGTTATCAAATTACCATTGTAAGCATTGTAGTGAATCAACCCAAATAAGATAATTGATAATAATAAGCCACTATAAATACTGGCACTTCGACTTAGTTTAAACGTCTTTTGAAAAATAATTGTACATCCAATAAAAACAAATAAACTAAATAATTCTTCGTTCATTAAATTAACTAAATCAGTTCCATAATTAAACAATAACGTGGTTACATTAATATGATCAACATTATCATGACCCACTACTTTAATATTTGCTAGGCGCATAATTAGCTGGGCTAGTTGCGTAAATAACACGTAACCAATCAAATATACAACGCCAGTTTTAAAATTACTTTTTGACCAATATTTTGTCGCAATCAATGCTCTAAAGTTAAACTTAGTAACTAACTTCAATGCCAAAATCATTAAGATTAGTGGTAGTAAACCTACTAATAAAAAATAAACTAACTTATGATTTTCTACTGATATCAATGAATCAAGATACAATATTATTCCCATAATTGCTGATCCAGAAATAACTAACCCAAGTCCTCGACTCGCAGATAATTCAGTGTCAATCAACGGTAGTTTTGTTTGATCATTTTTTCTTTCAAAAATCGTCATACTACTTCCTCCACACATAATTTATCTTTTTAAGATTATCATGCTCCATAATAAATTCAAAATATATCAACTCAAATCACTGGTAATATTCCATTTATTAATTCTAAAAATGTATAATAAGCATAATAAGTTTTTGGAGGTTCTAATATGTCACTTTTATTTGCCATTTTGTTTGTTATTTCAATTGTTATTACGATCTTCTTCGCGTTAGCTTTGATTTGGTCATATGTCCAGCATGAACCTAACTTCGCAACTGAAAAGCGCACCATTATTTTAATGGTGATCACGATGGTACTTATGATGCTTGGAATTGCAACATCATAATTATTCGTATCTTATAAAGGAGTCAACTCGATTTAATGAGTTGGCTCCTTTACTATACTTTTTTAATAACTAATGTTCGTGCACACGGAAACGTTAATGGGGTTGGCAATGATTCTTTTAAAATATCAGCACCTAGAGCTTTAAAATATTGCTTATACTTACCAAGATACATAATATCAAAAATAATAATGATACTATCTTTAGCAGCTACTCGATATATTTCCTGACAGACTTGTTGAACGTTACTTTTGCCAACATTATGAATCGAAAACGATGCCGTTACGACGTTAAACGTTTCATTTTCATATGGCATCTTTAACATATTTCCAGTATCAATTTGAGTTTTACTGGCTAATCCCTCTAGTACCATATTTTTTATCGTGTTATCTTTAGCGTTACTACTTTGATCTTTATTCGACCATAAATCAATTCCGGTAGCGATTTGAACATTATCAAGACGGGCCAATTTAGCTAATACTAATCCTCGACCAGTTCCAATATCTAATGACTTAATCAATTTATCTTGAGGTAAATTAGTCTTTAAGACTTTATCTAAAGCAATACTTTTACCAAATAAACTACTAAAAGCCATCCATAATGAAAATAAAATACATATAATACCACCAAATGACCATCCTTGAAGATAGCCAAGCACATCAAGAATAATAGCAACTATTCCAAATAAAAAATATCCAATCACAAATGCTGGTGCGTCTAAGCCATATCTAAATATTTTCATTGTAGCCCCCCTATTTTTATTTATCATACCGTATTATTAACTACTTATCGATACAAACATCAAAAAAGAGCTAACTCCCAATTGAGTTAGCTCTTTAAACGTTATTATATCAACTATTTTTTACCATTTTCATCGTCACCAGTTTGAAGAACCGTCATAAAGGCTTCCTGAGGGACTTCTACCGTTCCTATCGACTTCATTCTCTTCTTACCTTTTTTCTGCTTATCAAGTAGCTTAGCACGACGATCAGGGTCACCAGTATGAATCTTAGCTGTAACATCCTTACGATAAGCCTTGATATTAGTTCGGGCAATGATTTTAGCGCCAATTGCTGCTTGAACTGGGATTTCAAAGTTAGAACGTGGAATTATTTTCTTCAAACGTGATGTAATATCACGACCACGAGCTTCAGCAAATTCACGATGCGCGATGAAACTCAAGGCATCCACCTTTTCGCTATTCAACAAGATATCGATTTTAACTAATTCACTTGGACGATATTCTTCAATTTCATAATCCAAAGATGCATATCCTTTAGTACTACTTTTTAACTTATCAAAAAAGTCAAAAATAATTTCTGACAATGGAATATGATACTTAACGTTTACA
Source organism: Paucilactobacillus oligofermentans DSM 15707 = LMG 22743 (assembly GCF_001434315.1). Classification (GTDB taxonomy): domain Bacteria; phylum Bacillota; class Bacilli; order Lactobacillales; family Lactobacillaceae; genus Paucilactobacillus; species Paucilactobacillus oligofermentans. The sequence continues at coordinate 167,757 of NZ_AZFE01000032.1, read as the reverse complement.
CGGATATCATCCAAGTAATCCATCGTTTCAAAAATACCACGTTTACGTTGAGCTAGTTCCATTACCGCTCCCACATAATCATTAGGAACAATAATTTGGGCAAAAACATATGGCTCGTTAATCGCTTTAATTTCTGATGCATCTGGTAAATCAGATGGATTTTCAACGATTTTTTCACCGCCATCATTCAAGTCAACTTTATAAGTAACCGATGGTGCCGTCGTAATTAAATCTAAATTAAATTCACGTTCTAATCGTTCTTGAACCACATCCATATGCAACAATCCTAAGAAGCCACAACGGAATCCAAATCCTAACGCTGTCGAAGATTCAGGTTCAAAGGTCAACGAAGCATCATTAAGTTGTAACTTCTCAAGTGCTTCACGTAAATCAACAAATTTAGCATTATCGGTTGGATACAAACCTGAATAAACCATCGGCGTCATCTTACGATACCCATCTAATGGTGCATCAGTTGGATTATTGGCATCGGTAATAGTATCACCGACTGACGTTTCTTGAATGTCCTTGATGCTGGCCGTAATATAGCCAACATCCCCTGCCATTAACAACTCACTTTTAATTGGTTTCGGTGAGTTTACTCCGACTTCAACAACTTCATATTCAGCACCGCTATTCATCAAACGAATCTTATCGCCTGGTTTAACGGTTCCTTCCTTAACTCGGACACTTAAAACCACGCCACGATATTCATCATAAATTGAATCAAAGATTAACGCTTTTAATGGTGCTTCTAGATCGCCATCAGGGGCTGGAACATCAGTTACAACCCGTTCCAAGATTTCTTCAATTCCGATTCCAGCTTTAGCACTTGCTAACACCGCATCAGAAGCATCAAGGCCAATTTGATTTTCAATCTGACCTTTTACCATCTCAGGATCAGCCGATGGTAAATCAATTTTATTAATCACCGGAATGATTTCCAAATCATTATCCAACGCCAAATAGACGTTAGCTAAAGTTTGTGCTTCAACCCCTTGAGCAGCATCAACAACTAAAATCGCACCCTCACAGGCAGCCAATGACCGCGAAACTTCATATGAAAAATCCACATGTCCCGGAGTATCAATTAAATGGAAAGTATAAGTTTCACCATCTTCAGCCGTGTAATTAAGCGCCACCGCATTTAACTTGATCGTAATTCCACGTTCACGTTCCAAGTCCATCGTATCAAGCAACTGTGCCTGCATTTCCCGTTTTGAAACGGTATCGGTCAACTCTAAAATTCGATCAGCCAATGTTGATTTACCGTGATCAATATGGGCCACGATCGAAAAATTACGAATATGACTTTGTCGTGCTTTCATTTCTTCTAAGTTCATTTTATTCTCGCTTTCTCCGTGTATCATCAATTACTAGTATACCATGATAGCCCCAGTTAACAACGAGAATAAACTACTAAGATAACCAACCAGATTTTTATATTTCACTAATCTTCACTAATGATTTAATCACAATTCGTTGGTCCATGGCTTCATATGCAGCTTGAATATTTTCAAGTTCAAATGACTTGGTAAATACTTTACCTGGTTCAATTTTTCCATCTAAGACGGATTTTAACAAAACGCTTTTATCATAGGTCGTAACAGCTGCAATTCCGCCACGAAGACCAACGTTACGCCAGAACAAATTGTTAGTATTCATATCTGATTTTTGTGGCACACCAACCCGGCCAACAACTGCCCCTGGGCGTCCAACTTTAACAGCTGTATCAACAGATTGTTCTGTTCCAACGCATTCTAAAACAGCATCTGCTCCACCATTAGTTAATTCCATCACCCGTTCAACGGCTTCGTCACCACGTTCAGCAATGATATCTGTTGCGCCAAATTCTTTAGCTAACTTTTGACGATCTTCATGTCGACTCATTGCAATAATTCGTTTGGCCCCTAATAATTTAGCCCCAATAATTCCGCAAAGGCCAACTGCACCGTCACCCATAACAACTACCGTATCACCAGCTTTAACTTCCGCTGTAACGGCAGCGTGATATCCAGTTGCCATTACATCTGATAGGCTCAATAACGAATTTAACATCTTATCTGAGAATGATTTAGGATCACCAGGAACTTTAACTAGTCCCCAATCAGCATTGTTATATAACAAATATTCGGCTTGATATGCTGTATTACCAGCTGGTGAATTCAAACAGTTACCATCAAATCCAGCTAGGCAAGCGGCACAATGTCCACAGCCATGGGTAAATGGCACAATTACAAAATCACCAACCGCTACATTAGTAACCTCTGGACTAACTTCTTCAACGATGCCAATTGCTTCATGACCAACCATTGATCCTGTTTCACGATCAGATAGTCCGCGATACCACCATAAATCAGAGCCACATACACATGCGCGAACAACACGAATAATCGCTTGATTGTCACCGGAAATACTTGGTTTTGGAACCTCTTTAATTTCAACTTTACCGGGTTCGATAAATATAGTTGCTTTCATAAAATTGACTTCCTTTATATAATTTATTTAATTTCGCTCATAATTGCTTGATTAACAGCAACTTGCTCTACTGCAATTAAATTAACCCGACTTTCAATCACCTTTAAATCCATCGTAATTTCACGCTTTAATCCAGGTATTTCAAGCATTGGCCAGAAGAAATATTTAAATTCTTTCAAACGAGTTGGGGTTTTAAAAATACCTGCAATCACCGTAATGTAAGTGGTAAATTCCATATCTCCACCAACTGTTTTTTCTAACCAATCCCAATCATTGCGAATCCAATCCCACGCAGCTTGCTCCCCATGACTATTGGCCAAAATTCCACGGAACCAGGCACGTAAATCTTGAGGCTTAATTGTCTCTGCATTTTTAAATTCAGCGATAATTTGTTTAATTAACTCTGTATCTTGTGTGCTAGTCACTGCTACTCTTAGATCTGATTTGTAACTGGCATCAGATGTTTGACGATAAGCCAGCAACATTTGATTAACTAATTCACGGTTACCATAATTTTTTACTTCATTTTTCAAAATAAATACCCGAATATCAGCTGGTAAATCAGCAATTTTATCGACATTATTTTGATAAATTTGATGCGCGATTTCAATTGATTTTTGATTTTCAGCATACAAAGTAGCATTTAGAACGTATGGCCGTGTTAATTGATCATCATTAGTCTCACCATCAACCGGCAACCAACCTAATCGATTAACTTGATTATCACTCATTTTATTGAAGAATGCTTGTAGTTGCTGTTCTTCATGAGAATTAAGCGTCACAAATTTTTTCAAATCATTGGCTAAACGATAGAGTGCGGCATTAACAATATTTGAATGACTCGTAATAAAGTGACTCAATAAAGGTACCACGGTCGCATATGAAATTTGTCCACCTTCAGCTAATAAGCGTAAGTCTTGCAACAATTGTAATTGTGAAATTGAATCTAATTCAGTCACATGTTCGATAATGTCTGCTAATAACGTTTCGTCATATTTAACTATGAAGTGAGAATTATTGCCAACGTTTAATCTAAATGGAACGCCATTTTGTGATCGCAACTGTTCGTAGTCACCCAGTGTATTTTCTACCTCGGCAAAGATGGCTGGTGATTCATGATAATTACTGTTCAATGGAATCTGCCATTGTCGTGACTTAGGTTGATTTTCGCCAATGAAAAATTGCTCCTGGCTAATCGTTAATTGTCCATCGACAAGCTTGGCGTTTACAACTGGATAGCCTGGTTGTTCTAACCAAGATTGCATAATACTACCAATATCCATACCTGACGTTTCACCTAAGGCCGCCCATAAATCGGCTCCGGTGGCATTATCAAATTGATGACTGGCAAAATAATTTTTCAAGCCCATTCGTAGGGCATCATCACCAATGAGAGCTCTCACCATTACTAGCATTCTGGCACCCTTGGCATAAACAATTGCACCATCAAAAAGAGCATCAATTTCAGCTGGATTTTCAACTTGGACGTGTACTGATTGAACACCATCAATGGCGTCACGCTGTAATGCAGCTGATACTTCTGAAGTTTGGAAACTTTCCCAAATTTTCCAGTCTGGTTCAAGGGCGTCAATTGCCACATATTCCATCATATTGGCAAAACTTTCATTTAACCATAAATCATCCCACCACTTCATCGTAACCAAGTCACCAAACCACTGATGAGCTAATTCATGAGCAATGACCGTTGCCACTAATTGTTTAGTCTCTAGTGATGTATTATTTGGATCTAGTACTAAATAAGCTTCTCGATAAGTGACTAAGCCCCAGTTTTCCATTGCCCCAGCCGAAAAGTCCGGCAATGCCAACTGCCATGAGTGTGGCAATGGATATGGAGTTTGATAAAAGTCTTCATAAAATTCAATTGAACGTTTGGCAATGTCTAAACCAAAATCCAATTCATTATCTTGATGTGCTTTTGTCGCAAAGACACCAATCTTAACGCCACTCTCAGTGGTAGTGTATTTACTTAGCATTTCACCAAAAGCAAAGGCAACTAAATAAGTCGACATTTTAACTGTCGTTTCAAAATAATGAACTCCCGATTCAACACGAATTTCAGGCATATTTGCAATAATTGTTTCATCAGCTTGTTCATCAAACTTAATGGCTAAATCAAACGTTGCTTTAGCCTCAGGTTCATCAACTGATGGAAACGCCTGACGCGCAAAAGTCGTCTCAAATTGAGTTCCAATTAACTGTTTTTTAACGCCATCAACTTCATAATAGGATGGATAAATCCCCATCATTGAATCAGTTAATTTGGCTGAATATTCAATGATAACTTCAATATCACCCGTTTTAACATCCGGCAATAAAATTGCTTCATCTTGTAATTTAAAAATAGTTGTTTGATTATCAACTAAAACACTTTTAATATCTAAATATTTTTGGTGAATTGAAATTGATGACGATAATGCTTCACCGCGAATGACGGTTTTACCAATAATAGTTTTGGTAGCACGGTTAATATCTAAATAAATATTGTAATTGTTTGGATGAAAGCTTTCATAAAAATGACTCATAGGCTACTCCTTCTTGTTTCAGATTATGTAACCATTATACGCTTAACAGTTACTACTAGTCATTTAACAACCCTACAAAAAAATAGATTATTCAAATTTAAAATTTTGAATAATCTATCTTTGAAAATTATTTAATTTGATGGCTATTTTTATTATTTACTTCACGATATTTAGCTAATTTTTCATCTGTCGTTAATATATGTTCTGCTGGTGCATATGATAACTTAATATAATTACTAATTCGAGGTGCACCACTATCCGTTACACTTATTTGAATTCGATGTAATAACTTCATTAGGTTATCTAAATCACCTTCAATCGTGGTTTCAAACGCACCCACTTCATACGACATCCCAGCTGCATCAATTTCTGCAATTGCCACGTCGACTAATCTTAGTAGTTCTTTAGTTGAATCTGCTTCAGGTAAAACTTGAATAGCCATAACTGCATTTGCCATAATAATTTTCTCCTTTAGTAAGCGCGTTAGTCTAAGAACAATCAAAGTATATCATGCTAACTTAAGTTTACCAAAAGGAATGAAATTACAATTGCTATCAAAAAAAATAAACTAATATGGACGATTATTATCCACATTAGTTTATTCAATTAATTAATTTTTAATCATCAAATGCATCTTTTAATTTATCAAAGACACCTTTTTTGCCCCCGGAAACTTTTTCACCAGAAGCTTCAGCGAATGCTTGTAAGGCAGCTTTTTGTTCTTTGTTAAGGCTCTTAGGCGTTTCAACATGAATTTTAACATGTTCATCCCCAGTACCATTACCATTAACACGAGGAACACCCTTACCACGAAGACGGAAATTAGTTTCGGTTTGTGTTCCTGCCGGAATCTTCAATTTCACATCACCATGCACGGTTTTAACCCCGATTTCATCACCAAGCGCTGCTTGTGTAAATGAAATTGGTTGATCAAAGTAAATGTCATTGCCATCACGAGTAAACTCGCGACTAGGCGTTACAGTAAAGACAATATAAAGATCTCCATAAGGGCCTTTATTTTCTCCTGCTTCACCTTGGTTTTGAAGACGCATTTGTTGTCCATCATCAACCCCAGCTGGAACATCAACTTTTAATTCATGACGTTCAGAAACATGACCTGAGCCATGACAAGTATCACATTTTTCTTTGATTTCTTTACCAGTTCCACCACAAACATCACAAGTTTGTTGTGAACGCATCCGACCAAGTGGTGTATTTTGAATTACATCAATCGTTCCACTACCACCACACTTAGAACAAGTTACTGGTGAAGTTCCAGCTTTAGCACCAGAACCATCACAAGTACCACAGTAAGCTTCACGGTTATACTTAATCGTTGTTGTCTTACCAAAAATGGCTTCTTCAAATTTCAAAGTCATATTATATTGTAAATCACGACCTTGTTGTGGTGCTGACGGATCGCGACGTTGTTGACCACCGCCACCAAAGAATTGGCTAAAGATGTCATCAAATCCGCCACCGCCGCCACCAAATCCACCTTGTTGGTATTGACCACCACCGAAACCACCGCCACCAAATCCACCTTGTGAACCAGCTGAACCGTAAGTATCGTATTGTTGGCGTTTTTGTTCATCACCAACAGTTTCAAAAGCATCATTAACTTCTTTAAACTTATCTTCAGCACCGGCTTCTTTGTTCAAATCCGGATGATATTTTTTTGATAATTTACGATATGCTTTTTTGATTTCATCTTGTGAAGCGCCTTTATCGACACCCAACACATCATATGGATTTTTATCTGCCATTTTTTGGATCCTCCGTTATAAAGTAGTCCTCTAGTTATACCATAAAATCTAGTACCAAGTAAAAGCCAAAGCACAAGACTTTGGCTTTTACTATCGATTTATTAGGGTGGTACCGATTTCTATAATCGGCTTCAAAAGTCAGTTTGCTTACTTAACTACAGATAATTCTATTTCAAAGTTCGAAATCATCATTATCTTAGGTTAACGCGCCCAAACTACCGACTTTTTGCGCACTCCTATTTCTTGTCTTTAGGATCTACTTCTTCAAAGTCACCATCAACAGTGTTGTCATCATCTTTTTTACCGTCAGCTTCACCATCGGCACCTTCAGCGCCTTGGGCTTCTTGAGCTTGTTGATACAACTTAACTGTCAATTCTTGAACAATTTCGTTCAATTCATCCTTCTTGGTCTTCATGTCTTCGATGTTGTCGTCTTCTTTAGCTTTCTTCAATGCATCACGTGCATCTTCAGCCTTTTTAACTTCTTCATCAGAAACTTTACCCTTAAGGTCTTCCAAAGTCTTATCAACTTGGAATAATAGTTGGTCAACTTCATTTCTCAAGTCAACTTCTTCTTTTTTAGCTTTATCAGCTTCTTCATTTTCAGAAGCTTCCTTCATCATACGATCGATTTCGTCATCAGAAAGGCCAGAATTACTCTTAATAGTAATCTTTTGTTCCTTGTTAGTACCCAAATCCTTAGCAGATACATTTACAATACCATTCTTATCAATATCAAATGTAACTTGGATTTGTGGAACCCCACGAGGTGCAGCTGGAATATCAGTCAATTGGAAGTTTCCAAGGGTCTTGTTATCAGCAGCCATTGGACGTTCACCTTGTAATACGTGAATATCAACAGCTGGTTGGTTATCAGCGGCCGTTGAGAACGTTTGACTCTTTGAAGTAGGAATTGTTGTGTTACGTTCGATTAATTGAGTCATCACACCACCCATGGTTTCGATACCAAGTGATAATGGCGTAACATCAAGTAAAACAACATCTTTAACATCACCAGTCAACACACCACCTTGAACTGCAGCACCAATCGCTACGGCTTCATCAGGGTTGATTGAATGGTTAGGTTCTTTACCAGTTAATTCTTTAACAGCTTCTTGAACGGCAGGAATTCGTGTTGATCCACCATTTAAAATGATTTCATCTAAATCAGAGAATGAAAGTCCGGCATCCTTCAAAGCATTCAATACTGGTTGCTTAGTACGTTCTACTAAATCAACTGTTAATTGGTTGAACTTAGCACGACTCATTGTTTTTTCCAAATGAAGTGGACCCGCAGCACCAGCTGAAATAAATGGAAGACTGATGGTTGCTTCATTAGCACTTGAAACATCCTTCTTAGCCTTTTCAGCAGCATCCTTCAAACGTTGAAGAGCCATCTTATCTTGACCTAAATCTACGCCGTTATCAGCTTTAAATTCAGCTACAAGCCAGTCGATAACTTTTTGATCAAAGTCATCCCCACCTAAATGTGTATCACCATTAGTTGAAAGTACTTGGAATACGCCATCACCTAATTCAAGGATTGAAACATCAAAAGTACCACCACCAAGGTCATAAACAAGAACTTTTTCATCTTTATCTTGTTTGTCTAAACCATATGCTAATGAAGATGCAGTTGGTTCGTTGATAATACGTTTAACATCAAGTCCGGCAATTTTACCAGCATCCTTAGTTGCTTGACGTTGTGCATCATTAAAGTATGCAGGAACGGTAACAACGGCTTCAGTAACTTCATCACCAAGATAATCTTCAGCATATTTCTTCAAATATTGAAGTACCATTGCTGAAATTTCTTGTGGTGTATACTTTTTGCCTTCAACTTCAACTGTATAACCAGCTTCACCCATGTGGCTCTTGATTGAAACAATTGTATTAGGGTTTGTAATTGCTTGACGCTTTGCAACTTCCCCAACTTGAGTTTTACCATCTTTAAATGAAACAACTGATGGTGTTGTACGGTTACCTTCTGGGTTAGTAATGATTTTAGGTTCATTACCTTCCATTACAGCAACAGCCGAGTTTGTAGTTCCTAAATCAATTCCGATAATTTTATTACTTGCCATGTTTAATTTACCTCTTCTTATTTTATTATATTATTGAGCAACCATTACCATTGCAGGGCGTAAAACACGATCCTTCAATTGATAACCTGCTTGTAGTACTTGAACTACTGTATCAGATTCTTGTCCGTCTTCAGCTGGTACAGTTTGAACTGCTTGATGCAAAGTTGGATCAAACTTTTGACCCAGAGCTTCGATTTCAGTAACTGAATTGCCAGTTAAAGCTTCATCCAAATGATCATGAACCATCTGAATACCCTTCTTTAACTGTTCGCCATTCTCATCACTAACTTCAATTTCTAATGCCCGTTTTAAGTTATCCATCACTGGTAAAATTGCTTTTGCCAACGATTGACCATCATATTTCAACAAGCTAGCTTGTTCCTTTTTAAAACGATTGTTCATGTTTTGAATTTCAGCTTGTTCGCGTAAAAGTGAATCTTCTGCTTTCGCAAGCTTTTCCTTTAATTGATCGACTTCTGAAACCTCTTCGACAGCTTCTTTAGTTTCATCAACTTTGGGTGTTTCAACTTGTTCTTCTTCGACAGCTTCATCAGTTGTCTGCTTTTTATCCTTAGCCATTAAATGGAACCTCCTATTGATCGTAATAACGATGATAATAATCTAGCATCTGCTTAGCTAACTCTTGACGAAAGGCACTAACTAACCCAATCGTACGTGAATATGGCATCCGCGTTGGCCCTAGTACGGCAATAATACCTTTACCATATTGATCAACATCATATGTAGCCGTAATTAAGCTGAAATCATCTAATAACTCATTTGAGATTTCACTACCAATGCGCACATTGATGCTATCATCAAGCGGATCAAGAACTGTTGACAATCTTTCATTTTGATCAAGTAATCCATATAATGCTTGTAGCGTATTTGGATCATGATTATGAGAGAATCCCAACAGATTCATCTTACCACCAACAAAAAATCGTTCACTAGATGCATGTGATAAAATGTTATCAAAAATATCAAGCACTCCATTGGGACTATGCATGTAATCTTTAATCTTAAATGGAATATCCTGTTGCAGACGCGTTAATACTTCGGTCAACGGCAACCCAGATAATTGATCATTAATCAAGCGAATCACTGATTCAAGTTCATCAGTATTCATGTCTCTTGGAATCGTAAAGTTTTGACTTTCAACGTCACCACTATCGGTTACGATAATTGCCATTACTTGTTGATTACCTAAAGGCACTAATCTAAATCCACTTAACCGCGCCATTTTTTGCTCAGGTTTTAATGTAAACGTCGTAAACGTCGTCAAGTCCGACAAAATATCAGCCGACCTTGCAACAATTTCATCAATTTTATTAAAATCTTGGCCAAATGAATTCTGAATGATGGCAACATCACTTTCATGAACTGCTTGCTGATCCAACAAGTTATCGACATAATATCGGTAACCCACTGTTGAAGGTACTCGTCCTGAAGACGAATGTTCCTTCGCAATTAGTCCCATTTCTTCTAATGAAGCCATTTCATTTCGAATAGTGGCCGAACTAACCCTTTCAGGTAAGTTATCAGCCAATACTTTTGAACCAACCGGTTGCCCTGTTGATGTATAATGGCGTACAATTGCTTGCAGGATATCACTTTGACGTTTTGTTAACATTATTATCACTTCCTTTTTAGCACTCGACTCGTTCAAGTGCTAAACACAATGTATAATATACCAAGTCCACAATTTAAAGTCAAGAAATGTCAACAAATTATTGCCCTACTAAATAACAATTACCTCCCGTCAGATATTAATTAATAAAAATATTAGGAGTCACTATGTCAGAAAATGAAAAAAATCGCTATGTTCAACCAAACAACGTTAAAGAAGCGATGACCACTATTCAAGATTTATTTAATCAATATCGTAAAGCTGATCTAACTATGGAATTGCTTAAGTATCATCAAAATTTGGTTTTACGCCTAGAATCAGATATTCATGACGAAGCCATTCGTGAGGACAATCATTCGCAATTGATTACCCTTGAAAAGATGATTGCTGATATGCAATTCTGGACCAAACAACGGATGACTAACAAACCATTCATGTATAAAATGAAAAATTTTAAATTAGTCAATGAAAATCATCAAAAATTTAAACGAAATGTCATTAAAGGCGGAAAAGCTGGCGGTAGTCATCGTGGCTCAATCCACTAAAAAAGCTAATTCAAATCAACTGAATTAGCTTTTTCTATTAAAATAACGTTCCCACGTAAAAATGAATAAACATGGTAATAATTCCAACAATTACATTTCTGATAATTGCAATTTTGACTAATCCATCACCTAACTTAGCACTTAAAAATCCCGTCAAAGTAACTGATAAGATCACTGCTAGGATTGTCCCCGCCCATTTAATATCGGCTGGAAACAAAATAATCGCTAGTAATGGAAATAATCCACCCGAAGCAGCCGCAAACATTGAAGAAAAAGCTGCTTGCCATGGATCCATGTAATGACCATATTTCAAATCATACTTTGTTCTAAGGACTGTTTCTAATGGCTTTTGCTCCATCAACTCATCAGCAATCTCAGTCGCCGTCGTTGCCGAAACACCACGGTTCATATAATAATCTGCCACCTGCCTTGTTTCATGCTTAAAATCTGTTTCAATTAATTTTCGTTCAGATTGTTCAACTGCTTGTTCCGTATCCTTTTGAGAACTAACTGATGCATACTCACCGGAAGCCATTGATAATGCACATGCAATTAAATCTGATACCCCCGCAATAATGATGGTTCCTTGATTTGAAGTAGCTACCCCAACTGAAAAAAGAACGCCGACCACCGTTAAAATTCCATCATTAGCACCTAAAACAGCAGCACGGATCGTATTCGATTTTTCTGCTAAGGTTTGTTCTTCTTTAACCTGTTCCATTTAATTCACCCGATTTTATACAAATTGTGTTCCAACGACATATGTTACTAACATTGTTAATAATCCTGCCACGACATTTCGGATAATAGCTTTTTTAGGATTAGCATCCCCTAATCGAGCCGCTGCCCATCCCGTAAAAATTAACGCAATGACAACTGAGAACATTGTCGCTACAATTGCATTATCATTTTTTAATAACGTAATGGTTAATAACGGCAATAACGAACCTAGTGGAAATGAAATCATTGATGCTATTGCTGCCATTAGCGCACTTGTTTTTTCATTAGGGTCAAACCCATATCGTTCTCGAATTCCGACTTCTAATGGCTTATCACGCATCATTTCGTCCACCGCTTTATGTGCTAAGGATTCTGAAATTCCGGTTAAAACATACTTATTTTTAATATATTCAAATTCCTGCTCAAAATTATGATGCAAGCGACCTTTTTCTTCAATCATTGCCATTTTTTCACTATCACGTTGGGTGCTGACAGAAACCCATTCGCCCATTGCCATTGAAATGGTTCCTGCCAACATTCCAGATAAGCCCGACAATAGTACTGCAAATGTACTTCCATTAGCACCTGCAACTCCGATAACAATCCCCGCAACAGAAACAATCCCGTCATTGGCCCCCATTACGCCTGCACGAATAATATTGACTCGTGCGGCTAAACTAATCTTATTTCTCTTTTTCATTTCCCTACCTCTAGTTTATAATGATTCTAATCTAGATCAATTATAGTTGTCTTATTTATTAAAGTAAAGATTTTAGTTATCAATCTAGAAAGATTCAAAAAATAGTGCTTTAATAGATACAGATATTAATTTTGAGGGGAGCTACTAAATTGGCTGAAAAAAATGTAATTGAACAGACTCGCGAAGTATTGAAAAATAACCATCTTCGAATTACTGCTCAGCGCCATATTATCTTGGCCTATTTAGCTAGCCACATTACTCATCCAACTGTAGAAATGATTAAATCAGATTTAAATCGAAAACTTCCTAATTTAGGGTCTGCAACAATTTACAATACCCTGAATACTTTCGTTGATCATGGAATTGTTATTGAAATTCAAAATGGTGATGGTAGTACTCACTATGATTATTTTGAACATCACCACTACCATGCAATTTGTGATAATTGCGGTAAGATTACTGATATTGCCTTTACCGACTTCGTCAATATTGAAAATAAACTGCAACAACAAGCCGAAACACTATCTGGCTACAAAATTTCAAGTAATTCAATTTCAGTTCACGGTCTTTGTCCTGAATGCCAAGCTAAATTATCCAAATAAATTATTCAAAAAAAGCACGATAACCATCAAAGGTTATCGTGCTTTTATTATTATTTTTGATTTTTAAAAATAGTTCGACTGTCAATTTCATCTTGCTTTAATTGCAAAACTAAATTTTCAACTGTTGTATATTTAACTTCATCTCGTAACCATGATATCCAGCGAACAACAACATTTTCACCATAAATTGCTTGATTAAAATCAAATAAGTTAATTTCTAAAGTTTTAGGACGAGCATCTCCAAACGTTACATTATGTCCAATTGATGCCATTCCATTATACCAATGATCACCAATCTTTAATTGAACGGTATAAACGCCAATGTGTGGTATCTGCTCATTAATTGGCCAATCAATATTAGCTGTTGGAAAACCTAACGTCCTTCCTCTCGCCTCACCATGAACTACTAACCCAGTCGTTTGATATTGATACCCAAATAACTTATTAGCAGCAATTATTTGACCATCATCTAAAGTCTCACGAATTCTAGTTGAACTAATTTTTATATTTTCATCATTAGCACTATCTACCACTATAACTTCAAACCGACCCTGAGCATATCCGATTAATTTATCCATCGTCGCCGTTTCTTTGGGGCCATAAGTATGATCAAACCCTGCAACTGCAGCAGCCACATGAAATCTAACTAAGTAATCATCTACAAATTGTTGTGGTGCTAACTCGGATAACGCAGAAGTAAAACTAACTACATAAGTTAAATCTACGCCCTGCTGTTCAAGTAGTTCCAATTTTCTTGGTAATGTTGATAAATAAGTTTGCTGTTGGTTAGTTGTCGTATAGACAATTGATGGGTGGTGATCATAAGTCAGTACAGCTAGCGGTAATTTTAATTCATTCGCTCGCTGCCGTGCTTTCGCAATAACTGCTTGATGGCCTCGGTGAACCCCATCAAAAAATCCCATCGCAAGTACCACTTTTCCTGCAGGAATTTTGTTTTGTTCAAAAGGTTGATGTAAGTTAATTACTTTCAAAATTTCACTTCCTATTTGACTGAAAACATCTTCAGTGGTTTATAGCAGTTCTCTGCGTCATGTCGTAAATATAACGCTTTAATTTCATTGTGATAACGCATCGCAACGGTTTCTGCTTCACTATCAATCTCAGATAGACGCATCCACATACCGTTTTGAACGCCTTTCCATTGTATATCCGTTAAATTAATTTTTGGATATTGAGTTAAGACAATATCAATCGGATTTAATAGTTCGTCAATGGTTTCATTATCCATGGCAGCTTGAACTTCAGCTAATTTTACCGCTTGATTAATTGTAAAGCCACCACTCTTAACACGCGTTAAATCACTCATCACGCCAGGATAACCTAAGCGTGCTGCCAAATCAACTGCTAAGGTTCGAATATATGTTCCTTTGCTACATTCAGCTTCAAATCTAACTCGTTGTTGCTGGCTGTCAGCATCATAAGTCGATGATACCAAATCAAAACGAGAAATATTAATATGCCGCTCTGGTCGTTCAACCGTTTCACCCGCACGCGCATACTCATACAATTTTCGCCCATTAACTTTAATTGCCGAATACATTGGTGGAATTTGAATAATATCACCAGTTAATTGTTTCATTTGTTCGATAATTTGTTCATCAGTAAATGCCTGAGTTAAAGACTTAGTTTCAATAATTTCTCCATCTAAGTCTTGCGTATCAGTAGCATAACCAATTAATAACTCACCTTTGTACATCTTGCCAGATTCCATCAATAGCTCAACTACTTTAGTTGCACTACCAATTGCAATTGGTAAAACGCCATCAACATTGGGATCCAGGGTTCCTGAATGACCAACTTTTTTTGTATGCAAAATTTTACGTAACTTACTAACACAATCGTGACTAGTCATACCGCGTTCTTTAAATAAGGGAATAATTCCATTCATGATAATTCCTCCAACAGTCATTAAGTATACAGGAAATGACCATAAAAGTCGTAATAGTTTTATTTAAAATAAAGATAAAAAAATACTTAATAACTATGATTAATAGTCATTAAGTATTATTTCAATTATTCTCTTTTGTGCATATCATTCAAAAGTTGATCGATTCGAGAACCGTATGCAACTGAACGATCTTGTTCAAAAATCAATTCAGGAGTTTTATAAATTGTTAAGCGTGAACCTAACTCGCTCCGAATTAATCCTGAAGATTTTTCTAAGCCAGTTTGTGCCTTTGAAGCATCAGATGCTTTATCAGACAAAATACTGTAATAGATGGTTGCTTGTTGGAGGTCTCCAGTTACTTCGACACCAGTAACTGTGATTCCTTCAACGCGAGGGTCACGAACACGTTTTAATAAAATGTCGTTAACCTCTTTTTGAATTTCTTGACTCAAACGACCAACGCGATAACGTTTATCTGCCATCTCAAGAACCTCCTTTGATTAATGGATAACTATTATTCTACTGGGACTTCTTTCATAACATAAGCTTCAATCACATCGTCTACCTTGATATCATTGTAGTTTTCAACTGTTAATCCAAGATCAAATCCAGCCTTAACTTCCTTAACGTCATCCTTGAAGCGCTTCAAACTACCAAGCTTACCTTCATAAATTACAACGCCATCACGAATCAAGCGGATTCCAGCATCACGGGTAATCCGGCCAGTAGTGACCATTCCACCTGCAATTGTACCAATTTTAGAAACTTTATAAAGTTCCTTAATTTCAACTTCACCAGTTACTTCTTCGACATAGACTGGTTCAAGCATACCCTTCATAGCTGACTCAACTTCATCAATTGCGTTATAGATAACACGATGAAGACGAACATCAACTTCGCCAGATTCTACTTGTACCTTAGCTTGTGGAGTTGGACGTACATTAAAGCCAATGATAATCGCATTTGAAGCTTCAGCTAATGTAACATCACTTTCATTAATAGCACCAACGGCAGTATGAATAATATCTACCTTAACACCATCAACTTTAATCTTCTTCAAGCTTTGTGCAAGAGCTTCAACGGAACCTTGAACATCAGCCTTAATAATTACAGGTACTGACTTCAATTCGCCTTCTTTAAGGGAATCAAACAAGTTGTCCAAAGTAACATGGGTTGTATTAGCACGTTCTTTAAGTAAAGCACGCTTAGCACGTTCTTCACCTGCAGTACGAGCAGTTTTTTCATCTTCAAAGACGACAAAACGATCACCAGCATCTGGCACACCGCTCAATCCAGTAATTTCAACTGGAGTTGATGGTGTTGCAATCTTAATTCGACGACCATTTTCGTTAGTCATGGTACGAACTCGTCCGTAGGTGTTACCAACTACGACTGGATCCCCAACATGCATCGTTCCTTGTTGAATTAGTAAAGTAGCAACTGTTCCTTTACCCTTATCTAATCGAGCTTCAACAACTGAACCGGCAGCACGTTGATTAGGATTAGCCTTTAACTCAAGCACTTCTGCTTGAAGTAAAATCATGTCTAATAATTCATCAAGATTTTCACCCATTTTAGCTGAAATCTTAACAAAGATTGTATCTCCACCCCATGATTCAGGAACCAAATCATAAGCAGCTAATTGTTCAGTTACATGATCAGGATTAGCATCTGGTTTATCAATTTTATTAACTGCAACAATAATTGGTGTTCCAGCAGCTTTAGCATGGTTAATTGCTTCGATAGTTTGTGGCATTACACCATCATCAGCAGCAACAACTAGCACAGTGATATCAGTAACGTTGGCACCACGAGCACGCATTTCAGTAAAAGCAGCATGTCCTGGAGTATCCAAGAATGTAATCATCTTATCGTTGTAATTTACTTGATAAGCACCAATTGCTTGTGTGATTCCACCAGCTTCACCATCTGTAACATGAGTATGACGAAGTTTATCTAGTAAGGTTGTCTTACCATGATCGACATGTCCCATAACTGTAACTACAGGTGGACGTGGTGTAGCATCAACAAGGTTTTCTTGTTCTTCATCAAAGAACTTATCAATATCAGCTACATCGACTTCTGCTTTTTGTTCAGCTTCAATCCCATAATCGGCAGCCAAAATTTCAATTGTATCTGAATCCAATGATTGATTTTGGTTAACCATCACACCAAGCATGAACAATTTCTTGATCAATTCAGCTGGTTCGCGATGTAAAACCTTTCCCAAATCTTGTGCATTCATTCCAACAGAATAAACTAAAGTTTCTGGCAATGGACGTTCTTTACGAGTAGGAGCAGGCGTTTGAACAGCCGTTTCCTTAATCCGTCCATTAGTTTTGATTTTCTTCTTCTTAGTATAACGGTTTTGGTTGTTACCACGGTAACCACCTTTACCACGACGGCTACTATTACCGCCACCACCATTACCACCGGAATTTAAACTACCGCCAAAACGACCGCCACCATTACTAGAACCCTGTGGACGCGAACTACTAGTTGATGGACGGCTTTGTCCACCTGATTGTGGACGTGAACTGTTATTTGATGGACGGCTTTGTCCACCTGATTGTGGACGTGAGCTGTTGTTTGATGGACGGCTTTGTCCACCTGATTGTGGACGTGAACCGTTGTTTGATGGACGGCTTTGTCCACCTGATTGTGGACGTGAACCGTTGTTTGATGGACGGCTTTGTCCACCTGATTGTGGACGTGAACCATTGTTTGATGGACGACTTTGTCCGTTTGTTTGTGGACGTGAACCGTTGTTTGATGGACGACTTTGTCCGTTTGTTTGTGGACGTGAACCGTTATTTGATGGACGACTTTGTCCATTTGATTGTGGATGTGAACTGTTACTTGATGGACGACTTTGTCCGTTTGATTGTGGACGTGAGCTGTTGTTTGATGGACGGTTTTGTCCGTTTGATTGTGGACGTGAGCTGTTGCTTGATGGACGGCTTTGTCCGTTTGATTGTGGACGTGAGCTGTTATTAGATGAGTGGCTCACATTATTTGTTGATGAAGCTGGCTTAACAGCTGTACTACTTGATGTTGGCTTAACAGGTGCACTCGTTTTCTTAGCAGGAGCACTTGCTCCCCCTTTGATTGATTGCTTAATTGTAGCAGCATCTTTATCTTCAATTGAAGACATGTGATTCTTTACAGAGATACCCTTTTTAGTTGCAGCATCAATGACCACTTTACTTTCAACATTTAATTCTTTTGCTAGTTCATAAATTCGTTCTTTAGCCATGTGTTCACTCTCCTTTTACATAGTTAGCAACTCCTTGAACTTTTTAGCAAATCCATTTTGGGTTACCCCATAGACTGTCCTAAGTTGACCGGTTGCTTGATTCAGTTGTTCTTTTGTAAATGATAAATCATAACTTATTTTATAAAAATTACACTTATCTTGAAATTTTTTACTTGTTGAAGCCCCAGCATCTTTTGCAATAAATACAAACGCTACTTTTCGACTCTTAACGGCTCTAAGAACTATATCTTCACTAGAGATTAATTCTCCAGCACGTCTTGTTAACCCAAGTAAATTCAAGGCTTTTTGCTCATTATTCATTTTTAAATAACTCGCGACGAGCTTGTTGATGATCAACATACTCGATTAATTCTTCATAGAAAGAATCGTCAATTTTTGTTTCAAACACTTTATCAAAAGTTCGATTTTTAAATGCTTTTTTAACAATATCAACGTTAATCATAACATACGCACCTCGACCTGGCTTTTTACCAGTCGGATCAAGAGAAACTTCATTCTCCTTGTTACGTACAACACGAATTAACTCTTTCTTTTCCATCATTTCGCCAGTCACGATATCTTTACGCATTGGTATTTTTCGCTGTTTCAACGTAACTCACCTCTTTGTCATATAACTGTTAAGCTTCAGTGTTTTCTTCTGCTGGTGCGGAATCAGACATTTCTGATTCTGGTTTGATATCAATCTTATAATTAGTTAAACGAGCTGCTAAACGAGCATTTTGGCCACGCTTACCAATTGCTAATGATAATTGATAATCCGGAACAATAACCGTACATGCACGTTCATTTTCTGGATCAAAAATTACATCTAAAACTTCAGCTGGATTCAAAGCATTCGCAATGTAACGAGCTGGATCATCAATCCATTCAACAATATCCATGTTCTCGCCACCAAGTTCGTTGACAATTACTTGAACCCGTTGACCCTTAGGACCAACTGCCGTCCCAACTGGATCGACATTTTCATCGTTTGAACGAACTGCAACCTTCGCACGATCACCTGCTTCACGAGCAATTGACATAATCTCAACTACTCCATCATAAATTTCAGGCACTTCTTTTTCAAATAATCGTTTCAAAAGTTCAGGTGCAGTCCGACTAACGAACACTTGAGGTCCCTTAGTGCTATTTTCAACTTTTGATACAAAGACTTGAATTCGATCATGCATTTTATAATTTTCGTTAGGCATTTGTTCTGAAACTGGCATTACTGCTTCAACGTTTCCTAAACTAACGTAGATAAAACGACTATCTTGGCGTTCAACTTCACCTGTAACAATTTCGTTTTCGTATTCACTATATTTTTCAAAAACGACATTACGTTCGGCTTCGTGAACTCGTTGCATGATGACTTGTTTAGCTGTTTGAGCTGCAATTCGGCCAAAGTTTTGTGGTGTAACTTCATAGCGAATTTCATCGCCTAATTCATAACCACGACTAACTTTTAACGCACCTTCAAGGCTAACTTGTTGTTGTTCATCTTCTACTTCTTCAACAACCGTTTTAACTGCGTATACCTTGATATTACCCTTAACTGCATCAAAATCAACTTCAACGTTTTGTGCTTGATCATAATTACGTTTAAAAGCAGAAACTAAAGCGGCTTCTAAAGCTTCAATTACAATTTCTTTTTTAATTCCTTTTTCTTTTTCAAGAGCATCTAAAGCTCCAACTAATTCCTTATTCATGTTTACAACTCCTTTGATTTAAAACTTAATTGCTAATCTGGCTTTGGCAATTTTAGAACGATCAATTGTAATTTTCTTATGACGAGTCTTATCTAGATAATCTAGTGTTAATTCATCATCAGATAATTCAATGAGGGTTCCTTCATAAATCTTGCTACCATTGATAGCTTGATATAGTGACACATTAATATATTCATTAACGGCACTTTCGTAATCCTTAGGCTTTTTCAATTGACGCTCAGCGCCTGGTGATGAAACCTCTAAGAAGTATGCTTGGGGAATTGGATCTGGTTCAATTCCATCAAGTTTTTCGCTAAGATAATCACTTACTATGGCACATTCTTCAATTGTAATCCCACCAGGCTTATCAATGTAAACTCTTAAGAACCAGCTTTGACCTTCTTTAACAAACTCCAAATCATATAATTCAAAATTTTGTTCGCTAATGATTGGCATTACTAGCTCCGTAACTGTTTCCACAACACCACTCACCTGAGCACCTCCAGTATTTTTGCAATAAAAAGAGCGAGCATTTCTGCTCACTCGTTAACGAGTTTTAATTTACTTACCTACTATAACATATACACATTAATGATACAAATTTTACACTAACTACTCAACTAGTGATGCTAACAAGTTTGTAAACTTCTCATTGCCATTAAATGGATGAATATAAGTAAATTTTTTTCCACCACTTTCCATGAAATATTCACGATTTTCATGATCAATTTCTTGGATGGTTTCAAGACAATCTGCAACGAACCCAGGTGTTATCACAATAATATTAGTTACATTTTGGCCTGGTAAATCTCTCATTGTTTGAGCTGTCGCCGGTAATAACCACTGACTTGGACCAAATTTAGATTGGTATGACTGTGTATATGGTACATCCCCAATCAAATCCATCACTCGTTTTGTGGTGGTTGTACATTGCTTGGGATATGGATCGCCATGATCAGCATATTTTTGTGGAATACCATGATATGAAAATACTAAATGGGCATCTGGCTGATTAATTAACTCTTGCTTAATCTGATCAACTAAGATCTGAATATATTTTTCATCTTCATAAAACGAATCAACTAGGTGCAATTTAGGTTGTGTCATAGAATGCATATAATGTGACGCAACTTGATCAAATACTGATCCAATCGTTGTCGTTGAATATTGTGGATATAACGGAATCACAGTTAATTCAGTTACTCCTGCAGCTGCCATTGATTCTAAAGCAGTATCAACCGTTGGATCACTATAACACATTGCGTATTGAACGATTTGTTCAGGCAATAGTACTTGTAATTGTTTTGCTTGTTGTTGCGCAAACAACAATAATGGTGACCCTTCGCTTGTCCAAATTTTACGATAAAGTGCCGCTGATTTAGCCGGCCTAACTGGTAAGATCATGCCATATAAAATTGGTAACCATAATGCGCGTGGCATATCAATTACACGCTTATCAGCTAAAAATTTACGCAAATAGGTTCTTACTGCTGCAGTTGTTGGTGCTTCAGGTGTTCCTAAATTAACCAACAGTACTCCTTTTTTCATTTCCCCGCCTACCTTAAAATTTATCGTCATTAATTAAAATAAAGATAATTGATTTTCGTCTGGTAATGCATCAAGTACCCGATTAACCGTCATAAAATCGATTAATGTTTTTGAAACCTTGCCACGTTTAGCTAAGTCTTCTTTTGACAAGAATTCTTTTTCTTCACGTGCAGCTACTATTTGTTTAGCTACATTTAAACCTAATCCGGGAATTGAACTAAACGGCGCAATTAACGTTGTTCCTTCAATTAACCATTCTGATGCATCTGAACGATCGATATCAACCATCTTGAAACTATACCCACGTTCCAACATTTCATTAGCTAATTCCAATACCGTCACTAAATTCTTTTCTTTAGTTGATGCATCATTACCCTTTTTATTAATTTCTTCCATCGCACTTTTAACAGCTTCTTTACCATGCGCCATTGAAACGATGTCAAAATCATCTGCTCGAACGGAGAAATATGCACAATAATAAACCAATGGGAAGTAAACTTTGAAATATGCAATCCGCAAAGCTAGTAAAATATAAGCTGCCGCATGCGCCCGTGGGAACATATACTTAATCTTCAAACAAGAATCAATATACCAATCAGGAACTTCTGACTCTTTCATCGCAGATTGCCATTCATCTGGAATCCCTTTTCCCTTACGAACATGTTCCATAATTTGAAAGGCCATTTCAGAATCCATTCCGTAATGAATTAAATCGGTCATAATATTATCACGACAACCAATTACGTTAGCAATTGTCGCAATTCCTTTTTTGATTAATTCCTCGGCATTACCCAACCAGACATCAGTCCCATGTGATAATCCTGAAATTTGTAGGAGCTCCGAGAAATTACTAGGATGCGTTTCTTCCAGCATTCCTCGTACAAAACGCGTTCCAAATTCAGGTACGCCCAAGGTTCCGGTCTTTGAAAAAATTTGTTCTTCGGTTACCCCTAATACATCGGGATTTGAGAATAAACTCATTACTCCAGGATCATCAGTCGGAATGGTTTTAGGATCAATTCCAGATAAATCTTGTAACATCCGAATCATCGTGGGATCATCATGCCCCAAAATATCCATCTTTAAAATATTGTCATGAATCGAATGGAAATCAAAATGAGTTGTCTTCCATGCAGCACTCGTATCTTCAGCTGGATACTGCACCGGAGTAAAATCATAAATTTCCATATAATCCGGCACAATTAAAATTCCGGCTGGATGTTGTCCAGTTGTCCGTTTAACTCCGGTTGCCCCTTTAGATAATCGATCAATTTCGGCACCCCGAATTTGTTGTTCCGTATCACGCTCGTAAGCTTTTACATATCCATAAGCAGTTTTATCGGCGACCGTACCAATGGTTCCAGCACGATAAACATTTTTTTCACCAAACAAAACCTTTGTATAATTATGCGCGATTGCTTGATAATCACCGGAAAAGTTCAAATCAATATCGGGAACTTTATTCCCTGTGAAGCCAAGGAATGTCTCAAACGGAATATCATGCCCGTCTTTAATCAATAATGCACCACAGTCAGGACAAGTCTTATCTGGTAAATCAAATCCTGAGCTATACTCACCTTTTGTGTAGAACAGACTATATTGACATTCTGGACAACGATAATGTGGTGGTAACGGATTAACTTCTGTGATCCCAGTTAAAGTCGCCACAATACTTGATCCAACCGATCCACGCGATCCAACTAAATAACCGTCTTTATTAGACTTAGCCACTAATCGTTGCGCAATTAAATAGATCACTGAGAATCCATTACCAATAATACTTTCCAATTCTCGATCAATCCGTTTTTGAACTAATTCAGGTAATGGATTACCATACCATGCAGCAGCTGTATCCATTGTTCTTGATCGGATTTCATCTTCTGCGCCAGGCATTTTAGGCGTATATAATTTATCCTGCAATGGCGTGATATCATCAATCATATCTGCAATCAAATTAGTATTTTCAACAACAATTTCATGTGCTCGTTCTGCACCCATAAATGAAAATGCATCTAACATTTCTTGAGTCGTTCTAAAGTGTGCTTCTGGTAGTTGATAGCGATTAATCGGATTGGCTCCACCTTGCGAATGAATCAAAATTTTACGATAAATTGAATCTTCTTTATTAAGATAATGAGCATCCCCAGTAGCAACCACTGGCTTACCTAATTCTTTACCAATTTCTACCATATTAATTAAAATTTCTTCGAGATTGGAATCATCTTTAATTAATTCACCTTCAATTAATGGTGCATACATTGCTTTGGGTTGAACTTCAATAAAATCATAATACTTAGCTTTTTCGAGTGCTTCTTCACGGCCTTTTTGCATAATTGATGTAAATACTTCGCCAGAAGAACAAGCCGTTCCTAAAATTAAGCCTTCTCGATATTTATCCAATTCACTTCTTGGAATCCGTGGTACTCGATGGAAATATTTAATATTCGATAATGAAATTAACTTAAAGAGATTTTTCAAGCCTGCTTGCGTCTGAGCAAAAATAGTAACATGGAATGGACGCGCATGCTTATAAGCATCATTTTCACTCATATGATCATTTAACTGATCATGAAATTCAATCTCATATCGTTCTTCAGCGTCTTTCAAGAAAATATGTAATAAATTCCCGGTTGTTTGTGAATCAAAAATAGCGCGATGATGATGTTCTAACACTACACCAAATTTTTTAGCTAACGTATTTAACCGATACCCTTTTAATTCTGGATGTAAAAAGCGCGCTAAAGTTAACGTATCAATCACTGGATTTTGAATTGGCTCTTTGCCTTGACGAGCATAGCCAGTATTCATAAATCCCATATCAAACGTAACATTATGGCCTGCTAAAATTGCATCGCCACAAAAATCACGGAACATCTGGAAGACTTCTTCTTCAGATTTTGAACCCCGAACGTCATCATCAGTAATACTGGTTAAATTAGTCGTCGTTTCTGATAAATGAAAACCAGGATCAATAAAATGCTCAAACTCTTCTAGCACTCCACCATTTTTCATTCTCACGGCAGATAATTCAATTACTTTGTCATAAATTGCTGATAGTCCAGTTGTTTCCACATCAAAAATAACATATTCAGTGTCTTTCAACGGAACATGTTTAGAATTGTAACCAATTGGAACCCCATCATCAACCACGTTAGCTTCAACGCCATATAACATTTTAATATTATTTTTTTTCGCAGCAGCAAACGCTTCAGGAAATCCTTGTAAGCCAGCATGATCCGTAATCGCAATTGCTTTATGGCCCCACTTAGCAGCTTGACCTACAAAATCTTTAATTGAATTGGTCGCATCCATTTGACTCATTGTTGTATGCAAATGGAGTTCAACTCGTTTTTCACCTTCAGCAGTGTCCTGCCGCTTTGGATGTGACACAGTATTTAAATCATACGCATTAATCGTTAAATCACGCATAAAGGTATCTTCTTGAACTGGACCACGAACTTTAATCCAATCACCTTCATTGATTGCTTCAAATTGAGCTTCATCATCAGCATTACGTGAGAATTTTTTAATTGTAATTGAGGAAGTGTAATCAGTAATTTCAATAATCATTAATTGCCGTTGCGACTTCAGTGTCCGGACTTCCTTACTGAAAATATAACCTTCGACAACAACTGAACGTTCCTCTTCAGTAATATCAATCATTCGCCGAACTTCTTCTTTATCACTAATATTCTTCCCCAGTTTAGCTGGGCCTTCAACTGGTGAAGCCGTGTCTGAACTTCGACTTGCCATTGCTTGCGTCTGGGCAGCTGCCTTCGCCGCTAACTCAACATTTCGTTTATCTTGCGCTTCTTTTAAAGCTTGAACTTGGGCAGCTGATGCACTTTCATCAACCATCGTATGAATTCTAAATTTTGGAAAACCAAATTGGACATAAGTTTCCTCAATTTGACCAATTGCCTCGCTCATCAAAAAGTCCCGGATAATTTCATTCTCTGTCACTAATGTAACTCGGTCATCATTAACGTTAGGAACGCCACGATCAGCTACCTGACCCAATAATGGTGATTCAACCCCACTATTAGAAACCATAAAATTCCAATAATCAGCAATATCACGCTGAACTAAACTTTCTTCGTTCGTAACAATTTTAAATGATACTTTAGCAATTGAATTAAAACCAACGGTTAACGCATTATTAAATGTTTGAAATAAATCAAACGGTAACACCTTTGGAAAGAAAAAAGTAAATTCCCAATTTTTTGAAATTTGATGAACTACCACTCGCTGAATTTCGGCGTCACTAAAAGCTTCATTTTGACTATCTTCAAAATGAATTTGCTCAAGTAATTTAGTAAATAACTGATGCTGAGATAACCCCACTTGAACTGCCTCCTCAAAATAAAAATGCGAATCGAATAATCGTTAAAAATTATCGTATCACATTTAAATTAAATCAATATCTATTCTGCGTTTGTCTTCATTAGAATTGAAAGTGTACTTCCAAGTTCTTCTTGTTTAACTTCCAAAGTCTCACCAGTACTGCGAATTTTAACTTCGACAATTCCTTCATCAGCTTTTTTACCAACCGTAACTCTCAATGGAATTCCAATCAAATCAGAATCTGCAAACTTAACACCGGGACGTTCTTTACGATCATCTAACAGTACTTCGTATCCTTCTGATTGGAGTTGATCGTTAATTTTTTGTGCTAACTCACGTTGTTCATCATTCTTCATGTTAACTGGTACAACATGCACGTTAAATGGTGCGATTTCATTTGGCCAAACTAACCCATCTTCATCAGCATATTGTTCTGAAATGGCTGATAGTAATCGAGAAATTCCAATCCCGTAACAACCCATGATTACATCTTGTTGACGGCCGTTATCATCCAATACTGAAGCGCCAAGTGACTTAGAATAACGAGTTCCCAACTTAAAGATATGACCAATTTCAATCCCGCGTTGGAACTGAAGTTGACCATTTCCATCAGGTGAAGTTTCACCTTCTTGGACGATTCGAAAATCACCAAATTCATCTACTCGGAAATCACGTTCAACATTAGCATTAATATAATGGAAACCATCTTCATCCGCACCAACTGGTACATTAACCATGTCACCAATATATTGATCAGCTAAAATAGTTACTTCTTCACCAACGCCAACTGGTCCAAGTGAACCAAATGATGCATCTAAAGTAGCTGCGGTTTGTTCAGGAGTTGCCATTTCTAATTCATCTGCATGCAAAAAGTTCGTTACTTTAACTTCATTAACTTCGTGATCTCCACGAACTAATACCATCACTGGTTTGCCATCAGCCATATATAATAAGGTTTTAACGACGCCACTAGTTTCAATTTCTAAAAATTGAGCTAACTCTTCAACTGTTTTAACATCTGGAGTTGCAATCTTTTTTAAATCTAATTGAGCAGCATGTGATTTTTTGCTAGTAAATTGTGAAGTTGCCATTTCTAAGTTAGCTGCATATTCACTAGAATCTGAATAAACAATCGTATCTTCACCAACCGCGGCTAACGCAGAAAATTCCTTCGAATCACTTCCACCCATTGCTCCGGCATCACCAATAATTGTTTTAAATTCAAGCCCACAGCGCTTAAAAATATTGTTATAAGCAGTTGCCATCTGATTAAAGGCAGCATCTAGTTCTTCTTCCTTAACAGTAAATGAATAAGCATCCATCATGTCAAATTCACGTCCGCGAAGAAGACCATAACGAGGACGATTTTCATCACGATATTTATTTTGTAATTGATATAACGTCAATGGTAATTTTTTATAAGACTTAATACTATCACGAATAATTTCAGTAAAAGTTTCTTCGTGTGTGGGTCCTAAAATGAATTCACGTTCATGACGATCCTTAAACTTGAATAAATTTTCTCCATAAGTTTCATAACGACCAGATTCGCGCCATAAATCTGCAGGTAAAATTGCAGGTACTGACATTTCAACCGCATCAATTTTTTCTAATTCTTCACGAATAATATTTTCAAGCTTTCTTAATACTCGATGAGCTAACGGCAAATATGCGTAAGCTCCAGCAGCAACTTGATAAATATAACCTGAACGTAGCATCATCTTATGACTTAAAGCTTCC
This sequence comes from Paucilactobacillus oligofermentans DSM 15707 = LMG 22743, assembly GCF_001434315.1. GTDB lineage: Bacteria > Bacillota > Bacilli > Lactobacillales > Lactobacillaceae > Paucilactobacillus > Paucilactobacillus oligofermentans. The sequence continues at coordinate 140,183 of NZ_AZFE01000032.1, read as the reverse complement.
GCATCGCTAGGAACTTCTTTAAGTGTTGAAATTAACATTTTTGATTGTTTCATTTTTTAATAATTCTCCTTGTTTATGTTACTTTAAAAGAAATACCGTTGAATATCATTCCAGGTTACAGCCAACATTAACAACATCAATAAACCAAAACCAATTATTGTAACTGTCCCTTCAAATCCTTCAGAATTCGGTTTTCTTCTAATTGCTTCGATAAAATTCAATAAAATTTTCCCACCATCAAGCGCTGGGATTGGTAACAAATTAACAATTCCAAGGTTAATTGAAAGAACAGCTAAAAAGTTAAGTACGCCTGTTATTCCGTATGATGCCGCCGTTGATGTTCCAGCGTATATTGCCACTGGGCCACCAAAATCATTTACATTAAACCCATGTGTAAGCATATGACCTAAGACCCCAAAAATAAGGGTTACAATTGCCATAAACTGTGTGAAACCATAACTTATTCTTGCAGCAAAATCAGTCTTTTGTTCCTCAGCTATCCCAATTTTACCAACCTTACTCTTATCCTGAGTTACAGAATCGGGAGTTAACTTAACTGTTTTATGAGTATCATTTCGCTTAACTGATAACGTAACTTGCTTATCTGGTTTAGATGAAATAGCTGTTGAAAGTTCTGTCCAATTACTTGTTTTTTTATGGTTAACGGCTGTAATTTTATCGCCGGATTTTAACCCTGCTTTTTGTGCAACTGAGTTTGTGGTAACTTCACCCACGACATTGCTGTTAGTTGGAATTCCAGTCATCATAAACCCTAAAATAGCAAAAACAACAACTGCTAATATAAAGTTATTCATCGGTCCAGCAAAATTCGTTAAAATTCGCTGTGGCAACGACGCCGATTGAAATTGAACATCACGGGGTGCAATTCTAACTTGAACACCATCACTTTCAATAATGGAAGCATCGTGATCAACCTCATAACGTTTTAATACAGTTTCATCGCCATTGATGTAACCTTCAATCCATAAACCATCTACCAAATCAGCATCTGCAATTTGGATTGGAATTCCATTAAATAACGTACTTTTCTTACTTGTATTAATTAATGTTACTTGCTCTTGTTCATTAAGCTGAATACTGACTGGAGTTCCTGGTTTTATAGCGTCATCGTCATCATCTTGGGCTCCGGCCATTCGAACATATCCACCTAAGGGAAGAATTCGAACTGTATAAGTCGTACCATTTTTACGATGCCACCAAATTTTTGGACCCATTCCAATCGAAAATTCGCGCACTAAAATACCTGCCCGCTTGGCAAAGTAATAATGTCCAAATTCATGGACAATAACTAATACTCCAAAAACAATAATAAAGGTGATGATTGTAATAATCACGAGGCTACCTTCCAATCAATTTAAAATAAATTATTAAGCTAAATAATACCAAGTAAATATAACATTGGCATTACTAAAATCATGCTGTCAAAGCGGTCCAAAATTCCACCATGTCCTGGCAAAATTTTACCGGAATCTTTCACACCATAAAAACGTTTCAATGAAGATTCGATTAAATCTCCAAATTGACCAATGATTGATAAAATCAAAGTTAAGATAATCATGATAATCCAATTATATCCCACTGGGAAAAAGATCAAATAGATTCCAATAATGATAGTGGCCGCAATTGTTCCGCCAATAGAACCTTCCCATGTTTTATTAGGACTAATTTTAGGTGCAAGTTTATGTTTTCCTAACTTACGTCCAATCATATATGCACCACTGTCAGTAATCCAAACAATTAACATTGCGTAAAGTAAGGTAGTAAATCCATCTGCACGAGCAGCAACAAAATAGTGGAAGCCCATACCAACATATAACATCGCTAAGGTTAATACACCAGCATCATCAAAAGTAAAGCGTCCCTTTTTAGTAACTGTATGGACAGCTAATAAAATTATAACTACATAAAATAATACAAAGCGATCAAATCTACCCGGTAAAAAATCAAACCAGTTATTGGGAATAATCAATAATAGCACCCCAATATTCGTTAAAATAGCTTCAAACGAAACTAATAGAATCTTTTTCATAATTAAAATTTCATCAACTGCAATAATTCCAAGTAACATTGCGGCAATTGTTAATGGTAAACCACCGATCATTATTAGTGGAATAAAAATAATTAAAGCAATTATTGCTGTAATAACACGTTGTTTCATAGTTAGTCACACTCATTTCTAATTTTGTAGTTATTTATTTTTTATCTAATCCACCAAAGCGACGGTGACGTCCTTGGTAACTAATAATTGCGTTCTTTAATGAATCATCATCAAAATCGGGCCAATGTTCATCAACAAAAACAAATTCACTGTATGCAAGTTGCCAAAGCATGAAATTACTAATTCGTTGTTCTCCACTAGTTCTAATTAGTAGTTCTGGATCTTCAAACTCTGCTAGTGATCCAGTCATCATTAGACTGGATAATAAATTCTCATCAATTTGATCAACTTCTATTTTACCATCACTAACTTCCATTGCGGCCTGTTTTGCTGCTTCAACAATTTCAATGCGACCACCGTAATTCAAAGCAAAATTAAGCACCATTCCGGTACATCCGGCAGTTTGCTCGATTGCATCATAAACTGCTTTTTGAGTCCCCTCGGGAAGTTTAGAAATGTCGCCCATAACCATTACTTTAACATTATTTTTTATTAAATCAGGAACGAAAGTTTGAAAAAAATTAATTGGTAATTGCATTAAATAATTCACTTCATCATTAGGTCGCTTCCAATTTTCCGTTGAAAAAGCATATAGCGATAATACTTTAATTCCTAAATTGCTAGCCGCAACGGTTATTTTTTTCACCGTTTGCATTCCTTCACGATGCCCAGCAACTCTAGGAAGATGTTTTCTTTGAGCCCAACGACCATTACCATCCATAATAATAGCAATGTGGTTAGGAATATTATTCAAATCCAATTGGTTAGTCTCATCATTATTTGAATTAGTACGTTTAAATTTTGAAAACACAATACTCCACCCTACTTTTTAAATATGTTGTTTCAATTTTACCAAAAAAACACCATATTAACTAGTGATATTAATGGATTACTAAAACAGCCCTCAGTTATTAGTTACTCGCTGATCTATCAAAATGCATAAAAGTAATAATTCAAAAAAAATAATGATACTCAACAAAAGTTTCGCATCATTATTTTTAACTATATTTTATTAATGATTAGCCTTGCATTAATTCTTTTTCTTTATCTGCAGCAATTGCATCGACTTCTTTAATACCAGCATCTGTAATTTTTTGAACCTTGTCTTCTAATTCATGAAATTCATCATCATTAAAGTCGCCAGATTTATTACCTTTTTTCAAGTCATCCATTGCATCACGTCGGATATTACGAACGGCAACCTTAGCTTTTTCAGCTTCTGATTTAACATCTTTAACCAATTCTTTACGACGTTCTTCAGTTAATTGTGGAATTGAAAGACGAATTGCACTTCCATCATTAGCAGGATTTAATCCCAAATCTGATGCATTAATTGCCGTTTCAATGTCGCCAATAATTGATTCATCAAATGGTGAGATCATTAATAAGCGTGGTTCTGGAATCGTGATTGAAGCTACCTGATTAATTGGTGTAGGTGCTCCATAATAATCAACCATCACCCGATTTAAAATGCTAGCATTTGCTCGTCCAGCACGAATATTACCTAAATCACGTGAAAGTGATTCACCTGACTTTTTCATTTTACTTGTTGCTTCATTTAAAATTTCTTTACTTGTTGCCATCATTATTCCCCCTGACAGTTGTTCCAATATTTTGTCCTTCAACGACTTTCATAATATTACCAGTTTCGTTTAAGTTAAAGACAACGAGTGGAATATCATTATCCATCGACAATGAACTTGCCGTTGAATCCATAACGTGTAAATTGTTTTTAATAATTTCTAAATGAGTCAAACTATCATATTTAACGGCTGAGGAATCTTTATTAGGATCAGCACTATAAACACCATCAACTCCATTTTTTGCCATTAAAATTGCATCTGCATTAATTTCAGCTGCTCGTAATGCTGCCGTTGTATCGGTAGAGAAGTATGGACTACCGGTTCCACCAGCAAAGATTACAATTCGGCCTTTTTCTAAATGACGAACTGCCTTACGACGAACATAAGGTTCAGCAATTTGACGCATTTCAATTGATGTTTGAACACGAGTTGGTACACCAATTGATTCCAAACTATCTTGTAATGCTAAAGCATTCATAATGGTTCCTAGCATTCCAACATAATCGGCTTGTGCCCGTTCCATACCCATTTGTGCACCGGCTTCACCGCGCCACATATTACCGCCACCAACAACAATGGCAATTTCTACACCAAGTTCATGAACTTGTTTTAGTTCTTCAGCTACGTCTTTAATAACTGGTGGATTAATTCCAAAACCTCGATCACCAGCAAGTGCTTCACCACTTAATTTTAAAATTACTCGTTTATATTTTACATCCGTCATGTTTCTGTCCTCCTGCAAGAATCTCCCAAAAATAAAATCTGACTCAGAAAAAAAGACGTACTAAATGTACGCCAATTTTTACTAGCCTTTAATTTGTCCCATGACTTCTTCAACAAAGTTATTGGCTTTCTTTTCAATACCTTCGCCAACTTCATAACGAACAAACGTCTTTAATTGACCATTCTTAGATTCAACATATTTAGATACGGTCATATCAGAATCTTTAACGAATGCTTGATCAGCTAAACTAATTTCTGCCAAGAACTTGTTAACACGACCAGCAACCATTTTTTCAACGATATTGGCTGGTTTGCCTTCATTCAAAGCTTCTTGAGTAAGAACTTCTGTTTCATGTGCTAAACGATCTGCAGGAACGTCATTACGTGAAACAAATTCTGGATTAACAGCAGCAACGTGCATAGCAACATCTTTAGCAGTTTCAGCATCAGCACCTTCAAGAAGAACTAACGCACCAATGCTTCCACCCATGTGTAAATATGAACCAAAGTTTTCACTATCTGTCTTTTCAATAATTGTAAAACGACGGAGTGAGATTTTTTCTCCAGTTTGTTGAGTGGCCGTGATCAATTCATCATTTAATGTACCTTTATCTGTTGATAAAGCTAGTGCAGCTTCAACATCAGCTGGATGATTTGCAACTAAAACATCAGCAATATGGCTTAAAAGATCTTTAAAAGTATCTCCAGCAGCAACGAAATCTGTTTCTGAGTTCAATTCAACGATAACAGCTTTGTTACCATTAATTTTGATTCCAGTTAAACCTTCAGCTGCAATACGATCATTCTTCTTAGCGGCCTTAGCAATTCCTTTTTCACGAAGAAAATCAATTGCTTTGTCGATATCACCTTCAGTAGCAACAAGGGCTTTTTTTGCGTCCATCATTCCTACACCAGTTTTTTTACGTAAGTCCATCACTTGGGCTGCTTTAATGTCTGCCATGTTATGTTTCTCCTTAATTATATGTTTACTTTTTTGTTTAAAAAAAGACTGTCCCAATTGCTCAGGCCAATATGGTCCTAGTTGCAAATGAAACAGCCTAAGGTTTTAATTATTTTTCAGTTGTGCCTTCAACGGTTGCTTTTAAGCCAGCAAGGTCAGCGCCAGAAACTTCTTTCTTTGCTTCTTCAGCTTTAACTTGTTCAGCTTGGTCGTCAACACCTTGGTTACCTTCGATAACAGCATCTGCCATCTTAGCAGTAATCAAACGTACGGCACGAATAGCATCATCATTTGAAGGGATGATTACATCGATATCGTCTGGGTCAGTATTAGTATCAACCATAGCAACGATAGGAATGTTAAGCTTTTGTGCTTCTTTAACAGCAATTTGTTCCTTGTGTGGATCAACAATGAACATTACATCTGGGATGCGTGGCATGTCTTCGATACCACCCAAGAATTTTTCAAGCTTTTCACGTTTCTTAGTAAGCAATGAAACTTCTTTCTTAGGTAATACATCAAAACTACCATCTTCAGACATGCTCTTAAGTTGCTTAAGATGCTTGATACGTGTTTGGATAGTATCCCAGTTAGTCAATGTTCCACCTAACCAACGATGGTTAACAAAATATTGACCAGCACGTACAGATTCTTCTGCAACGGCTTCTTGAGCTTGCTTCTTAGTTCCGACGAAAAGAACAACGCCACCATCAGCGGCATTTTCTTTAACGAAATTGTAAGCAGTATCGATCATTTTAACAGTCTTTTGTAAATCAATGATGTAAATACCATTACGTTCTGTAAAGATAAATGGCTTCATCTTTGGATTCCAACGACGTGTTTGGTGTCCAAAATGAACACCGGCTTCTAATAATTGTTTCATGCTAATAACTGACATGAATAGTACCTCCAAAAGTTTTTTTCCTCCCTAGGCATATCATATGAATCAAGAACTCTCTCGAGCAACCCTCTCATCATCAATCCTAGGTGTGAATTGGCGCTTGTGCACCGGAAATAATTATACCTAAATTACAGGAACTGTGCAAGGGTTAATTAAAAGTTACTAAATTATTTGCAGTTCCCGTCTTAATTAACGATAAGTTATTATCAAGACTCACATGTACCATATTTTTTACTGCTACATCCGTGTAAAAAGCAGTATGTGGTGAAACTAATACATTTTCTCTAGCACTTAAATTTTTAAACACCGGATAATCAATTTCTTTACCAGAAAAATCTTGATTAAATAGTTTAGTTTCTTCTTCTAAGACATCTAAGGCTGCTCCACCAACTTTGTGGCTGTCTAACGCACTAATTAAAGCCTGTTCATCAATCAATGGCCCACGTGCAGTGTTAATAATAAACACCCCATCATTCATGGCTTCAAAGGCAGCCGCATCCAACAAATGTTCCGTTTCAGGAAACAATGGAATATGCAATGTAATTACCGTTGCCTGGTCAAAAATTTCCTGCATGGTATCCACATACAATCCTTGAGCTTCAATTTCCGCATTATGAAATTTATCAAAAGCAATTACTTTAGCGCCAAAGCCTTGTAAGATTTTAATCACACTTTGACCAATGTGCCCGGTCCCAATGACCCCCACAGTTTGTTGATTCAATTCTTTTGAAATTTGTGGTGCCCATCGAAAATCCTGATTAGCAGCTTTTAAGTTATATTCTTTAGTTCGTCTTAATAAATTCATTAACCGTGTAACCGCAAATTCGGCGATTGCTTCTGGTGAGTAAACTGGGACATTGGTAACTTTTAATCCAAGTTCTTTCACTTTACTAGGATTTAAATTATCAACGCCAACATTTCTTAACGACAAATATTTAATTCCAAAATCTGCCATTTTTTGTAATGCTGCATCTTGATATTGAGCTTGTTGAAACGCTACAACACCGTCATATCCTTCAGCTTGTAAAATAGTTTGCTCATCGATTAATTCTTTAACGATTGTCACTTCTACATCTGAATGTTCCATTGCCCAATCTTTTACAAATGACTGTTCGTCATCTCGAATTCCGTACGCAATAATTTTCATCTGTCAATTGACCTCCATATAAGTATATTTATATTTGCAACTATTCTAATTATATCAAAACTAGGTGTTCGGCTAAAACAAAAGCCCTTATTATGACAGATATTTTTGCCAATTAATTTTATGTGCAGCTAAAAACTTTTCTTTTAATTGTCGTGATTGATGCTTAAATTGATATTCGGCTTGCATAGCTGTGGATTTAGACTCAAATCTTTCTGAATAGATTAAATGTAGCGGATGACGACTTTTAACCTTCGTATACTTAGCCCCTTGTCGTGATTGGTGGGTTTCAAATCGTTTAATCACATCATTAGAATAACCACCATAGAACGTATTATCCGCACAATACAATACATAAAAGTAATATGCTTTATTTTCCATATAACATCTCTTTAACCTGTGGCGTATATTCATTATTTTCATCAGAAACAATAATTGGTTCAACTATTCTGACTCCACCGGCATGTCCATCCCGAATTACTTCAATTAGTACCATGTTAGCTTCTCGTCCCGGTTTGGGATGAATAAATTGAATCCGCTTGGGTGCCATTCGATACTTACTAATCATCGCGAATATATCCGCCAATCGATCTGGTCGATGTACCATATATCCACGACCATTGGTTTTAAGTAACCCACTCATGACTGACACAACACCTTCAAGGTTAGTTTTAATTTCATGCCGAGCAATCGCTAAATATTCATTTGGATTTTTGGTACTGTCAGGTAAATTAGTAAAATATGGCGGATTACAAAGGACAATATCAACCGAATCTTTTTTTATTTCTGTATATAAATCCGCAATATCCATATTTAATACCGAATATTGTTTATCCAAATTATTTAATTTAATACTGCGTTGTGCCATATCGGCTAAACGTGGTTGAATTTCAACTTCTATAAAGTGTGAAGGAATCTTAGCGTGTAAAAATAGGCCCACCGCCCCATTACCCGCACACATATCAACAACTTTTAAACGTGTTTTCTTAGTTTCTGGTACAAAATTAGCCAATAAAACAGCATCTAACGAAAATGAAAACACTTCATTACTTTGGATAATTTGAACATCTTGACTATATAACTGATCAATTCTTTCACTATCTTGTACTAAATTCTGTTCTTGCATTCTTAATTCCTCATATTAAAGTAACTTGCAACTCTCATATTTTTCTTGCATACTAAACATGTGCAGAAGATAAATAAGCACATAAACTATTTTAGGAGAAATGACCTAATGTTTTATTCATTTTTACGTGGTTTAGTTAGAATTCTATTGTACATTCTAAACGGAAAACCAACATACTTAAATAAAGAAAATTTACCTGAAGGAAATTATATCTTAGTTGGACCACATCGTACATGGTTTGACCCAGTTTATTTTGCCCTTGCTGGTTCACCTAAAAAGTTCAGCTTCATGGCTAAACAAGAATTATTTGAGAATAAATTTTATAAGTTTGTCTTAGACCATATGTTTGCTTACCCAGTTGATCGCATTAATCCAGGGCCATCCGTTATTAAAACGCCTGTTAATTATTTGAAAAAGACTGATCTTTCAACCATTATTTTTCCAAGTGGAACTCGTTACTCGGAGCAGATGAAAGGTGGTGCATTGGTGATTGCCAAATTATCTGGTGTTCCATTAATTCCAGCCGTATATCAAGGGCCAATGACATTCAAAGGCCTTTTAACTCGTAAGAAAACGACCGTTGCTTTTGGAAAGCCAATCATGGTTGATAAGAAAATTAAATTAGATGATGATAATCAAGCCGAATATGAAGCTCGCTTACAACAATCATTTAATGACTTAGACCAGCAAATCGATCCAAATTTCCACTATGTTTTACCAGTAAAAAAAGAAAGCAAATAATACAAAAAAGGATAATCATCAGTTATGATGATTATCCTTTTATTTTAAAGAATTATTATTTACTATTCTTTGATTGTTGTTGCATTGCTTGCATCATTTGGTGAAGTTTCTTAGCAGAAGGCTTTTGGCCCATTTGTAACATCATTGTGCTAAGCATTTCTTCATTAATTGGTGGATTATTCTTAAGATAAGTTTCCATATACTTACGGGCACCAAAGAATCCGCCAACCAAACCAATAACTAAAGCTACTACAATCAATAAAATCCAAATGCCAGTTGACATATTGAATCCCCCTTTTCTAGTTCAATAACTAATGATACTCAATATTGACTACGATTGAAAGAAAAATTTTAGATTTAACCTAATTAATTAATCATCACGTAACCCTTTATCTCTTTGAATTCCTTTAACTTTTTCTGGTGTAACTTCTTTTCCAGATTTATCGAACACTTGCATCATTTCAACTTGACTCCGAAATGATTCTCTAAAATTAGTCAAAAATTCTTTTCTTAATTTTTGACGTTCTTCATTTTCTTCATTAGTTAATCCATCTTCTTTAGCTTTTTTAGCCAATTGATTAATTCTAGCAGTTAATAATTTACGTTCTTCATCCGTTGCCATTATGCACCTCGTTGATTTACTTTTATCTGTTTAATAATACTCAATTTGTTGCCATTCTTCAAGCTTAATCATTGATTACAGAATACACGAACAAGTGTTTGATTAACGTGCTAGACTATGGTAATCTTAACTATAGATAAAAAAACGGGAGTGTCATCATGTCAAAATCTGGAGAAACAAAACAATTAGCAGTACTAAATTTTATTCATGATCGTGTTGAAAATCATGGGTATCCACCCACTGTTCGTGAAATTGGAGAAGCTGTCAATCTTTCTTCAACTTCTACCGTTCATGGGCATATTAACCGACTAATCAAAAAAGGATACCTTCAAAAGGATCCCTCAAAACCACGTGCAATTGAAATTACACCTGAAGGTTTGTCACTAATCGGTGTTAGTACCGTTACTGAACCAACGTTTGAAGCAAAAATTCCAATGTTAGGCGTTGTCACTGCCGGTGCTCCTATTTTAGCGGTCGAAGAAGCGACCGATTATTTTCCAGTTCCACCAACCATTAATAATAACGAAGATTTATTTATGCTAACTATTCGTGGTGAAAGTATGATTAACGCCGGTATTCTTAGTGGTGATAAAGTTATCGTCCGTAAAACACCTAGTGCAAAAAATGGCGATATTGTAATTGCCATGAATGATGATAATGAGGCGACTTGTAAACGATTCTTTAAAGAGTCAGATCATTTTCGTCTGCAACCAGAAAATGACACTATGGCACCAATTATTTTAACCAATGTTTCCATTCTTGGACAAGTTGTTGGATTGTTTCGAGATGATATTTATTAAAACCAAAAAGACCACATTATGATTGTGTGGTCTTTTTGTATGCTACAAATTATATTAATTGTATATAACAAATTTATTTTTTTGTATAAATTCGTTTTTGATTTTGAATTCCTGTTAGTCTAAATTTACTTATATCGTTATCCAAATTAAGTTCAATATCTTCACTATTCATTCCAAGCTGACTATTAAAAATTGCTTCATATTCAGCAACACTAATTTTAGTTCTAGTTTCAAGATTAGATTCTATTAAATCTTTATCAAACGCCGTTTCAAATCCTGCTTGTAGCGTGACTGTATAAAATTCACCTTCTGCACCTGACCCATAACTAAATAGGCCAATTTTTTCACCAGCAGCTAACTCACCATTTATTAATAATGAAATTAAACTTAGGTACAGTGAGCCAGTATACAGATTACCGACTTTACGATTTAAAATCTGACTAGCAGTTAATTGTGCTCTTAATTTTTCCGCAATTAAACTATCCTCATCGCCTAGCAAGGCTTCCAATGCTTTCTTTCCCATTTTAGTAAATGGTAAATGAAAGGCCAATGCAGTAAAGTCAGTCAAATCGTCATCAGTTAATTCTTGATATCGTTTAAAAGCTTCTAAAAACATCTCAATATATACGTTTGTCGAATATTTTCCATCAACAATTGCTTCTGTTTTTCCTAACGGACGCCAAAAATCCATTACATCCCGTGTAATTGGAACACTTGGACCTTCAATCGATAAAATACGTGGATTAGCTGTTACTAACATAGCAACTGCCCCACCACCTTGGGTTACTTCACCTGGTGTATTCAATCCATATCGTGCAATATCTGCCGCAATCACTAATACATGTTCTTCTGGATTAGCGCTAACTAGTCCTTTAGCAGCTTGAATAGCAGCTGTTCCAGCATAACAAGCCTCTTTAAATTCAATCGTCCGGACAAAATCTCCAAGTCCTAACAACGTTTTAACATAAATTGCTGACGCTTTAGAATTATCAATCCCTGATTCCGTAGCAACAATTACAGTGGTAATTGTTTGACGATCTGCATCAGTTAACATCTGGTCAGCAGCCATCGTCCCCATCGTTACAATATCTTGTGTAGGTAAAACAACCGCCTGCTTTTCTTGACCAATACCTATTAAATACTTATTTGGATCTACACCGCGAGCATTCGCTAAATCGGTTAAATCCAAATAATATGATGATGTATTAAAGCCAATTTTATCAATTCCAATTTTCATTAATGGTCGCTCCTTTGATTAATTCAATTGTTTAATTTTATCACAACCGACACACTGCGCTACTTTAGTTGTTCAATATTTATTTGCCAGTTCTTAAATGTTTTTTTTAATTGTTGCTTAGTTTCTGACGTAATTGTCCACTGATTAATCGTTAATTCATCATTAGCACAAGTCTGATAATATCCGAGCCATTCAAAATCTAGGTGACTTAGTTCAGTGTTAGTCAGATTATTTCTAACACGTTTAGTTTCATTTTCTAACATTAATTGTTTTACATAGTTATATTCTGCGATTTTTTTTGCCAGTCTTGGTTCATCAAATAAATACATTGGCTCTGGCCATAAAGTAAATTCACCGTTATCTTTAGGATAAATTACTAACGCATATCCTTCATCAACAACGCGTTCAATGGTTGTTGCTACTAAAATAATTGGCCGCGTTTGGTTAGTTAATAAATTTGTGGTCTCAAATGTCATTTGATCGTCATTCATAATTAGCCACCTCAATGATATTTTAGCATGTTTAACTAAAAGAAAAACAGCCAGTAACTATTTTTTAGCTTGCTTTCGCCTTTTTACTTGTTTATTAATTGAATTTAAATCTAAAAAGACCCAAACTCTGAATCCCAGCAAAATTAATAAATATATAACTAGATATCCAAAAATTCCTTGTTGCCAACTCGTTAAAAAGGCAACTGGATAGGCCCAATAAGCAAGCATACATGTTATTGTAGTTAAAACAAAATGGAGTAATCTTCGTAATAAATAAGTTCCAAGCTCCATATCTAATACTTTAGAAATAAGGCCAATAACAGCACTCATTATTAAAATAATCTCAAGGCCAGCTGAATCAATTTCGACCTTCGACCAGCCAACCAACAATACAAAGACAAAAGTCGTTGAACCAATTAGTACTCCAATAAAAGCTTTTTTAATTAATTCTTTTACAAGCATCATCTGAATCACATCCTTAATTTTAATTTTAAATCTGATAAATACTTGCGACTAATTCCCATCTTTACTTGATGACTTAAAATTGCAACCATATTACCTGAAAACCCTGCTTCTATGCTTTGCAAATGATCTAAATTAATAATGGCACTTTTCGATACTTGTGCAAAAGACTCAATTGGTAATTTACTAAGCATATTTTTCAACTGTCCCTTAACTTCAAAAATTTGACTATTCGTAACAATAGTCAAATCAGTTTTAAGCACCTCAATTGCGATAATATCCTTAAATTGAATCATTTTAGTTTTATCATCAATAGTAATTGGCAATACTTTTGAAGAATAATTATCATTACTTAATGTTTTTATCAAATCAATAACAGGTTGACTAAGTTGATTTGCTGATACTTCGACAACCATCTCATTATCGAGTAACGATTTATCTTGATGAAAGTTAACCTTCACAATTATTCTCTTCCTTTACTTATTAATGTCGTTTTAAAACACCACGTTTTAATATATTTGTCACAATTAGAATAGCAATGATTGTAATCATAGTAAAGCCAACTAGTAATAGTATATTTGAATAAACCGTCGTCAATCCATTAATATTTATTCCAATCCCCATTGACTCTTTAAAATCATTTAAAACAGCTGGTGTAGCATTTTTAAATGAATTATTTAATGGATCTTTGAGTAATATTTGGCGAAATAAAGCAGCATTATAAGGTGCCGGAGTGAATTCAATTAACCATTGGGCTGATGTTGGAATCAAGCCAATTGGCATATAAACACAAGCAAAAAATCCAGCTGCAGTTCCAATAATCGAATTGAATTTGCTTAATGAATCAACATTATTAATAAACGATAGTAATAACATATTAACCGTTGTCCAAACCACACTGCTTAAAATCATCACGATTAAAATTGGTAATACCCAATCCAAACGAAAAGTCATTGCATCCATCAAACTAAAATACAACGACATAAATGTCATCACTAATCCTTGCATAACAATTCCAATTAATATGGTACTTAGTACATAAGCCCCTTGGATATGATAATAAGACGGCCTTGTTAATAATAAATCACGTAAAGCTCCATTATCACGATCCTTAACCATTTGCCCCAAGCTATTTGCAGTCGTTGTGATTGCCGTAATTGTTAATGTTCCACCCATTAACCAGGGATCTAAAATTTGTTTTAAATCAGGAACTCTACTCAAACCACTAGCAATACTTTGTCTTAAAAAAACTAAATACAAAACAAATGAAATGATTGCTCCCATCAAAGAGAGTGAAACTCCACCAAAACTATTAAACTGTAATCGTAAATTTCGTTTTATTAACCCTACCATTATCTAATTTCCTTTCCCGTTAATTCTAAGAAAATATCATTAACACTTCCAGGCCGCATCTCAAAAGAACTGATTTCATTTTTCAAATCATCCAATATATTGATTGCTTCAATATTTGAATTCGTTATTAATTTCAAATCTTGACCAATTTGTTGATTATTTCTTTCTATCAAATCACAGAATTTACTACTACCTTTAAAATGAATTATCAATTGGTCATGTGCATATTCTTTTTTTAAATTATCCAATGTATTTTCAGCAATAATTTCACCATGATCAAGTACATACACATAGTCAGCATACTCAACTTCTTCCAAATAATGAGTTGTTAAAATAATTGTTAATTGTTTAGTTTTTCTAATCTCATTTAACACTTGCCAAATTTTATTTCTGGTTTGAATATCTAATCCCGTCGATGGCTCATCTAAAAACAACAATTCTGGTTGATGAATTAGTGCCCGTGCAATATCAACTCGTCGCCTTTGCCCACCAGACAAAACGCCATATTGTTGTTTTAAAATAGCTTCTAATTCCAATTTTATGATTATTTGGTTAAAATATTCTGAATCAAAATTCTGATATAAATTTGCTCGTGTCTTTAAGTTTTCCATTACTGTTAAATCTCGATCTAGTAAACTATCCTGAAATACCACACCTATTTTATTTCTAAATTTCTCACTATTAACTTTAATTCCTTCCAAGCTAATTTCACCAATAGTTGGAGTTAATAGTCCAATTAACATTTCAACAGTCGTAGACTTACCCGCACCATTCGGCCCTAAAAAAGCAATAAACTGACCTTTTTCAACATGTAAATTAACATTTTTAACTATCTCTTTATCATTAAACTTTTTTGTTAAGTGTATTGCCTCAAAAAAATGCATTATTCGTCCTCCTATTTTTTTAGAATATCAAAAAATATAATGCAATTAGTCTAAATTGATATAACTCGCAAAATTGACGTTATAAGTGGTTAATTTACTGCAATAAAAAAATGAGATGTAATTTCACATCTCATTTCTAAACTTAACGATTATTATTTGTCATTTTTAATGGATCAATTAACTGGTCAAATTCGTCTGCCATTATATAACCTAATTTTAATGCAGCCGTTTTTAAGTTAGTGCCATCTTCATGTGCTAGTTGAGCAATTTCAGCGGCTTTATGATAACCAATTTTTGGTGATAGTGAAGTTACCGTCATCAAAGAGTTATCAATTAAGGATTTCATCCGGTCTTCATTAACCGTAATTCCTGCTACCATTTTATCCGTAAACGGTCCTAAGACCCCAGTTAATATTTCAATTGATTCCAAGAAAGTTGCGATGATAACCGGTTTATAAACATTCATTTCAAAATTACCTTGACTAGCCGCAATTTCAATCGTCGTATCATTTCCCATCACTCGCGTTGCTGCCATCGTTACTGCTTCAGCTTGAGTTGGATTTACTTTGCCTGGCATAATTGATGATCCAGGTTCATTAACTGGAATTATCAATTCTCCATATCCAGCACGTGGTCCACTAGCTAGGAAACGAATATCATTCGCAATCTTAAGTAAATCAGCGGCTAAGGTTCTAATTGCACCATGAACTGCTGTTAAGCCGGAATGTGAGGCTAAACCAAAAAATTTATTCTGAGTAGTAAATGATACTCCATATACTTCACTCAATTTTTTTATAATCTCAGTGTCAAAATTAACTGGCGTATTTAATCCAGTTCCAACTGCAGTTCCGCCAATTGGTAGTTCCAATAACGTTTCACTCAGTTGTTGAAGATACTTTAAATCATGTTCTAATGCACTAACCCAGCCACTTATTTCTTGTCCAAACGTTAATGGAGTTGCATCTTGTAAATGAGTTCGCCCTAATTTAACAACATCCCAATATTGTTGTTGCTTATCTTTCAAAACTGTAATTAAATGTTCAATAACTGGTATCAATTGATTAATTGCTTGTGTTGCAGCGATATTCATTGCGGAGGGAAAAACGTCATTTGAGCTTTGTGACTTATTAACATCATCATTGGGGGCAATCTTCGCAAGTTGATTAATTTGGTTACTGACATTTGCAATAACTTCATTCACATTCATATTAGTCTGGGTTCCTGATCCAGTTTGATAAACATGTAACGGAAAACTTCCCATCAATTCTCTATCCGCTAATGACATGATTTGATTAGAAGCTACCACTATCGTTGTTGCTTTTTGATGATCAATTAACTTATTTTCATCATTAACTTGTGCCGCGGTCATTTTAATATTAATTATGGCTCTAATTAGTTGAACCGGCATTAATGGTCCTGTTGGAAAGTTGTGACAACTGCGTTCCGTTTGGGCACCCCAAAGGGCATCGATTGGAACTTCTACTGCTCCTAATGTATCGTGTTCAACTCTAAAATCTACCACAATCAATTCCTCCTAGGATTTCATCAATTTCCAATAATCATACACTATTTATAACTTATTTTACCGACTTTTGTCTAATTATGATAAGATTATCTAATTATTACTTATGACAAGGATGTTAAATGAATAAATACGTTAAACACATTTTAATAACTCTAGAAATCATCATCGCTCTTAGCCTAACCGCTGTTTTAATCAAAAATTATTATCCACAATTTAGTACCATGTGGTCTAATTCTCATGATTTAAAATCATTATTAGCCTTACTTAGAAATTATTCTACTTCAGATGTAATTGTTTTTTCAACGCTCATCATTGTGGTCTCAGCGATTCCTGGTGCCCCCGCTTCTATTTTTGCAATTGCAGCTGGAATTTGCTTTGGAAAATTATTAGGCGTCACCGTCAGTGCTATTGGATTTTCTTTAGGTAACATAATTGATGTCTATGCCTTAACCTTTGTAGATGGTCTGATGAAAAAAGAACGTACTAATAAATATCTTGATGCTATTATCAATATGCGGCATCCACGCGTTGGACTTGTAATTGGCTATGCCATCCCATTTATTCCATCATTTATGACCAGTATGGCAGCCGTTAAGATGCAAACTAGTCAACTTCAAACAATTAGCTGTATTATCCTTGGTAGCACTCCAATTGCATTTATTTACGCTTTTGGTGGCGATGCCCTTGTTAATCAGCATTGGGTAATGGCAATTATTTTGATTTTAATCGCAGCTGCCTTAATTTTCTTAGTCATTATTATTTTCAAAGACCGTAAAAGCATCATCGAACGTACTAAAAACACTAAACTATTTACAAAAAAGTAGTAACTTGAAAGGACAAATTTTATGACCATTGCCAAAGTAAATCCTGATATCTTATCTTCTGGTTCTTTTCTTGATATTTTTAATACTGAAGATTTATTACTTAAAAACAAGTTAATTGAAAATGAATTTGATGAAGAACAACAAATTGAACATCCCTTTGTTGAACAATCTATTTTTAATCATGTAACCTTAACCAAAAGTTCCCTTTATAAATTTGAAGCTACAGATGTTGTCTTTAATAATTGTGATTTTTCCAATTGTAATCTTGAAGAAGCCGTTTTTCTTCGTTGTGAGTTCAACAATTGTAAAATGCTCGGAATAAACCTAAATAATGCCTACATTAGTACTTGTATCTTTGATCATTCTATTCTTGATCTTGCTAGTATTAATCATGTTCAAATTAAGCATTGTCAATTTCTTGAATCCAGTTTACAAGATGTTGGTTTCACTGATAATAAGCTCACCAAAACTACATTCACTGACTGCCAATTAAATCAGATTTCAACCTATGGAACTTCATTAAAAGGACTGGACTTAAGTCTGAATTCTTTTGAATTAATTGAGGCTGATTTTGCTTCACTACGCGGTGTGATTGTAAACGAACAACAAGCTGCTTTACTGGCTGCACGCTACTTGAATATTAATCTATCTTACTAAAAAACGACAATCATTATGAATTAATTTAATGATTGTCGTTTTATCGTCTAATATTAAATTTTATTATTATCTATATCGGTAAACACTTTTTTAGCTACTGTTACAGCATTCAAAACCTTTGGAAACCCAACATATGGAATTGCTTGTATAAATGTTTCGATAATTTGTTCACGAGTTAGCCCTACATTTAAAGATCCATTAATATGTACATCAAGTTGCGGAGATGTATCACCTTGTGTAAGTAAACTAGTTATTGTGATCATTTCCCGTTGCTTAAGATCCAAAACATCACGCTCATAAATATCACCAAAAGCAAATTCAATAATATATCTTCCGATATCTTCTGAAATACCCGTCAAAGATTCAATAACATTTTGACCAGCTTTATCATCAACTTTCTTCAAATTTTTTAATCCTATATTAAATCGTAAGTCTTCTGTCATATTATTTTCTCCTATATTTAAATTTATTTCATATGAATACATTTAGATTAAATGCTGGAGTATTGTCCACGTCAACACTTATCTACAAATAGATTTTATATTGACAATATCAGTACCCTAGCGTAATCTACAGCAAACTAGTTATGACAAAGGAGATAAAGATGCAATATTCAATTGGTGAATTTTCTAAAATTTGTGGACTAACTATAGATACACTTAGATTCTATGAAAAAAATGAACTAGTCTTTTCCAATCGTGATGCCAATAATCGACGATTTTACACAGAACAAGACGTTATTTGGATTGAATTTATTATTCGTTTAAAAAAAACTGGTATGAGTATCAAAAAAATGAAATCATATGCTAAGCTTCGTTATGAAGGCGATAGTACTATTCCAAAAAGATTGAAAATTTTGTTTGATCAACTAGATGATTTACATAAAAGCCAAAATGAAATTGACGATCATATTAAATTTATTGAGCATAAAATAAAAACATATTTAGATATCAATTAGTACATTATTTTTTACTACCTATTTTGTTTGTAATTTTTTATGTACAAACTCTTTCGACATTTTATGTTAAAAAAATAGACACCCTTATAATCATTGATATACAAGGTATGTCTATTTTTTTGTGTTCCATTAAGGAGAGTACAGGATTTGAAAAACCTTTCTACATAAACGCTTATACAAGCTTTGGGTACCTAATGGGTACCCAAAATGTGATAATTGGCTATCAGTATCATTAAAATTTTTTTCTTTTATTTATAATTTTAATAAAATTGATTAGTTTATACAAAGTTAAAAACTCTTATTTTAAAGAACTATCTAGAAAATACTATCTCAGTTCAGAAATAATTAAACAACCAGTACATATCAAATACAATTGAGTAAAGTTTCATCAAAACTTGATCAAAAATCTCGCACTTATGCGAGATCTACATTTATTAAAATATCATACTAATAAGATCAAAAAACAATTACATTTAATTATAAAATAAGTTTATTACTAATTTTCTATTCAGTAACACTGAATATCCATTTTAACCATGCTCTTAATGTCTGGCCTCTTCTTTCCACTGTATTTTGATTAATATTAGGTACTAATTCAAAAATTGTCTTTTCTACATATTTTTTAAATTTTTCATCGGTTTTAAAATCATTTATATACCAGAAATCATAACTCAGTTTAAAGGTTTTATGATCTAATATTTTTTTAATCATTTCAACATTACGCATATGTCCAGATGGCAATTTTCTTAAATTTTCACCTAAAGGAGTCAGTTCAAATTTATCTTTACTTTTTTTTACAAATCCTAAATAAGTTGCTGCATTACCATAATAATCTCCCTGTCTATCATTAAATCCGTATAATACAGCAAGTTCGAATTTATTTTTAGGTTCATCTAAAATATCAACTAGTTCAAAAACTCTCTTTAACGTATTAGCCTGAGGATAAACTAAGTCATCTGGTTCATCAAGCATCTTACTTTTAGCAGAAATTTCTTGAACAGTATCCAAAGTAATAACATCACTATCATCTAAAATAAAATCAATTTGCTTCATTAAACTAATACTAGAATAATTATTAACATCATTAAATTTATAAACACTAAAACTAAATACTTTGTCAACATAAGTAAAATATATAGGTAATATTTCTTTATCAATTCCCAGCATTTTATAACGTCTGTATGGATAATACAATTGCCTTGTCATAAAATCAAATGGATTCTTTTGTTTTGCTTCAATAACCGCCAATTTACTCATGGTTTCATACGAGGCATCAATTTCAATTTGACTATTATTAACAGTAAAGTCAAATTTGTTTGGTGACTTTATATATTTTGTTGTATTATCCTCGTTTAACAAGGGGCATCCATCCTGGTCAAGTTTTGGAATACTCATATTAATAATATACGATATTGATTCGCTTTTCATTCTGCCTGTTAAAGTTGATTCTGCATGTGGCTCGTTAATTTCAAACTCATTTGATACATTATCCATAACATAATCAATCATTCCTGATGCTTGTGCAACATTTAACGCTACACTTTCGGAAGTAATATCAAAATGATCAAAAGTTTCCATCCAGGTAGGCATGTTGGTACTTAAGGATTTAATAGGCTTTGGAGAAAAATTATGATATGCTTCAAATCTTCCAATTACATACGAACCTCTTGAATTTGGCAAAATAACTAACTTATTATCTTGAAATACCTGTGGTAAACTAGCAGACCAATCAAATTTAGTCATTAATCTAGCTTCTCTATTTGTAATTTCTTTAATTTTTGATGCACTAATTTCAAAATAATTTTTTTCATTAACATTTTCAACTATGTTTAATGTATTAAAAATTTCATTCCAAGCTTGGGAATTTACACTAAGTTTTTCAATACTTAATTTTTCCTCATCCACCTATAACACCTCAAATTTTTCATTAATAATTCATAACAATAACTTCGCCGACCTTCCCCCGTCCAGCAGCATTACTATTTATATTTCTAGTTGCTTGTACTATTTTAGTAGTGTCTTTAAAGTCTTTATATAAATCACGTATAAAAGGGACATCAGAATTAGACAACATTAATTTAACACCTTTTTTATCTAATTCTTTGAAAACTTCACTTAATTTTATTTGATCATCTAAACTAAAACCGTTTAATGTATATCCAACAAATGATGATTTATCATCACTAACTGGTGCATATGGTGGATCAAAATATACAAAATCACCACTAGATGCATTTTTCACAGCATCAGCATAATCGCCATTCAATATTTGAACATTTGCTTCATTTAAATACTGACTTACATTTAATAATACCTTTTCATTAACAATAGCTGGGTTTTTATATTTACCATATGGAACATTAATTTGGTTTTGACTATTAACTCGGAATAAGCCATTAAATCCTGTTTTATTCAAATAAATAAATCTTGCAGCTTGTTCAAGCCTTGACTTATTTTCAAGTTTGTTGGTTCTATCCCAAGCACGCAAATCATAATAATATTCACTTGTATTATTATTTTCATGTTCCTTTAATAACTCAATTAAATCGTGAACATTATTTTTAACTACATCATAAGCATTAGTGAGCTGCCCGTTAAAATCATTGATAGTAACTTTTGAATATTGTTGGTTTAAAAATAAGGCTCCTCCTCCAACAAAAGGTTCAAAATAATTTTTTATATCGTTAGATTTAGGTAGATATTTTTCAATTTCAGGTAATAACTGCCGTTTTCCTCCTGCCCACTTTAAAAAAGGTCGAACAAGAAGATTTTTATTTTTTTTTGTCATTATCATTGTACTCACTTTATTCATATCTTATTTATTTTTTCGAACATACTTTCGTAATTATACAAGTTTGTAGAACTTTTAGTCAATCTAATTTATCCATGAAAAATTATCTTACCGCTTTGCAGTAAACTACTATTAAAATAAATAATAAATTAGATTCCAGCCTCAGAATATTATTTACTTAAAAATATTTAACATTTGCACATTTTTATAATAAATAAGTTACCAATTAATTAATAATAACATCCTAGATACGTTTAAAATCATAACATTTAGACTTAAAGCATGCTTTAGAAATATGTTTAATTTGATAATTAACTATTTTCCTAAATATACTTATACAAAAAAATACATAAAGAAAAACTATTAATTTTATTTTTGGGTACCAAATGGGTACCATTTTTTAAATTATGTTTTATTAATAGGAATTAAAAAAATAGACAATTTTTATAAACGTTGATTTATAGTAATTGTCTATTTATTTGTGTATTCTTATGTTTTCCATTAAGGAGAGTACAGGATTTGAACCTGCGCGCCGGTATGAACCGGTTCGACGGATTTCGAGTCCGTTGCATTACCACTCTGCCAACTCTCCAAATGCGGTACTAGACTAGTATACCAACATATTGACAGCGAGTAAATATCGAAATTTAAAATTTAATTATTATATCCCAAGAATTTCTCGAATCTCTTCTTCAGATAATGAAGCCTTATTTTCGGTTCCACTTAACACTTGATCAACAAAGTTTCGCTTCGTTTCTTGTAACTTATAAATTTGTTCTTCTATGGTACCTTTAGTAATTAATCGGAAAACATCGACATTATTTTTCTGACCAATACGATGAGCTCTAGCAGTAGCTTGATCTTCAACCGCTGGATTCCACCATAAATCAACTAAAATAACCATATCTGCACTGGTTAGATTAAGACCGGTTCCCCCAGCTTTAAGTGAGATTAAGAAAATATTCTTTTCACCATCATTAAACTGATTAACCATCTCTAATCGATTTTTTGGTTTAGTATCACCTTTTAATAAATACGAATCTAATCCCAATTCATTCAATTTAACCTTAATCTGATCCAACATACTCGTAAACTGAGAAAAGATTAAAACGTGCCGATTATTTTCGTTAACTTGTTTTAAAATCTCACTCAATTGATTCAACTTACCTGAATCACTATCATACTCATCTAAATATAGTGAGGGTGTATCACAAATCTGTCGGAGTCTAGTTAAGCCAGCTAAAATTTCAATCTTATTTTTAACAAAGGCATCCCCTGACATCCCTTTAACTTTAACCTGCATTTGTTGAAGTTGCGCTAAATAAACGGCCTTTTGATCTTTAGTTAATTCATTATAAAGATTACTTTCAACTTTATCAGGCAACTCAGTCAATACTTTAGCTTTTTCACGTCGCATGATAAATGGTGTTACTCTTGCCGCAATTTCTTGCGGCTCCATTCGCTTAAATTCTTTCTTATTAGGTAATAATCCAGGCATTACAACTTCAAAAATTGCCCATAATTCTTCAATCCGATTTTCAATTGGGGTTCCTGATAACGCAAACGTATTACGTGGCGTCAACTTACGCAATGCTCTATTAGTTTTTGAACTAGCATTTTTAATGAACTGTGCCTCATCTAAAATTAAATAATTAATTCCAATTTGTTGATATTCATCTATATCTGATCGTGCACTATTATAACTAGTAATTAAAATTTCCGATTGCGAATCAGCTATCATCGATTGGCGAACTTCTTTCGTTCCTTCAACCACTTTAATACTAATGTCTGGAGAAAATTTTTCAAATTCAGCTTGCCAATTATAGATTAATGATGCGGGGGCCACAATTAAATCTTTTTCGCCATCTCTTAAATTATTAAATAGAAAAGCGATAATTTGAACTGTTTTTCCTAGTCCCATTTCATCAGCTAAAATACCACCAAAGTGATATGCATTCAACATTTCTAACCATTGAATTCCTTCATTTTGATATGGTCGAAGCTCAGCATTTACGTGCTGATCTGCTGAATAATCAAATAAATCTGGATGTGCTAAATCATAGGCTAGTTGCTTAAAGTTATCATCAAATTCTGTCTGTTCATTTAAAATTGATTTCACACTTAAAGCTTGTGTTGCCGAAATATTTAATTCACCATGATGAAAATCACCATGACTTAATCTAAGTTTAGCTAATGCCTGTGTAACTTGTCGAAGCGATTCATCGACCAACATAATTGAACCATCTTTACGTTGCCAAAATGGTTTTTGATTGCGTTCTAATTGTAATAACATACTGTCAACATCATTTTCGCTAATCCCATCTAACGCAAAATGAACTGATAATAAGCCATCAGATTCTGAAACACTAATATTAGCAGTGGTTGCATTTAACCTATTCGATAATTCTTGTAAATCATCGCTCAGATTAACAACCCCGTTTTCTCGAAGATTAGGTAATTGACGACTGAAGAATTCATACATTTTATCACCAGTCGAGACATCCAAGGATAATTCATCATTCATCCCCATGAAGCCTAATTTTGAAAGGTATTGTCGCGCCATTCCTTCTTTAATTTCATCTCGATGAATACTTTCTAGTTTGTCAGATTGTTGATAATCAAATGAAAGTGATAATTCAATCTGATCATCTTTAAAAGCTAAATTAAAATTTAATTTCATTTCACTAACTGATAATTCATCAGGTACTGAAACACTACCAATCTTTTTAAAGTAATTAACAAAATCAATCAATGCTCGTTCACTACCCATTGGAAAATGAAGTTGCTTCACATCTTGATATTTACTTTGACTGTATTGCTTCAGCAAATCATCAATTTGAATTATTTGTTTCGTGGTTAATTGATAAATATTGTTGTCTTTTACAAGTGCCTCATCAATTGGCAAAAGCAAATCAAATTGGGCCTTGATTAATAAATCATACCCAGTATCACTACTGATAATTTCAGCTTGCATTAGCCCATTATCAGTATCATATGTTTGATAATTTATCGTTTCATATTGAACATCGTTACTACTTTTAAAAATTAAAAAGGCTACTTTTTCAATTAATTGGATAATTGTAGACAAATCATCAACGGCCAATAAATAGTATTGATCATTATCAAATTGACTATTTTCAAAATTTTGATCTCGCTGATGACCAGCCAGATAATCTAACAACTTGCAATCATCAGAATTAAAATTAGTATGTGTTAATTTAAATTGCTTCTTCCCACCGGTTTGGTACACTGCTTGATTTGTGAAATCACGTAAAAAAGTATCAACTTTTTTGATTGTGTAAAATTTCTTATCTTGAATACTACCAACTCTCAACTTGATAAACATTCGGTTTGTTTCCAAGTCAGAACTATTTTTTTTAATCGTTCCCACAGTCATTGTGACTTCCAGCATTAGCTGTTCATCTAACTCATTTAACGCAGGTAACTTAAACTCATCATTCTCAATAAAATTTAAATCCGCCAAAAATGATAATCCATTGGTCTGCTTGTCTTTTTGAACCCAATCAATTGCTTGCTGCGGTTGAACTACGCGCTGTAATTCTTTTTGTCGATCACCTTCAAAAAGATGTTCTAATGGATTACCGTACTTAGCCAGAAACTCAATTACAGCCGCAATATGTTCACAATACTTGCGCTCTTTAAAAACTTCACATGAACAAGCATCGTCTTGCTCTTCATTTTCATTTACCATTACATCATAACGATTAATTCCAATTACAGTTGCTGTAACTAGCTTGGTTGAATAATCAATTTGATCAATATCAACATCACCACTATTTACGATTGTTCTACCACGATCCCAAAAGGCTTCTGGAATAAATCTATTTTTCATTCTCAATCTCCATCTAGCTATTATATCCACAACGTTCAATCATACTAGTGTACCACGGTAAATAGTTTTAGTTGCTTATTTTAACTGAATGATAACAAGTGTACTCAACTTTTTCATTTAGTTTCAGTTAATATTTCTTTTAATTTTAATAAGTCTGATTCTAAAATCTGATTTTTTCGATTAAAAACTGAGATAATAAATTCTGGCTGGTTTTTATCAGTTAACGGAATAGTTACTAAATCATCCTCTTCCGTTACCGCAATTTCAGTTAGAAACCCAATTCCGACACGTTCTTTAATCATTTTCTTTAACATCGCTACATCTGAAGTCCGATATAAAACATCCGGTTGCATCTGTGTATTTTTAACAAACCACTCAAAAGCTTGAACAATAACAAAACCCTCGGTTAACGAAACAAATGCATATTTTTTTAAATCCGAAAAACTAACTTCCTTCAATTTTGCTAATGGATGTTGTTTATCAACTACAATCATAAATGGAACACTTAAAATTTGCGTAATATCCATATCTTCTGCAACTTTAGGACCAGTTGAGCCTAACAATGCAATGTCTAAATCACCAGACCGCATTTGATAAAATAGCTCATCTGAGCCACCTTCCATGGTATCAACTGCATCCATTAAGTGTTGTTTGACTAATTCATTGGCAATTTTAGGGAAATAGTAGCTTCCAATAATTGGTGGCATCCCTAATTTCATTTTATGTTGTCGTACTCGTGCCAATTCATTTTTTGCCAATTCTAATTGACTGATAATAATTTTTGAACGTTCAAATAATTGATTACCAGCATCAGTAACTGTTAACTGTCCATGACTTTGGTTACGATTAATTAATTGGATTGAAAAATAGTCTTCTAAGCGTTTAAGCGAAAAAGTAATAGTTGGTTGTGTCACTTCAAAATACTTTGCAGTTAACACGCTTAATTATGTTGATATCTAGTTACTCCACTGTCATTGTTATATATCGGAATTATTTTGGCTAACGAAGGTAACGGAGACGTTGAATACGCTACTAACGTCGTTACCTTATCAACCGTTTTATTTGCACTCGTTGTTCCAATATTGATGATGCTAATCCAAAGTATTTAGGTGTAATTGTATAATACAATTACATTAATATTCACATTTTATCAACTAAATCAAATCACAAAAAGCATATCATTTTCATCGATGATATGCTTTTTGTATAATACAATTTATAATCTAATTTTTGTCAGCAGGTATAATTAACAAAATAACACACATAGTTGATAATAATAACATCACAGCACCGACTTTAATTGCATGTTGAAATCCAAATACTGGGCTTTTAAACATCGACTGAGTAGCAACCAAAATTGATAATCCGATTGAACCACCAATTTGGTGCATTACATTAACCACCCCAGAAGCTGCACCAGCATCTTGCAAATTAGTATTAGCAACTCCAGCAGCAGTAAACGGACTTAAAGTCAAACCTTGGCCAACTCCTATTATAAGCATAGGTAATGCAATCCCTAACCAATAGCCAGTACTTGGAGTAAAGAAACTCATCCAAGTCATCCCCACAAAAGTAATTGCAGTACCAAAAGCCAATAACTTAGCATTACCAAACTTTGCTGTTAAATCTGCTACTCTAAGTGCCACAATAAAATTAACAATCGTTAATGGAAAAAATCCGATGCCAGCCATTAGTGGGGTAAGACCTAATTGATTTTGCATAATCTGTGGCGTGATAAACCAAAATCCTAGCATCGTTCCCATATATAGGAAACGTCCCAGATAAGCACCAATCCGTTCTCTATCATTAAACAATCTAAGCGGCATAATTGGCTGATTTGATTTACCTTCATTAATAACAAAAATTACTAATAAGACTAATGCCAATAAAGCAAACGGCAACTTCATCCAGTCACCAACGATACTATATACCAATGCAATCATGCCAAATAATGACGTAATTGTTCCAATCCAATCTAACTTTCCAGAGTGACCTTCATTTTTAGACAAATATTTAACCGATAAATAATACATCCAAATACTAATTGGCACATTAATGAAAAATCCCATTCGCCATGTCAATAAGCTGGCAAATAGACCACCAATCACCAAACTAACACTGGCTCCAATTCCTGCCATCGCGCCATAGTACGAAATCGCTCTAATTTGATGTTCACCACGATAAGTATCCATTAAAATAGCTAAAGTTGTTGGTGCTAAAATGGATGAACCAATACCTTGAAAAGCTCTCGCACCAATAATCATTGGTGCATTAGCAGCTAAGCCCACTAGCAACGAACCTAAGCCAAAAATTACTAAGCCAATTTGAAAAATCCTTCTTCTGCCAAATAAATCTCCAGCTCGACCACCTAGCAATAAAAAGCCGCCAAACGTTAATGAGTAAGCACTACTTACCCATGACAGTTCACTCTGTGATAAGTTTAAATCTCCCGCAATTTTAACCGTCCCTGTAAAGATAATTGAGTTATCTAACAAAATCATAAAATAACTTGCTAGAATAACTACTAATATCCAATCTAACTTCTTTTTCAATGCCCTATAATCTCCCTACTCATACTTTCTTCTAAATTAAACATAGCGTAATCCTTGAAGCTAACTTCAAGGCAAGTACTATTTTTAGTATTAATACATAGGAACAGGTCCATCCGTTCCTGGCTGAGAAATTCCAACACTTGAGAATTTATACAACTCTGGATTATTAACAATTTTAACAATCAAATCTGCAATACTTTTACGTGAAATAATCGTTCCTTTAAAAGGTTCACCTTTTTTAGTTAATTCATAATTAATATGATCTTCGTTAGACATATATGCAGCTCGAATAATTGTATAGTTCACGGTCGAACTTTCAATTTCAAATGCGGCACGCCGTGTGTCTTCCATAATTTCATGGCCAACAGATTCTTCCACCCAACTACCAAAAGGTTCAGGAACTTCGCGATACAATCCTAATCCACTAACAAAAATTAATCGTTTTACGCCCGTTTCTTGCATTGCGTTAACGATATTGACTGCCATTGGTTCAAAGACCCCACCTAAATTAGCATATACTAAATCTTGATCCACCATCGCAGCTGATAAAGCAGGATAATCATTTACATCAGCTTCGATAATATTCAGTCGATCATCTTCAACAAACTGTATGCGACTTGCATTACGTAAATATAGAGTCAAATTAAAATCTTTTTTTATCAATAAATTTTGAATAACTAACTGTGCTATTTGACCATTGGCACCTAAAATCAAAATATTTTTCATTCATTATCTCCATAAATTTCTTTAGCTATTTCAAATGCTGTCCATGCTTTTGGCCAGCCAGTATAAAATGATAAATGCGTAATCAATTCAACCATTTCATTCTTACTGACACCATTTTGTTTAGCAATTTTCATATGCGCTTCTAGTTGTGGTACGCCTTGAGTTAATAAACTCGAAACTGTAATTAAGCTCCGATCATGTAAAGACATCTGTTCTTCACGTGACCAAACCTCACCAAACAATACATCATCATTCAATTCTGCAAATTTCGGTGCAAATTCACCTAGATTTTCACGTCCTGCAGTTTGTTTTTTAACCATGATTTTCAACCTCCAAATATTGTTCATCTGAAACTGGTTCGAGCCATTCTGGCGTTCCTGCAGTGATTGCAATGTGTGAAAGCCAGCTATCTTTAGTTGCCCCATGCCAATGTTTAATCCCATCATGTGTGACAATCACATCACCCGGCTTCAATGACTGTGCCATTTTACCGGCTTCTTGATACCATCCTTCACCACCGGTTACTAATAAAATCTGATACCC
The DNA here is from genome assembly GCF_001434315.1 of Paucilactobacillus oligofermentans DSM 15707 = LMG 22743. Lineage (GTDB taxonomy): Bacteria > Bacillota > Bacilli > Lactobacillales > Lactobacillaceae > Paucilactobacillus > Paucilactobacillus oligofermentans. The sequence goes on along the minus strand of NZ_AZFE01000032.1, from coordinate 110,547 downwards.
ATCATGATGAATATGCCAATTATTTCTGGTTCCCGGTTCAAAAGTTACATTGCCAATAGTAAATTCAATTTCATCGTCCGCCATCAATCCTTGTAAATAACTTTGACCAGTAAAGTACTGTGCGTAAGCATCATTCTTCGGCCCCATTTCAAAAATCCCATTTTTCACTTGTTCATTATTTGCCATTTTATTTTCCTCCATTATTTTAAATCTAAATTACCCAACCAGTTAATCACTGCATTTTCTGACTTATATGCTCTAGTCCCACGAATTGGTAGTCCCGACATAACTTGGCTTCTTGGTGCTAATTTTTTAAGATCATCTAAACTTTGACCAAATTGACTACCTTCATGAGTCACAAACGGATAAATATTTTTACCAGCTAAATCGTACTTCATTAAAAATGACTTCACTGCTTGCGGCATTGTTCCCCACCAATTTGGAAAACCTAATACAATCGAATGCTCAGTTTCATCAAAATTAACGGGTTTGATTTTTACTCTTTCATTATTTAAAAACTCTTGTTGCGCTCGAACCTTAGTTTCAAAATAATCATCTGGATATTGATTAATTGGCACAATTTCTGTACCTTTAACATCCAAAATTATTTCAATTTTTTTTGCCACCATCGCAGTATTACCAACATTAATATACTGACATCTTCCAGCTTGTATATTTTTGCCATACCGCGAAAAATAAATAACAGCTACCACCATTCTCACCTCCATCAAAAAAGCAGCACCATAACTGATAAGAGTTATGATACTGCCTAATTAACTATGTGTATAATGCTTATATTTCTAATTACCATGCCTTAAAAGCATGCTTTGATTGCTTTAAAAATTCATTGGCCGCTGGAGTAATTACGCGATCTTTTCGCCAAACCATTACACAGTTAGTTTTAACCTCTGGTTTAAATGGGATAAACTTTGTCTTTGCCCCAATTCTCCCCGTCGTCGCACCTTCAATTGTTAGCGCTGACCCCACCTGGCGTTCTACTAACGAAATAATGTTAAATAATAAGTTCATATTTCCAACCACCTTTACCTGCGATGATTGTTCGCCAACCCAAGTATCTAATAACTCTCTAATGGCTGGTCGACCAGAAACTATTAATGGTGCTCCTAAAATATTCTTTGGAGTAATGACATCTTCTTCAGCTAAAAAAGATGTTTTTGAAACTAATAATCCCCATCTTTCAGTTCTAGGCAAAACAATTTTATTATATTTTTCAGTATCAACTGGTTCCAATAAAATTGCTAGATCGATTAATCCTTTATCAAGATGATCTAAAATGTCATCCCCAGTAGCAGTAAAAATATTAAAGGTTACTTCTGGATAATCAGCAACAAAATTTTCTAACATCATTGACAAAGTATCAGAATTATCAGCTTCAACACAGCCAACGGCAATATTACCACTGAATAAATCTTTTTTACGATCTTCAAACTCTTGCGCTGTTCGTTGGGTTAAAGACAAAATTTCTTCAGCTCTGCTTTTAAGAAATAGTCCGGCTTCAGTTAATTTTAATCGGTTCTTCTCACGTGTAAATAGTTCTGTCCCCAACTCGATTTCGAGCTCTTTAAGCTGACGACTTAATGTTGGTTGTGTAATATGTAGTTGCTCGGCTGCCTTTGAAACAGAATTGGCTTCTGCAATGGTCCAAAAATATCTCAATACTCGGATTTCCATTTTCTACCAACTTTCTCAACTAAGTTTTATATTTGATTTAATTATATTTTACAACGTCGCTAAATACTAGCGATAACAAAAAAAGATACTATCCATCAGTATCTTTACTTACTAAATTATTTTTCTATCCATCCGCCATCAATTGGAACAACTGTTCCATGTACATAATCGGAAACTGAACTTAATAAATACAAACTAAGATTGGCAACTTCTTCTGGTTCTGCCCATCGTTTAGCCGGTGTTTCTGCAGCTACTTGTTTGGCCATCAGGCCGTCACCCGTAAAATCAGCAGCATTCATTGGTGTTTTTATTGCCCCAGGTGCAATACAATTGGCACGAATTCCTTGTGCCGCATAATCATAATCAAGCTGTTTCGTATATCCAATAATTGCATGCTTTGAAGCTGTATATGCAGCTCCTCCGCCACCAGCAACTAAACCAGCAATAGACGCCATATTTAAAATAACTCCATGTTTAACCTGCAACATACTTGGTAAAACATGATTAACCATTAAGAATTGAGATTTAAGATTAGTATTCATCACTTTATCCCAAAGCTCAACCGTGGTACCTAGTGTAGTAATATAATTATCTAAAATACCAGCAGTATTCAGTAACAAATCACATCCATTTAGTAGTGATAATGCATGATCTGCCGCTTTGACTAGCTCATTTTCATTGGCTAAATCAGCTTGGATAATTGTTAATTGATTTTGACTCTGCTGTTTCAATTCATCCGAAACGTTAATATCAATTGCAACTACTCGCACACCCTCGTTTAGTAAAGCTTTAACTTGTGCCAATCCAATGCCCGAACCAGCACCAGTAATAATTGCTCGCTTACCATTAAGATCATCAAACATCATTATTCAACTACTTCCCAGTCAGATGCTAAAATATCACAAACAGTAGGTTGAAACATTGATAGGCTAGGTGTCTCTCTTGTTTTTATCAAAAAATAAGGATCCACCGCTTCGCCATTTTCAAGTGGCTTTTGAACTTCATAAATATATAGTTCAGATCCGCTCCAGCTACTACGAATAACTTTTTTTCCAGCTTTAATTTTAGGTAGTACTTCTTCAAATGTCATAATTATTACCTCTTTTATTTAGTTAAATCAATTCTTCTTGACAGTGCTGTAAAGATTATCATCCCAACTAATAATGAAATTAATTCACCAACTGCAACTGATAAGTACGTTGGCCAAAATGGTAAATGGCTAACAATATTCAATTCTAATGCGACACTCCAACTAAAAACAGTACAAACAATAGTACTGACACACATTTTATAAATTACACTTTTGATATGCTTCGCAATCCAATAGCTAATAGAAGTCATCACTAATGTCCCCATCGCGCCAAAGATTACATCCACGATTCCTAAAGGTGAAGTGATATTAGCAATTGCACATCCAATCGTTAACGCTACTATGTATCGCTTGTTAAATACCGTTAAATGGTTAAATCCTTCTGCTAGTCTTAATTGCACTACCCCATAGCTTAGCGGTGCAATACACATTGTCACTGCAACATATAAAGCCGCAACAATACTAATTTTAGCAATTGTCATCGACTTATTTTGATCCTTTTTCATATTTAATTCTCCCTAGTTTTTTTATCTGGTGGGATGGTTACGAACCACCAACGATTGATCATCGTAAATATAAAATTACTAGAATATTATATCAATAAACGACCCTCATTGACAATCTCGGACGGATTCACAGTTTTATTCACATCATTTTCTCACATAATTATAATGTTCTAATCAATCATTAATTTGTTTTGCATTACTTTTTATTTATAATTGTAAAACAATTTTCAGCATACAATCTACTTTTAAAATTTCACAAACTTAAAATGCAATATTTTTATCTTATTTTAATTTAGGAATACATCACATTTGGCAGCGCTTAATTTTTAATTATAAAATTAAGAAAATTTCGTGCATTTATCGCACTTTTTAACTATTAGCAATGTATCCCCTTTGACAGCTTATTGAAATAATTTCTGCAATTAGAAATCATGAGATTTAAACTCTCATTTAACAATATTTATCCAAAAAATTACTAAATTTTTGAGCTTCAAATGTTATAATTGACTTAATATTTATAATGCTATTAAAATATTATCAAAAAACTACTTTTTGAATTTGAAAAAGTGGTTCGGATTTCCACTAAAAATTTTAAAAATATTGAACACTTAATTTCCATTTTAACAACATTTTCATTTAGATTATGTATAAAATATAATTAAGCAGTTTGAAGAAATAACTGGTAATTACTCTATGAATTTTAGTTTATTTTTTGAAAAAGATGATGCTGTCAAATATCACATCCTCGTTTCTTTTTCGGAACAACAAGATATGCTTATTTCAGAAGCTGATTTAATGGAGCAATTCGAGCTATCCACTTATAAATTACGTCAAGCAATTGAATTAATTAATGTTGATCTTCTCGAAATTGGACATGAACCTGCTACACTAATTGATAATCCTGAAAAAGGAATTTTAAAGGGCGTCAATGTTTCAAACGAAATATTACAAATTATTCTTTTGAAATATTTACAAAAATCAACAATCTTTTCTGCCTTTGAATATGAATTTATCTATTCTAATTATATGTCAAAAAATACATATATCAAAAATAATTTCATTAGTAAAACCACCTTTTACAATGCCTCTACGCAATTACAGGGTGTATTAAAACAGTCTAATTTTTTTGAATCATCAGAAAAAAAGGAAGATGAAGAATATCTGATTAGACTTCATTTATTTCAGTTTTACTACACTGCCTACAATGGTCTTGAAAGTCCCTTCCCCGAGTTGGATAGTCTTGTTAATACCATCATTGATCAAATTGAAAATAGCTTTAATTTAAACGTAACTCCCACAAAGCAAGTTAAACTTGAATCATTAATTAAAATTTGGCTTTTACGCTTAAAGAATCAATCCTTTTTACAAACCATGGAAAACTCACAGTTCAATATTGATGATATTCATGTTCAAAAATTATTTCCAATTGCTGCGATTGTAAAAGAAGAGTTAAAGATTACTATTAGTCAATTAGAATTAAACTATCTATTAGTATTTTTAGTTACCCAAGAATATGTTGACCGTTCTGAATTTGTTATGGATAATTTTACAACTGACCTATCCGTTTCACTAACTTCATTATTCATGCAAGAACTAAAAGCTAGTAAGATGTTCTCTCAAGTTGAATTAGTTGATTTCAATAAAATTAATGACATTATTAATGATATTCATATTCAATTTTCTACCTTCTTCATTGAACCAACTACTTTTACATCTATAGAACAATTAGACTTTTTCCACCAAACATATCCGATGTTTCATGAAGTGATTACTAATTTTATCAATTTAGTTCGCGAAAAAAAATTAATTGATTTCAATAATGCTGAATCAGCAAATTTATATTTTAGTTATATGTTTGCACTGATTAATAATATTCCTTCAGCTGCTCTAACTGATAAAGTATTTATCTGTGTTGATTTCTCTCAAGGTACTCTTTACTCAGAATATGTAATTAATACTTTAGCTTCATTTGGTAATGCGCATCTTATCATTGAAACATCACCTAGTTCACAAACTAATATTTATTTATCCGATTTTAGAAGTAGACAATTGACGAAGCCTACTCAAATTATTTGGAGAAATCCACCTTCGCCACATGACTGGTCTGCTTTAGGTGAGACCATCGTTGCATACACACAACTAAAAAACGAAAAACAAATATAATCCACTAAAATATTGGAGTATAACATGAGATTTAACAATAAAACAAAATCTGACGAAATCATTAGATATCGTTTGTATAAAAGTAAAAAGAACTGGGTTATTACAAGCACAGTCTTTTTGTCATTTTTTGCAGCTTCTGCGTTAAATGCAGTTAATTTAGATGTCACTCATGCTGATACTACGGTACAAACCTCTACGAGCGGAACACCACAAGTAGCTGATAGTAGTGCCAGTACTTCATCTGCATTATTAAGTAGTTCAGCAGCAGACTCTTCTTCATCGACTACAACTACAGAAAGCTCAAACATTCCTACCAGCGCAGCTTCTACAAGTGATACTGAAAGTTCAAGTTCATTAAATGATGAGCAAGGTCTTTTCATATCTGCCACAATTAGTTTCATTGATGATACCAATAAATCAGTACTGATGAATGTTAAACTCAGTAGCTTTTTAAATAATCTAATAGAATATGATTATAATGCTGATATTAATAAATATCTAAATGCTGGATATTATGTTGTTTCTAATGACATTCCTTCAACTGGTATAGTTGGATCAAGTCAAGGAAACACTTATACCATCCACCTCGCTCATAAACTAGTCACTTATAATTCCGGCGATTCCGGACTAAGCAGTATCACTGGTTTAGACTCATTAACCAAAGATCTTAACGTTAAAGATATAATTACTATGCCTGATGGATCAACCAGTACTGGCTCAACATTTTTAATTCAATTAACCAGAACGGTTACCGCTGATTTTACTAAACGTAATGCTGATGGATCATTTTCTGCCGAAGCACTGTCGTATAGCGACTGGCAAACACCTAATTCAATGACTACAATTGATCCAGGTTACACTAAATTATCTGGATATACACCTAAATTTAACGTTTCATATAGTAGTAATGGTGTGATTGTACGAATTAATGATGACGGTTCACTAAATTTGAAATTTGATTTATCCGATAAAAACCTTTTTGCAGCTATTCATCGTACAATTAATTACATTCCAGATTCTCAAATTATTAAAATTAATTTTATTGATGATGACAATAATGGTTCAAATATTCAAAATATTTATTTAGATGGCGTTACTAATAGCTCTATCGCATATTCAGTACGTGAACAAATTAATGAATTAATAGCTAACCACTATCAATTAGTCTCAAGTAACTTACCTGATAATAGTATCTTTACCTTTGACAATCTCACCGATCTTGATCAAGTGTTTAATATTCATTTTAAACACGATACTAAGGTACTCACTGCTACTAATCCTGGTAACGGTGATGCTTCAATGATGAAACGTGATATCACAGAAACTGTTAATTATGTTTCTGAAGATGGTACCGTATTAGCCGATCCAACCGTTAAAAAAATGTCATTTATGCGCTATGGTGTTGAAGATTTAGTTACCAAAGCTATTACGTATGAATCATCTTGGATTCTTGTTGCTGGTTCTAACACTTTCAATGAAATTTCTATTCCTAATATTGAAGGATATAATTCTGACATTAAAAAAATAGATTCAATCTCTGATGTTGAATTTGATTCACATAACTTCAACTATACTGTCACTTTTGTAAAAAATCATGATAAACCAACAGCTTCAAGTGCTGATTCTATTGATACAGATTCGGAATCTTCAGGTCCAGTCTCTTCGGATGCTGATTCAAGCGCTACGGATTCAGAATCTTCAGCAACTTCAAATGCAGATTTATCTTCGGTACCAAGCTCAGAAACAAGTCTTAAAAAATTAGATTCAAATAGTTCATCGTCCGATTTAACCATTATTGATATCCCTAATCTTAATTCAAGTTTAGATTATAATGTAAATAATAAATCATCAATTCCTCTTGATTTAAGTTTACATTCTAGTACTGCCGAGATACCAAGTGAATCAAGTTCGCAGTCTGAAGAGACCGCTGCAGAGTCTTCAAATGATGCAACTACTACAAATACAACTCAAAATAGGAATTATTTAAATAAAAGTGCTTTAGAACAAGAAAGTTCATTCACTAGTTCCGGTTCAAACCAAACGACTCATCATATTGACGCAAATAAAGTAGTCGCATCACCCTCTGGATCAGATGATGACGGTGGCGGCGGAGGTGGAGCCGGTGGCGGTAATGAAGATATTTCGCTAGGTTCTTACTTTTCTAGTTTAGCTGGAACTATCATATTCGCACAAGCATAAATAAAAACGCATTTCCTAATTTTAGGAGATGCGTTTTTATTTATCTGTTATTTGTGAAACTCGGTACTCAATTATCTTACGAATTAATGATGCTGGTAATGGCAGGACATACGGTATTTGAATAGTCCCTTTGGAGGTTTCAAATCCCTTCAATTCTGATTCAAACCGTTCAATTGGCTCTGGTGTCGGATAAAAGCCTAAATGATTTTTGGCTGTAGCAAAATAAGCAACTGTTTTTCCCTCAAGTTTAATCGAAGGCATATTATATGATATACCCTCTACTCCATCTGGCACTGCATCTTGAAATAGTTCTCGCATGATTTGTGATACTTCTTTCTCCATTTCAGGCAAATCATTAATATATTCATCAACCGTTTGATATTTTTTCAACTTTATCCCCCCATATTCTTGATTATCGTTTCGCACTTATTATACACTGAACGTATTAATAAATACATGTGATTGGATGCTAATATGAATACTATTAAAAATATCGCGGTCTATTGCGGTGCCTCTGAAGGCAAAATACCAGAATTTAAACAACAAACTGTTGCCACTGGCACTTGGCTAGCCAAGCAGAATATCGAATTAGTATATGGTGGCGGTGGTGTTGGCCTCATGGGAGTTTTAGCTAAGGCAGTCCTCGAATCCGGTGGAACCGTCCATGGTATTATTCCACAAGAACTATTTAAACGCGAAACAGCCTATAAAGGTCTAACCCAATTAGAAATAGTTGATAATATGTCAATTCGAAAGGCTAGGATGATTGAATTAGCCGACGGTTGCATCACTTTACCTGGCGGACCAGGGACACTTGAGGAAGCATCTGAAGCCTTTTCTTGGGCACTAATTGGTGATAATCCGACCCCAGTTACCTTTCTAAACGTTAATCATTATTATGATCCACTCATCACAATGTTTGATGAGATGGCTGCCAATGGTTTTCTGTCTGTTAATAATCGAGAAAAGCTATTCTTTTCCGATTCATTAGATGAAATTTATAATTTCATGGTCAATTATTCTACCCCTGAAGTTAGAACATACTCACATGATTAATTGATTTTAATTCACATAAAAATTTATTATTTTGGAGGAGAATTTCTTGGAACAAATTAAATCTAAAGGCTTATTTTTACTTTGGCTGGGTGCTGCAATTTCGATTGCCGAAATTGTCACGGGGACATTGATTGCACCATTAGGCATGTGGCGAGGTTTAGCCGCAATTATTATTGGTCATTTAATTGGCTGTTTCATTTTTTTACTACCAGCCGCCTACATTTCTGCCAAACAGAATCAATCAGCCATTAAAGTAGCCAACATTGCATTTGGTAAAATAGGAATTTTACTATTTTCTTTTTTGAATGCTTTACAATTACTTGGTTGGACGGCAGTTATGATTGTTAATGCGCAATTAGCAGTCAATAGTATCACTAAACAAATTTTCGGCTTCCATTCAATAGTTATCATCTCCATTTTAATTGCTGCTTTAATTGTAATCTGGCTCTTATTTAATCATGATTGGCTGTTTCGTATTAACAATGCCGTTGTTATTTTATTAGCATTCGGATCGTTACTAATTATTGGAATAATTTTTAAAACGGGTAATTTAACCTCTACTTCTTCAATTACCACAATTAGTTTCGGTAGCGCAATTGAGCTAAACGTTACAATGGCCCTCTCTTGGTTACCATTAATTGGTGACTATACTCAAAAATCAAATCGTCCATTTTTTGATAGCTTTATTAGTTCTTGTGGTTATTTCATTGGTAGTTGTGCCATGTTTATAATTGGATTATCGACAGTAATTATCACTGGTGAATCTGATTTTTCAACCGTTTTATCGCATTCTAATTTAGGTATTATTGCCTTATTAATTATCATATTTTCAACTGTAACTACCACTTTTATGGATGCTTACTCAGCTGCTACTAATATTAAAAATATTTTTACATCATTAAAGACTAATCTTACCGCCATTATTATAACTTTGATCGGCCTACTAATTTCAATTTTCATTTCCATGACGTATTATCAAAACTTCTTATATATGATTGGCGCTATCTTTGCCCCACTATTTTCGATTATTTTTGCAACTTTCTTTTTTATAAAACAAAAATTACCAATCTGGATCAGTTTTATTTGGTGGATCATTGGTATTCTGATATATTCATACATTCAAAGATTAGATTTATGGATTGGAACTACACTACCAGTCTTAATTATTATTTGTCTGGGATATTATTTAAATAGCTTGGTATTTATCCGAATTAGCCAAAATAAATCGATTAAATAATTTTACGTTTGCTTCATTTATAATCAAAACAAAAAGCCTTACAAATTAGATATTAAATCTAATTTGTAAGGCTTTTTAACACTAAAATTACTTTTAGCGCTTTTTAGTCCGATATTGATACAAGCATAACGTACCAAATCCAGCTGTTAATAATACAACTAAGAATACGACTGAACCAGCTACAATTTGTTCACCAGTTTGTGGTAATTTAGTTTTATCATTTTTGGGTAATGTAACCGTTGGTTTAACAACAGGTTTTGTTGGAATAACTTTTTCTGGAACTATTGGTTTTTCCGGATCCACGGGTGTTCCAGGATCTACTGAAGTATCTTTTAATTTGTTACTAATTGTTACTGTCGCAATTTGATCCTTAGTTACTGTAACCTCAGTAACTTTATTATCTAACATATATCCAGTTGGTGCTTGTGTTTCAGTTACTTTATAATTACCAGTTGCTATATCATTTACTTTAATTTCCCCATTACTATCAGTAATGGCTTGCTGTGATGTGCCATCTTCACTAACAATATTAAAATGTGCACCTGATAACTTTTTATTTTTATCTTGATGAGCAACCTTAATTAACTTCAAATTACCAGTATCAGGTACTTCTGGAACTATTGGCGTATCTTTCAACTTATTACTAATTGTTAAGGTTGCCGTTTGATTCTTAGTAACCGTAACTTGCTTAGTCGTAGTATCTAAAACATAGCCAATTGGTGCTTGTGTTTCAGTTACTTCATAATTTCCAGCAATTAAATTATCTAAATTAATTTCACCATCATTATTAGTAATTGCCTGCTGTGTTTTACCGTTAGTATCAACGATATTAAAGTGGGCCCCTGCTAATTTATTAGTTTTATCTTGTTCTGCTACCTTAATCAACTTCAAATTACCAGTTGTTGGAGTAACGACTTCACGTTTGTCTAAGAACATAGCTTTAGCAGTTTGATTAGCAGTTACGTTAACTGTTTGTTCAGTTGGATCTAATTGATATCCAGTTGGAGCCTTAGTTTCAACTACTTTATAAGTTCCAGCAGTTAAATCAGCTACATCTAATTCACCAGCTTGATTAGTAACACCAGTTTTAATAGTACCATCAGCACTAGTTAGCTTAAATGCTGCTCCAGCCAAATGTTTAGTGGCATCTGCTGCATCAATTTTACTAATTTGCATTGATCCATTTTCTATAACTGGATCGCCACCAACTGTCCGAATTACAGACTTGTTAGATTCAACTAAGGCCGATTTTAAATCTGCTGTTTTTCCATAAACTGCAAACGTATTATCAGTTTCTAAATCTGTTTTATAATCAATGTTATCTGGTGTATTTACATTCAATTTCACTGACACAGATTTATCATGTAGTAAGGTAGTCCCTTGATCAGCCTGTAAACGAACCATCGTGACTTTACTGAAATCAGTTACTGAATTTGAATTAACCCAGTTAGCTACTTGATTGTCTTCATATTTATCTTTAGGTTTATCAGTTGAATACATCACATGATAACCCGCAGGTACATCTTGTACCGCTTGTTTAAGTCCAACCGAGAATTCAGACCCACGATCCTTACTACTATCAGTGATGAACTTATCACCAACGGTTGGTAGGACATCAATCGCATCAAGATCATTGAAATCTTGATTCATACTGTAATTACTAGTCTTCAATAAATAAGTAAATTCATCACCAGCTTGACTAGCCAACTTACCAGTATCTTCTACCCAATTATCAGAAGTTGATCCTTGTTCTACTAAATTAGTTGCAGTTAACGCTGCACTAGGAATAAATTGGAAATTATTCGTTTCTCCTAAAAAGGCTGTTGGCTTTTCAGTATTATCATATAAATTATGATTATCGATTTTCCAATTAGTATTTGAATAATAATTACTTAAATCAGCAGTTTCAAAGCTTCCCTTACCATTTAACTTAGTTAGATTATAAGAATCCAATCCATTGTTATCAAAAATTAAGTATGCCTCAAATGAATGTCCACCCTTATCCAAAGCATTTGTGTTAGTCAAAGGGATTGTGTAACTTAATTTAGTAATAGTTTCATCACTACTACTCAAATCACCATTCGTAATATCTCCATAAATGGCGGTCTTTCCAGTATTTTTATAATTATATTCAGTTTTTACATTCGTTAATCCTTTTATTTTACTAATATCACCGAGCTTAACTCCGGTATCCACCAAGAAAAACATCTTACCGTTTTTTAAAACCTGATCTTTAGTTTGTAAAGCATCAATATTTCTAACGTTATATTCTGCCGTAGCATTAACTGTCCCACCTGGTAACATATCATCGGTGTCAACAGATGCCCAATCCCCATCTGCATTAGTTACACTAGGAATTTTCTTAGTTAGTGAATATGATGCTTTATCAATAGATGACTTATGATTTGTGTTGTTTGCATAAAAAACAGTCATATTATTTTTAACTTTAGCATTTTGATAATCAGAATTAACAATGTTTTGAACTGCAGATTTTGTCATACTACCTTGCAAACCAACCATCATATTATAACCATCTGTATCAGTTACATGAATCGGATTATCAAATTTTATTGTTACTTTTTTTACTGTCTTTCCTTCTTTATTAAAATACTCACTACCGCTTGAGGCATTAAGATCATCAATCACGAAATCAGTTCCATCTGTATAATCTATCGTGACAGTATTTTTAGCTGCTTCTTTTCTAGTTTCTTCACTAAAATTACCCTTTAACCAAATTTGATTATAAACAGAATAATCTCCTTCATCTTTCGTTGCTTTAGCTTCATCATCACTGGCTAGTTTGGAATAATCAATATCAGATTGGGGTTCATCTACAATAGTATCCACATATTCATTTAGTTTTGAAGTATCGGAACCACCATTACGGAAATTACCTGTTGCATATAAATTGCCAAGCAATTGCAAACTCTTTGTATTAGCAGTTATAGTATCATTTCCAATGATATTACCGTCGTACGCATTAAAAGTCTTATATGCCTCTCCTGGAACATCAATAACTTCCTTTTTTTCCAGTTTAACTGTACCAGATTCACTTGCAATTACATCAGTATCATTTCCAACTACTGTAATCTTACCTTGCAATTTTTCGAATTCGTCTACTTTAGCTCCTACTTTAGCAGTTAGAGGTAACATAATTCTATCCCATGTATGTGTTCCATCAGCATTAGGAGAATTAGTGTAGCTAACTATATTAGTCTTAGCGTCATATTGCCAAATATCACTTGATGGTTGATTGCTATAATCATAAGAATCATCCAGCTTATAATCGTTTGGCAATTGAATACTAATTTTGAATGTTCTCATATCAACTGTACTAGTACCAGTATTACCAGATCCCCATGTATTAACTAATACCTCAGGAACTTCTTTAGTAATTGTATTATCAGTTTCTGAAACTATATCTTCAGGAACCGTTTTTGTAGTATCCATAATATATAAGTCAGGATTAGCAAGTGCGTATTTTAACGTTAAACTTTTACCATTACTAAGAATATTTCCCTGAGAATCATAAGTTTTATCACTAATTGGAAAACTAGAATCATTCGGCATTCCTAACGTATGAACGACGAATGGTACCTTCACATCCGTACCAGTTGCAGGAATATCATTATAATATAGTTTAACTAAATAATTATCAGGGTCACTAGTATTATCAACATCAGCTTTCAAGATATAATTATCACCATTAGTAACATCACTAACCACCGGTGCCTTAAATCGATCCCTAGCCAACTTAATAACAGAATAAGCCCCACTAATTGCAGGATTATCCGCTTTAGTTTCTAGATGTTCATAGATAGTTTTATCACCACCATATGTAACACTATCATCATCCGAATCCTTTAAGATTACTTCTGATGATACATATTCCTCTGGTGCTCCATATGCAATTGCATCAGCTACAATAACACCACTACTGGCTGATACTCCTGCAAGAATCAAGATGGTCATAAACCAAGCTCTTATTTTATTCATTTTTTACTCCTCCAAAAGTAAGTTATTTTTAATAATATTAATCAATCAATTAAACTTTATTATTAAATAACAAATTCCTTGTCAGTATATCATAATTAATACATTGTTTATAGACACATTAATTTAGTAATAATTAACTAATGGCTATTTTGAATAAAAAAATATAGCCAATAAATTTAAATAAATATAAAATTATATTTAAGTACTGTTTCATCAGTCTTTTGATATTTTGTGTTTCATATAATTAAATTTATTTTTTATTTTAAAAAATATTAACTCCTATTAACTACTTTTTAATTTTAGAAAGTAATTAAACATTTAAGATAAATATGTTAATAACATATTTATAACTTTTAAGTTATAATACAATCATAAAAAGGCAACCACTCTTCAGTTAATTATGAAAAGTGATTGTCTTTTATTGTGTAACATTATTGATTAGCAATATCGTACGTCGTTATCCCATCTTTAACTGTAAACATCGCTTCATCACTATCTGGTTGAGTAATTGTTAATGAATAGCCATTACCAGTAATCTTTTTAAGTTGCTTTGAAATTTTAAGAATACTACCAGTTAAATTACTCCATCCTGCATCCTCAGCATTACTTGGATTTTGGATAATATAATTCATACTTTCAACGGTCTTAGATTCAGTCGGTGTAATCAAATATGTTTTAGTTGTTTCATCATATTTCACTGACCCAAAAGTCTTAAAGTTCTTTTTTAGCTGTGCTAAAACATTCTTTTCAGTATTGGCCGTAGTCTGTGCAGTTGTCTGACCGGTCAAGCCTGCCTTACCCGTCGCCGCAATTGAAGATGCATCAGAGCTACTTTGTGTTGTAGCTTTAGAAGATAAGTTTGCCTGTGTTTTCGACTCTGAACTAGCTTGTGAAGCTGCCGTTTGCTCTTGTCCAGTCCACTTTGGCCACATACCCAAAATACCAATCCCAACAATTAAAACACTTAGAACTGTCATAAAAGTTGCCCATGCCCATGTACCATAACGCTGAATTGAATTTAATAGATAAAAAACACTCATTATTAACATTAATCCACCAATAATTACAAAGATAATCATACTAAATTCCCCTTTTTTTGATATTTTTTAAACTCTTAATTGTTTCCTAACCATGATTTCGCTACAATAGAACTATCATAACTTTTAAAGGAGTCCCATCATGAAAAAAATTTATCTTGCAGGACCATTTTTTAGCGATGAACAAATCGATCGCGTATCAAAAGTTGAAGCTGCTCTTCGTGAAAATCCAACTGTTACCGAATTCTTTAGTCCTAGACTATCTGATGAAAATGACGATAACGTCAATGATGGTTCACCAGAGTGGGCAAAAGGCGTTTTTAACCATGATGTCGAAGAAATTGACCATGCTGATGTAATTGTTGCCGTAACTGACTTTATTCATGAAAACGTTGATAGTGGTACCGCCTTTGAAATCGGCTATGCCTATAATTCAAATAAACCACTTATCTTATTACAAGAATTAGATGAAAATCTTAATCTAATGGTTAGTCAAGCTGGCCATTTCTACACTAAGTCAATTGAAGAACTAAAAACTTATAACTTTAGTGAATTACCTGCTAATAAATTTACTGGAAAATCATTTTAATTGATAAAATAAAAGCATTTGCCTTTGCAAATGCTTTTATTTTTTTGTCGTTTTAAATTTATTCACCATCATATTCTAATAACGTTAAGATATCATAATCCTTAATCTTTTCACGACCATTTAAATCATTTAGTTCAATAATAAAAGCTGTTCCTACAACGATTCCGCCTAATTCTTCAACCATTTTAATAGTTGCGGAAATCGTTCCACCAGTAGCTAATAGATCATCAGTTACTAATACTCGTTGACCGGGCTTAATTGCGTCTTTTTGAAGTTGTAATTCTGCCGTCCCATATTCTAAATCATAAGTTGCACTTACTGTTTCATTTGGTAACTTACCCTTTTTACGAGCTGGTGCAAATCCAATTCCAAGTTTATAAGCCACTGGGCATCCAACAATGAATCCACGTGCTTCTGGTCCAACAATCATCTCAACGTTTTTTTCACGCGCATATTCGGCAATTGCGTTTGTTGCTTGTTGGTATGCTTCACCGCTTGCCATCAATGGTGAAATATCACGGAAAATTATTCCGGGTTCTGGATAATCTGGAATACTAGCGATGTAATCTTTTAAGTTTAATGACATTATTTAATTTTTCTCCCTTAATGCTTTTTGACAGCTGAAATAATTAAATTTCTTAAGTCTGTCGAATCACTGTAAATTAATTCTCGTTCTGTTTCCATTTGAATTTTACGTTGCTTAAATCGTTGCGTTTCTTCAAGTACAACAGTTTGCGGATTATCAACCCGATTAAGCAAACCATCTTCTATTTTAACAAAGTCAGCCTCAAAAAACACCTGTATCATGAAAATCAGCCGATCTTGATTAATTTTTAAATAGTCACTCAATAATTTTAGTTGTGATTTTAAATTAACATTCTGATGTGATTGTACAAATTTAAATAGTTCACCAAATTCTTGATGAGTTGGCATTCCACTTAAATAAACACTATGTTTTTCATAAAATAACACACGGATAATCGATGGATCTCCAGCAATTGATAAGAATTTTCCCATGTCAGTAATATCAGCTGGACAATCAACGATTGTTAAAATTTCAATATTAATCGCACTTGTAACTTCATCTGCAAAAATAATTGAATCATCATCCAAATAGTCCTTTAATTGATCTGCTAAATCGTGATTAAAAAATACATACTTGCCTGAATAACCAAATAATTCTTCTGATAAATGACTTGTTCGCTGATCAATCACTTGGATTCCATCAACACTTAAATCTTTTACCATCAATTGAACGCTTCGATTACCACGCCATTCATTCTCATCAAGAGTTCCCACAATTGATACTTTGTCTTTACTGGCCATAAGCTGATCAACCAATGCGCCACGATTAAATGCAACTGCATTAACTTTATTATTTTGTCCCAACATTTCAAACTTTAAGTGAGAATTAGTTTTACCCATCGTCTTAACATTATTAACCGGAATATCTTTAAGCGCTACAACTGGTCTTTCATTATTTTGACCAAATGGCGCTAGTTGTTCAATTTGAGAAAATAATTCTAGATTTAAATCATCTGGTTTAATATCAGCTGTTATTTTAACCGTCTTTTTGTCTCGTTTACCCAAATTAACCTTAGTTGCAGCTACCTCAAGTGCAGCTTGTAATTCTGATAAGTTTTTCTCTGATAATGAGATTCCAACCGCCATCTGATGTCCACCAAATGAAGTTGTAATACTTCTAATTTCATTAATACTAGCAAATAAATCAAAGCCATCGACGCTCCGACCGGATCCTTTTGCTAAATTAGTTTCTGAATCAATATTTAAAACTAAAGTTGGCTTATTCGTACTTTCAACAATTCGACTTGCAACAATCCCTAACACGCCTTCATGCCAATCATGTCCAGCAATTACTAATGTTTGATAATCTTTATTATCATCAGAAGTGGCCATTTCCATTGCTTCTTTAGTAATTTTAGCTACAATTTTTTGCCGTTGTTGATTTAACTTATCTACCATGGATGCAAGTTCTACAGCCCGTTCTTCATCTAACGTCGTTAATAATTCAACACCTAAATTAGCATCATCCATTCGCCCTAGAGCATTTAAACGAGGGGCAATTGCAAAACCAACATTAGTTTCATTTAGTTTTTGTTCATTAACACTTGCTAGCTTAACTAATTCATGTAATCCCGGACGCATTCCCTGTTGCAATGCTTTCAATCCAAAACTAATCAATACTCTATTTTCATCAGTTACTGATACTAAATCAGCAATTTCACCAATGGCCACTAAATCAAGTAACTCACTGGGAAATTCATCCAGTAGTGCCCAAGCAACTTTAAACGCTACTCCAACACCTGATAAATCACCGAAAGGATAATCAGTTCCTGGAAATCTAGGATGAACAATTGCGTATGCCGCTGGTAATTTTTCAGGTATTTCATGATGATCAGTTACAACTACATCCACACCCTGCTGATTAGCAAAATCAATTGCTTCATTACCAGAAACACCATTATCAACTGTCACAATTAATTGTGTTCCAGCTTCAATTAATCTACCAAAGGCTTCCACATTAGGACCATAACCATCAGTAAATCGATTAGGCACATAGAAATTAACATTAGCGCCGACAGTTAACAGTGATTCATACATCACCGAAGTACTAGTTATCCCATCCGCATCATAATCCCCATAAATGGTAATCTGGTCACCAGCTTCAATGGATTGACGAATTCTTTCGACTGCCTTATCAATATCATGTAATGAATCTGGCGCATAAATATCCGTTATCTGTGGATTCAGAAATTTTTCGACTGTCTCAACAGAATCATAACCACGATTAACCAAAATGTTACTAATGGTGGGCGTTAGTTTAAACTTTTTTTGTAATTCTTTAGCACTAGCAGTGTCGACAACTTCCGGCATCTCCCAATTAAACTGCGATTCTAACACTAACATTCCCACCATTCTTATTATTTATGTATTGAAGTCCCCAATGGAACTTCTTCGATTTTTTAATTTTATTATTTATAATCAAAAAACTTTTTAATTGCCCAATCACCCAGTCCTGGTGCAATATGATAACCCAAAATTGCTATATTAAAATACCACGGAATATTAATTTCCCGAACAGGATAACCAATACTACCCCAAATTCGTTTTGCAATCGTAGTTGAATCAAGAACTACCCTTTTAGGTAAATGACTTAAATAATTACCCGAAGGATCAGCTTTATCAAAGAATTTCGTTTCAACTGGTCCTGGATTGACCGTTAATACTTGAATTCCATAATCTGCTACTTCCATCCGTAAAATATTACTAAAACTAATCACGCCTGCCTTAGTAGCCGAATATACACTACTATTAGGTGTCGGAATTTTACCAGCAATTGAACCAATATTAACGATTGCCCCATATCCTTGACTAATCATTTGACGTGATGCTTGACGACTTAAATACATCAAAGCTAATAAGTTAAGTTGAACCATTTTTTGCATACGTTTTTTAGATTCATCAATTAATGGTGACATATCACCAAATCCAGCTGCATTCACTAGAATATCAACACTTCCAACCTCACGGGTAATTTGTGCTAAGACACTATCTACCTGATCGGGATTAGTTAGGTCTGCTGCAAATGAAAATGCTGGTCGACCAGATAAGATTAAACATTTCTTGGCCACATAATTTAGTTTGCGTAGATTTCGTGCCACAACGACCACAATAGCTCCACGTTTTGCGGCCTCATATGCAACTGATTCACCAATTCCACTTGATCCACCCGTAACTAAAACAATCTTATTTTTCAATGAACGCAATGCTTTAAGTTGGTATAAAGTTAACATGATTCATCACCTCAATTTTTATTTAACCTTTAAACGGTATGTCAAAAACATCAAAATCATTTACCACACGTGTATCTTCAAAAATATCTCTTACTTGATAAGCTAATTCATAAGCATCACGACCAATATATCTTGCTGAAATATGGGTTAATAACAACTTATGTGCACCAGCTTTTTTAGCTTCTTCAGCTGCTTGGACACTAGTAGAGTGATAGTGATTTCTCGCCATCTTAGCTTCACCCTTACCATACGTACTTTCATGAACCAACACATCAGCATTTTCACTAAGCTTAATACTAGCATCAATTTTTCGTGAGTCACCTAGAATAGTTACAATTCTACCCTTTTGTGGTTGTCCAATAAAGTCATTTCCATCAAGTATTCTTCCATCTGATAACTCAACTTTTTTACCCGCCTTAAGTTGGCCATAAAGTGGCCCTGACGGAATTCCAGCCTCACGTAATTTATCAACTAACAATTCACCTGGATGATCTTTTTCGGTAATGCGGTACCCAAAACATTCTATTTTATGATCTAGATGATCACATTCAACCTTAAAAGTTGAATCTTCAAAAACTACACCAGGTTCAGAAATTTCAATAAAGTTTAGTGGATAACTTAATTTTGATTCACTTGCTGACAGACAAGTTTTAACGTATTTTTGAATTCCCGTTGGTCCATAAATTGTCAGTGGTTCATCCCCACCTTGAAATGACCGTGAGCTTAACAGACCTTGTAAGCCAAAAATATGATCACCATGTAAATGAGTAATAAAAATTTTTTCAATTTTACGCGGACGAATAGTAGTTCTCAAAATTTGATGTTGGGTGGCTTCCCCGACATCAAATAACCAGATTGCGTTACGTTCTTCTAGTAATCGTAGTGCAATACTTGTCACGTTTCGTTGCTTACTTGGTGACCCTGCACCGGTACCTAAAAATTCAATTTGCATAATTTTTTACAACTTTCTATACACAATTCATTGTGCTAAATCATTTACATCTCTATAATAATTTTATCATAGTTTATTTCAATCAAAAACACTAACCGGAGGAACTTATGCGATTAATTGACTTCAACACTTCAACAGCAGACCTTACAGGCACACACATTGTAAATGTCGAAATAAATCATCAAACCCATCCGGTTAGTGAATTAAATTTAGGACCTAATGGCCAAATTATTTTAATTGAAAATATCAAGTTGAAACCACTCACTTTAAATCAATTTCAAGCAAGGGTTTCCCAATTAAATCCTGATGAACATCTTTATTTTCATAATCTCGATACCCGAATTTTTGGCTATCGCTTAGATAAAAATAATATTTTATTAGGATAATTATAACTTCCTCAGATTATTCAACAAAATCAAATGTAAACTTCCTAATTTGTACGGTATCACCAGTCTCAGCACCCGCAGTTCGTAAAGCATCATCAACACCCATTGAACGTAATTGACGTGCAAAGCGCATAGCACTTTCTTCATGATCCAAATCAGTCATATCAAACAAGCGTTCAATTTTGTTTCCAGTTAATACCCAAATGCCATATTCATCTTGATTAATTTCAAATGGTGCTTCGTCTTCCTCGAACTTATATAATTCAGACACAGTTTCATCCATATTATTTTTCATCAAGAATGATGGTGTTTCATCAAGTAACTTAGCTGTTGCTTTTAATAATTCAGCAACGCCTTGATGTGTTACCGCTGAAATTGAGAATAATACCGGCTTAACAGCTAGTGAATTATCCTCAGCTAATTGTTCTTTAAATACTTCTAAGTTATCAGCTGAGTTGGGTAGATCCATCTTCGTTGCAACCACAATCTGAGGCCGCTTCAATAATTCAGGATCATAACTAGCTAATTCATTATTAATATCTTTAAATCGATTAATAGCTTGTTCTTGATCTTCACTACTCATGTCGACCATGTGTAAAATAACTCGAGTTCGTTCAATATGGCGTAAGAATTGTAATCCAAGTCCAACCCCTTTTGAAGCACCAGCAATTAATCCAGGTAGATCGGCCATTGCAAAATCACGGCCATCATCTAGCTTAACCATTCCTAAATTTGGTACTAATGTTGTAAATTCATATTCCGCAATCTTAGGCTTAGCACCTGTAACGACAGAAAGGAATGTTGATTTACCAACTGATGGAAACCCAACTAATCCAACATCAGCAAGCATTTTTAATTCAAGTTCAATTTCTATTTGTTCACCTGGTTCACCATTTTCAGCGATTTCAGGAGCTGGATTTCTGGGACTGGCAAAACGAATATTACCACGACCACCTCGGCCACCAGCAGCAACGACTAATTCGTCACCTTCATCAATTAAATCACCAATGATTTTACCATTAGAGACGTCTTTAATGGTGGTTCCTTGGGGAACAGAAATGATTGTATCTTCGGCACTACGGCCAGTCATTTGCTTGATCATTCCCTTACCACCGTTATCAGCTTTAAAGATACGATGATAACGAAAATCCATTAAAGTTCTTAGACCTTCATCAACTCGAAGCACAATACTACCGCCTCGGCCACCATCACCACCAGCAGGGCCACCATTTGGAACATACTTTTCGCGACGAAAGGCAACCATACCATCGCCACCCTTACCCGCACGTAATTCAATTTTAATTTGATCTACAAACATTTATTTTCTCCGTTCAACTTTATCATAAGCTACTAGTATAGGCGACTTTCGGTCGATAGTCAAAGTTAATCATGACTACTACCTTTTGCAATTTCAGCATTCTTCTGCAATGAGACTTTAATTAACTGAGCAGTGTTTTGTGGAATTCCCAATGCACGCAAATCTTCAATTGAAGCTGACGCAATTTTACTAATTGAACCCATTTCTTTTAACAATTTATTACGTGTTCGAGGACCTACCCCAGCAATTTCGTCTAATCGAGAACTCAACGAGTGTTTATTATGAACCTTACGATGAAAAGTAATTGCAAAGCGATGAACTTCATCTTGAATTCGTTGAACTAAATAAAAGCCCT
Organism: Paucilactobacillus oligofermentans DSM 15707 = LMG 22743; assembly: GCF_001434315.1. Taxonomy (GTDB): domain Bacteria; phylum Bacillota; class Bacilli; order Lactobacillales; family Lactobacillaceae; genus Paucilactobacillus; species Paucilactobacillus oligofermentans. The sequence continues at coordinate 88,156 of NZ_AZFE01000032.1, read as the reverse complement.
GACTTTTCGGATTTAGATTAATATGTTCATCATTTCCACCAAATAATAGATCAGCCGTTTTATGATGATTGTTCTTCACCATCCCCACTACTGGAATATCCAAGCCTAACTCATTTTCCAATACGTCCTTAGCCGCATTCATTTGAATTTCTCCACCATCCATAAAAATCATGTCTGGCATGTTTTCATGTTCTTTTAATAAGCGTGTATAACGACGGCGAATAACTTCACGTGTACTTGCTGCTTCATCTGCATGGTCAACAGTTTCTAACTTATATTTACGATATAAATTTTTATTTGGATGACCATCAACAAATACAACTAATGCTGACACTAAGTCTGATCCTTGAATATGTGAATGATCAAACGCCTCAATTTTATGTCCTAATGGCAAATTAAGAGCATCAGCTATTTCTTGCATTGCTCCAACAGACTTCCGCTCATCTAGTTCCAGTAATCTAAACTTTTCTTCTAAAACCAATCGAGCATTTTTTTCAGCCAACTCTAATAATTCACGCTTTTCACCTCGTTGCGGTGTTCTAACCGGAATGCCTAAGATATCACTAATTTCTTCTGTTTGAATTCCTTTTGGTACCAAAATTTCTTTAGGTAACACGTTATTTTTCCGATTATAGAATTGCATAATAAACGTGGACATTTCTTCTGCTGCCGTATCCACAATGGGAAATAATCGTTTTTCACGTTTCATTAATCGCGTTTGGCGAATAAAGAAAACTTGTATCGATAACCAACCTTTGTCTAAATAAAAATTAAATAGATCACGTGGGGTCTTATCATTTGAAATAATTTTCTGTTTTTCAACTGTCACTTCAATATAATGTAGCTGATCACGCAAATCACCAGCTCGCTCATATTCCATTGACTCAGCAGCTTGTTTCATTTCCACATTTAACTTTTGTTTTACTTTGGCTGTGTTCCCACTTAAGAATGATTTAATATGTTTGATTTGATTATCATATCGTTCGGTTGGTACTGTTTGAAAACAAGCCCCTAAGCATTGACCCATATGATAATACAAACACGGACGTCCTTGAAATCCATTGCATCTTCGCAATGGATAAACCTTTTGAATAAAGTGAATCGTCTCTTCTGCGGCATACACATTTGGATATGGGCCGAAATAATATGCCCCATCTTTTTTCACTTCACCAGTAATCTTAATCTCTGGATCACGTTCTTTCGTAATCTTGATATATGGATAACCAGTCCCTCGTTTTAGTCGAATATTATAATATGGCTGATGTTTTTGAATTAAGGTAATTTCTAATAAAAACGACTCTTTATTGGTTGAAGTCACAATCGTTTCAAAATCAACAATTTCGCTAACTAACTTCGCGGTTTTGCCTTCATGCGCACTTTTAAAATATGAACGGACTCGACTACGTAAGTTTTTTGCCTTTCCAACATAAATAATCTGACTGTTTACATTTTTCATCATGTAACAACCAGGTTCTGCAGGTAATAATGTTAATTTATGTTCCAAATATTCACTGGCCACGTGTTCGACCTCCGTTTCAAATAGCTCGCTTTATTATAGGCTATTAGCGATTTTTTAGCAAAAATACGGTTTCTTTTATCCTCAAAAAAAGAGCAAAAAGGTTTTAACCTTTTGCTCTTTGAAAATTAGTCATTCATAACAATTTTTTCATATAACCAAACCGTAATTAGATAATAAATTAGATAGATAATAATAAACGCAATAAACGGCAGCATAATCCCCGCATATGGATCAATTAACAGAATTTTGAAAAATTGTAATCCGAATAAAACATGTACAATCCCTAAAGCAGCTGGTAAACCAAATAATACTGCTAACTCACTTCGAATTGAATTTTTTAATAATGATTGTCGTACGCCCATTCGTTTAAGCATCCGATAACGACCCTTATCATAATCTGCTCCTGCCAAAATTTTAAACATTAACGTACTTGCCAGCATTGCTAAGAACGCTAGGCCGAGGAAGTAACCCATAAAAGCTAATCCTCCAAGCAGTCCCATATTTTGCTCATACATATCATATTTACTACTACCATAAAGATCACTCTTTGGGAATAATTTATTTTCATGCATTTGAATTTGCTTAGCTTGTTTCAAATTGGTTTGAAAATCTTTTAATTTAAAGGTAGTAAAAGTCTGTGGCTTACCGCTTAATTGACTAAAGCTTGTTTTCGTAACAAAATTTATTTTTGTATTTTCATAATCAGTAACTCCATTAATTAAATCAATCAAGGCATATGAGTATTCAGTCTCATTTTTACTCATCGATTTGGGTGTAATTTTTTCGTATTTATTATCACTAATCAGTCCTCGACTATCCCGTTTTGGATATAAGATTGGGTTATCGTTAAACTCAGTATTAATAAAATAAACTTCATTACCCGCCACTTTATAAGTGTACGTTACTTGCTCTTTGACACCAGTTAATTTACTAGTTAATTTTTTAGTTTGTGTATCTTGACTATGAGTTACGACATCATACGTAACCCCTTTATCAGCAATTTCTGGGATTTCATTTTTAAACCCCATTCCAACCGTGATTGCCCCTAATGCTAATGCAAATAAAATTGAAACCGTCGAAAGAATCATTGTATATGAATGAATTCTAAAATTTATTTGTGACAACGTAAAATTACGCAAATTTTTATTTGCAAAGTTAAGGTTACGTTTGAGTAAATTGATAATTACAACCACAACTGCATTAAATAATAAATAACTTCCGATTACAATTGCCACTAAGGCGATTGGTAGGGCCGATAATTTCAAATCTTTAATTGATGCCATTGCCCAATATCCCACCGCTAAAGAGCCAATTCCAATAATAGTTTGCAAAATTTGTATACTAAACTTAGTTTTATTTCGATTTGGTATTTGATTAGAATGTAATAGCTCTAAAATTGGCTTTTTACTCATTTTAATTGCATTTACTAGTGAAGCAATTAAAAATACAATCATAAAGAAAGCTAACGTATCCACAATCGCTGGAAAGTAAAATGCACTGAAGTTTTTAGATGAAACGCCGAGCATATTAATCAAAGCATTCCCAACCCCTGCAGTTAAACCAACTCCAGCGATAATTCCAACTGCAGTAGCGGTAATTCCAATGGTGATCGTCTCAATAAAAATTAATTGACTAATTTTTGATCCTTTTGCCCCTAACATCATAAATGTGGCATAGTCACGCTTACGCATTGAAAGTAAAAATGAATTGGCATATGACACATAAACAAACGTAATAATCATTAGTAGAACCGCCCCAAACATAAACACAATCTTAGCATTTGAGCCGGCAGCATTATTCGTAATAAATGATTTATTTGTTGCTAATGCCATAAACATATAAAAAATAGCACTACTGATAATTAAGCCAGAAAATAACACGATATAATCTCGTAATCGATTTTTGATTCCCGATAAAGCTAATTTGTTTAACATTAGACTCTCCTCCTAATCTTGGAAAGTGCCAAGTTCAACAAGAATTTCTTGATAGAAATCTTGTTGACTCTTATCGCCACGTGTAAGTTCAGTTCCAATTTGACCATCTTTTATGAATAAAATTCGTTTTGCATAACTTGCAGAATATGGATCATGAGTTACCAATAAAATTGATACTTGCTGTTGCTCATTTAACTTACGCATTGTATCTAATAGTTCCGTTGCACTTTGTGAATCTAATGCACCAGTTGGTTCATCACCAAATAATACTGACGGATTGTGGACTAATGCGCGTGCTGCAGCAATTCGCTGTTTTTGACCACCACTAACTTCGGTTGGATAAGAATCTAAAATGGATTCGATTCCCAAAGTTTTCGCAATTGATTCAACTTTAGGTGCAATTTCTTTCGGTGAAACATTTTGCAATGATAATGGTAATGCGATATTTTCACGGGCGGTTAAACTTTCAAGTAGATTAAAATCTTGAAAAATAAACCCAATTTCACTTGAACGAAAATCAGCTAATTGATTACCCTTCAACTCAGTCACATCATTACCATTAATTTTTACAGAACCACTAGTTGGTTTATCAAGAGTACTTAAAATATTAAGTAATGTTGTTTTACCCGAACCGCTGGCACCCATAATTCCAACAAATTCACCAGACTCAACCTCAAAGCTAACTCCTTTAAGAGCTTGATACTGTTTCTGATTTTTCTTACCATATGTTTTAGTTACTTCATTTATTTCGACAACTTTTTTTGCATTCATTTTTTTACCTCCACTTATTCAACCAATTAATTTATAAATCCTTTTCTAGGTATCTAGTGTTCTAGATATCTATTACACTATAACTATATATTGATTTATTTGCAAGCTTTTTTAATAAAAAAAAAGACAATAACGAATATCGTCATTGTCTTCTTACGTATTTTGTAATTTATGCTTCTAAAATTTTTTCTAAAAAGTCCTTAGCACGATCAGTAGTTGGGTTTGAAAAGAACTTATCTGGTGCAGCAGATTCTTGAATATAGCCATCTGCCATAAACCAAATAGTATCAGCTACACTCTTAGCAAAGCCCATTTCATGGGTTACGACTACCATCGTCATCCCTTCATTAGCTAAATCTTTCATTACTTTTAAAACTTCACCAACCATTTCAGGATCTAAAGCACTAGTTGGTTCATCAAATAACATTACTTCTGGATTCATCGCTAATGCGCGGGCAATTGCAACCCGTTGCTGTTGACCACCAGAAAGACTAACTGGATAAGCGTCTGCTTTATCTGACATGCCAACTTTCTTCAAAAGCTCTTTAGCAATCTTGGTAGCTTCTTCATCAGATACACTTTTAACCTTTTTAGGAGCTAACTTCAAATTTTCAATCACTGTCATATTAGGGAATAAATTAAAACTTTGAAAAACCATTCCCATTTTTTCACGTAATTGATTAACATGTTTTTCATCTAACGTCGTTAAATCGTTACCTTCAAATAATACCGATCCACTAGTGGGCGTTTCTAATAAATTTAAGCAACGTAAGAACGTTGACTTTCCAGCTCCTGAAGGGCCAATAACACAAATAACTTCTCCAGAATTTACTTCTTCCGAAATATCTTTTAATACGGCATTATCACCATACATTTTTTGTAATTTATCTATTTTAATTACTGCTTGTTTTTCCATTACAGTTCCTCCTCGACAAATAATTTATTGTCTATATCAATGTAGATTATTATACTATTTTATGTTTGTTTATTCAATTGTTTTTCTGTTTTTACTTCGTTTATACAAAAAATAACTCAATATTCAAATATAACTGAATAATATTCATCTATTTAATTCACCTAATTCATTAAACGTTCTCCGTACTTAACTTTCACTAATGAATCTTCCAATTAATTTACTTTTATTATTTTGCATGATATTATTTAGTACATTAAGACAACTGAAAGGGATGAATGCTGATGGGACTATTAGTTAATCGCAAAGAAGATTTAGATGAAATGTTTGCAAAGTTCGCTTCTGAGCCAAAACCAAAAACTGAACAAAAGCCAAAAGATCAGACTGAAAAAGAATCTAAAGATGATAAGAAACCAACAGAAAAATAATTTTGTTGATTTTTTAATTACATTTAACCCATCCATACTTTATCTTTAAAATAAAAACTAGTGCAAAATCACTTTTCCGTGATTTTGCACTAGTTTTTTAATTTTGATATCCATCTGGATAACGTTTATTTAAGGTTTCAATATTAGTTTGAGCAATATCTTCAAACGTAATGTCTGCCCATTCAGCAACTTGTGATAAATACCAAAGCACATCTCCCATTTCATGCTTAAGCTCATCTTTATCCAAATCTTTGCCTCTAAAAGTATAGTTTTTAACTAAATCAACAACTTGACCAGTTTCCCCAGCAAGTCCTAAAGCACAGTTAGTTAGCACCTGTTCATTACCGTATAAAGTTCGATTGGCCGCTTTTTGATATTCGTTAAATTCCATTATTCGACTCCCCCAATATGTGATTCAATCCAATCCCATACTTTATCTTTTCCCATTTTAGTTTCCGCTGAAAATAAAACAAGTTCCGTTTCGCCATCCATATTTAACGTTTTACGAATTAGGCTTTCAGCTTTATTGCGGACACCTGGTTTTATTTTATCAACCTTAGTTCCAACAACTAATACGGGAATATCATAATAGCGTAGCCATTCATGCATTGAAACATCATCAGCCGATGGCGCATGTCTTGAATCAACTAACTGAACTACCCCACGTAATTGTTCGCGAGTTGTCATATAATGTTCAATCATCACACCAAATTTTTCACGTTCTTTTTTCGATACTTTTGCATAACCGTAACCTGGGACATCGACAAAATAGAGCTGATGTTCTACTTCATAAAAGTTCAAAGTTCTAGTTTTACCAGGTTGACTTGAAGTCCTAGCCAAACTTTTTCTATTAATAAGTACATTTGTCAACGAAGATTTACCAACATTGGAACGACCAACCAATCCAATTTCAGGATACCCGGTAGTCGGATATTGGGTCTCCGATACGGCACTCATTACTATTTCAACTTCATGAACTTCCATCTTTTGTAACCTCCGCTGCTATTTTTTTACAATAAAAGAGACCCGATCATTGGGCCTCACTCAACATCATTTAGTATAACATGTTATGATGCTTTTTCTTTTAAAACATATTCTGGTTCTGTACCATTAACAACATTACGCTTATTAATAACTACCTTAACAACATCTTCTCGGCTAGGTAATTCATACATCACGTCTCGCATAACATCTTCAATTATTGAACGTAGTCCACGAGCCCCAGTTTTACGTTCAATCGCTAAACTAGCCATCGCTTTCAACGCCCCATCAGTAAATTCAAGTTCACAATTATCAAGTTTAATTAATCGTTGATATTGCTTAACTAATGCATTTTTAGGTTCTGTTAAAATACGCACTAAATCTTCTTCATCAAGTAATTGTAGAGCTGTCAAAATTGGCAAACGGCCAATAAATTCAGGAATTAAACCAAATTTCAACATATCTTCTGGATTAACATGTTGTAAAAGATTTTTCTCTGTGACATCATCGATTTCACGAGAACTACTACCAAATCCAATTGTTTTATCACCAAGGCGATCCTTAACGATTGATTCAATCCCATCAAATGCTCCACCAACGATGAATAAAATGTTTTTGGTATCAATCTGAATGAACTCTTGTTGAGGGTGCTTACGACCTCCCTGAGGTGGAACATTCGCAATTGTTCCTTCAAGAATTTTTAAAAGTGCCTGTTGCACACCTTCACCCGATACATCACGAGTAATCGAAACATTTTCACTTTTCTTAGCAATCTTATCAATTTCATCAATATAGATAATACCTTTTTCAGCACGCTCTACATCATAATCAGCTGATTGTAATAACTTTAAAATAATATTTTCAACATCTTCACCAACATAACCCGCTTCAGTTAACGTCGTTGCATCAGCAATTGCAAATGGAACATTCAAAATACGAGCTAATGACTGTGCTAAATAAGTTTTACCGGAACCGGTTGGCCCAATTAAACTAATATTACTCTTTTGTAATTCTGCATCTTCTTCATTATCATCTAGCATAGCATTAACACGTTTATAATGGTTATAAACAGCTACCGATAACGTCTTTTTAGCGTCTTCTTGACCAATTACATAATCGTTTAATTTACCAACAATTTCAGCTGGAGTTGGCACTTCCAAAAATGAAGCTGCTGAGTCTTCAGCAATTTCTTCATCAATAATCTCTTTACATAAATCAATACATTCATTACAGATATAAACCCCAGGACCAGCAACAATCTTTTTCACTTGATCCTGTGACTTACCACAGAACGAACAGTTTACGGAATCCATACCAGTAGTATCTTCAAACATTTATCAGATTCCTCCTCTTATTTTTCATTACTATTATCATATCAAATATAAGTCATTATTACGAACAATTGACTCATATCTTCTGGATAAAAAAGTGAGTTATTCCAAAACAAAAGTTTTGGAACAACTCACTTTAACTAGTAAATTAATCTTAATAACTAATTGTTATTATTTGTCTTCACTATCAGTAGCTTTTTTAGCTGTCTTTTCTTGTTTTGCTGAATCACGAATGATATCAACAGCTTGTTTAATAGCAATATCATGCGCGATCATATCGCGAGAAAGTGCCTTTTCAACTGCTGCTTCTTCCATACCGTATTGAGCAGCTAAGTCTTTAATTTCAGTCTTAACTTCTTCATCAGTAGGTGCAAGTTTAGCATCTTCAACAATGGCTTCCAAAACAAGGTTAGTCTTTACACGATGTTCTGCATCACCAGCAAATTGTTTTTGCAAATCTTCTTTGGTTGAACCAGTGATTTGGAAATACATTTCTGGGTTAATACCTTGTTGTTGCATGTTTGCCAAGTATTGTTGCATTTGACGATCAGTATCATCATCCAACATTGCTTGTGGAATATCTTTAATTTCAGCATTATCAACCGCTTGGTTAATTGCTGATTCTTCGATAGCTTCTTTGGCTTGTGATTCTTTTTGTTCTTTAAGGTTAGCTTTTGTCTTATCTTTTAATTCGTCAAGTGAGTCAACGTCTTCGTCAACATCCTTAGCAAATTCATCATCAAGTTTTGGAAGTTGTTTTTCCTTAACTTCATGAATCTTAGTAGCAAAAATAGCTTCTTTACCAGCTAATTCATCAGCTTGATAGTCAGCTGGGAATGTAACTTTAACTTCAACATCTTCACCAGCTTTATGACCAACTAATTCTTCTTCAAATCCAGGAATAAATGAGTTTGATCCTAATTCAAGTGAATGGTTATCAGCTGAACCACCATCAAATTTTTCACCATCAATTGAACCAACATAGTCGATTACAACTGTATCGCCATTTTTAGCTTCTTTGTCTTCTTTAAGAACAAGTTCAGCTTGTTGTTGGCGTTGCTTTTCAAGCTCAGCATCAACTTCTTTAACCAAAACACGAGTGCTTTGCTTAGGAACAGTTAATCCTTTATATTCGCCTAACTTAACGTCTGGCTTAACAGTCACAATTGCTTTTAAAACCCATGGTTGATCTTTTTCCATGCTTTCAGCATCAATGTGTGGTTGATCAACTGGTTCGATACCAGCTTCTTTAATAGCAGCTTCATAAGCTTCTGGTAAAACAATATTCAAAGCATCTTGGTACAATGCTTCTTCGCCGTACATTTGGTTAAAAATTTGGCGAGGCATCTTGCCTTTACGGAATCCAGGTACTGCCAAAGTCTTTTTGGCTTTAGCAAAAGCTGAATCGATTCCCTTCTTAATTGTATCGACATCAATATCAAATGTTAATGTTCCTTGGTTGGTTTCGCTATCGCGTTCCCATTTTGCAGACATGTTGTTTCCTCCATACACTATTAATCATTTATTTAGAATACTTTTTTTCATACCTGTTTAGTCTACCGTATCGAGCGGAAAAAGTAAACAATTGAGAGATAAATACAAAAAAAACTTGGTAAACAAAGTTTACCAAGTTTTTAAAACTATATATTAGTCTTCGATTTCTGAAACGACACCGGCACCAACAGTATGGCCACCTTCACGAACAGTAAACTTAAGACCCTTTTCAATAGCAACTGGGTTGATAAGTTGTACATCAAATGTAACATTATCACCAGGCATAACCATTTCTACACCGTCTGGCAAACCGATAACACCGGTAACGTCAGTAGTATGGAAATAGAATTGAGGACGGTAGTTTGAGAAGAATGGAGTATGACGTCCACCTTCTTCTTTAGTCAAGATATAAACTTCAGCTTTGAAGTTTTTATGAGTCTTGATTGAGCCAGGAGCAGCCAAAACTTGTCCACGTTCGATTTGTTCGCGGTTAATACCACGAAGCAATGCACCAACGTTGTCTCCAGCTTCACCAAGATCAAGAGTCTTACGGAACATTTCAAGACCAGTAACTGTAGTCTTTGTAACGTCTTCATGAAGACCAACGATTTCAACTTCATCACCAACGTTAACTGTTCCACGGTCGATACGACCAGAAGCAACAGTACCACGACCAGTAATTGTGAATACATCTTCAACAGGCATCAAGAATGGCTTGTCTGTATCACGTTTTGGAGTTGGAATGTATGAGTCAACAGTATCCATAAGTTCCATGATAACCTTTTGTTGTTCTTCGTCGCCTTCAAGGGCTTTAAGAGCAGATCCACGGATAACAGGAATATCATCGCCTGGGAAATCATATTCTGAAAGTAATTCACGTACTTCCATTTCAACTAAGTCAACTAATTCGTCATCATCAACAAGATCAGTCTTGTTAAGGAATACAACGATGTAATCAACACCAACTTGGCGAGCAAGAAGGATATGTTCACGTGTTTGTGGCATAGGACCATCAGTTGCAGCAACAACAAGGATGGCACCATCCATTTGTGCAGCACCAGTAATCATATTCTTAACGTAATCAGCATGTCCAGGTGCATCAATATGTGCATAATGACGTGCTTCAGTTTCGTATTCAACGTGGGCTGTGTTGATAGTAATACCACGTTCTTTTTCTTCAGGAGCAGCATCAATAGTTGCAAAGTCTGCAGCTTCAGCCAATCCCTTAGTAGCTAGCACTGCTGTGATAGCTGCTGTTAAAGTTGTTTTCCCATGATCAACGTGGCCAATAGTACCAATGTTAACATGAGGTTTTGTACGTTCATAATGTTGTTTTTCTGCCATTATTAAAACCCTCCAGATATTGTGTAAGTATGATGTCAGCTACTCGGTAGTAACTGACACACCTTTAAAGAATAATTATACTACTTCTCTTCGAGAATTAAAAGTCATTTACGACACCTCGATGAGAAACCTTAACCATTATATACAGTACAAATTTATTTGTAAACAATTAAATCCAAACTTTTAACTCATATTTTTAAAAAGTTGTTCACTCAAGTGATTTAAAGCATTCTGCCAATCTAATATTACTTCAATTTCTGGTGTCTTTTCATTTAATTCTTGATTCATAATTTTTTTAATTGAAATTTCTGTCCAAAGCTCAGTGTTAATAATAATTTTTTCAATAAACGGATAACTAAATACCATTTGTAATTTAAACTCTCGTAGCAAAGCATCTAGTAAGACTGGATCTTCGTTGCCCATTTTCTGCTTAAATAACTCATTAACTTCACAATAAATATTATTGTCATCTAATGGAATGATTGTTGCCGCATTAAACTCATATTCACGTTCATCAATCCATAACATTTTAAATATTTGATCCAATTTTAATTGTTGCAAAATCTGAACTATTGAGGAACGAATTAAGAGATTGGTATACGGATCTCTTAACAAAAAGCTAGCCCCTTTTATATATTCAGATAGCGGTAACTGATAAGCATTCTCAAATCGCTGTTTCTGTTCTGAAAAAATAACATCCCCTAAATGGTAAAAATGTTTCAGATTAGTTGCAATCGTTTCTGTTAAATTAAGTTTAGCTTGTTCTTCCGCCTGAATAATTTCATTAATAATTATAGTCTGATGATTGTTATCTGTAAGCAGATTTGCAAATACTCTCGCCCGAATAAACTGATTTGTCGCACTGAAAACAGAAATAATTAGGTTACTTGATTCTTCATCAATTAGATATGATGATTCAAATTCTAATGCATAAGTTAATGCCGTTTGAAATTGTTCATCTTCATATAGTGACTGCACTAATAATCGATTAACTTCTTGATCTGGAATTGATTGATACAAAAGTTCCAACAAGTTACTAGCTAAGCCCCAGTTTTGCTCTTCAACAGCTGTCTTAGCCTCTGCAAATTGTTTCAATTGTTCATCATTCATTAAGCTTCACATCCTTAAATAAAAAGGGCTGTGACAAAACTAATGTTTTGCTGACAGTCCTTTCCATAATTATTCTGAATCTACTTGTTTTTCTTTATCTTGTTGTTTTGGCTTTTTCTTATTGATTTTACGAGCATGTTGGTTAACTTCCATAATTACTGGAAGAATCACCGGATGACGTTTGGTTTGTTCAAATAAGAAACGATTTAATTTATCACGAACATCTTGTTTAAGATGTCCCCAATCAAATTCTTTATTATCTAAATTATCTTGTACGGTTTCTTCAACTAATTTAGCACTTTGATTCATCAATTCACGATTAGTTTTTACAAAGACAAATCCGCGCGATGTAATTTTTGGTTGCGCAACAATTTTCTTCTTACGACGATCAATTGTCACAACTACTACAAAGATTCCATCTTCAGCTAATACCCGACGATCACGTAAAACAATATTACCAATATCGCCGACACCAATTCCATCAATCATCGTGTCGCCAACTTCAACGCTATCACCCAGATGCATTTCTTGACCATTATAGTCAAGTACATCCCCTTTAGAAGTAATGAAGATATTATCAGCGTCAATACCAACTTCTTCAGCTAATTTGGCATGTTGACTAAGCAAACGATATTCACCTTGAATAGGAACGAAATACTTAGGTTTCATGAAATTCAACATTAATTGAAGATCATTTTGACTAGCATGACCTGAAGGTTGGAGATCATCAGAAATTGATTTAACTTCTGCTCCAGCACGATAAATCATATCACGTGTTTTTTGAACTGTTGTTTCCATTGCCGTTGAAGGTGTAGTGGTAATAAAGACTAGATCATTGGATCCTAATTTAACATCCTTATCATCACCGGAAGCCATTTTTTGAAGTGATTTAATAGGTTCACCCATCTTACCAGTTTCAAGAATTACAACTTGATTATCTTCAAGTTGATCAGCTTCTTCAATATTAATTAAGATTTTTTCATCAGGTAATTTAATTTTACCCAATGCCATTGCCGTCTTAACAATTTTTTCTAAGTCATGACCTGAAAGGACTACTTTACGATCAACTTCAGCAGCTGCATCCAAAACTTGTTGAATCCGCAAGATGTTTGAAGCAACACTTGCAACAACAATTCGGTTAGTTGAGTAACGGAACGTCTCAACAATGTACTCTGCAATTGTTTTTTCACGTTCACTTTGACCAAAGTTTTCTGCACCAGCAGAGTCACTAAGCAAGGCTAATACACCCTCACTACCAATTTCAGCTAACCGTGCTAAATCAGTTTGATAACCTGGTAAAGCAGTTTGATCAAATTTAAAATCACCAGTGTAAACAATATCTCCACTGTCAGTTTTTAAAACGATTCCCAATGATTCAGTAATCGTATGGGTTGTCTTAAAGAATGACACCGTTACGTTATCAAAATCAATCTCTGTCTTTTGATCAACTACGTGGAAATCATCCGTGCTTTTATCTTTTACGCCGAGCTTAGCTAAAGCGATTGTTAAGTCTGAACCAAATACTGGAACTTGAAAATCATCCAAGAAGTATGGCAAAGCTCCAATCGCATCAGCATGTCCATGAGTTAAAAATACCCCTACGACACGATCAGCGTTTTCTTTCAAATATGTCCAATCAGGAATTACAACGTCAATTCCTAACATTTCATTTTCTGGATATTTCAAACCACAATCTAAAATAAAAATTTTGTCGTCCACTTCAACAGAATACATGTTTTTTCCATTTTCACGTACTCCACCAATCGGAACAATCCGAATGTTGTTACTCATTAATTCACCCTTAAATCTTTCTATATTTCTAAAATCTTAAATAATTTTTTTTCTTCATCTTCATCTAAAGCCATAATTGGCAATCGACATCCGCCGACTGAGTGTCCTTGATAATTCAATACTGCTTTAACTGGTGATGGCGATGGATACATAAACAAGGCCTTCATTTTTGGTGTTAGCTCTCGCTGAATAGCAGCCGCAGCTTTTACATCACCTTTATCTACATCGGCAAACATTTCACTAATTTCATTACCAAACACATGGCTCGCAACTGAAATTAAACCAGCCCCACCAATTTCTTTAGTAGCTAAGGCCAAATTATCTTCACCAGTATATACATAGAAGCCATCAGCTGATCCTTTAACAATTGCACCTAAATCATCAATGTTAGTACATTGTTTAACGCCCATAATATTGTTAACGTGACTTAATGCAATCACCGTCTCGACAGACATGGTAACGCCAGTTCGTCCGGGAATATTATAAATAATGATTGGTACTGGGCTTTCTTTAGCGACCGCAGTAAAATGCGCAATCATTCCTTTTTGATTTGGCTTATTATAGTAAGGAACAACCACTAAAGCAGCATCTACACCATCAATGGCGCCAGCTTCCTTAGTAAAGTCGATTGTTTCTTGCGTATTGTTCGAACCAGTACCAATCACCATCGGTACTCTATTCTTTAAAATGCGTCCACTTTCTTTATACAAAGTGATTTTTTCATCATGAGATAGCGTTGGGGTCTCCCCAGTTGTTCCGCCAACAATAAATCCTTTGCTACCATTTTTAATTAAATAATTTAAGATATTTTCTAATTTAGCAATATCTAATTGGTTATTATCATCAAATGGTGTTACAACAGCGGTCATCAAATCCACATTCTCAAATGTCATTCTAAATTCCCCCTTATTAAATTAATATTATTCCGGATAATTACTTTCTCAAGTTTACCACATATTTCACATATTGCGATACTTATCAATTCTTCTAAAATTTATTTTAAAATTATGTACAAAAAAAGGTTGAGCCTTGGCCCAACCTTCTTACATCTTAACGACGTAAACCTAATTTTTGGATTAGATCGCGGTAACGAGTTGTATCATTCTTACGAAGATATGCAAGCAAGTTACGACGGTGACCAATCTTCTTCATTAGTCCACGTTGTGAATGAAAATCCTTCTTATGAACACTTAAATGTTCATTAAGTTCGTTAATGTCAGCAGTTAAAACTGCAACTTGAACTTCAACAGAACCTGTATCGCCTTCTTGACGAGCAAATTCAGTCATGATTTCAGTTTTACGTTCTTGTGAAATAGCCATGTTAGTTTCCCACCTTTCATAATAATTAATAGAACCAAGCTCTAAGTAAAACGTCGGTGAGGATCGCTAAACTGAGAACCGGTTACGTCAAAAATCTTTTTGACTCTTAACAATATACTGTATTTATTCGAATAGTGCAAGTTTGATAAATTAAACTGTCCTTGCAAATACTCATGTCCTTTTGTATAATGTTTAGTGTTGAAAAAAATAACTTAAATAAACTATATTTCATGGAGGTGAAACCATGCCAATTATCAAATCAGCAATCGAACGTGTCCGTGTTAACGAAAAGGCTCAAGTACGTAATGCCGCACAATTAAGTTCAATGCGTACATCCGTAAAGAAGTTCGAACAGGCTAAGGCTGCAGGTGCAGATAACCTTGAAGAAACTTTTAACGATGCTCTTTCAGCTATTGATCGTGCACATTCAAAAGGCTTGATTAAAGCAAATAAAGCTGCTCGTGACAAGTCACGTCTATCAGCTCGTTATGCTAAATAATCATTGTAAATAAAAAAGCGTCAAACACTTCCAGTGTTTGGCGCTTTTTTATTTAACTATAATTTACGATGCTAATTTAGCATATTTCAACATAAACAATTCAAATAATAATTGCGGATCTCGTGTAGTAGTTTTTAGTTCTAATTCAATATCAACTAATCCCACATATGCTTGTTCTAATAACTGACTAGAAAACTTTTTAACCGTTTGCATTGCCATTTTAACACGAAATGGATGTGCCTTAATTTCCGCTGCAATTCCACCCTGACTTAACCCTCTTTGAACTAATACATGAACTTGAATCAGTAATCTAAACTGTCCAACTAAAATTGCATTAATCATAATGGGCTGCTCTTGGCTTTCAATTAAATCTTGATAATGCTGCATTGCCAATTGTGAATTCTTAGCTAAAACTGCATTAACTAAATCAAAAACATTCTGATCAAGTGACTGCGGTACCAATCCTTGAACTCCAGCCATTGAAATTTCTTTATATTGTAAATCAAATAATTCAAGTTTCGATATTGAACCCACCATCAATGAATAATCAGCATTGGTTCGCTTCACTAACTCTTCTAAAACCACCGGTGTCATTTGATAACCATCTGCAGTGATTTGTTGCATAACTAACTGTCGTGACACCTGTTCTGTTAATGGTGCTGCACTAACTTCTAATGCTATTTTTTTTAAGTGTTTTACAATTTTTTTACGACCATCTAATTTCTCATATGGAGCTAAAAATACTAAAATAGTATCCGTTTCTGGATGAGTTAAGTACGCTTCCAAACTATCAAGATCATGTTCAATTTTTGTCGACTTATTATCACCAGTTAAAAAGTAAGGCTTATTAATTAATACTAATCTTTTTTCACCAAAAAAAGGAGCAGACATTGCATCATCTAATGCAACTGCCAAAGGTGTTGTTTCCATATCATAGCTACCAATATTTATTACTTTTTGATCTTCCGGAATCAACTGATTAAATGCAGCCCGAGCTTGTTCCATCAGGATACTTTGTTCCCCTAGAACAAGATAAACTTGTCCCACCGGTTTTGAATTTAACTGTTTTCGTAAGGTGGTAACATCCATGTCAGTTCGTTTCCCTTCAGTTTAGTAATCCATTGTTTATGGTTGAATGGTCCATATTCATATTTAATCATACCGTACTTTTGAGTCGAGAGCGATCGAATATGCTGTTTTTTTAAATTTTCCATCGTCTCATTATTTGGATGACCATAGCGATTAATCCGGCCAGCCGAAATAATTGCTAATTGGGGATGAACGCTTTTAATAAAACTTGGATCAGATGCCGTTTTGCTTCCATGATGACCTAATTTTAAAATATCAGTTTTTAAATTTGGATAACGTCGAACAACTTCATTTTCACCATTTCGATCCAAATCACCCATAAATAAAAATCGTTGATGACCAAATTCACCAGCTAAAACTAATGAGTCTTCATTAGCACCTTTGCCTTGATTAAAAGGATGCAAAATTCGTAATGGTAAATTCACTACCTTGGTTTTATCAGTCACTGGTATCAAAATGCTATGTTGTTTTATTGCTAAAGGTAATACTTGATGCTTGAAATTTGCCTGCTCTTCCATCCCAGCTGGATAAATAATTCTTTGAACAGTAATGTGCTTTAGCAAATCACTACTATATCCAATATGATCCGTGTCTTGATGCGATAAACATAATGTATCAATTCTACTGATTCCACGACTCTTTAAATAATTAATACAAGTTCTCATTGCCCGACTAGAACTTGGCGTACCTGTTGCCCAAGTTGCCTTTGGAAATGATAATTGTCCTCCTGTATCAATCATGATTACATTACGATTAAACGGTTCCCTGATTAAAAAACTATCTCCTTGACCAATATCGAAGAACACGACTTCACCAAATAATGGGAAATGAATTATTCCAAAAATTATTAAGTAACTAGCTATCAATATAATCCATCGTCGCTTCAGTTTTGGCTTAGCGAATACTAGTAAACTAATAATAAATAAAATTAACGTTAAGATTAAACTTGGCTTACCAAAATGAATCAATCCCGGTAAATCACCGATTTGATTAATTATTAATTGAAACAAATTCAGTCCCTGTTCGATAAAATTAGTCAGCGCGGGGATTAATCCAAATGATAATGCTGCTAAAATAACCAGTGGAAAGACTACACTAGAGAACATTGGAATCATTAAATAGCTTGCTAGTAAACTCAATACATGCCATTCAAATACAAAATATAAAATTGATGGCAACCCAATTATATTTAATAATACTGCATTTCCTAAAGACTCATGATTCGCTGGTAAAAATTGAATCATTAATGCCAACAAATAACTCAGTTGCCCACCCAAGGTCAACAACACATTAGGCTGAATTAACAGTCCACCAATCAGTCCCAAGCTCCAAATATCGATCTTCGACAACTGACAAATTTTAGCTTTGCCAAATAAAGAAAACTCAGCCATCAAAATTGAGCGGATTAAACTAGATGATCCACCACCAATAATTAAATATGCAGGTAAAATTATAATCAATATCCAAGTAGTCCACTCTCGATTAAAGTGAAGTTGAACTAAGATTCTTCTTAATAAGCTAATAAAAATAACGACATGCATCCCCGAAATACTAAAAAGATGAATTAGTCCTAATTGTTTAACACCAGACATTTTTTCATAAAAATCACTAGGTGAATTGCCAATTAATAAGCTGTTACAATAATCTTTCGTTGTACTTGGCATTGTTTGGAAGTATCTAATTAGCTGGTTTCGAATTAAATGACACCAATTTTGAAATTTAAAATCCCATGAAATCGGCGCCAAATTTATCTTTTCAATTTTTTGTACATTGATTTGATTGTAAATATGTTTGGTTAAATTATATTGGACTGAATCAAACTGATTTTCATTAGTTGCGGGTTGAATCGCTGATGTTTGTCCGGTTAATATCCACTCGGTTGTTTCATTAATTTCTAGTAATTGGGCCTGTCTTTGTTTAGACTCAATAAATCCCGTCACTTGAACCTTTTGATGTTTAATCTCATCATACGCATGCGCTTGATATCGATCACCATTAATTTTTAATTCATCTGCATAAATTCGCAGCTTTACTCGTTGTTCTTGCTGGTTACTTAAGGTTTGGCGCTGAATTTCGTAAGTTAAATACTGACATAACCCCATGGTACATAAACTCACTATCAAACAACTTAACCACACGTCTCGTCGACGTAAGGTAATAATTCTTACTAGTAACCAAATAATTAAGATTACTAATTCTAGCCGCTTTGAAAACCAAGTAGTACAAATTAGACCTGCACACAAAGCAGGAAACAGAATATAATTTTTAATTTAGTCGCGTTCGATAAAATCTTCTAAATTAGTTTCGGCAATCACATCATGATCTAATTTGACTTGCTTTAATTCAATGTTTTTTAATTTGAGCAACTTCATTGCATATTCATCATTATGATAGTTTCTTAAGTAATTAATTTGCGTGATGCCAGCTTGCAATAACATTTTTGTACATTGTAAGCATGGAAAATCAGTTACATAAATAGCTGCATTATCAGTTGAAACACCAAACCGAGCGCATTGTAAAATTGCGTTCATTTCTGCATGAATCGTCCGGACACAATGTCCATCAATTAAATAGCAATCATGATCAATGCAGTGTTCATCCCCAGCAACTGAGCCATTATAACCACCCGCAATAATTCGCTTATCACGCACAATTGTTGCCCCTACAGAGAGACGTTTACATGTGCTCCTGGAAGCAAGCAATACCGCTTGAAGCATAAAATATTGATCCCAATCAATTCTAGTATCCATGTGTTAGCGTCCTCTTTTCTTTTGCATATAGTATAACAAAAACATTGATAAATCAAAGCTACTTGTTACAAAGCACTAGATTGAAAGTTGGTCTCGAATCTTATAGACACTCTTGTCACCAAAACCACTGACTTCTTTTAAATCATCAATGGTTTTAAACTGTCCATGTTGTTCCCGATACTGTAAAATCAAATCGGCTTTTTTATCACCGACACCCGTAATTTTAGTCAACTGCTCTTTAGTGGCAGTATTCAAGTTCACCACATCAGCTTGCGCATCGCCACTAGCACTAGACTGACCATTATTTACTCCAATTGGCGTATTATCTTCACCTTGCATTGGTACATATAAAACTTGCTGATCCGTGACCGATTGCGCCATATTAACATGATTCACATCCGCGCCTACAATCACCCCACCAGCACAATCAATCGCATCTTGAGCCCGTAATCCTTGACGTAGCTTATAAACACCTGGTTGCTTAACTGCACCTTTTACATCAACATAGGCCACCGAATGTGTATCGGAACTTTGCGTGGTTAACTTTTTTTGACTACTACTTTGAGTGTCTTCTGCTGCTACTGGCATATCCAAGTTATTATTTGGTGCCTTGTGGGTAAACAAAATCACGATTATCCCAACTACAACACAAATGCCAATTAAACAATATTTTCGATAATCATCCCAAATCATTTTTATCAATTCCATAAAAAAATCCTCCTTTACATAATAATTACGTAAAGAAGGATTCTTTTCTATTTAATGATTTTCTAAATATTTAACTGCATCTGCAAAAGTTTTAACTGGCACAACTTTCATATCTGGTGCATATTTTTTAGCGGTTGCTTTAGCCAATTGATAATTAGTTTTATGCTGTTCTTCATATTTTAATAGTGTTTTAGTTGGTTTTAAATATGGCGCAAAGAAAATTTTGGCCCCCGATTTTTTAGCGGCTATTATTTTTTTATCAATACCACCAATTTCTCCAACTGAACCATCAGGATTTATCGTACCAGTACCAGCAATCTTTTGACCATGACGTAGATTTTGTCCGGTTAATTGCTCATAAATTTGTAAGCTAAACATTAATCCACCAGATGGGCCACCTAATTCACCTGGTTCTACATCAACTGGTATTTTAGTGGTTACTTTGACATTATCGGTCAGTATAATTCCAATTCCAGAACGTTTAGTTGTAAGTTTAATCAACGGCTGCGTACTTGTTTTTTCTTTACCATTATGCAAATAAGTAACTGCTACTTTAGTTCCAACTTTTTGTTGACCAATGTATTTTTGATAACCTTCCGCCGTATTAAAATGACGTCCATTAACTTCAGTGACAGTATCACCAACTTTAATGTCATGTTTGAACTTTGAATTACTGGTCACTTGCAGAACATAAATACCTAAATATTTTTTAGTGTACTCTTTACCAGCTGCCTGATATGCAGTTGCGATTGATTCATTAATCGCACTTTTCATATAAAAATTCTGAACTTTTTCATATGTGGCATCACTAACACCGCCAGTAATATCATCTTCTTTTTCAATTGATGCATGCGGATTAGCTAACGCCCATAAATAAGTAGCTGGGCGAGCACGTTGGATATAAACTGATGTAATCATAAAACTACCAGATTTTTTATCACGTTTATTGTCAACGCTAACATAACTTTTCAAATCATCCGCAGTTCCTGGAGTTTCAATATACGAATTTAACGGAAACAACATTACAACAGCTAGTACAATTAACGAAATAATTCCAATTGTAATTTTTTGCCATTTAGCAAGCTTTTTCAAATTATTTTCCTCGTAACTTTTCCGCTAACTGTTTACTAATACTACCAGGCAAATAATCATCAATATCGCCACCATAGTTGGCTACTTCTTTCAGTAAACTACTTGAAAGATGTTGATACTTAGGATCAGCCATCATGAACATGGTCTCAACTTGATTGTCCAAATGAAGATTCATCGCTGCAATATCTCGTTCATACTGAAAATCAGCCGTATTACGTAATCCCCGTAATAAGTAATCAGCACCAATCTTATTCATCAAATCAACCGTTAAGCCTTCTGTCGTAATAACCGAAACATTAGGTAACTGCTGAACGGCTTCTTTAATTTGAGTAACCCGTTCTTCTACAGTAAACAACGGCGTTTTAGCAGTATTGGTCATCACCGCCACAGCTAATTGATCGAACAATTGACTTCCACGTTTTATTAAATCTAAATGACCTAGTGTTAATGGGTCAAAACTTCCAGGAAAAATTGCTACTTTCATCTCTTATTGCCTCCCTATATATCGATAAATCGTAATAACTGTAATTCCATAGTCTTGATGCCTAATCATTTCAAAATTATCAAGTGGATCAGGTAATTCTGCATTCTGATCAGTTTCACAAACAATTATTGCATCATCATCAAGTAAGTTCATTTCAACCATCTGATTCAAATTGTCAACAATTTTTTGCTTAGCATATGGTGGATCTAAATAAACTAATGCAAAGCTCATTTCACGTTGTTGTAAAATCGCTAATGATTTGCTAGCTTCTTGTTTATAAATTTCAAACTTATCTTCTTGCTTCGTAACACTAACATTATCTTTAATCGTCTTAATGGCTTGATAACTCATATCAATTAAAACTGCCTTATCAATCCCACGAGAGACCCCTTCAATACTCAAGCCACCGCTACCTGCAAATAAATCTAAACTATTACCACCATCAAAATATGGACCAATAATATTAAACAAGGCTTCTTTAACTTTATCTGTGGTAGGACGCGTTCCATTTCCTGGAACAGCTTTTAATTTTCGACCACCAAATTCTCCTGCTACTACTCGCATTAATTTTCATCCTCATCAAGTTTATGATAAATTCCAGCCGCATTCAAATCCGACATGGTAGGATCAACATCTGGTCGGTGAGATAACTGAACCCGTTTGACGAATTTTAATTTATTAATTCGTTCTTTAATATCATCAATTTGATCTTGATTGACATACAAAATAACATAATGCATTTTTGTTGATGAATATTCAATTTTACCAAAACGTCTTAATTGGCGAATCATTCGCATATTATTAACATAAATTATTAATGATTGTCGCGGTTTTATTTGAAAATCCATAATTACCATCTCTTTTTTTAATATACGAATATTGTATCAAACTTTAACTGGTCCTGCTTAATATTCCTTCAGTAGTTATATGAAATCATGATAAATAAAAAATTGTAGTGATAATAGTAACACTACAATTTTTTATACTAATCTATAATTTCAATTAATAAATCGTTAGAATCAATGACATCCCCGGCTTCAACAAATACGGTCTTAATTTCACCATCAGTTGGTGCTTGAATTGTCGTTTCCATTTTCATTGCTTCGGTTATGACAATTGGTTCACCCTTTTTCACTCGATCACCTTTAGCAACCATAACTTTTAAAACTGATCCGCTCATTGTAGCACCGATTTGACCAGGTTGAGTTGGTTCTGCCTTACGTTTTTTAATAATATTATGAGAAACACTCGCATCATTTACTTTAATTTCACGAGCGTGACCATTAATATCAAAATACAACGTTCGATTACCCTCATCATCTGGTTCGCTGATTTGATTAAGTTGAATAATTTCAGATTCACCCTCATCAAGATCAATATCAACTCGTTCACCAACCCGAACCCCTTGGAAAAATGTTGGTGTATCAAGTAACGTAACCGGTCCATATTGCTTTTGACGATCAACATAATCTAGGTAAACCTTTGGATACATAATATAACTAATAACATCATTAAAGGTTACACTGTGACCTAATTTTTCAACAAGTTCCTTTTCAATCTGCTTAAAATCTGCTGGTTTAGTTAAACTACCTGGGCGTACTGTTAACGGTGTTTTTCCTTTAAGAACTAACTTCTGTAGTTCTTTAGGGAATCCACCTGCTGGCTGACCTAAATCACCCATGAAAAAGCTCACCACTGAATCAGGGAAATCCAGGGTTGCTCCCTGTTCCATCACATCTTCAGGCGTTAATTCATGTTGCACCATAAATAACGCCATATCCCCAACCACTTTTGATGACGGTGTTACTTTGATAATATCACCGAACATCATATTAACTTGGCGATACTTGATTTTAACTTCTTCAAATTTATCACCTAAACGAAGTGCATTAGCTTGTTGTTCAAGATTAGAATATTGACCACCCGGCATTTCAGTTTGATAGATATCGGTTTGTGGGCCCTGCATTTTACTTGTAAATTGTTGGTAATAAGGACGCACTGATTTCCAATAACGTTCGACAGCCTCAATATTTTCAATTGAAATCTCTGGTTGGCGTTGCGTACCCTTCATTGCGTAATAAAAGCTTCCCATACTTGGTTGCGAAGTTTTTCCAGACATTGAACTTGAAGCCACATCAACAATATCGACACCCGCTTTAGTAGCTTGTGCATAGGTATAAATTCCATTTCCGGTTGTATCATGTGTATGCAAATGGATTGGCACATCAATTTGATCTTTCAATGTTGACACTAACTCATACGCTGCTTCTGGTTTTAATAAGCCTGCCATATCTTTAATCGCAATAATATGGGCTCCTTCAGCTTGTAGTTCTTTAGCTAAATCAGTGTAATATTTTAAATTATACTTAGATTTGTCTGAATCAAGAATATCACCGGTATAACACATTGTAGCTTCAGCAACTTTATTATTATCACGGACGTACTGAATACTTTTCTCCATTTGTTCAACCCAGTTTAAGCTGTCAAAAATTCGAAAAACATCCATTCCATCCTGAGCAGATTGATCAATAAATGCTTTTAAAGCATTATCAGGATAGTTTTGGTAGCCGACTGCATTAGAACCACGGAACAGCATTTGCGTTAGTGTACGTGGCATCATTTTACGAAGCTCACGTAGCCGAACCCATGGGTCTTCACCCAAGAAACGATAAGCAACATCAAATGTTGCTCCACCCCACATCTCATACGAAAATAAGTTAGGAAATGCTTTTTGCAATCGTGGTGCGATTGTCGTCATATCCTTAGTCCGCATTCTCGTGGCAAACAAGCTCTGATGTGCATCACGCATTGTTGTATCAGTTAAAAGAACTTTGTCTTGGCTTTTTATCCAATCAACTAGTGCATCGGGACCGTTTTCATCTAAAATATCTTTCGCCGTTATCGTGCCCGCCGCAATTGGTTGAAAATCTTCGTCATAATTAAATTCAGGATAATATTTTTGTTCGCGACTAACTCCGGGGAAACCATTAACGGTTGTTGTTGCAATATAAGTTAATAGTTGTTCGCGCTCATCTAATTTTTCATTCAACTTAAATAATTCCGGTGTTTGATCTATAAACGTCGTCGTTGCTAATCCACTTCTAAAAACTGGATGACTAATTACATTTTGCATAAACTCAAGATTAGTCTTAACTCCACGAATTGTGAATTCTTCTAACACTCGGTCCATCTTATTACATGCTTCAACAAAAGTATCAGCTACTACAATAGCTTTTACTAATAATGAATCAAAGTAACGAGTAATTACAGAACCAGTAAATGCATTCCCACCGTCAAGCCGGACTCCATTACCACCTGGTGAGATATATGTTGATATTTTTCCAGTATTAGGCATAAATCCATTAGTCGCATCTTCTGTGGTCACACGTGCTTGGATTGCAGCCCCATGATACGTGATTTCAGCTTGTTGTGGGTAATTGAGCTCTTTATGTAAATCGAGCCCCTGAGCAATCAAAATTTGCGATTGAACAATATCAAAGCCAGTAATCATTTCTGTAATCGTATGTTCAACTTGAACACGCGGATTAACTTCGATGAAATAGAAATGATCACCCTCAACTAAAAACTCAACAGTTGCCGCATTTAAATAATTAACATGTTTCAAGAATTTTACAGCAGCTTCACAAATCCGTTGTCGTAGTTCAATTGGCAATGCGATTGCCGGTGCAATTTCAATTACTTTTTGATTACGGCGTTGGACCGAACAATCACGTTCAAATAAATGAATGACATTGCCATGTGCATCCGCTAATATTTGAACTTCAATATGTTTGGGACTAGCTAAATACTTTTCAAGGTAAATTTCACTATCACCAAAAGCCTTGCTAGCTTCGCTCTGTGCTGTATTGTAGGCATCAACTAATTCTTCTTCATGCTTAACAATTCGCATACCTCGTCCACCACCGCCATTAGCGGCTTTAACAAAAATTGGATAACCAATTTTTGCGGCGGCAATTTTAGCTTCCTCAACCGTTTCAACAGCATGATCTGTTCCTGGAATAGTTGGAACATTGGCTTCATTAGCAGCAATTTTAGCCGCCATTTTGTCACCAAACATTTCTAAATGTTCTACCTTTGGACCGATAAACGTGATTCCTTCTTCAACACAGCGTCGATTAAACTCTGCATTTTCCGATAAAAATCCATATCCAGGATGGATTGCATCAATCTGATGTTCCTTAGCAATTCGAATAATATCTTCAATATCAAGATATGCAGCAATTGGTTCTTTCCCTTTACCAACTAAATATGCTTCATCAGCCTTAAACCGATGTTCTGAATACTCATCTTCTTTGGCATAGATTGCCACTGCAGTCATATCTAATTCATGAATCGCACGAAAAATTCGTGTAGCAATTTCACTTCGATTTGCAACCAGTACACGTTTCATTGAATGATTCCTCCATCGGTTTTAATGTCATTATAATTTTTAATAGTCTACCATTTTTGAACGCTTTTGTTGAGAGGAAATATTAATTACTAGTCCTAACGAAGCACATAAAACTAACATACTTGAACCACCATAACTGATAAATGGAAATGTAACTCCGGTAATTGGCACTAACCCAGTTACTCCACCTACATTAAAAAAGGTTTCAATTCCAAAAAAAGTGGCTACTCCATAACAAATTAACGATTCATAAGTTTTTTGACATCTAACTCCAATCCAAACTGTTCTAACTACAATAATTCCAAGTAGAAATAGGATTAACATTACAAACAAAGCACCCATTTCTTCAGCGATAATCGCCAAAATAAAATCAGTATTTGGTTCTGGTAAATAACCCATTTTTTGAATACTATTACCTAAGCCAACGCCAAACAATCCACCATGCGAAATTGCATAATATGAGTTAACCAACTGATTACCAGCACCTTTAGCTGTTCCAAATGGATTAGCAAATGCAACAAAGCGGGCTAACCGATAACTACCCTTTGAACCGCTCGAAGCAATATGTGAAGCAATTGGTCCCAGAACAATCATCAGAGATGCAGTACCAGTAACTAATAGTCCAGCGCCCCATTTCCAATTAATTCCACTTGCTAATACAATAACAAAAACAATCGATAAATTAATTGCAGCTCCACCAGTATCAGGCTGTAATACAATTAATCCAATTAACACTACAACCCAAATATACATTTTAAAAATATCAATTTCATGAACTGAAGCTCTTAATCCATGACTCATCGTACTTTGATGTTTAGAAAAAACATCTGACAGATAAAGAATTAATAACAATTTACAAATTTCTGCCGGTTGAATACTCATAAATCCTAAATTGATCCATCCCTTAGCACCATTAACTGATTGCCCTGCAATTAGAACAAACACTAACATTGCCACAACAATCCAAAAAAAAGATTTTAACATAATCGGATGACGCCACTTATCAATATTCATTGCTGTCATCCATATCAATGCGATTAATCCCAAAACAACATAGATACCTTGCTTAATAAGATATCCTGTTGGTGTTCCCCCATTTTGAACCGCAATATCAGAACTAGCAGAATAGACCATTACTAATCCAATCATACACAGCAAAATATACGGTACAAATAACCAGTAATCTAAAAATCTTAGCTTTCCCCTACGCATTTCGTAACGCTCTTTTCTTCATCTTTATTATCGAGTTAATTCATTTATTATATCATATCCCCATTTGATAAAAGTTTAAATATACATGTAAATTAGAACGCAAAAAATCCCCGGAATAATTCCGAGGATTTCTTTGTTAAACATGATTAATTTTTAGTAGTCTTACGTTTTTTAGCTTCTTTTTCACGCATGCTTGTGTCAAGAATTTGTTTACGTAAACGAACATGTTCTGGTGTTACTTCACAATATTCATCATCATTCAAGAATTCAAGTGATTCTTCAAGTGATAAGTTAAGTGGAGTTTTGATACGAGCCATTTCATCAGAACCTGATGAACGAACGTTAGTAAGGTTCTTACCCTTAGTGATGTTAACAGTAATATCATTTTCACGTGAGTTTTCACCAACGATCATTCCTTCATACACTTCTGTACCAGGTTGAATCATCAATGTACCACGTTTTTCAATACCCATCATAGCGTACGTTGTAGACTTGCCAGAATCCATAGATACCAATGTTCCCTTTGAACGACCTGGATTCCAGTTTTTAATAACTGGAGCATACTTTTCAAATGTATGGTTCATAATTCCGTATCCACGTGTTTGTGACATAAACTCAGTTGGGTAACCAATCAATCCACGAGATGGAGCAAGGAATGTCAAACGAGTTTGACCATTATCAGTTGTTTCCATATTTTGCATTTCACCCTTGCGTTGAGCCATGCTATCAATAACACCACCAGTATATTCGTCTGGAGTATCGATTTGCACTTCTTCGAAAGGTTCTGACATTACACCATCAACATCGCGATAGATAACTTGTGGACGTGATACACCCAATTCAAAGCCTTCACGACGCAAGTTTTCAATTAAGATTGAAAGATGCAATTCACCACGTCCTGAAACGGTCCATGCACCTGGATGATTTGAATCTTCCACACGCAATGAAACGTCAGTATGCAATTCGTTCTTTAAACGATCTTCAAGTTGACGTGAAGTAACAAACTTACCTTCACGACCAGCCATTGGTGAATCATTAGTCCGGAATGTCATTTGCAAAGTTGGTTCATCAATACGAAGAATTGGCAATGCTTCTGGATGAGCAGCATCAGCCACAGTTTCTCCAACATTAATTTCTTCCATACCAGCAACGGCAATTAAATCACCAGCAACGGCAGATTCAATTTCAAGTCGTTTCAAACCGAAGAAACCAAATAATTTGGTAACACGATAGTTCTTCTTTGAACCATCAAGTTTCATTACTGAAACAGTATCTCCAACTTTGATTTGTCCACGGAAAATACGGCCAATACCAACACGACCAACGAATTCATTATAATCCAATAAAGCTACTTGGAATTGTAAAGGTTCGTCACGATTATCAACTGGAGCTGGAATCTTTTCAACAATTGTTTCAAAGATTGGCTTCATAGTTTCTTTTTGTGTTGCGACATCTGGATCTAAGCTTGATGTTCCGTTCATAGCAGATGCATAAACAACGGGGAAATCAAGTTGTGCTTCATCAGCACCTAATTCAATAAACAAATCAAGAACTTCATCAACAACTTCTGAAGGACGCGCACCAGGGCGATCCACTTTATTAATTACAACAATTGGTACTAATTTTTGATCCAAAGCTTTTTTTAACACAAAACGAGTTTGTGGCATTGTACCTTCATATGCATCAACGACAAGTAGAACACCGTCAACCATCTTCATGATACGTTCAACTTCTCCACCGAAATCGGCATGTCCTGGTGTATCCAAGATATTAATTTGGCGGTCACCGTATTTAACGGCTGTATTCTTTGAAAGAATAGTAATTCCACGTTCACGTTCAATTGCATTAGAATCCAAGGCACGATCTTCAATAGATGAATGTTCGTCCAAGGTATCTGATTGTTTCAACATTTCGTTAACTAAGGTTGTTTTACCGTGGTCAACATGGGCTATGATGGCTATGTTACGAATATCGTCGCGTAATTTCAACTTTATTTCTTCCCTTCATTTTGAGCAAAATTTGGTATCACATTTTTGCAACCGATTGGCATAAAAAAACTGTGACATCGGTCACAGCCAACCAAACTAATTAGCAAGTTCAATGACTTCTTGACTCGCTCTTTGCGTCGCTACTAATACAACAGAAGATGATAGCATATTTAACTGGGTTCCGTCAATACTTTTGACAACTAGGCCGAGCGTTTCGGCTAAGATTTTACCTGCTCCAAAATCCCAAGGACGCAAGTATGATACATATCCACATAGCTCTCCATTCATTGCCGCAATAAATTCAATTCCAGCACTACCATACATTCTTGGCCCTCGACTAACCCGAGCCACATTTTGTAAATTATATTTATTTTCAATCAACAGTGGACCACTAATTCCAATTAATGAATTTTTCAATGAAATA
This sequence comes from Paucilactobacillus oligofermentans DSM 15707 = LMG 22743, assembly GCF_001434315.1. Classification (GTDB taxonomy): domain Bacteria; phylum Bacillota; class Bacilli; order Lactobacillales; family Lactobacillaceae; genus Paucilactobacillus; species Paucilactobacillus oligofermentans. The sequence continues at coordinate 58,563 of NZ_AZFE01000032.1, read as the reverse complement.
TTTTCTGGTAACTTTAATTTCTGCTGATTTCTAAAAACTCCACCTGCCGGTCCTCCATGATATAAGTCATTATTCATTACATCAAAAATATAACCTAACACACCTTCACCATCATGATAAAGAGCAATCATAATTGCAAAGTTGTTCTTTTGCATCACAAAATTCATTGTTCCATCAATGGGATCAATAATCCAGGTCCAGCCATTCAAATCTTTAACTTCGTCGCCAAATCCTTCTTCCCCTAGTATCTGAGAATCTGGAATAATTTTTCGTAAAGCATCAACTAGCATTTGTTCATTATGCTTATCAACGGTTGTAACTAAATCTTTACGACCAGTTTTTTCATCAACCTTAATTGGCTGTTTTAAGCTTTCAATTGTATCATTTTTTACGCATATGATTAATTTTTGAACTTGTTCGTCAACTTCGTTTAAATCTATCATTTTAGCTACCGTTCCATTCGAATTGTTTTTCGGTCACTTGTATTAGCTAACTTAACTACCTCATACAAAACATAACCAGAATCATGTTCAAATTGACGTCCTAACTGTTTTTCTTCAGATTTAGACTGCACAATTTTTTTAAATTCTTGATACTGATTAAGTACCATCTCACGATTAGCTCCACCTTCATAAACGTCTTCAATTAAACTAAACATTTTGGTAACAATAATTAATTCTTCTGTTGTCCAATCGGCATTAATTGGATAACTATAATTCTGATTGTCCATAGTCTTCTCCAATATTTTTATTTATTATAATATTAACACCGATTTCAATCTGATACACGCAAAATGAGAGTTTGAGTAGAAACTTTCGTTTCCATTCAGACCCTCATTTAAAACTCTTTTACTAAACTATTTTATCTGTTAAATATGCGTTGGGAAGCCCATTGCAATGTCCGCAGCTTCAGCAATTGGTTCACTAAGTGTTGGATGTGGATGAATAGTTAAAGCAATATCTTCAACATTCATACCACTATTGACAGCTAACGCTAGCTCAGAAATTAAATCACTAGCTCCTGGTCCAACGATTTGTCCACCAACTAGATTGCCGTCATCCTTAGTATAAACTAAGCGAACAAATCCTTCTGGTTGATCAAGACTTACCGCACGTGCATTACCTGCAAATGGGAACTTAGCTGTTTTAACATCTAAACCTTTGTCTTTAGCTTCTGCTTGGTTTAAACCAACTGTAGCTAATTCTGGATCAGCAAAGCATACAGCTGGAATTCCTACCCAATCATTTGCAGTGTTTTTACCTGAAATTGCACCAGCGGCTGTTTTACCTTCAAAGAAAGCCTTATGAGCCAATGCTGGGCCAGCAACAATATCACCAATTGCAAAAATGTTTTTAACATTTGTGCGTCCTTGATTATCAACTTCGACAAGTCCATGATCATCCATTTTAACACTGGTCATTTCAAGTCCAAAGTTATCAGTATTTGGTTTACGGCCAACAGAAACTAAGCAATAATCAACTTTCAAATCTGTAGCTTTACCATCAACTTCATAAGTTACTGTCACACTCTTATCATCTTGAACTGACTTTTTAGCCATGGCATTGGTGATCACATCAACACCCTTGTTCTTGAGTTGTTTGAGTACAACAGAAACCATATCTTTTTCAAAATTAGGTAAGATTGATGGTGTTCCTTCAAGGATCGTCACATGTGCACCTAAATTAGCATAAGCTCCAGCTAATTCAGTTCCAATGTAACCACCACCAATAACAACTAATTCTTTAGGAACTTCAGGTAAATTAAGTGCACCAGTTGAATCAACAACTCGTTTTTCAAACTTAAATCCTGGGATTTCTATTGGACGACTACCAGTGGCAATAATTAAATTCTTAAATTTAATAGTTTGTCCACCACCATTGTCCATGAACTGCTTAGGGCCAACTGCCATAGTACGCAATTGTGAATCATTATCAAGAAATGCTTCTTGATCAATAACTTCAACCTTATGTTTTTGGAGCAACATTTTAACACCACTTGTCATCCGATCAACAACTGCATGTTGTTTCCAATCTTGAGTCTTTGTAAAATCAATCGTTGCTGGTTTAGTCTCAATTCCAAAGACAGAAGCATCATTAGCATCTACTAAACGATGTCCAGCATTAATCAAAGCTTTTGATGGAACACATCCCACGTTTAAGCAAACTCCACCTAACGTGCCTTTTTCAATCAAAGTCACTTTCTGGCCTAGTTCTGAAGCTCGAATTGCGGCTACATAGCCACCAGGACCGCCACCGATAATGACTGTTTCTTTTTCTTCAACATCTGCCATTTGAAAATCATCCTTCCATCAACATCATTGCAGGATCATGCAATAATTGTTTCATGTAATTTAATGCATTTTGTGCTAATGCACCATCAATCAAACGATGATCATAGCTTAATGACAATTTCAACATATTGCCAACTACAATTTCACCATCATCATTAACATATGGTTCTTTAGCAATTTTACCAACACCTAAAATCGCAACTTCAGGTTGATTGATTACTGGTGTAAACCATCCACCACCAATTGATCCAACATTACTAATGGTAATTGAGCCACCACTCATTGCTTTAGCAGATAATTTACCAGCATAAGCGGCTTCGCTATTTTCACTAATTTCTTTGGCAATTGCGAACATTCCTTTTGAATCAGCGTCTTTAATGTTTGGTACATATAAGCCTGAATCTGTGTTAGTTGCAATACCAATATTGTAATAATGTTTATAAACAACTTCTTGTGATGCATCATCAATTGAAGCGTTCAATTCTGGATACTTTTTAATCGTTGCAACTAAAGCTTTCACAACATATGGCAAGAATGTCAAATGAATATCTTGATCTGCTGCGGCTACCTTATATTTCTTACGATTTGCCATTAATGCAGACACTTCAACATCATCAAATGAAGTTACATGTGGTGAAATATCTTTTGAAGTACGCATTGATTTGGCAATGATTTTACGCATTGGACTCATAGGTTCACGAGTTTCTGCTTCACCATTATCAGACTTATAAGGTTTAACTTCTTGTGTAGCTGCCTTAGCAGGTGCTGCTGTTGGAGTAGCACTCGTTGCAACTGGAGCAGAAGCTGCACCACCGTAATTTTCAATATCTGCTTTAACCACTTGTCCATGATTACCACTTGGAGCAACTGTGCTAATATCAATACCCTTATCGCGAGCAAATTGACGTACTGAAGGCATTGCCAAAACTAACTTATTTGGTTCGGATAATGCAGCTACGGTTGCAGCTGGAGCTTCGGTAGCTGGAGTTTCAGCTACCGGTGCTTCTTCTTTTGCTGCAGCTGGAGCACTATCATCACCTGTATCAGGTGAACCATCATCAATTTCGACTAATGTATCTCCAATTTCAACGGTATCTCCTTCTTGCGCCACAATCTTTTTAACAGTTCCTGAAACTGGAGTAGGTAACTCCGAAACAGACTTATCATTTTGAATTTCAACGATTGTATCGTCTTCTTTGACTGTATCTCCTTCTTTAACGAGCCATGAAGCAACTTCACCTTCAGCCATTCCTTCACCAAGCTCTGGGAGTGTAAATTTAAAAGCCATATTGTATTCATCCCTTCTGAAATTATTTTGGTAATTTTAGTAGCTTAAAGTCTCACGAACCTTCACTTCAATATCATCTGCATTTGGAATCCAAACATTTTCAGCTTGAGCAAATGGATAAACACTATTTGGTGCAGCAACTCTAGCGATTGGAGCGTCCAATGACATAATGGCATGTTCAGAAATTTCTGATGCAACAACTGCACCAACTCCAGCCATTTTTTGTGCTTCTTGAACAACAACAACTTTATGAGTCTTCTCAACTGATGCAAAAATTGTGTCTGTATCAATTGGTGATAATGAACGTAAGTCAATAACTTCAGCAGAAATATTTTCTTTAGCTAATTTTTCAGCAACAGTCAATGATTCGTTAACTTCAGCACTATAAGCAACAATCGTTACATCAGTACCTTCACGAACGACCTTAGCAGTATCTAACGGAACAGTATATTTTTCATCAGGAATATCGTCTTTCATTGAACGATATAGCTTCAAGTTTTCCATAAATAACACTGGATCATTATTTTCAACAGCTGAAATAATCAAACCTTTGGCATCATATGGATTACTTGCAGTAACTACACGTAATCCCGGTACACCAGTGAAGAAGTTTTCTAGATTATCAGCATGCATTTCGGCAGTGTGAGTTCCACCACCAAATGGAGTTCTGATTGTAACTGGTGAATTTTTTTGTCCTCCAAAGCGGAAACGCATCCGTGCCATTTGTCCTGCAATCGAATCAATTGCTTCAAATGTGAATCCCATAAACTGAATTTCTGGAATTGGACGCCATCCAGTTAGTCCAAGACCAACTGCTAAGCCCAAAATTCCTGATTCAGCTAGTGGAGTATCAAAGACACGATCTTCACCATATTTTTCTTGTAGTCCTTGGGTTGTTCTAAATACCCCACCGTTTTTACCAACATCTTCCCCAAAAATCAAAGTCTTTGGATCTTCATCTAGTAGAATATCTAACCCATCAGTAATTGCTTGAATATACGATTTTTTAGCCATGATTACTTCGACTCCTTTTCTTCAAATTCGGCGATTTGTTTAGCGATATCAGGTGTAGGTACTTCGAATGTATTTTTAAGCATATCAGTAACCTTTTCAGGTGCTACTGCATCAGCATCTTTCAATGCATCCTTAAATGAATTCTTACATTCTTCAACATATGCATCTTCTGTTTCTTGTGACCATTGACCTTTGTCAGTTAAATATTTACGCATTCTAATTAGTGGATCATTTTCAAACCAAGGTTGTTCTTCTTCCTTTGTCCGATAACGACTAGGATCATCTCCAGCACTACTATGAGCACCAAAACGATATGTTAAAGTTTCAATCATAACTGGCCCATTACCGGCAGCAGCAAAGTCACGTGCTTCCTTAGCAACGGCGTAACAAGCTAAGATATCCATCCCATCAACTTGCACACTTGGAATACCAGCAGCAACTGCTTTTTGTGCCAACGTTACAGCAGCAGTTTGCTTTGGACGTGGAACAGAAATTGCATAACCATTATTTTGAATAATAAAGACTGCAGGTGCTTCATATGCTCCAGCAAAGTTCATACCTTCATAGGTATCACCTTGAGAAGTACCACCATCACCGGTATAACTAAATGCAACAGCATCCTCACCGTTTTTCTTGAGTCCTAATGCAACTCCGGCAGTTTCAACCATTTGAGCACCAATGATAATTTGTGGCATGATTGCACGTGCTTTAAATTGATTACCTAAAACATGACCTCTTGACCATAGATAACCTTCTGCGACAGTTGCTCCGTGTTGAATCAATTGTGGAAGATCACGATATGCTGGTAATAGGAAATCATTTTCTTTAAATGCAGAAACAGTCCCCATTTCACTAGCTTCTTCCCCAAGAGTTGGAGCATAGAAACCTAAGCGACCTTGACGCGAGAAATTCATCGTTTGTTCATGTAATGCTCGTTCCCAAACAAGTTTCTTCATGAAATCTACAAGTTGCTCATCCGAAAATGTTGCCATCAATTCCTTATTAACAACCTTTGCATCATTATCTAAAATTTGAACTGGTTTAAAGTCCTTGCCCAAATCAGCCTTAATTGCTGCAAAGTCAACGACTTTCTTACTATCCTTAGCCATACTTAACACGTTCCTTTCTATATTAACGTTACATATCCCATCGAAATGTAAGCGCTTTATTTGTCTACGTCTCTCAGTATACACCGGACTATTCTAATTGCAAGGGTTGTCATGGTCAATTATCTATTATCCGTATTGAAAGTATTGACTACCGAACAGTAAAATAGTTCACAAATGACACATATTTATTATTGTTTTGTTGTCAAATCAACAAATAAGATAGTTCAACAATTCACATACGCTTTTAAAAATATCCTTTCTGCTAATGTGATTTAAAATATGATAAAATATAATTATTGAAAATTTTGAATGGAGCTGAATATTTTGTTTTTAATGAAAGATATTACTAGAGATGGAAACCCGGTTCTACGTCGCCACGCAGATGACGTTATCTTCCCGCTCTCTAATGAAGATCAAAAGCTAGCTGAAGATATGATGAACTACCTTGAAGTTAGCCAAGACCCTGAATTATGTAAAAAGTATGGCCTACGTGCTGGAGTTGGTTTGGCTGCACCACAAGTTGGAGTTTCTAAACAAATGGCAGCTGTACTAGTCCCTGCTGCTGAAGCAGATGATGATGATCCCGAATTCAAAGATGTTATTATCAATCCCGTCATTATTAGCGAATCTGTCCAATATGGTGCTTTGTCAGAAGGAGAAGGTTGTTTATCAGTTGATGATGATGTCCCTGGATATGTTCCACGACACGATCGAATAACCCTTCGTTATCAAGACATAAGTGGCGAAACTCATACAATTCGTCTTAAGCATTATCCTGCGATTGTGTGCCAACATGAAATTGATCATTTACACGGAACTTTATTTTATGATCACATCAACAAAGACCAGCCTTTTGAAGCTCCAGAAGATACTATTTTATTCGGATAATAGAAATAACGACCAAGCATAATTGCTCAGTCGTTATTTTTTTACCTATAATTTAGCGAGATCTTTAACATATTCAGCAGTTGATTCATTAACCACATACGCAACATCAATGTGCAATTCATCAAGATATATCCATAAGTCAGTTACGATAAAAATTCTTGGTACATTCTCAAATGATTGAATTTCATTTTCTTCTGCATACTTATTTAATTGAGAATTTAGTTGCCATCTAATTTTATCCATATTAATCTTATTGGATTTTACGACAAAGCTATATTCAAAAGCCATAACTCCAACACCCCACATGTCTACAACTGTTTCGGACCGGACTGGCTTATGTGGTGTTTCGATATCATCATGCTGAAATAAATCCGGTAAGACTTCATTCATTGCTTCATCAGTTGTTTTTTGAGCATCATTTGTGATTATCAAAATAGCTCGTTTAGAAATCATGCGACGTATTACTAGATAAACTAAGACTGTAACTATAATTGCAACAAAAACACTAATAATCACAATATCACCTCTTTCTATCATAAGAATAACATTTTATCTTTAACTCAGAAAATAATATCAATATATATTTGCTTAAGTCAGTTAGCATTACTACTTATTATGTGCTAAAATTAGATATGATTTACACCGATTTTAAATTACAAGGAGTTTTTAATAATGATTTTTAAAATATACTATCAAGAAACAAAAGTTCGTAACCCAAAGCGTGAAGATACTCTTTCATTATACGTTGAAGCTGATTCATTACCAGCAGCACGTGTGCTTGTAGAAAAAAATACAGAACATAATATCGAATTCATTGAACAACTTTCGGACAAAGCCCTAGAATACGAACAAGAAAATCCAAACTTCAAAATGACAACATTTTAATTAACTTGAGATTTGATTTACCGTCCAGGCATAATTCCTGGACGTTTTTTTATTCAATTATTCCTATTATATTTAACGGGGGAAACACTGATGTTTCTAAGCATCATATTAAATAACGAGGCTGGAAGTGGCCATGCCCAACATTCATGGCGCATCGTAGAGGCAGAGTTAAATCGACGTAAAATAAATTATGAACTAAAAGTTTCCAAATATAGTGGCCATGCAGAAAAGCTTGCTTTTCAAAGTGCATCAAAAGCTACTTTAGATACCGTCATTGTTGTCATTGGGGGGGATGGTACTTTACACGAAGTTGTGAATGGATTATTAAAAAATCGGCGTACACTTCCCTACGAAGTTCCCGTTGGGTATGTTCCTTCAGGATCTGGTAACGATTTTGCAACAGCATTAAAAATGTCTACCGATCCATTAACGGCACTTAATGATATTTTAGAATTAACCGAATCTACGGAAATAAATGTTGGCTATTATGAAGAGTCAATGCATCATGAAAAAGGCTTCTTTGTTAACAACATTGGGGTTGGATTTGATGCAGCAATTGTTAGTCGTGCTAATTCTGCTAATTCTAAAAAAACTTTAAATAAACTTCACTTAGGATCATTATCATATATTTTTTCAATTCTTAGCGTCTTATTTAGCCAAGATTCATTTCAACTAATGGTTCATAACAAATCACAACATGATATTTACCAAGATGCATTCCTTGTAACCACTTCAAATCATCCCTATTTTGGCGGTGGCGTTCCAATTTTACCAAATGCGACTGTCCATGACCCTAATCTCGAATTAATTGTTATAGAGCGTCACAATTGGCTAATTTTACTTTGGATTGCACTTTTTATTCCTTCAGGTAAACATTTAAACTCTCATTGGGTACACCATTATAAATCTAGCTCAATCAGGCTAACAACTACGACCCTAGAATTTGGTCAATCAGATGGCGAAGAAATGGGTAGTAGATTCTTTGATCTTGAAATGAATACCGTTAAATATCCTTTTTGGATTAAAGCCAACATATAAAAAACATCAAACTTAAAATTCAAGTTTGATGTTTTTTTATGAGCTTATTGTCGTGTATAATCTCGTTAATCTTCAGATGCATCCATTGCTTCTAAAATCATACTTAATTCACTGCACTTACTTCTAAGTTCATTCATATCTTTTCCATATTTAGGTTCTATTGTTACAGTACCAATTGATTTAATTTTACAACTGTCAGACTCTTTATGACAAAGATTATCTAATTGGTTTTGAGCGTCAGCTAATTCTCTCTGAATCTCAAATCTGTTACCCACTCTAAACACTCCCTCGCGTACTAAAGTATCAAAAGCAAATTCAAATTTGCAACACTGACTATATCACCAATTTAACGAAATGTTAATAGTTTTATCGTTACAGTTTAGTTACATAAAAAAAGCCATCTCCAGAGAAGATGACTTTAACAGTTTTATTATTTAATTAGTTAACAGTTCCTGCAAAACTAGGCATGAAATAACTGCTAATTGTTTCAATTTGAACATTCTGTCCTTCTGTAGGAGCTGCCACATATTGGTTATTACCAATATAGATAGCAACATGATAAGTTGAACCATGACTACCCCAGAATAATAGATCACCGGGTTGTGCTTCTGAAACAGATTTTTGAGTAACTTCTGATTCAAGTGCAACTGTGTAATGTGATAATGACTTTCCTTCAGCATTTTGGAAAACATATGCTACTAATCCTGAACAATCCATTCCGTTTAAGCTGCTTCCACCCCATACATATGGAATGTTAGCACTAGCTAATTTAACAGCTAAGCTGACAACTGAACCAGATTGTAAATCTGAATTACCATTGTTTGAATTAGAATCAGTTTGATCTACTGGTACTTCAACTGCTGGTGCAGTGTAATCATTATTATCAGCTGAAGAAGTAACTTCAGTTGTTGTATCTTCAGTTACAGATGCAGCTGAATCACTAGTGGCAACTGAAGTAACGTTACTATCATCAACAGCACTACTTGCAACAGTAACATCACTTTCTACTGCCGCTGAGCTTTCAGCAACCGTTGAACTTACTGGTGTAGCAGATTCAGCAATAGGTGCACTACTTTCAGCAACTGGTACACTGCTTTCAACAACTGCTGCACTACTTGTAGCAGGCGCCGCAGTTCCACTAACATTTAAAACTTGGCCAACGTAAATCAAGTTACTGTTCTCAATATTATTATTAGCAACTAGTACATCTGCACTAATACCATATTGAGCAGCAATGTTAGAAATTGAATCGCCAGACTTAACTGTATAGCTACCATCTGTGCTTTCAGAGCTTGTAGCTACTGCAGTACTTGTCACAGCAGCTGTGCTAACTGGAGCAGTTGTGCTACCAGCAGCAATATTTAAAGTTTGACCTGCATAAATTAAATCAATTGATGAATTGACTTTCTTAATACCAGAGTTACTTGCTTCAATATCAGAAACAGATACGCCGTACTTTTGGGCAAAATCCCAAATTGTGTCTCCAGCTTTAACTGTAATAGTATCAGCATTTGCAGTTTGTGTGCCTAGTGCCATTAATCCTAAGGCCCCAACTGTACCCAATACAGCGCCTTTTACATATTTTGGTTTTTGTTTCTTAGTACTTTGCATGTTTCCACACTCCTCTTTATTTAAATAACTAATTATATTTCCCACTACCAGTAACAAAATACGAATTCATAATAAATTCTTAAGAACTAGTAAATTTATCAATGTCTTAATAATAACATGATATTTGTATATTGAAAACTAATAGCAAACACATACAAGCGGTTTACATGCATATTACATATTGCCAGTAGTACAAGGATTACTGCTAAATCAATCCAAACAGAACTCATACTTATCATTGTTACAGTAAAATTACAGTTACTTTACAGTATGTAATTTAATCTTTTCATGATCATGTTGAATGATCAAATTACTATTTTTAATTTTCACTTTTCCTGTTTGTTCATTCCCAAATTGTCGATAAAAATCACTTTTTACAACACTTTCAGAATTAGTTACTTCGTTATCTTTTAATGCACTTTCTGAAGCATAGGTGCTAACCTCAATATTTGATGGTGTCAATGTAGCAACCCCATCATTAATTTTATAAGTTCCAGTGTAAGATCTCTGCCAAACTTGGCTAACCGTATTCGTTTCAATTAAGCTATATTTTTTTGAGTCAATAAATTTAACCTTGATAGTAACTCGCTGACCCTTAGAATACTTAGTGTACCCACTCCAAGACCCAGTGAACGTTGCTTTTTTCACTTTATGTATTTTAACTGATTCTGTCTGCTTATTAGCTTTTGAGTGTTGTGAACTAACTTGGTTAAAAGTTAATACCCCAAGTCCCGCAACCAAAACAATAACGATCACGATAAATTCCGGAACATGTTTATTCTTCATATTTAACAATCTCATTTCTTTTGTATTATATGGCTATCCTAACATAAATCTTGTAAATTCGTGAAGTTGTAATATACATATTTACATGGTTTTCAAAGACGGTTAACTATCCATACTTTGCTTAATTAATATTCTACTATTGTATATGTCAAATTATTGACTTCTAAGCACGTTTTTATTTAATCGTCAGTTCGTTTCATTTAGCTAATTTAATTTGATCTTAGCATTGTATATTAAGTAATATCAGTACGTTAATCGTAATCAACTAGTCTTTACTTATTTATATCTAAAAATACCTTCTAAATCAGAATACATCGCTTATTCAAGAAAAATTCATACAAGTTAAGATTTAGTATTTACTTATTTAAAAACAAACAAAATAGTTGATACATGTTCTATTCTGCGGTACACTTTACCCCAATTAAGAAAGAGAAGGTGTCTATTATGGTAAGAATGTATTTTCACACGAATGATCCTTCAAAGCGTAAAGCTGTAAAGTGGCTCGCAGAACATAACGTAGATATTGAACAACGAAATATTGAAAATGAACCATTAACTGATACTGAAATTATGAATCTCTTTACCCTTTCTATTGAGGGAACTGATGAATTAATTTCTAAACGTTCAAAGGATACGAAAGCCCTGAACCGTGACACAGACCAAATGACTTTGAAAGAATTATCTCAAGAAATTCAAAAAGCTCCACATATTCTTAAAAATCCAATTATTTTCGATAAACATAAACTTGTAACTGGTTTTGATTTAGAAAAAATTGGTGCCTTTGTACCAAAGCGCCTACGTAAACTTGAATTATCAGCCCTATTTTCTAAACTATATCCAACTGGCACAAATATCAAATTAGCATAACAAAAAACCTGATTAAAATTAATTTAATCAGGTTTTTTTGTTACACTTTTATATTAATCAATCGGCTTCCAAACATATTGTGCTCTACTTCCACCAATCATTTTCGGGCGACTTGTTAAGTAAGTAATATGGGCAAAGCCAACTTCCGTAATTGAAGTCCTAAGCGGAATCTGAACAAACTTAACGTGTTGTCCAATAGCTGTATCTCCGATATCAATACCACCAACAGCTGTAATATGCTCTACTTCAACCGGATCATTCAATCGTTCATATGCAGCAACTTGTGTAGCTCCACCCGCGTTGACTGCGGGAATAACTGTTACTTCTTCGTAACCACGCTTTTCCGCTTCACTACGTTCCATTAGTAGTGCACGGTTCAAATGCTGACAACCTTGAACCGCTAAATACAATCCGCGGTCATTAAGCATTGGCAAGATAACATCAATAACCATTCGTCCAACTTCAATTGATGATCCCTTACCGATTACTTGTCCATGAATCTCACTCGTACTAGACCCTAACACAATCAAAGATTCTTTAGCAAAATCAGCTTGATCTAAGAACTCTTGCATTGCAATCTTTAATTGCTTTCTAGCACTAACTAAATTAAATTCTTTCATATTACTTTCCTCTTTTTAGGGCCTAATAATATCTATATTTTAGCATTTTTGTTATCAGAACTAATAAATAAAGAATCTACTGGCTCGTTATTATGAATATGATTAATTGCTTTTGCTAACAATGGTCCTACTGATAATTGAACTAATTTTTCACCTTTTTTCTCATCAGGCAAATTAATTGAATCAGTAACAATCATTTTTTCAAGCGATGATTTATCAATTTTTTTCATTGCTTCATTAGAAAAAACTGCATGTGTTGCACATCCATAAACCTTTTCAGCACCAAAATTCTTTAACGCAGTTGCTGAAACTACCATTCGAACGCCCGTATCAACAATATCATCAACTAAAATAGCAGTTTTGCCTTTAACCTCACCGATAACATATTCTGGCACTGATTCATTTAATCGTTCAATTTCTTCAGGACTTCGATTATCAATAATTGCAATTGGCGCCTTTAAAATTTCAGCTAACTTACGAGCTCTGGTTACACCAGCATGATCCGGAGCTACAACCACGATATTTTCTAGAATATCATGATTATAAAAATAATTAGCCAATAATGGCGCTGCTAATAGATGATCGACTGGAACATTAAAGAATCCTTGGACCTGTGCAGCATGTAAATCTAAAGCAACAACCCGGTCTACACGATCCATTTCCAACATTGTTGCAATTAACTTAGCCGTAATTGGTTCGCGTGACCGCGCCTTACGATCTTGACGTGCATACCCATAATAAGGAATGACAACGTTAATCGTCTTTGCACTCGCACGACGAAGTGCATCAACCATAATCAATAACTCCATTAAATTTGAATTAACTGGATCAGAAATTGATTGCACTACATAGACTTCACAACCACGAATACTCTCGTCGATTGTAATTTGAATCTCTCCATCAGCAAATTGTTTTAGTGTTGCTGCACCTAGTGGTAATCCCAGGGAGTCGGCAACTTCACCTGCTAATGATTTATTTGAACTTAATGCAAAAATTCGAACATTCTCTGCGTTTTTCATTTGTTGTGCCATTAAGAGGATCTCCTTCAATTTTCTTTAACTAATTATCTCAACAATTACTTACTGATGCAAGTTTCTATCATAAATCATTATACATTAGCAAAATCTTTAGGCCTAATTCCAGCCATTCCAATCATTGGATCAATCTTGCCGTTCATAATTGCCTCAACCGTTAAGATATTATCTTTACTAACTGTTGTACCTTCTTCTGCCTTTTTACTACTTAAATCCTTCGACTTTTTAATATCTTCTTGTGGTTTAACAATCATCGGTTGCATTACTGATCCATTAAAGATGTCTTCTAATCTCATTAACAAAGTGGTTTGTCTATTAACCGCTTCATTTTTGATTGCTTGTGCAAAAGATTGTGGATCCCCAATTAAAACTAATTTGCTTTTAGATCGCGTTATTGCAGTATACAATAGATTTCGTTGTAGCATACGACTATATTGTGGCACCATGGGTAGAATGACCATTTCAAATTGACTTCCTTGAGACTTATGAATCGAAATACTATAAGCAAGGGTCAGTCGCTGCCATTCATTTCTTGAGTAAGTTACTTCATTTTGATCAAATTCAATTACCATTCGATCAGTTTTAGGACCTTTTTCTTGTGGCACACCTAATTCAATACTGACAATCGTTCCAATGTCACCATTAAAAACATTATTATCAGGACTATTAACTAAATGCAAAACCTTATCACCAATTCTAAAATTCTCACCCCGATATTCAACTGACTTTGTTTTATCAGATTTGATTGGATTAAAGATATCTTGTGCAAGGGTGTTAAGTCGATTGATTCCAGCATTTCCTCGATACATTGGCGCTAGAATTTGAACTTGCATTTTAGAATAGTCACGTTCTTGCGCTTTTTTTACAATTTGATTGATTACCACTGGTACTTGATCAGTACGACACTGAATAAATGATCGATCACTAAATGATTTAGTTAAATCATCTGGAACTTCGCCTAATTTAATCGCATGGGCCAACGGAATAATTGAAGATTCTTTTGACTGACGATAGATATTAGATAACTCCACTTTTGGTATTTGTGGAAAATCTAATAAATCGTGAAAAATTTGTCCGGGTCCGACAGATGGTAATTGATCCTTATCACCTACCAAGATCACTTGCATCGTACTAGGAATGGCAGTTAGTAGCGTTTTAAACAACATAATATCAACCATAGATAGCTCATCAACAATTAATAATGACCCATTAAGATCATGAACATTAATGTCGTTTGATTCTTCATGACCATTAAGCCCTAACAATCGATGAATCGTACTAGCTGGTAAACCAGTTGTTTCACTCATTCGCTTAGCTGCTCGACCAGTTGGTGCTGCTAATAAAATTGGAAACGGCGTATCTTTATATGCATTAACATCAAGCGAATATTGATGTAGTTCAGCAAAAGCCGTAACAATCCCTTGAATAATCGTTGTTTTTCCGGTTCCTGGGCCACCTGTTAACAAAAATATTCTTGATTTTAGTGCTTGTAAAATTGCTTCCTTTTGCGAATCATCATATTCAATTTGATTGCTTTTCATAACTTTTAATATTGTAGCTTCAATCTTTTTATCATCATCAATAACTGATTCATCACTACTCAATCGATGCAAATGCTCGGCAATTTTCCATTCTGCGTTAAATAACGTCGTTGGATAAATACGATTATCTTGTGCAACTATCTGATTTGAGCTAGCTAACGCTACTAGGCGATCAGCCACTTGTTTAGGATTAATTCGAACATTGCGACTTTCCTCTAATAATTGAACTGTTTGAGTTAATAATGGCTTGGCCATTGTATACGTGTCACCAGTTTGCATAGTTACATCATCGATAACTTGCAAAATTCCTGCATCGACACGGCGCGTATCATCAGCTGGAACATCTAATTTAACTGCAACTTGATCAGCGCGTTTAAAACTAACTCCATCAATATCCCTGGCTAATTGATATGGATTTTTATTAATTCTCATTAATGTTTCATCACGATACTTTTCAAAAATAGCTGTCGCTAATGAGCTCCCAAAACCAAAATCGTTTAATCCAATAATAATCTGATCCATTCCTTGTGAAGCAACCAAATTATCAACCAACGTTTTAACAATATTTGGTTTTAAGTTTAATTGATTTAATGAAGCTGGATCATTAACAATCTTATCAATTGCTTCAATTCCGAGGACATCTACAATTTTCTCGGCGGTTTTAGTACCAATACCTTTAAATTGGTCACCAGAAAGAAACTTAACCAGCCCCTCAACAGTTGTTGGTTGCGTACTATGATAATTATTAGATTGAAATTGTTGACCATATTTAGGGTGATCTACTAGCTTACCTTCAAATCGGTAAGCAGTTTCTTCATTGATTTCTCCAAAATTACCGGTTACAACTACTTCGTCATCGTGCCAATCAAAACTTGTCTCTTCAACTTTAACCAGTAGTACTTTATAAAAATTATCCTGACTAGCAAAAAAAGTCGTCTCAACTTTTCCCACAAAAAAAGGAGATTCAACTGGATTTTCAAATAAATTCATTGAATTATCCATTTATATCATCTCCTTTTTATTTATTACTTTGGCTTTTGTAATGTCTTTTCAATATCCGCAATTTTCTGTTCACTACGTGTATAATATTCTGGATCTAATTGTCGTGCTTGTTCTAGATAATCTTGATATTTTTCGCCTAAAACCATTGCTACCAATCCACGGTTAAACTGTGTCTCTGCGCGTCCAGGATGGTATTTTAAAATATCGTCATAATATCCTTTAGCTTGTTCAAACCCGCCAAGTGCTAGAAAAGCATCGCCTAAAACTTCATTAATTTCAGGATCTTGTTTTCGTAATTCATGTGCAGTAATTCCATACGCAATTGCTCGCTTATAGTCATGCATTTGAACTAAGCTTTGTGCGACCATCAGATAAGCATCTGCCTTTAATTTTGAGTTCTCTATCTGGCTATACTCTTTAATTGCATCATCATAGCTACCTTGTTCATAATAAAGATTACCCAAGCCATATTTTAATAAATTAGTTGCTTTAACATCTTTTTCAAATAGTCCCAACGCCTTCATAAATAATTCTTCGGCCTGTTCATGACTATTTAACTTTGTTAATAATGAACCTAAATCATAATAATTTTGAGCTTTGGTTGGCTCTTTATCAATTGCTGCGACTAACTTTGAAATTAGTTGCTCTGAGTTCTCTTTCATTTTTTTGCGTTGGCTTGATGATTGATTATCCATTATTTCACCCCTAAATTGTGTCTGTCAAATCAAATTCTTTATGTAAATAATCCGTTTGATTCCATTTCAGTATTTCAAAGTTTCTACCATAATTTGTTGTTTCAAGAATTGTCGTTGAGGTATTACTCAAACCACCACGATCCCTTAAATGTTCCAATGGAACACCTAAAATTCCATTTAACGCCGCATTTAGCGCTGCACCATGCGAAACAACTAAAATATTATCATCTTGACTAGCATTATCACATATTAACTTAACTGCTTGTCCAAATCGCTTAATTAAGTGTGGAAAAGTTTCCGCATGGATATTTACTGGATTATATTGATCTGGATGATTTCTAAAGGCATCAAATTCGACTGGAAACTCCTCTTTTACTTCTGAAAAAAGCATACCTTCCATTTTGCCTAAATTAAATTCAGCTAAATTACTCATTAAAGTAACTTTTAAAGGTTGTTTCAGATCAGATATTAGTTCAAAAGCAGTTAATCGGGCTCGTTTAATCGGACTAGCGTAGACCCGTGAAAATTTGACCGCATGTAATGATTTAGCTAATAACTCAATTTCAGCGAAACTTTCTGATAGTAGTGGAGAATCTCCATTCATTCCTTGATATCTAGATTCTAAATTCCATTCAGTTTTACCATGTCTAATAAAATATAACTTTGTCATTTTTCACCTGTACTTAATTTCAATACTTCATTATCCCAATTATCCGGAAAAACTTCAACTATTTAGCAAAATTTGTATATAAAAAGGTTAGAACCAAATAATTGGCTCTAACCTTAGTAATTCGATTAAATATCTTTATACATATTGTAGGGTTTTAGTTTCATTATAAGCAACATCAATAATTGCGCTCCCTAAACACTCATTACCCTGATAAAAGACAACCGCTTGACCTGGTGTAATTGCACGTGCTGGATCATCGAAGTGAACAATTAAGTCACTACCATCAGCAGCAACCACAACTGAAACTCCGACGTCCTTTTGACGATAACGGAACTTCGCCGTACAAGTAAATGACTCACCGTTTTTAGTGTCATCCCCATCAACCCAGTGAATATCACTAGCTGACAAATGTGTCGCATAAAGCTTTTCATGATGGTAACCTTGACCAACGTAAAGAATGTTCTTGCTTTGATCTTTACCAATTACAAACCAAGGGTCGCTGTTCTCACCACCGCCACCAATTCCCAAGCCTTTGCGCTGACCAATTGTATAATACATTAGGCCTGCATGTTGACCCTTAACTTCACCATCAAGGGTAACCATATCACCAGGTTTAGCTGGAATAAAGGTACTCAAAAAATCACGGAAATGTCCTTTTTCGCCAATAAAACAGATTCCAACTGAATCTTTCTTCTTAGCGGTTGCTAATCCAGCCTCTAATGCAATTTCTCTCACTTCTGGCTTGGTTAACTTAGCTAGTGGGAACATTACCTTATCGAGTTGATCATGACCTAGCTGGCTCAAAAAATATGTCTGATCTTTATTTTGATCTGTTGCGCGCATTAAATGCATATTGCCATTCTCATCGCGGTCTAAATCAGCATAATGACCAGTTGCAATATAATCTGCTCCTAATTGTTGAGCATATTCAACAAAGGCCTTGAACTTAATCTCTTTGTTACAAACAACATCTGGATTAGGTGTACGATCCTTTTTGTACTCATCAAGGAAATATGAGAATACACGATCCCAATATTCTTTCTCAAAATTAACTGAGTAATATGGAATCCCAATTTTCGCAGCAACCTTCGCCACATCCTTATAATCTTCCGTAGCCGTGCAAACGCCATTCTCGTCAGTGTCGTCCCAATTTTTCATGAACACACCAACCACATCATAACCTTGTTGCTTAAGCAGCAAAGCTACAACAGATGAATCGACGCCGCCACTCATGCCGACTACAACACGAGTTTTACTGTGATCTGTCATTTCATCACCATCATTCATATAGATTCTGGAAAAATCCACGAGTTGAAGGTCGTAATAATCCAGTATCAAATATTATAACAGAATTAACACTATCCTTCACGTTTTTACACTTTTCCTATTGATATGTAGCAATAGTCATTTATTATTCCATAACTATAAATAGCTATTCGATGTTTTTACCAATTTTTTTAGTTAAAAATTGACTGTGATCATAGCATTAGTCAACTTATCGTATTATAATAATCAAAGTTAACTAAAAATGTTTGCTGTTTATCAATCATAAAGTAATGTACTATTAACTAAGTTAATTAAGAAAGCAGAGGTACCAACTTGGAAGCAATCTATATTTTATATATTTCTATTGAAGGAAATACTCAATCATTTTTAGATAGACTTTGTCGTTACTCTGATCAGCAAAATGCAATTAACCCAGATATGCCTTTGGTTAAATTACACGAAATAACTGAACAAACCGATTTTAAAGATGAACAAGATGAATTCTTTGTTTTTGTACCAACTTATTTAGATGGTGGCAACGGCATTGATTCAGGTGTAAAAGAATTGATGACTAACCCCTTGGGAGAATATATCGCATTTCACAATAATGCTAGATTATGTTGTGGCATTATTGGTAGTGGTAACTTAAATTTCAATGAACAATATTGTCTAACCGCTCGTCGATATTCAAAGAACTTCAATGCCCCAGTTATTGATGATTATGAACTCCGTGGTACCTCATCAGATATTGAACGTATTTATAACAACATGGCTAATATTATTAAATAATTAAAAAGGTATTTCATGAATTTATTCGTGAAATACCTTTTTTAATTTCTAATTTTTAACCAAAACATCACGTGCAATCAGATTAGCTAAAATAAAATTTAATTGTTCCGTGAATTCAGCAGTTCGGTCATGACTAAAAATGTTAACTGACATAGTACCGCTCTGATTAACCGTATTCATTTTAAAGCCATCTAGTTCTGGACTAACAGTAATTTTCAATCTTGCTGCTGGTGTAAATGGCGACTTTTGATCAAGCGGTGCTTCATATGAATACGTTCCACGTTTAGAAATTGTAAATCCTAAATCTCTTAGTGCATAACTTTTAATATCGGAACTAATTGTATAAGTATCTGTATCCCCTAGTAGTTTAACTGCCTTTTCAAACGCCATTCTAATCACCAACCTATTTTATTTTGTTAATCGCTTATAAATTGAACTTATCGCTTCAATGAAATCGGCTATTTCCTCTGTTGTCGTATAATGTCCGAAACTAATTCGAATCGATTCACTAACTCGAGGACTATTTTTTCCAAACATTGCAATTAAGACATGCGATGGCTCTAAATTGCCTGCTGTACATGCAGAACCACCAGAAACTGCAAATCCTGCTAAATCAAGATTGGTTTGCATAATTTCAGTTGATATTCCTGGGATCCAAAGATTTAAAACATGATTTAAACTAGCTTCACTTAACTCACCATTAATTTCAAACTTAACATCATTGTTTGTTAACCCTGCAATAACTTGTTGCTTAAATTCAAAATATTTTGTTTGTAAATTAGCTTTTTCTGTAGCAGTTAAGAATTCAACTGCTTTTTCAAAACCAGCAATTGCCGGAACATTTTCTGTACCCGCCCTTCGCTTAGTTTCTTGTTCGCCACCTTGAATTAAGCTTGGAAAATTAGTTTCATTACTTTTATACAAAAAACCCATCATTTTTGGTCCATTAATTTTATGGGCCGATGTCGATAACAAATCAATATGATCCGCTTTAACATCAATATCAATTAATCCATATGCTTGGACTGCATCAGTATGAAACCAGGCTTGATGATCTTTTAAAATCTCACCAATTTCATGAATTGGCATGCGACTGCCAACTTCATTATTTCCCATCATAATGGTTACTAAAATAGTATCATCGCGTAACGCGGATTTAAAATCGGTTAATGATATATTGCCATGTTCATCAACTGGCAAATAAGTAACTTCAAATCCTTCTTTTTCAAGCGTTTCTAATGGCTTTAAAACTGCTTGATGCTCGATTACTGTTGTAATAATATGTTTACCCATATTAACCCGTTTTCGAGCAGTTTGAAAAATAGCAGTGTTGTCACTTTCAGTCCCACCGCTAGTAAAAATAATTTCCGTTTCTTTAGCATTAATACTTTTAGCCAATGCTCGACGCGAAACTTCCATTACCATACTGGCATCGCGACCAAGTCCATATCCGGTTGAGGCATTACCATATACATTCTTCATTTTATCAACCATCAAATCAATTACTTCTGGCGACATGGGAGTAGTCGCTGCATTATCTAAATAAACTTGTTTCATATACGAACCTCTATTTGTTCTGATTTGCGAATAAAGTCAACAACATTTTAGCAGAACGTTTACCAGCATCAATAATAAAATCATCAAATGAAACGCTTGCTTCTTCATCACCAGTATCAGACATTGCCCGGACAACTACATATGGGATGTTATGATCATTCGAAACTTGACCAACCGCAGCCCCTTCCATTTCACTAGATAGAGCATTAGGAAATTTAGCTTTTATCGATGCAATAGTGTCACTATTAGCTACAAATTGATCACCTGAAACGATCAAACCTGAAAGAACAGTTAATCCAGTTGATTCTCCAGCCTTGATAATAGCTTCTGACCACTCTTTAGAAGCTTTAAACGTTACCGGTTGCCCTGGTAATTGACCATAGTCATAACCAAAAGCAGTCACATCTACATCATGATACGCAGTCTCAGTTGAAACAACGATATCTCCAACTTTTAAGCCTTCACCTATTCCGCCTGCTGAGCCAGAATTAATAACTATATCAACATTAAATTCACTGATTAAATGTTCAGTTGTGATACCTGCCTCGACTTTACCAATTCCAGATTCAACTAGAACTACATCTTGGTTACTAATCATTCCTTCATAATACTTTTTTGAACCAAGTTCAACTTCTTGTTTGTAGTCCATCGCTTCGATCAATTCTTTAATTTCTTCAGGCATTGCACAAATTACGCCATATTTCATTTTAAATTCTCCGTTATCCGACAAAAAACAAAACTAAATAAACTGCGACAATAGCAATCACAAGACCGCCAATTACAATATTTAATTTTGATTTCATTCTCTTAGTTTTATCTTCAGTTGAACGTGGTTCGCTTTTTCCACTTCGTGAACGTGTCTGAGGTGCTTCATCTACGTTATCGTCTTCATGTGGATGTTGTTGTGCATAATCTCGTTCTGCTTTTAATCGCTTCTTATCACGTTCATGTAACTCATTTTCTTCTAATTCTTGTTGCCGCTTATATTCTGCCCGTGACAACGGTTTTTCATTTTCTGTCATAGTCATTCACCTTACTTCATTGTCGCCCAATAATAAATTGCCATGATCGTCTTTTGGTCAACAATTTCTTTACTATTTACCATCATTAATGCTTGATCTAAAGTCACAGTTATCATTTCCAAATTTTCATCATCATCTTGAGGTAATTCATTTTGTACTGGTTCTAACTCAGTTGCTAAATAAAGTGTCATATACTCATCAGAAAACCCAATTGCTGTATAAAATGAACTAATTTCAGAAATTTTACCTGAACGATAACGAGTTTCTTCATTAAGTTCTCGATTAATCGCACCTAACATATCGCCTTGATCACGATCATCCAACTTTCCAGCTGGAATTTCTAATGTAAGTGCATCAATTGGTGCACGCCATTGTTTCATTAAAATCATTTTATTTTCATTGTTAATTGCCAATACTGCAACTGCTGGCATATGCCGTACAATATCACGCGTCGCCATTTTTCCATTTGGTAATTCGACTTTCATTACTTCAACATCGATAATTTTGCCTGCATAGACAGTCTTTGATTCAATTTGTTTCTCCTCAAAGTTCATCTTCAACATCCTCACTATCAGTGTTTTTAATTACACGCACATGTGCTGCTTGTGGGCCACGAATTCCAGCCACAACAACCAGTTCAACGTTTTGTCCAGCTTCAAGTTCCTTATGACCTGATCCTTCAATTCCACTAAAATGCACAAATACATCTGGTTCGTCTTCAACTTCGATGAAGCCAAACCCTTTAAGTGCATCAAAACTTTTTACAGTACCTTGTAACATATTAATTACGTCCAATCCACTTTAATTTTGCATTATACCTTTGGTAAGGTTTTAATAAACGCTTTATATGATGCTTGTTCTTTTGTTTCATTAATATCTATATTAGTAAAATTACCAGCCAACGTTTCATCTAAACTAATATCAATAGTTCGCATAAATGTTGCATTACCAATTAAATCAATATAGTCTTCACTGTTATCTGAATGATGTACTACCGTGTTAACCATCCCGCCTGGGTTACAAACAGAAATTTTCGCATTATTTTCAATTAGATCATTATGCAATAACACACTAACCAAACTAGATGCAGACATGGCAGTTCCACAAGCGTCCGTATAGCCCACTCCGCGTTCAAATGTTCGGACAAAGATTTGATTCTTACCTAAGATTCGAACAAAGCTAACATTCACACCATCTGGAAAAACTGAATTAGTTTTATTATTCAAATAATGACCAAGTTCACCCAGATAATCTCCACTAATAGTTGTTTCATCAACAAATGAAATTAAATGTGGATTAGGTACTGCAATTGCAGTAAATTTTAATTTAGTATTTAATTCAGCAATCGTTTGATTAATTAGCGTATCTTCACCAGCATTAACACGCATCCCTAAATCATTAGCTGAAAAACTGACTGGTGAGATATGTGCCTGATAAGTTTCAACGCCCTTTGATAGAGACGGCATTTTAGCAACTGGTAAATCGGCCTGCATCGTTTCAATCTTAAATGATTGTTGTTGATTCTTTTCGGCAAGATAACGGGCTACACAACGCAATCCATTACCACACATACTAGCTTCACTACCGTCAGCATTAATTACGCGCATTTTTCCGAGTACGTTAATATGGTCAGACTTATCAATTAACAACAATCCATCTGCACCATCAATTAATCCAGCTTTACGATTACAAATATTGATTGCTATTTGTTTAATTTCACTTTCGGATAGCTGATGATCTAATGTTGTTACATCTAACATATAAAAATCATTTTCAGAACCATGTACTTTGATTAATTGCACGCCATTCACCCTCTTAGTTATTTGTATTCAATATTGACATTTTACACCGATAGCACCTGATTGTCATGCTTTCTAATATTCCTAAAAATAATTTAACTACTATCATATTATCTTATCAAAAAAAGAACCAGAAAGAACCCATTTACACTTGGATTCATCCTGATTCTTCAATCTTTAATTAACAATTATTATATAAATGTATTTAAATCATACTTAAAAAAATTGTGAAAAATTAAACTAATTATTTTTCTAATCCTTCAGTAATCGTTTCTGGATATTCTGCACGAACAATTGCAGCACAACGAGCGCACAATTCTGGATATGCATCATCTAAACCAACATCAGTTGAAGTCATACGACAACGTTGGCAAACTTCACCTTCTGCTGGACTAGCGACTAATGATACACCGTCATTAAAGTTAGTTGCTGAAGTAGGTGCATCCTCGATAGCTTGAATGTGTAGATCAGAAACTTCTAACATTTGTTGTACATTGGCATCCAATGAATCTAACATTTTCATATTAGATTCTGAAACATATAAATCAAGGCGAGCTTCCAACGACTTACCAATTTCTTTAGCATCACGCGCTTCTTCAAGTACTTTAAGGACATGTCCACGTAGATTCATAAATGAATTCCAGTTTTCAATCACTGTAGTTTCATTACTATAATGAGTTACTTCTGGCATTTCAGAAAGTTGAACAAATTCTTCTTCTTCCTTCAAGAATCCCCAAATTTCTTCAGTTGTATGTGGTAATACTGGGGTTAATAATTGACTAAATGACACTAAAATCTTGTAGAAGACCGTTTGCATTGAACGACGCGTTTTTGAATTTTCAGCATCAATATAAACAACATCTTTAGCAACATTCATATAGAAAGCCGATAATTCAGTTGTAACAAAATTCATTAACTTTTTATAGATATCTAAAAATTCATTCTTTTCATAATGTCCACGAATCTCTTCAACAAATGAATTCAAACGAATCAACATATATTGATCAATCGATTCTAGATCATCATAGGCAACACCATCTGTCTTTTGATCAAAGTCAGTTGTATTAGCCATCAAGAAACGCATCGTATTACGGATCTTACGATAACTTTCAGAAACTTGCTTCATACCTTCCATTGAAACCCGAACGTCTGATGATGAGTCGACACTTAAGACCCACAAACGAATAATTTCAGCTCCCATTTGTTTAATAACTTTACTTGGATCAATCGTATTACCGATTGATTTACTCATCTTACGTCCATCACTATCCAAGGTAAAGCCTTGTGACATAACTGACTTATATGGAGCTTTTCCAGACACAACAACACTAGTAATTAAACTTGAATTAAACCAGCCACGATATTGATCTGAACCTTCCATATACAAATCAGCAGGATAAGTTAAGTTATCACGTTCGGCTAAAACTCCTTGATGTGATGTTCCGGAATCAAACCAAACATCCATGATATCTGTTTCTTTCTTAAATGTTCCATTTGGTGAATGTTCACTTGTATATCCATCTGGTAATAAATCTTTAGCTTCGCGATCAAACCAAACATTAGAACCAAATTCACCAAATAAATCAGCCACGTGATTAATTGTTTCTGGTTCAATAATTGGAGTACCATCTTCAGCGTAAAATACTGGTAGTGGCACACCCCAAACTCGTTGACGTGAAATAACCCAATCGCCACGATCACGAATCATATTGTGAAGGCGTACTTTCCCCCAATCAGGGCTGAAAGTTACGTCATCAATCGCAGCTAAAATCTGACCACGAATTTTATCAACAGACGCAAACCATTGATCAGTTGCACGGAAAATAATTGGTTTCTTTGTACGCCAATCAAATGGGTAACTATGTTCATATGGCATATGCTTTAGTAACAATCCAGCATCTTTTAATTTATCAAGTGCAATTTGGTTAGCTTCCTCATAAAAGACACCATCAAAATCAGGACCTGCTTCAGCAGTTAAATAGCCACGATCATCAACTGGTGCAAATACATCTAAGCCATATTTACGACCAATATTATAATCATCATCACCATAACCGGGTGCAGTATGAACCAATCCAGTTCCGGCATCAGTTGTAACAAAATCGCCAAGCATCGTAATTAATTCTTTGCCAGCAAAGAATGGATGTTCAGCCGTTACATTTTCTAATTCAGCACCTTTAACTACCTTAACAGTCTCAACATCTGACCATTCAAATAATTCAGCACATTTATTGATCAAATCAGCAGCAATCACAAATTTCTTACTTGTATCACCATCGTGAGTTACTACTAAATAATCAAACTTCGCATCAATTGTAATTCCTTCAGAACCAGGAATTGTCCATGGAGTAGTTGTCCAAACAACCATATAAGTATCAGTGTCTAATACCCCTTTACCGTCCATAACTCGTTCACCATAAAAAGCTGATGGTGAAACAACGTCATGATAATCAACTTCGGCTTCAGCCAAAGCTGATTCTGATGACCATGACCAATAAACTGGCTTTTTCCCACGATATAATAAATCTTTTTTAGCAAACTCACCAAATACGCGAATTTGGGCAGCTTCATATTCTTTTTGTAAAGTTAGGTATGGGTTATCCCATTCACCAGCAACTCCCAAACGTTTAAAGCCATCACGCTGTTTGTCAACTTGTTCTAGTGCATATTTATGACAAAGATCACGGAATTCAGATTTAGTCATTTTTTTACGATCATGACCTTCTTTAGTCAATTGTTGTTCAATTGGCAAGCCATGAGTATCCCAACCAGGAACGTAAGGAGCACGGAAACCAGACATTGATTTATATCGAACAATAATATCTTTAGTAATTTTATTTAACGCATGACCAATATGGATATTACCATTGGCATATGGAGGCCCATCGTGTAATACGTAGGTTGGTTTGCCTTCATTTAATTTTTGACGTTGTTCATAAACTTTATTTTCTGCCCAAACATTTTGTCGTTCAAGTTCTTTTACAGGTAAATTACCACGCATTGGAAAATCAGTTTTACCTAGATTAAGTGTTTCTTTGATTCTCATTTGGAGTCCTCCTTGAATTATGTAGCCAATGTAATTGAAATCGAGGGTACAAAAAAATCCCCATCCGCAAGGGACGAAGACTCGTGGTACCACCCAAATTTAGAATAAAAATAATTCTCTTAGTTCATTATTTAACGGTTATGAACCGCTCACACTTAAATAATCAGTATAAGATTCAGAGATGATCTATCAATTGTGTTTTCATATCAACCTCTCACCAGTCGTTGATTCGCTTATAAGTAATTTCCAATTGAGTTACTGTTCTCTTCAAAAATTTCATTAATATTAAAATGATCAATTATTTTTCTGAGTCATCTGGGAAGATAACTACAGTTTGACCTTCGTCAACTGCACTATCTTCTTGTGATACTTCAGAAGTTGCTGAAGCAGCTGATGTTTCAGGCATTGATGTACTTGAGTTTACACTCTGGCTTGTACTGTTGTCAAGAGTTTGACCAAGAACTTTTTGGATTTCATCAAATGAACTGACATCAACTTCCTTCAATAAAGTATCCCAGTCATTACTTCTAACAACCTCTAATTGTGATTCAAGCATTACTTGCAGACGTTGGCGGAAGACCATTGTTTGCTTCTTAAGATCATTTGTTTCAATCGTTAACTTAGAAGTTGATTCAGCTGCTTCATGAACTACTTGATTAGCTTTGTCATTAGCTTCTGCCACAATATCAGTAGCTTGCTTTTGAGCTTCACGCAATGTTATATCTGATTCACGTTGCGCATTAGATTTAACTTTATCAGCTGCTTCTTGTGCAACTAAAATCGATTGATTCAATGAATCTTTTAATTCACTAAAATATTTTAATTTTTCTTGATCAGACTTAACTGTTTCTTCTAATTCATGGTTATGTGCTTCTAACTCGGTCATTTCATCAATAATTTGGTTTAAAAATTTATTAACTTCATCTTGATTATAACCACGCATTTTTCCAGAAAACTTTTTAGTTTGAATATCTTCAATTGAGATTGACATAGCTTGGTTCCTCCAATTATTTTGAAATATTAAGTGCTAAATTAATAACTAATTCATTTTTTTCATTAGTACCTGTGGTGATATTTTGAATCTTCAATGCGTCTTTATTAATTGCCTTACCATTATTTGGAGCAGTAACATTCAAATTGACTTGTTGATTATCTATCTTGAAATCAATTCTTTGCTGACTCTCAAATCCATGATTAAATTCTTGTCCTTTATAAATTGCCTTCATTTCGGTTGGCTCAACTGATCTTAGTGAATCAATCTTATCATTACTAATTTCGATTTGCTGTTTATATAATTCTAACATTTCGTTTTGATATGTGGCTACAATCACT
Organism: Paucilactobacillus oligofermentans DSM 15707 = LMG 22743; assembly: GCF_001434315.1. GTDB lineage: Bacteria > Bacillota > Bacilli > Lactobacillales > Lactobacillaceae > Paucilactobacillus > Paucilactobacillus oligofermentans. The sequence goes on along the minus strand of NZ_AZFE01000032.1, from coordinate 30,414 downwards.
TTAAGCTTATCTAACGTGTCAGTTTGTAGCTTAACCTCTTTGATTTTAGCAATTACACTCACCTTAGCGTCCACCTGTGCTTCAGCAATAATTTGCTCCGCCTCTTGATCAGCGAATCTAATAGTAACTTGTGCTTGCCTAGCAGAGCGATCCTTCCATTTGGCTGAATACTTTTGTGAACTCATAATCAAGTCCAAAATTTCTTCTTTCATTGACGCCAATACTGAGAACTGTCGTTTTGCTAACAAATCTTGTTGTTTTAAACTTCGGTTGATTGCTCTTAATTCAGTTAACTCCCCCAAAATATCTGCAACATATTCATCAACTTGTTGATAACTGTAACCACCTAGTCTTGAATTAAATCGATTATTCTTTATCTTTGATATAGATAAATCCACAACAATCGCCCCCCTAATTCACAGTAACTACCGATAACTTAACTTTAATTTTACCTTTTTTAGTTGGTTGAGAATTAATCACTTCAATTCTTATTCTACCAGCACGTCTAATCGACAACAAATCATGTTCAACAATCGAATAATCTGGTTTTTGAATTTCAACCCAATTTACTTGAGCAAAACCTTTTTCAATTATTTCTTTCGCTCGATTTCTAGAAAAATTAAAGGCTGCTGCAATCACACTATCAAGTCTGACCGAACTAACTGTTGTTTCAATTGATTCCCAGTCAGCTTCTGATACAACGACTTCTTCCAGTTCAATTGGTTCCAGTCGAACATTTAACTTACCAATCCGGTCAACTTGTTCTTGAAAGTACGTTGAAAGCTTCTTTTGGACCATAATCTGCCAACGACCAACACCATCAGTAATAATATCTCCGAAAGTGTTTCGTTCAACGCCCTGATTAAACAAAGTTCCTAATACTTGATGATGACTAATATCAGCAAATTTTTCGGGATAATTAATTTCAAGCAACTGAAGTTCAAAATCATCAAGTGATGGTTCAAAATAACTTGGATAAACTAAGATTCGTTGCATTTCTGCACCTTCAAAGCCTCCGTTACTATCCATTTTAATGTCATCTTGCTGATTGATTAAAGTTTGTGCAATATATACCTGTCTTGGATTAAGAAATGGACTTAACACTGGACGATATTGCTGAATTGCTTGCAAAATCCAATTAGCAATATCATCTATAATCGGTTTCTCATCAGTCCTAAAATGTTGTTCTACATTTAAACTCATTGCCTACACCTTCTAATATAATGCATTGGCAACAATCGTTTGTAATGCACTAACTCCATATTGCGCTAATTGCAATACTAACAATGCAATTAATGGTGAGAATCCAATCCCACCTAAACTTGGAATAAAATCAAATAATCGAATATATGGTTCAACTAAGCGATTAATAAAAATTCCTAATTTACTTTGTGATGCACCTGGAAACCAAGTCATTAATGCCCATACAACTATCAGAATCATATATAGTTGGAGTAATTGCGTCACAACATAAAATATGAACCCTAATAAATTTTCCAAATTAATTCTCCTTGCCTACAGGTTATCTTGTTCATGAGTCATGGTATCAGTCAAATTACCAGACACTTCATAATTATGAGGTGTGCATAAAAAGATTTGATCCCCTACTCGTTCAATTGCACCATCAATTGCATATACGGTTCCGTTTAAGAAATCAACAATTCGTTTTGCAGATGCAGTATCCATTTGAGTAAAGTTTACAATAATTGCCCGATTATTCAATAATTGTGATGCAATTTCTTTTACATCAGAATATATACGTGGTTCAAACAATGAAATCTTGCTTGATTCGGTAGGACGTGTACTGTTAATTGAAACCACCTTCTTATTTCGAACTGGTTCGGAAGTTTGTTCTACTGGATCTTCATAATAGTCTTCATCGTCATACTCTGCTTCACTAGTCCCAAAAAAATTGTGCAATGAAAATTTATTTGCCATTTTACTCATCTCCTTTTAGCGTAATAACTCCAAAACGAGACCAAACTAACACCGTTTGAACTGGTCTTTGTTTGCCCCCGATTAATTGATAATTATTAGTGACGTTTTTTGAAAAATGGTGGTGTATCAAGGCCATCATCTTCAGTTTCATTAGAGCTTGTAGCATTATCATCACTGTAAATATTAAATTCTGGTTTTTTTACTTGTTCAAATTGTACATCATCACTAGCTTTCGTACTTTCTTGTGAAGTTTGTACATCCCAATCACCAAATGGATCTTTATTTTCATTTGCTTCTACTTTATTTTCAGTAGCAGGTCGCGTAACATGCTTAGAACTATTGTCCTTATCAATTCCAGTTGCAATTACGGTTACTCGAACTTCATCTCCAAGTGATTCATCAATTGAAGTACCAAAAATGATATTAACATCATTAGTTGCAGCCTGTGTAACAATATCAGATGCATCTTGTGCTTCAAATAATGATAAATCTGGACCACCAGTAATATTCAACAAGACATTTTCTGCACCGTCAACTGAAACTTCAAGTAATGGTGAAGAAATAGCTTTCTTAGTTGCTTCAGCAGTTCGGTTTTCACCAGTTGAAGAACCAACACCCATCAAAGCAGACCCTTGATTTGCCATCACTGTCTTAACATCAGCAAAATCTAAGTTAACGTAACCAGGACTAGTAATTAAATCTGAAATACCTTGTACCCCTTGACGAAGAACGTTATCAGCAGCTTTAAAGGCTTCCATCATTGGTGTTTTCTTGTCAACAATTTCTAATAAGCGATTATTAGCGATAATGATTAGAGTATCAACACTATCTTTCATTTTAGCTACACCTTCAGCGGCAAATTTTCCACGCTTAGGTCCTTCAAAACTGAATGGTCTAGTAACTACTCCAACTGTTAACGCTCCAGATTCTTTGGCAATTTTAGCTACAACTGGAGCAGCCCCATTTCCAGTACCACCACCCATTCCGGCAGTAACAAAGACCATATCAGCGCCAGCTAATGCATCTGCTAATAGTTCTTCACTTTCCTCAGCAGCCTTGGCTCCAATTTCTGGATTTGAACCAGCTCCCAATCCACGCGTAAGTTTAGGTCCGAGTTGAATTTTAGTTTCTGCTGAAGATGCTCCTAGTGCTTGAACATCAGTATTAGCAACAATAAATTCAACACCTTTAACATCATCAGAAATCATCCGATTAACAGCATTACTTCCACCGCCACCGACTCCGATAACTTTTATTTTCGCACCAAAGTTTTGGTCAGCATCTATTGAATAGTCCATATTGTGATTCCTCCGTCACTATTTTTTAATTGAAAAAGTCATTAAAGAAGTTTTTAACTCCTGTTAGACGATCCGTCTTTTCTTTTTTATCTTTAGGTTTACTTTGGGCTCTTTGCTGCTCAGGTGCATTTTGATGAGCACGTCGCTTTTGAGTATCAATCCGTGACGATTTGATTGAATCTCTAAATGACCCTGAATGAGATTCGTCATCATGACTTTGAATAGCTTCATTATCTCTCAAAGCTCGTTTTACTAGCAAATCAACTTCATTCAAGTTTGCCTCAAATTTAGTTAATGAAAATCCTTGAGTAAAGCTTGGATGCCGAATTCCCATTTGATCTGGTACATAAGCACGAACATGGATTCCAAAGTATTGTTCGGCTAAATCAGTAATACCAGGTAGTGCCGCAACTCCACCAGTAATTACAATTCCACCAGGTAGATCTAATGCCTTAATTGACTGTAATTTTTGATTGATACGTTCAAAAATCTGTTCAACTCGGGCTTGGATAATTTCAGCTAAATACTGTTCAGTAAACTCAACTGGCTTTGACTGTCCAACAACATCAACTGTAAATGTATTTACTTCAGAAACAGTATCTGAGTTAGCATAACCATAATCACGTTTAATCCGTTCCGCGCTTGCAAGCGATGTATTTAAAACAACTGAAATATCTTTAGTGATATATTGTCCACCTTCAGGATCAATAAATGAATATTTCAACTGATGGTCATGTATTACACTTGTTGTGCTTTGGCCTCCACCAATATCAATCACAACAGTCCCAAAATCTTTCTCCCCATCATTCAAAATTGTATCGCCAATTGCTAATGGTGACACAACCAAATCTTTAACTTTTATTCCGGCTTTTTCTAGTGCTTTTTTAGTATTATGAACTACCGTTTTTGGACCCGTATATAAAGTTGCATGCAGTTCTAATCGCACGCCAACCATTCCACGAGGATCTTTAATATCGTTAAATCCATCAACAATAAATTCATCCGCTTTTAAGTCAATAATTTCTCTTTCAGGCGGTAAACTTTGCATAACAGTTTCTTTTGCAACATCAATTACATCTTGATCATTAATTTCACGTGCTTGACTTTGATTTGCAATCGTAATCATGCCACGACTTTTTTCAATTTTTAAAAAGTTAGCTGGAATTCCAACAACGACCTCGTCAATTGTTACATTTGATTTCTCTTGCGCTTGATCTACTGCTTTTTTGATTGCAACCGCTGTCTTATCAATATCAACAATTATCCCACGATTAAGCCCTGCAGACTGCTCACTGCCAACCCCAACAACATTAAGCTGTCCTTTTACATTTTCACAGACAATTGCTTTAATCGAGGTGGTTCCAATGTCTAAGCCAACGTAGATACCTGAATTATTCATCTACTCGGAACCCTCCTATTATTTTTTTAGTCATAAATTTGTAAGTTTTTAGCCGAATAAAAAGATACATTTAGCTATTACGAGTTTACCACATATATCACTATTTCTGAAAGTCAATTTACTAAATAATATGCATACTTGTTATCATTTATTCATCTTTTGTGCCATATGGATAAGAATATGCTCCAACTTGCAAATCAACAACACCCTTAGTGGTCATTTGATTAGCAATTCCCGGATAATAATCCATCATTTCTGCAAGTTTAGTATATTTAATTAAAACCTCATTACCATCCGACATAAAAATCAATAATCGATCTGGCCCTTTTTTAGTCTCCGCAAATTTAACTTCTGAAATATTTTGAGAAATTGATGATGGAACTTTTTCCATTTGCAAAATGGTAGCTTTTAAAACCGCTGTACTTTTAAAATTACTATAAATTGGCATATCATAATCAGTTACTTTTTTTGAAACCTTTTTAACTTGCCCATTAGAAAGCGCCGCGTTGTATTGACTACCATTTTTAACTAGACCAACAATTTTATTTTCTTTAACTTTTATCGTTATTTTTCTTGGACCAACTACATCGATTTTAACCGTTTTTAACTGTTGGTCTTTTTTCAAAGCACTGGCTTCTCTTTTAGCAATGTTAAACCACACTTTAAAAATTAAATCTCCACGCTTAATTCCAAGATTATTTTCAATTTCATTAGTGGTCATTTGTTGATTTCCATAAATTTGAATACTCGAAATTTTACTAATTGGAGTGACTAGATAAACCATAAATAAAATAACTATCGAAAATGTCCCAATCAAGATAACTGCTCGAAATTTATTCGCCGTAAATCTTTGCTTTTTTAATTTTGGTAATTTTTTACTGATTGTTTCAGATTTATTAGGGATTGCCTTTTTTCTTTGACGAATTAGTTCTAACTCATCTAATCGCTCTTTATAAGATTGCTGTTGCTTAGTTTTATTTTTCCGATCAATCACATCTTGATTTTTTGAGTCATCATCTCGTTTAGTCATTTTACTCACCCCCCATAGTTAGTATTAAATATTAGTGTTTCAACTGTGCTGCCTTCATCACTTCAATTAATCGATCAGATGCGTCGCGCATTCCCATTTTATATGCAGCATCACTCATTAATTTTCGCTTTGCATCGTCTTTTAATAACACATCAGCAGCAGCCACTAATGATTCACCATTTAGATTATCTTCTAAGATCATTTCTGCTGCATCATTGTTAACCAATGCCTGAGCATTTTTAAACTGATGGTTAGCCGTTACATATGGACTAGGAATCAAAATCGATGGAATTCCAAGAGCTGTAACTTCCGCAATGCTGGTTGCTCCCGCACGTCCAACAATAACCGCAACTTTAGGTAATAAATCAGGCATATTATCGATATATGGTTGGATAACAATATTATTACCAATTTCAACATTTTTTAATTGATCCATAACATTATCATAGCGTTTTTGTCCGGTCGCAAAGACTACCTGATAATCACGATTATTAAAGGTTGGAATTGCTTCGATCACACTTTTATTTATTTTAGGTGCACCCTGACTGCCACCGAAAATTAACATTGTTGGTACATCATCAGTTAAATTTAATTTATTCCACGAAAAATCACTAACTCGTTCTGCTACTTGCTGGGCACGTGGATTTCCGGTCATCGTTACTTTATCACTTGGAAATTGTGATTTTGCTGCTTCAAACGCAATCGCAATTTCATCGACATAATGACTTAAAAACTTATTTGTGATTCCAACAACACTATTTTGTTCATGAATAACTGTTGGAATATGTAATTTTGCTGCTGCATATAATACGGAACCACTAACGTATCCACCAGTTCCTAATACTACATCTGGCTTAAAGTCTTTAATTATTTTTTTTGCATCCTTAATACTTTTTAAAAATAATGATACTGTCTTGATATTTTCCATTGATAAAGAACGTTTAAATCCCTGGATTTTAATTGTTTTAAACTCAATTCCAGCTGCTGGTACAATTTTATTCTCTAAACCACGTTCTGTCCCCACATACAGAACAGTTAAGTCAGAATCTACTTTTTTTAATCTTTCAATCACGGATAACGCTGGGTAGATGTGTCCACCAGTTCCCCCACCTGAAACTAATAATCGCATTATTATTCCTCCTCTTTTCCAGTATAGTGTTCAACTGATTTAATAAATTTATCTCCACGAATTTCAAAATTAGGATATTGATCCCAACTTGCATTAGCTGGTGATAATAAAATTACATCTCCATCTGAACTCATTTCAAATGCTATTTTAACTGCCGTCTCAGCATTTTCACTAAATTTAATTTGATTAATTCCGGCTGACTTTGCAGCAGCAGCTAATTTATTGGCTGCTTCACCAAATAAAATAATCGCTTTAACATGCTCTTTAAAACTAGGAATTAGTTTTTCAAAAGTATATCCTCTATCTAAGCCACCAGCTAATAATATTACTGGCTGGTTAAACCCATTTAAAGCCATTTCAGTTGCTTCAATATCGGTTGCTTTTGAATCATTATAAATTTCTCGGTTCTTATATTCCATAACAAACTGCATTCTGTGTCGCACACCACCAAATGATGCCAGTACCTCTTTAATGATGTCATTTTCAATCCCACTTAATTTGGCAACGGCAATCGCAGCTAATGCATTTTCAATATTATGTTCACCAACAACATTAACATCACTGGATAACATAATTTCTTCGTCCTGCCAATATAACTTACCATTCTCTTGATAAGCTCCTACTTTACTTTTCCCTAAACGAGAAAACGGAATTACTTGCGCATGACTACGTCGACTTAAGCTTTGCCATTCTTGATCATCCCAATTAATAACAAAAAAGTCATCTGCAGTTTGGTTTCGTGTAATATTCATTTTTGCGTTCACATAATTTTCACGAGTTTTATGATAGTCCAAATGATTAGAAAAAATATTAGTAATCACCGCAATATGTGGATGTAGCGTTGGTGTGCCCATTAACTGAAAGCTTGATAGTTCAGCAACCACCGTATCATGTTCACTGGCCGTTTGCACTACATCACTCATTGGTATGCCAATATTACCAGCCTTATAGATGTTGTTTTCACTACCAGTAGCTAACATTTCTTTAATCATCGTTGTGGTTGTCGTTTTTCCATTACTTCCAGTTACAGCCACTAACTCACCCGTCAAAACTTCACTAGCAATTTCAATTTCGGTAACGATTGGTGTCTTTTTCGTTAAAAATGCAGCAACTAGGGGATTATCATAAGGAATCCCAGGGTTCTTAACAACCAATGTAAATTTTTCATCAACTAATCCTAATGGATGCGATCCTGTGATAACTTCAATATTATCAGCTTTTAGTTCATCGACTTGGGTAAAATCAGATGGTGTATTTGCATCATTTAATGTTACGAATGCGCCCAAACGGTTTAATAATTTGGCAACACCAACACCACTTTTTCCAAGCCCAATCACCAAAACTTTTTTATTTTTATAAGTATCAACTTGTCGCATTCTTTAAGACTCCCTTTTTATATATTAATGAAAAAAATAATTAATTGTAGGATAGATCCAAGTAAGCCAACCGTCCAAAAAACGTAATCGACTTTAACTTCACTCCAACCAATCATTTCAAAATGATGATGAATTGGACTCATCTTAAAAATTCTTTTACCAGTTAATTTAAATGATGCCACCTGTAAAATGACACTTGCTGTTTCTACTACATACACAATCCCAATTAATAATAAAGAAAATTCCTGATGCAAAATAATTGAAACCGCTGCTAACGCTCCACCTAAAGCTAATGATCCCATGTCACCCATAAATATTTTAGCTGGTTTTTTATTAAAACAGAAAAAGGCAATTAAGGCACCCACAATTGCTAGACAAAAGATTACTACCTCATAATTATGTTGGTACCAACCCATAATTGCGTAAGTTAAAAACGAAATAGTTGCTAATCCAGCTACTAATCCATCTAGCCCATCACTTAAATTAACTGCATTTGAAAATCCAACCAGCCAAAAAATAATGAATAACACATATAACCAACCAAATTGCATTGTGCCAAATCCCATTTGAAAGCCTTCATGTTGGTAAATAACTGCAAAAATCATTGCCACAACAATCTGTGCCAATGCCTTTTGCCAAGCTTTAAATCCTTCATTTTGATGGTTAAAAATCTTAATACTGTCGTCCCACATTCCAATCAAACCGAATAAGACAAATGTAAGAATAATCGCCCACATTGTATTCGTTAACGAAGATTGTAATAACCCTATAATAATGGCGGTTATTGTCGATGCGATAACAAATACTAAGCCACCCATGGTTGGCGTTCCAGCCTTTGATGCATGCCAATTAGGACCGATTTCTCTAATTTGTTGACCCTCTTTTTTGGCCCGGAAATATTTAATCAAATGTGGCATAGCTATATATGTCATTCCAAATGAAATTAATAACGTTACAATAATCAATACTAAGTTCATAACATGTCCTCCTATGAATTATTTTTTTTAAATTTAACAGTTAATGTTTGGTTATCTTGAATAGTTGCCATTGATTTAATACTTTGACTAGTTAAATAGCCACTACCACTTATTGTTAATTTTAATTTTGTTAACTTAGCAAACGTTACAACATCTTTTTTTGACCACCCATCCATATCCGGCATAGTGGTTTTACCACCTGTCATCAAAAAGATTCGGCTGCTCGTCAATACTGAACTACTGGTAATTGATTGAGTCTTAACTTTATTACCATTACCAAGGACCACATACTGTAGTCCCACTGATGTTAGCTTAGTTCCAGCAGTTTCTACTGTTTGGCCTTTAACATCTGGTACATTAACACGTCCTTGCGTCGACTTCTCTTTTTTGGCCTTATCGGTATCCAATGCTTGTTTCATTACCGGATTAAAGACACTAGCGATAAAGTTTTCTGCAGCCGTTGATGTATTTTTAGGTTTAGTCAGAGTAAGATACATCACATATTTAGGATTCTTAGCTGGAGCCATCCCAACAAAAGAATACACATAATTACCACTACCAGTTTCATATCCGGTAGCCGAACCAATTTGGGCCGTTCCTGTTTTCCCGGCAACTCGGTAGCCATCAATCTGATACATGCTTCCTGTTCCTTTATCACCATAAATAACATCTTGCATGTACTTCAAAACAGATTTAGCTGTACTAGCTTTAATTGGCGTTCCGACAACTTTTTTACTACTTTTTTGAACTACTTTATTCGTATCAGGATCAACAATTTTTTTAACAAAATATGGTTTTAACATTTTACCATTATTTGCCACAGCACTAAATGCTTGCAACATTTGCATGGTGTTAACTGTAATACCTTGTCCATATGCTGTATTGGCTTGTTCTAAAGCTCCACTATATGGAGAACTACCTTTGTTTTCATTAGTCATTCCTAACACATTAACTTTTTTCATAAAACCAAAGTCATCTAAGTATTGTTTCCAAGTTTTAGCGCCCATAGTTTGTTCAAGATGAGCCATGGCAACATTACTTGATCGTTCAAATCCTTCTCGATAGGTTATCGATCCCCAGCCACTCGTATTCCAATCAGTAATTTGACCACCACCAATACTGTAAGTACCTGATTGATAGTATGCGTTAGGGTTAAAATTTCCAGAATCAATGGCTGCGCTCATTGTGATAACTTTCATAGTTGACCCTGGTTCGTAAGCATCTTCAACCAAAGTATTACGCCACATCGTTTTATCATCTGTATTATAGCTTGGCCGTTGGGTCGCTGCGACAATCGCACCAGTTTTAGCATTCATCAATACGGCATTGATACTGGTTGCTTGTGATGCACTAGCTGCCTCAGACATCTTACCTTCAAGTAATGTTTGTAGCTTGGTATTCAGGGTTGTATAAATATCATCCCCATTTTTAGCCTTCTTTTTAGACCCATCAATTTGGTACCCCGACGTGTCTTCTTTAGACTTTTTAACACCGTTAGTTCCAGTCAGCTCTTTATTAAAGATACTCTCTAAACCAAGTTGACCAACTAATTTGGTCTGTCCAGTTTTAGTACTAGTTTTAGGCTGTGCAATTCCAATTAATTGTGATGCAAATGAGCCATTAGAATATTCTCTGGCCGGACTTTCTACAAAATTAATTCCAGTTAAGTTTTCATCTTCAATATTTCGCTTAGTTTCAATTGAAATTCCAGAACCTGCATTTCCAAATTCAACTTGATAGGTCTTAGAACTAGGTGACAGAATTTTCATTACTTCTGTTTTGGATAATCCCAAATACTTTGATAGCACCTTTGCCGTTTTCGATTTATTAGTAACATATAACGGTTTACCGCTAGTCGTTTTTTGGCTTTTATCTAAGACTGCATAAATTTTATATGTACTAGTATTTTCTGCAATTTTGTTTTTTTCTGAATCATAAATACGGCCACGGCGAGCTTGAATTACACTTTTTTGTGTATATAAAATATCAATTCGGTTTTCTAAACTGACACCATGTGCAGTTTTCATAATTCCAATGTAACCAAAACGAACGATGAGCAATAAAAACAACGCCCCCACAAAGAAAAATAGCCACTGGCCAAAGATTTTCCTGTTTTTTGTTGTTTTATGTCCCATCGTTCGCTTCGATTTTTTATTCATTACTTATTGACGTTCCTTATATCAGAATTAATTGACAACCCACTCTTTTGAGCAACTTGCTGTAAATGTGTTGACCCAGTTAGTTCATCGATAACTTGTTTATTGCTATCATTTTGACTATTAACTTTTGTAATTTGAGAATTAACATTTTGAAGTTGATGTTGTGCACTTATCACTTGATTTTTTGTAGTAACAAGCGATAGCGCCATGAATAACGTCATTATAACACACGAAACGGCAACGACTATTTCGAACTTAGACACTGATATTTTCGACGGTACACTTGCTGGCACCGGAGCAACTGCTTGTCCAGGTTGCTTAAGTGGTTCAGGATTTGCCTGTAATACTGTATTGTCGTAATAATCATCTAATTGTTCTGCTGTATTCATTGCCATGATAGTCACCTATCCTTCTTTATTTTCGTATTTTTTCAATAACTCTCAACTTTGCACTGTGTGCTCTGCGATTGTTATCTAACTCCTCAGTTGTTGGAACAATTGGTTTTTTATTAATAAGTTTAAAATCAGGTTGCATTGAATCAGGAATGACTGGAAGTCCTGCTGGCAAGTCTTGAATCGTTACTTGTTCACGAAACATACTCTTTACCAATCGATCTTCCAATGATTGGAACGTAATTACGCTTATCCGTCCCTCAACCCTAAGTAGCTTCAATGCTTGTTCGAGTGAATCTTCTAATGCCCCAAGTTCATCATTCACTGCGATTCTAATTGCTTGAAAACTTTTTTTAGCAGGATGCCCCCCATGACGACGGGCCGCTGCTGGAATTGATTCTTTTACTATGTCAGAAAGTTCAAATGTAGTTTCAATCGGTTTGATTTCCCTTTGCTTTTCAATTGAACGAGCAATCGATTTGGCAAATTTTTCTTCCCCGTATCTACTTAAAATTCGCATCAACTGATTAAATGGCCATTCATTAACGATTTCTTTTGCAGTTAGCGTTTGTCTTTGATCCATTCTCATATCGAGTTCTGCATCATAGTTATAGCTAAACCCACGTTGACCATCATCAAATTGTGGTGATGACACACCCAAATCATAAACAATTCCATCAATTTCGGTAATGCCACGTTCATTTAATGCTTCAGTAATATTCCTAAAATTTGTATTGATGAAGGAAAGCTTTCCTTCATCAACATATTTAGCTAAATGTTCTTGGTTATAATCAATTGCAGTTTGATCTTGATCAAATGAATATAGATGACCAGACTGATTTAATTTTTCAACGATTTTTTCACTGTGACCACCGCCACCTAGTGTTGCATCGACATAAATACCATCTGGTTTCACGTGTAAGCCTTCCACTGCCTCGTTTAAGAGCACTGTGATGTGATTAAATTCAGTCATTTATTTCTTACACTCCCTAATTAAAATCCAAAGTCTAGTTTTTCAGCAATTTCGTCAAAGTTCTCTTCTGCACCTTCTGCAAAGCTGTTCCATCTGTCTTCGCTCCAAATTTCAATACGATCTGAAACTCCAACAACCACACACTTTTTATCAAGGCCAGCGTGTTCACTCAAAGCTTGAGGCAAATTAACTCGCCCTTGCTTATCGAATTCACATTCTGTTGCAGCTGAGTAAAAAAAACGTACGAATGCTCGCGCATCTTTTTTATTCAGTGGTAATTCTTTTAATTTTTGTTCTAGCACTTCCCATTCACTCATTGGATAGCCAAAAAGACAACCATCCATTCCACGGGTAACAACAAATTGCGTACCCAATTGGTCACGAAATTTAGCAGGAATGATTAGTCGTCCTTTGGCATCAATACTATGTGAAAATTCTCCCATAAACACGACTACTCACCCCCATTTCATCTAAGCATGTAATAAGTTTACCACAACTCCCCACTTTCCACCACTTTTTTCATAAAAAAATAGTAGTTAAAAAAATACCAAGCTTTCTAGGTTCAGAAAGCTTGGTATATATGGATAATATCATTAAAAATAGTAGTGGGGAATTATCCCATAATTAGCCAAAATATTGATAATAAATATGCGATAGTGGTATAAACAACCGTAATCCTCCAAAAAAGAAAGAAAAATTGTTTAAACAAAACTTCACGATTATGAATTATCTCAATCAAAACTAAAAGAATACCGATCCCCATCCAACCAATTATAACGTACGGAAATAATGACCAATTAAAATTAAGTGCTCCAAAATAAAGCGTGAAAATCGGCCACAGATCATAAAAACCATACATTGTTTTACCACGTTTTATCATAACCTTCTTGATTAAAACGACGATGAATGACACTATAATAATAATTAATAATTGAATGACAATTTTAGAAACTAATGAATTCATTTATTTGTTCTCGCTATCTTTTAATTTCATTACCATTCATTATAGAAAATAGTTGCTCTCGATTCAATAGGAGTTAATTAGGAGGTTTACTAATGATTCAATATTTCACAATGGATACACCAAATCTAATTACGATCACTAATTCTGAAGCTGTCAAGGCTGACCATTGTTGGATTAACTTAGAAAGTCCCAGTAAAACTGAAATTCAGCAGATTTCAAAGCAATTTAGTATTAGCCAATTTAGTTTATCATCAGTCTTTGAGAATGAAGAAACTTCACGTGTTAATTTTAATAATAATGAACAAGAAACTACAACCATTCTATTACAATACCCCAAATACGAAACCAGCCCACTTGGATATCTAACCCATAGCACCTTTCCAATTTTATTCGTCATAACTAAACATTCAATTATTACTGTTTCAAACCACCCAGCATCATTCATCCAGCATTTCGTTATGAATCAGTCTAGTCTCAAAGGAATGATCAACAACTATGAAAACTTCACGGCTAAATTAATCTGGTTTATTACTAAAGATTTTGTAACTGCGTTAGATAAAACTGCAACGCAAATGGATTTATTAGAAAAACAACTTACTTCTGCAACTGAAAATGAACAAATTTATCAAATTATGGCAATTCAAAAAACAATCATTGATTTTAAGTCATCATTAGCTCAAAATCAAGCCGTGATTGATGACATCAGCAATAGCCATAAGATTTTCAGCACCGATGACCTTTCCAATATTATCGCAGCCGTTGCACTAAAAAATGCACAAGCAATGACCATGGCTCAAACACAAGGCGAAATATTAGAACAATATAGTAATATGGTTTCTTCAGTCGTTTCAAATAACTTAAATGACGTTATGAAAGTTTTGACTTCGTTAACTTTAATTATGACCATCCCCACAATCATTGGTGGAATTTATGGTATGAATGTTAACTTACCTGGCGCCAGACTTGTCTCTGCATTTACCTTATTAATGATTTTTACAATCGTACTTTGTTTAATTACTTACTTAATTTTAAGAAAAAGAAAATATTTGTAAATTGTAATCATTAACCTTTTTAGGTAGAATATAATGGATTGATAAACGGAGGATTAATAATGGCACAAGAAAAAAAGAAAAAATCAAAGTTTCAAAAAATTACCACCATTGCAATTTGGTTGATGATCATTTCAATGCTTGCAGGAACACTTTTAAGTGCAGTAACTGCAATCGGTTGGTTCTAATATTTTAAAATAAAAGGCTGAACAAAATTATTTTTGTTCAGCCTTTTTATGATTAAAACTTAAAATTATAAATATTTAGATGGTTCCATCAGAATCATCTGCCGCTTGCTTATAAACCTGTCGCGGTTTGGAACCGTCAGACGGTCCTATGATACCTCTTTGTTCCATGTCATCAATCATTCGAGCGGCACGATTATATCCAATTCGGAATCGGCGTTGGATTAATGATGTTGATGCCTTTTGTTGATTAACTACAAAATCAACTGCATCAGTAAATAACTCATCCGTATCTTCATCAACGTCCTTCGCTTCGACTTCTTCATCTTTTACAACAATGGCGTCATCATATTGCGCTGGTTGTTCAGCTTTAATAAACTCAACTACTGATTCCACATCCGTATCTGAAATAAATGCACCTTGAACTCGAACTGGTTTGTTTTGGTCAATTGGCATAAATAGCATATCGCCACGTCCAAGTAGCTTTTCAGCCCCATTGCTATCTAAAATAGTTCTAGAATCAATTCCACTAGAAACTGCAAAGGCAACTCGTGATGGAACATTAGCTTTAATCAAACCAGTAATAACATCAACAGATGGTCGCTGCGTTGCAAGAATCATGTGAATTCCTGCAGCTCGACCCATTTGCGCAATTCTGACAATTGAATCTTCAACATCATTAGATACCGTCATCATCAAATCAGCAAGTTCATCAACCACAACTAAAATCAATGGTAAATACGGTTGATTTTCTTGTTTCTCTTCATTTGATTCTCGAACCATTTTGTTATATCCAGCAATATTACGAACTCCGAATCCTGAAAACAATTCATACCGTCGTTGCATTTCATCAACAACTTTGGCTAATGCTTTCGATGCTCGTTTGGGTTCAGAAACAACGGGACTTAATAAATGCGGAATCCCATTATAAACACTAAGTTCAACTTTTTTAGGATCAATCATCAAGAATTTAACTTCATGTGGTTTTGCTTTAAGTAAAATACTAGTAATAATTCCATTAATTGCAACTGACTTACCACTCCCAGTAGCACCCGCAACTAATAAATGAGGCATCTTAGTTAAATCAGCCATCATCACTTGACCTGTAACACTGCGACCAAGTGGTACTTCTAATACCTTATCATGCTTAGGCATTGACTCAACCATATCTCTAAACCCAACTGTTGCAATTTGTCGATTGGGTACTTCAATCCCAATTAGTGATTTACCTGGAATGGGCGCTTCAATTCGAATATCTTTAGCTGCTAATGCGAGTGCTAGATCATCGGCTAAATGAACAATCCGACTTACTTTAACTCCAACTGCAGGATGCAATTCATATTTAGTCACTGATGGACCTAAATTGACATTTTCAACCTGTGCTTCAACACCAAATGATGCCAGTGTTTCTGTCAACTTTTTCGTGTTTTCTTGAATTGATTTAAGCTCATCACTTTGATCAGTCGCCTCAACTTTGGTTAATAATGTAGTTGGTGGTAATTGATAGTCTTCATTTTCACTTTCTTGAGCCGGCTTTAAATCAACCTCTTCATTGGTAGCTGGTGATGACTCACTGGCTGAGCTGTGACTTGCTACAGTAATATTAGGTACTTTTGGTGCCAACGAAGCAGGCTTTATCTGTTCTTCATCACTTGTTGTTTCATCAGGTTTAAAGAAATCTTGAACTAAACTCTTTTTCTCTTTAATTGGTGTAGGCAATTTTTTAGTTTTTTGTTTAACTTGATCAGGTTTCTTTTCTTTTGTTGCTTGTGAATTACGAATTTCTTTTTTCTCTTTTAACCATTCAACTGACTGTTTAATTTTATCACCAGCACTGCCTAATAGGTTAGTAACTGGAATATTAAATGCTAGGATAATTCCGATAATTAGTAGTAGTGAAGCAACCAAAACAGTACCTAAATTGGCAATCAAATAATAAGATGCTGTATACAAATAAGCTCCCAGCATACCACCACCAACTGGCATAGTTAAACTGCCTTGTACAATATCTTCATTCAAACTATTCCAAGTAAACTCAATAAAATCTGTATGTAGATTTAGTTGATTAAACATTACTACATGTAACATCACTAGAACTCCAATATAGGCTAATAAAAGGCCTACAATGATTCTGGCTTTAAATTTTGGCCATCTACCAGTAAATGCTTTAAAAACACCATATAAAACTAACACCGCAAGTACAAATTGATAGCTTTGTCCAACTGCCACTCTAAATATATTAGCAATAAAAGTTCCTACAACCCCTAAATTAAAAAAACCAAATAGCGCGATTAAAACTAAAATCACACCTTGTAAATTATTTAGCGCCGCATCATATTTTTTTGACGATACTTTTTTCGATTTTCGTTTAGTTGTTTTTTTACGTTTGGTTGCCAAGTTTAGCGCCCTCATCTCAATTAATTTTGTTTACTATTTTACTTTAATTTATCATTTTGATATTCGTGAATTCGTTCTAGCCCGTTGAATGCCTGTTGTCGCAATGTTTCATAGATAACAATTGCTGCACTGTTAGATAAATTTAATGCCCGAATTTTCGTATCATCTTGTGGAATTCGAATTGCATTATCTGGATACATCCGCATAAAGGCTTCTGGTAATCCCGTTGTTTCCTTACCAAACAAAAAATAATTATCCTTGTTCTCAGTATTAGCATAGTCAGGAGTTGAATAGTCACGACTAGCAAATTTAGAAACAATAAATAACCGCTTGATATCTGGAATGCTATCAATAAAAGCAGGTAAATTATCATGATAAGTAATATCGACTTTATCCCAATAATCTAATCCAGCTCGTTTCATATGCTTATCATCAACAGAAAACCCTAACGGCTTAATCAGATGCAAGTGCGTATCAGTTCCTGCACATGTCCGTGCAATATTTCCTGTATTAGCAGGCATTAGTGGTTCAAAAAGTGCGATATGGTTAGTCAAAATAATTCTCCATTCAATATATGATAATTAGACAATAAAAAAAGCAGGGTTTCGGTATGGGCACGGCGAAACGCTACTTTAATGCAATTCATTTGGCTAACCAGTTCTGACAACGCCAAAATTAGCTACCAAAGGATGTTAAGTAAAATTTAACACTTGCTTAATTAAAATGCAAACACTTACCTAGGATAGGTTGTTTTTTGCAATCAATAAAGTAACGTCTACCGTTATTTCTTTTAAATTTATTAATTCAGTTTCAGTTAATTTTTTAGCATCTTTACCCCAATGTAATGGGGTCATTTCAACCATTTGTGTTTTCAAATCATTAGGTAGAGCAAACTTGTAACGAACTTGCTTTTCAACTGAATCAGCAAACTTATTTTTAAATAATTCAACCACAGCCGAATTATCATAAGTTTGATGATTACCAGTTGGATATAATAATTGGCGCAATTCAATTAAATACTCTGGATTAGGAATTACCTTAATTAAAGTTCCACCAGGTTTAAGCACCCGCTTAAATTCAGCATAATCAGACGGCGAAAAAATTTCTAAAATTGTATCAAAGGTTTGATCATTAAATGGCAATTGTCTTAAGTCCGCCGCACAAAACCATGCATTAGTATCTAGTTGTGTTGCCAGTCCAATTCCATCTTTAGAAATATCAAAGCCAATAGCAGTATCTTTTCTCATTCGTAAATCTTCTAGATACTTCAGCGGCGTCCCTTCACCACAACCAACATCCAAAATAGTTTGTGCTTTTGCATCTAATTCTTCCACAATTTCATCAACAATTGGTGCAAACAGACCTTTATTCAACAGTTTTCTACGTGAACTTAACATCTCGCGATCATATTCCCCATTAACTGCCTTAAACAAAAAATACAAGTATCCTTGTTTATTAAAATCCAGTTGATGACCATTTTGACAAACTAAACTATTACCTTCCACCGTTGCTGCTGGCAATTTACAAACAGCACACCTAAATAAATCCAGATGTTCTCTGACGAACTCTTTACCGATTTCTATTTTTTTCAACTATCTTGATCCTCATTTTTCAAATTAATTGGTGCTTTAGTTTCATATAATGGTGAATTAGTTTGGTACCAATCAAACAAATGAGTAATCAATACTTTTAACACCGCATATCCTGGAATCCCAAAGATAACTCCCATCACACCAAACATTTTACCTGATGCTAACAACACAACAATAATTGTCACTGGATGAATTTTCAGGTTACTACCTAAAACTAATGGTGATATCAACCGGCCTTCAATTGTCTGTTCAATCACGAATACGATTAACACTTTGACTAGCATCCACGGAGAAATAAACGCTCCCACCAAAATAGCTGGGATCATTGCTAAAAATGATCCTAAGTATGGAATCATATTTAAAAGGCCAGCAATAATTCCAATTGTTAAAGCATATTTCAAGCCAATTGTCAGATACCCTAACCAGAACATAACTCCAACAAAAAATGCAACTGTTAATTGTCCACGAACATAATTACTAATTTGATCATTAATTTCAGTTAAAACAATTAAAAATGATTTTTTGCCACGGTCTGGAACAAATTTAGCAATGTAATATGGTAATTTTTTGCCATCTCGTAATAAATAAAACAAAATAAACGGCATTGTTATCAAGGCAATTACAACAGTAGTAACTGTACCCACAACATCACCTAATGAATTAACGGTTGTTTTAATATAACTACTTGATTTAACCGATAATTCATCCCCAGCCATCTTCGTCCATTGCTCAACTTGATCTGAGAATTGCGAAAATAGCGGTTGTTTCAATGCACCATTAATATCTTTATTCATATGATCAATATATGATGGTATCGATGACACCATACTTTGAATTTGCTGATTAATTACTGGAATTAAATTCCAGATTCCCCAAACAATTAAACCAATCAAAATTAAAAAGACAAATGAAATTGTTAATGTTCGATTAATCTTAAAATGCTTTTCTAAGTTGTCTACTAACGGATTCAGTAGATAATAAAAAACCCCAGCCAACACAATTGGCAATCCAACAATACTCAAAAAATCTTTAACTGGATTAAATAGCCAAGAAACCTTGCTTCCTACTAAAAAAACTAGTAGCACTAATAAAATGATGACTAGTGCACTAACAATTTGACTTCGCTTAATCAAATTTAAGATTGAATGTACTTTACCACTTGAATCATTTTCATTTTGCTTCATTGTCCACCTCGACTTGTTTATAAAATTAATTTTAACATATTTATGATTACCTTAGTATTGAAACCAAATAACCATTATACTAAACTAAGTTCATAAATTAAAAAGGAGCATATAATCATGAAAGAAACTTTTTTAATTGGTACATACACAAAAAAAACTAGTGAAGGTATTTATACAGTTGAATTAGATACTGAAACTAAAACTTTAACAGAACCAAAATTAATCATTAAAGCTTCCAACCCAACCTATTTAGCAATTTCAAAATCTCATCACCTATTTTCTGTTGTTAAAGAAAACGATGAAGGTGGAATTAGTTCATTCGATTTAAATGATAATTCATTTACAGCTGCGGATAAAGTTCTCGCTGACGGTGCTCCACCTGCCTACGTTGGAATTGATGAAGCTCGTCAACTTGTGTTTAGTGGTAATTACCACTTAGCTACGATTGATGTTATGAAAACTAATAATGATGGCTCATTAACCTTAACCGACTCAGTTACTCAAGAAGGCCTAACTGGACCTGCTCCTGAGCAATCATCGCCACACGTCCATTATTGTGACTTAACACCCGATAATCGATTAGTCGTTTGTGATCTTGGTATGGATCTAGTTGTCATCTATGATATAAGTGATGCTGGCAAGCTAACTGCGGTTTCACGTTATCATAGCGAACCCGGTTTTGGATCTCGTCATATTGTCTTTCATCCAAATGGTAAAATTGCTTATCTCATGGGTGAACTTAGTAGCCAAGTCGAAGTACTTTCATATAATAGTGACTCAGCTGAATTCGAACATATACAAACTGTTAAAACTATTCCTGCTGATTGGACTGAACATAACGGCGCTGCTGCTATTCACATTTCTTCAGATGGTAAATTTCTTTATAATTCAAATCGTGGTCAGAATACAATTGCTGTTTTCGCCATTGATGATAAATTTAAATTAACACTCATCCAATCTATTTCAACTGAAGGTGATTTCCCTCGTGACTTTGAGCTAGATACGACAGAAAAATTTATTATTGTCGCTAACCAAAATACCGATAATCTTACCCTTTATACACGTAATCAAGAATCTGGACTCATGACTACCATTCAAAAAGACATCCATTGTCCTGAAGGTGTCTGCGTTAAAGTTATCCACTAATTAAAATAAGCACTTCACAATTATACATGTGAGTGCTTATTTTTTTGATATTTTATTCAAGTGTAATTTCTATTGCTGATTCGCTAAAAAGTCTTTCATATCGTCGGCAACATCACAAGTTAATTCAATATATTCATTTTTAAACGGACTAAAAAATTTAACATAATAGCAGTGTAATGCCTGTCGTGTCATTCCACCTGGTCCGTCATACATATCATCACCAATTAGTGGATGACCTAAAAATTTAAAATGAACTCTTATTTGATGTGTCCGACCAGTATGTAACAATATGTCTACAAGTGTAGCATCATGATATCTTTTTTTTACCCAATATTCGGTTGCTGCATATTTTCCATCTGGACCAACTTCACGCTTAACAAAGGATTCTGAATCTCTTTGAATTGCGGCCTCAATCAATCCATGATTAACGTACCAATTACCACTTGCAATCGCTTGATATTTTTTAACCACTCGATGCTGCTTTAATTGCTGATCAATCACGGCATGTGCAAACCGATGTTTTGGAAAAATAACAATCCCACTAGTATTTTTATCCAGCCTAGTTGCCACATGGGTTACTTGATCCGGGTAATTTTGTCGTTGATAATAGCCTTTAATTCGATTAACTAAGCTATCGGCAGTGACTACATGGTGCGCTGGTACAGTTGCTACTCCTGCTGGCTTATTCAAAATTAAATAATCATCATCTTCATAAATAATATCAATGGCTTCATTACAGCTATCCACTCGATCTGTTGCTGGTTCATTGGGTAAGACTAATGTAACCGTGTCTCCTTGTTGCATTAAATTAACGGTCCAAACATGTTCACCATTCAATAAAATATCGCCACCATGATACTTGGCGACGACTAATAAAGATCTGGTAACTCCATTCATTCCCAAAAAAGTTCTTACTTTAATTGGCTCTTTTGCTTCATATGTCCAAGAAAATCTCACTTAATGCCCCCGATAAATGCTTCATCAACTCGTTTCCAAAAACTAGTATGCCGATATCTTGCAAATGAAATTTGATGTGGTGAAATTTCATAATGAATTTTAGCAATTTTCTTTTTGTTATCCATATTATGTGCTTGTAGATTATCAGCACTAACAATTAATTGTTCATCAGTATTTAAAACTAAATCTAAATACTGATCTTTACCAACAATGATTGGTGAACCTAATGTCCTAAAAATACGATTATTAATTGAGGCAATTTCTCCCAATTGTAATCCGACTAAGCTTGGATCAATTACTGCCCCACCAACTGACTTATTATAACCAGTTGACCCAGTTGGTGTTGAAACACATAATCCATCACCCCGGAATCGTTCAAATAACTCACCTTTAATATAAATATCACATACCATCGTATTTTCAATTTTTTTAACAGTCGATTCATTTAAAGCGGTAAAATTATCTACCGTTCCATCCGTATAGATAATATCAACACACACCAGTGGATAACTAATCTTTTGTCCATTGTCACTAGCTAATCCCTCGACCATCTCGCTAACTTCAAAATCACGCCAGTCAGTATAGAAACCAAGGTGACCAGTATGAACTCCTACAAATCGAATATTATCAATCTGATGTGCATAATGATGGAATGCCGATAATAACGTACCATCCCCGCCAATAGTAATTACAACGTCAGGATTTTCATCATCGATTTTAATATTTGTTTTATTCAATTCATTCATAATCGATTCACATACTCGATTTGAATCATCAGTATGATTGCTATAAATAGAAACCTTCATATATTTACCTCTGTATTTAATTAAGGCGTATCATCAGTACGCTCATGGTCTTGATTTTCAAAATTAGACCAACCATCTTTTTTTCCATAAGAAAACAAATTTTGGGCTTCTTGAATTTCTTCTCTGATCTCCGACATTTCCGTATCTAATTTAAATGCAGCTTCCCCAGCTCTTTGAAGTCTTTCACTTAAATCTTCAGGAAAATCATCCTGATATTTATAGTTTAAAGAATGTTCAATGGTTGCCCAAAAATTCATAGCTAATGTTCTAACTTGAATCTCAACTAATAATTTTTTTTCACCTGTAACTAAATAGACTGGATACTCAATTACAAGATGATATGAACGATACCCACTACTCTTAGCATTAGTGATATAGTCTCGTTCTTCTAAAATTGTCATATCTGTTCGTTTTCTTAATAAATCAACTACTTGATAAATATCTTCAACAAACTGACACATAATACGTAAGCCGGCAATATCTTGTAAGTCTTGTTCTAACCGGTCTTCCTCAACATGTCGTCGAATCATTTTTTCTTTAATGCTATCTACTGGTTTAACCCGACCAGTCACAAATTCAATTGGAGCATGTTGATTCAAGTCTTGAAATTGTTTGCGCATCCCACGAAATTTAATTTTTAACTCGTCAACAGCTTGTTGGTATGGTAGTAAAAAATGTTTCCAATCTTCTATCATGCATACGCCTCCCGTTAAATATCTTTTACTATTTTATCATACTTTGTGCATTTATTAATTAATAACTACCCAGTTTATTATAATTTATCTTGACAACAAATCGAATCTTTGAAAAAATAGTTTAGTGATTTATACGGACATATTTAAAGTCGTTTTGATTGAACTTTCGCCCGATTTATTTTAAAGTAGTCCAAGTAAAAGGATATACATAGCTAGTTATCGATAAAAGGAGGATCTATTTTGTTCGAAATTCATTTATTTGTCAATCCACTTGATTCACATTGTATGCAATGCGAATCAGACGCATTGAAATTCAAACAAAATATTAATGGACATGTCAGAATTCAGTTTCTGCCATTAGTTAATATGAAAACTGTAACCAATACAATTACTCAATTAAATTTAGACCCTCGAAATTTAAAACTTAGAAATCTAATTACACAACATTTACTTGATATTGCTCTAGATTATAAAGCAGCTTCCTTTCAAGGAAGAAAAAAAGGACGTGCATTTTTATATGAAATGCAGGAAGCCATTATGAAACAAGGCCAAAATTATTCTCCATCAATGAGTGTAATAATTGCCGACCAAATTGGCTTAGATACTGAAATGTTTTCTGAAGACCGTGCATCCAGCCTTGCTAAGAATTGTTTTCAAGATGATCAAAAATTAGCCCAAGAAATGGGAGTGACTGATGAATCATCAGCTGTTGTTTTTAATTCAACAATTGAACAAGATGGTATTTTAATTCCTAATTTTAGTTACAACGCATTATCTGAAATTTGTTCTACAAAATTAGATTCAACTGATCATTATGTTGCAAATTTAAAAGACCAACGCCATTCAAGTTTGCATATTATTTAAGCATTACTAACGTTCCCTCATGGAACGTTTTTTATTTGTTCATTTTTTTCAAATTCAGATTGAAACCAAACTGGATATTGATTCAAGTAAATCAATTCATCTTGAGTCCTAATTATTGCAGCGGCAATCAATTCATTCGTAAATTCAATTAAGTATCTTTGCTGATACCTTTTAATCTGTCTAACACACTCAAATGATAACCAATTACCTTTTGCAATCGATCCCAATAATAATAACCAATCAGTTTTGGTCCACAATGTTTTCAACTCAAATTGTTCTAGCTTTAAAAGTAGTTCTGTTTGAAAAAAAGTACGTTTCACTGACATTAATGGCCAATCATCCTTCTGATAATGTGCAACGATTGGAATCAGCCTCAAATCATGCTGCTGCATGTAACATAATTCTGCGATTCGTTTTATATCAGGTGCTCTGGTTATTATTTTTTTACTAATCGTTTCAGTTTGACTTAATGTAATTTTGTATGGTTGCTGATTATTAATTAATTCAATTGAATTAAAGGATCGATTAAATTCAAAGCTAGCTGTCTGCGTATTCCAAAAGACAATACATAATTGTTGATTAATTACTTGAGTAAACTGAGCTACTTTCTCATCTCTCATTTTACGTCGATACGGTGCACCTAATGCCCAAATAAATTTAATACCTAATTTACGATATCCTTGATTTCTTTCATATAATCGAGCATGTGATAACGGACTACATTGAAATTCTATCGCAACTTTGTACCCATCAACCTCAACTAAAATATCTGGTCGTTGCTTAATTTTTTTAAAGTATACTTCGTACTGTGGTTGATATCCCATTTTTTCTGCCCAATTAAAAATTTGCTTTTTCCCTAATAAATGTTCACTAGTTTCACCTTCACTACCAACACAATCACTACCTTTTCGATGAGCAAAGTATGGCATCATTACATGCCCACATTTAAAAACAACTAGTTCTCCGCACACTAAACAATAGTATTTATATTTTCGATTTAGAGATTGATTTGCAGTTACAATTTTTCCATTTAATTTAGCTAATAACATTTCATCACCCAAAAATTAAATACGAAAAAAGTGCAAAAAAAATAGAAACTAATTAATAGTTTCCATTTTTACTTATTAAAGTAGAATCGGGTCAATTCAAGTGCACTTTGATCCATGATTTTTTTACCATGCTCATTTAGTACATCTGTAGTTACTGAAGTCTTAACTCCATATTCATAGGCAATTGCCAAATCATCTTTAATCGTTTCTGGTGTATGTTGATCCGCAAAGAATGTTACATCTAAGTAATAACTGTTATTAAATAAGAACAAATTAGAAACTGCATTTTCAACTCGTAAAATTCGAGCAATCTGTACCATATCTTCAAATGAATTTAGTTTAATTATCATACTTGTTTTTTCAATATCAGTATTTTTAATTGCCGCATCAACATGGTCTTCATCAGAATCATCATCGTCATCTTGAATACTAGTATTTCGGCTATCTTTTTGTTGTAATTGGCGTTTTAAAAAATCTGAAATTTCATCATCACTATCAGATAAAATCTCAACCCCATCCTCATTATCTTCGTCAGTTCCAAAGCCATTTTTACTAATAAATAATTCAAGGCCATTTTTATTTGGCAAAACTTGGAACGTTACAGAATCATTATCTTGGAATTGATGTTCAGTATCAATTTCTTCCAGAATACTATAAAAGAAACTCTCAATTTGTTGATGACTACCCAATAAATCAAGCACTGTAATGCCACGTTCAGTTAAATCTTCATTTCCAATTAAAACTCTAATTGTATTTTCGTTTATTCGTTCCATTTCCATTATGCCAACGCCCCTTTCAAACTAATATTGATAATTCAATGTTTATTGTAACTTATTTACAAAAAAAGTAAAGAAAACGAATCATAAAAAGACTCAACACATTTAATCCCGTATTGAGTCTTTAATAATTAAATTAAATTGGCTTGTTCTCTTGCTTGTGCTAATTCCATTGCACGTACATCACGTGGTAGGAAACGACGAATTTCATCTTCATTATATCCAACTTGTAATCGCTTATCATCGATAATAATTGGTCGTCTTAATAAACCAGGATCATTTTGAATCATCGAATATAATGTCTTCATAGGCAGATCATCTACACTCACATGTAACTTTTGGAATGATTTAGAACGTTTAGAAATGATTTCCTCAGTTCCATCTTCAGTCATTCGTAAAATGTTTTTAATTTCATCCATCGTTAGTGGTTCTGAAAAAATATTCCTTTCTTGATATGGAATACCATGTTCTTCTAACCATGCACGTGCTTTTCGACAAGATGTGCAACTTGGAGATGTGTAAAGTGTAACCATAAATATCTGCCCCCTTCATCAAGTAATATATCTTTTCTATATTTATAGTATACAACACCACCTAAAAAAAATAAACACTTTTTCAAAAAAATATTTATCAAGTTAAAAGACATATTTAAGATATAAAGTACGATAGTCTAATTTCAATAGCCATGTAAAACCCTTTCAGTATTTTACTTACTTGTACACAATTATATTATTTTCTAATGTTAATCTTTTAATAAAAGTTATAAAAACATGGCGTTAATCATTGCCGATCTATCACCGTTACCATCCCTTTATATGCTGTAACTACCTTAATCAATCCTGCACTTTTTTGTGCAGCTACAATTAAATCAGCAGTTGACACGTGCTGTGGAAGATGAGACATCATGAGTAATTTGGTGTTTGCATTTTTTGCTAATTCACCTGATTCTGAAGCGGTTAAATGCCATTTAGGTCCATCAGGTATATCTAGAAAATTAGTATCAGTAATCAGCAAGTCAGTATTTTTCGCAAATTCTGCTAAACCATCTATAGTTGTTGTATCACCAGTGAATACAAAATTTTCATTAGTCATACTATTCATAATTCTCATCGCAAAAGTCTTTACGGGATGTTTGACTTCAAAAAAAGTAACACTAAGTGGTCCAAGGTTTAATTTTTGACCGACTTGATATGAATATGCTTTTGTTGCATTGGGCCAGTTTAGTTTCTCAAAATTTTGTTGATCCAGAGAATGTCCATAAATTGGCAATATGGGCGTTTTTTTATTTCCCTTAGCTAATTGCCAATAATGTTGTAAAACTCCAACATCGGCTATATGGTCTGCGTGATAATGTGTTAAAATGACTGCATCAAGTTGTAGTGGATCCAAATGCTTTTCAAGTTCAATTAAAGCACCGCTCCCACAATCTAATAATAAATTAAAAGTTTCTGTTTGTACTAAATATGAAGATGTGCCGTCACCATTGAAAGGATAGCCACCATAATATCCAAGTACCGTTATTTTCACCATATTGATCTCCCTATCATATTAAGCCATATATAATTTTAGTTTAGTATCATAATAGTCTTAAAAGGAAGTGATTTCCATCGCTAATCAATTAAACGTAACATTTGGTTCCAAAGACCTATTAACCCAATATATATCCAACTATCCTGAAAGATCATTTAAGTTACTTCAATCCAATAATGATCCAGATGATTTACAATATCAATTAATCGATGTGTCAAATGAACCTTCAATTTTCAAATATGGTAAATCATTTTCCATTATAGAATCATCAGGTAGTGACGAATTACGTGGATTATTTAATTTTACATTTTTTAAATTAAATAACGACCAAATTAAAAGTTTTGTAGCTTTAACCAAACTAAAAATTTTTGATAATTCAGAAAAACCATTCTTAAGAGCATTATTACTAAAAGACAATAATAATATTAATGAATACATTTTATTAACGTTATGGGCTACCAATTATGACTTAGATCACTGGCGAGATTCTACAAGCTACCAAGCCATCTTTTCTAGTCTCGTTAATCCAATAACACCCTCATATTCAAATGTCTATTATCCAGCAACATAAAAAAAGGAATTCTATTTAAAATAGAATTCCTTTTTTATTATTACGGTCCGTACGAGACTCGAACTCGTGATCTCCTGCGTGACAGGCAGGCGTCCTAACCAGCTAGACCAACGGACCAATTGCGGGAGTAGGATTTGAACCTACGGCCTTCGGGTTATGAGCCCGACGAGCTACCAGACTGCTCCATCCCGCGATAATATAAAAATGCTGTTGTAACTCATCAAAGTGACCCGTATGGGATTCGGACCCATGATACCGCCGTGAAAGGGCGGTGTCTTAACCACTTGACCAACGGGTCATAATAACACATAACGGAGAAGGAGAGATTCGAACTCTCGCGCCGCTTGCGCGACCTACACCCTTAGCAGGGGCGCCTCTTCAGCCACTTGAGTACTTCTCCAATGGGCCTAAATGGACTCGAACCATCGACCTCACGCTTATCAGGCGTGCGCTCTAAACCAGCTGAGCTATAGGCCCATTTAATGCAAAGCGGGTGACGAGAATCGAACTCGCGACAATAGCTTGGAAGGCTATGGTTTTACCACTGAACTACACCCGCATAACAAGTATTCAATTATAATGGCGCGGGACAGAATCGAACTGCCGACACATGGAGCTTCAATCCATTGCTCTACCAACTGAGCTACCGAGCCATATTACGGTCCGTACGAGACTCGAACTCGTGATCTCCTGCGTGACAGGCAGGCGTCCTAACCAGCTAGACCAACGGACCAATTGCGGGAGTAGGATTTGAACCTACGGCCTTCGGGTTATGAGCCCGACGAGCTACCAGACTGCTCCATCCCGCGATAATATAAAAGGAGGATGAGAGATTCGAACTCTCGCGTGGTTTGACCCACCTGACGGTTTTCAAGACCGTTCCCTTCAGCCAGACTTGGGTAATCCTCCAAAAAATAACACTATTACGATTCCATCAATAGATGGACCTTGTAGGACTCGAACCTACGACCGGACGGTTATGAGCCGTCTGCTCTAACCAACTGAGCTAAAGGTCCAAAGCCCTTGCAGCGGTCCGGCCAAATCGCGGCGGGGGGGATCGAACCCTCGACCTCCCGGGTATGAACCGGACGCTCTAGCCAGCTGAGCTACACCGCGAATTAATGCTAATAAAACTAAAACAAACCTAAAGTTTGTTTATCGGGAAGACAGGATTCGAACCTGCGACCCCCTGGTCCCAAACCAGGTGCTCTACCAAGCTGAGCTACTTCCCGAACAATGCACCCAGCAGGAGTCGAACCTGCAACCTTCTGATTCGTAGTCAGACACTCTATCCAATTGCGCTATGGGTGCATATAAATGCCGAGGACCGGGATCGAACCGGTACGGTCATCACTGACCGCAGGATTTTAAGTCCTGTGCGTCTGCCAATTCCGCCACCCCGGCATGAGATGAACTGG
>NZ_AZFE01000032.1:0-550 GCF_001434315.1 Paucilactobacillus oligofermentans DSM 15707 = LMG 22743 | reverse complement strand
ACCCGCGACCCCCACCATGGCAAGGTGATGTTCTACCACTGAACTACTTCCGCAAAATGCCGACTAGAGGATTCGAACCTCCGACCCCCTGTTTACAAGACAGGTGCTCTGCCAACTGAGCTAAGTCGGCATAAAGCAAATGCCTGTCGCTCGACGAACGACAATGAGCCGTGACAGGTTCGAACTGTCGACCCTCTGATTAAAAGTCAGATGCTCTACCGACTGAGCTAACGGCTCAATGGAGGATACAGGGTTCGAACCTGTGACATCCTGCTTGTAAGGCAGACGCTCTCCCAGCTGAGCTAATCCTCCATTAGTGCATGGCAACTTCCTACCCTCGCAGGGGGCGATCCCCCAACTACTATCGGCGTTTAGAAGCTTAACTTCTGTGTTCGGCATGAGAACAGGTGTATCCTTCTAGCCATCGTTGCCACACTAACATTTCGTGTTCGATAAACAGTTATTTACAAAGTAACCTCACGATATGTTGAAAGCTTGCGCTCTCAAAACTAAATAATATCAAAAATTTTTTAAACCGGACACCACTGTG
>NZ_AZFE01000006.1 GCF_001434315.1 Paucilactobacillus oligofermentans DSM 15707 = LMG 22743 | reverse complement strand
GGCATAGGACAAAAAAGTCTCTATTTAAATTGTCTATTTTATTGACAGGGGACCAATCCTATTATACGGACAATTTAAGCCATATTTAAATACCATTATGTAATATATTACAAAGTACAAGTTACTAGTTACATGTGCCAAGTAACAAATTACAAGTAACAAATTACTTGTTACAAAAAAATAAGAGTAAATAAAAAGGACAAACTTTAAAGCTCATCCTTATATTGTTCCCTAAGTTTTAACTGCTTAATACCAGCCTCAAGTATGTTATCAAGTACATCTACTTTTTTTGTGCCAGTTTTAAAGGAAATTACATTAACTAGGTCATATTTACTTTCTCTAATACGTAAAGGCTTTGTCTTTTCATCTTTAGCAAAAGGACTATCACGGTTCTCAAGCTTATCCTTAACATTCAATTGATCTAACAAACTTTTCTTTTCAGGCATTATTTAACCCCCATTCTGCTTAGTGCTTCATCTAGTACAACTGTGTACATATGAAGAGCTCTTTTATCCCATAAATCATTATTAGCAATTCCACTACGACCAAAACGCTTAACACGTTCCCGTTGATAAATGTTTTCATGGAAGAGGGCAACCCCTAGAGTGTCCTTAGCATCATGGATTATTTCTTGATCAACATTACCATCAATCTTAACGAGGTACTGAAGCACTCCTACAAGATCAAAATTAACTTCATAATTATCAGCATAGTTTTTCTTCAAGTCCTGAATGTACGAAATGAACTTCAATGTACTAGAGTAAGATTGTTCCTGTGTTTGCAGAATAGCAATAACCCAATCAGATGCTAGAATAGCATTGTTCGTATAATCTGATAGTGTAGGGGGAGTATCAATGAAAATAAAATCGAAGTCATCCTTAACACCTTTTAGGAGAGAACGTAATAGGAAGCGTCTTTCTTCCTTCTTATATTCCTCTAACATATCTGGGAGCATGCTTAAATTCCAGTCACTCACGAGCATAGATAAATTATCTGTGAATTTTGTAATTGAGTTAGTTAAGTCAAACTTCTGTAATCCATCAACAAAGCTAACTTTGGGTCTCTCTATTTGATCTGGGTAAGTCTTTTCAATTATTTCACCAGCATTACCCTGTGGATCAAAATCAACTAAGAGAACTTTGTAACCACGTTCAGCTAATAAATAGGAAAACATTACATTAGACATTGTTTTCCCAATACCACCTTTAAAGCCGTTGCATGTGACAATTTTAGTCATAATTACCCCGCTTTCTTTGTAACAAGTATCGAGATTCTAAGTAGATAATAACCTAATATTCCCGATAATACAAGGCTATAAGCTAATTTTTATTTGTAACAAATTACAAGTATCAAGTTACAAATTACAAATTACATGTGCTTTGTTACAAGCAATGGCCAAATATCAGCGTTTGTTTTTTAAAAAATCATTTACAAGTGATACTATTGTATGGTTTAATGTAAGAGTAATAAAAAAGCCCTAGCTAATTTGCGTTAGCTAAGGCAATTGAATATACAAAAGAAGCCCCGCGACCATCTACCTTCGCGGGAACCACAAATAACCATGTATTAATTGTAAGGTCTAGGCTCCAAAATTGCAAGTCTTGACATTCAATTGCTTCTCGCGGACCATTCTAGGGGACAAGCTAGAGTATAAATATTAAGGGGACACGTTTACCGGTGCGACTTCAATAACAACCGGTTATATCACATAAGCAACTACCTCGTGTTGTGGGTGATGAATGGTGATGACCACCAATAAGGGTCAGGGCGGTTTACTGGTGCTTACGAGCACGGTGGCTGTATTCAATGCTTACAGGGCAGTAATT
The DNA here is from genome assembly GCF_001434315.1 of Paucilactobacillus oligofermentans DSM 15707 = LMG 22743. Lineage (GTDB taxonomy): Bacteria > Bacillota > Bacilli > Lactobacillales > Lactobacillaceae > Paucilactobacillus > Paucilactobacillus oligofermentans. The sequence continues at coordinate 3,260 of NZ_AZFE01000006.1, read as the reverse complement.
GTAAGGGAATACAGTTTGTCGAAGAGACAGCAGCTACGAGGTTAACTAGAATACGTGAGACGGCCGATCGGTCAAGTAGCAGTTAAGTTGTACTCTAGTGCGACGCTTATTTTTTTATTTAAAATTTGCTCGTGACTAGGGTCCAACTTTGCCATTCACCGCTCAACCAACCTCTCAATCAAGTAGGGGTGACCCACTAAGTCAACTAATTTGAGGAAAAATACATATGAAATTTCACTAACTTTTCTAAAAGAAGAATCCTATTAAATCAAGGTTTCGTATTGTTACTTGACCTATACCAATTTCATTTCACAAAGTTGTAAAATAAAGAGCCCACAACCACACGGATTGAGCGCTTTACTTTGTTTAATTTTGCATTATGTGAAGTAGAAATTGGTATACTAAAAAAGGCTCCCGGTTTAACACTGGAGGCCTTTTTTCTAGGTTACATATTTTGAGGATGAATGTTTTTATCTTCGTAGCTTTTACTCGGGTGCTGTAACATGATGAATATTGCTTGGTTTTTGGTGCCGTACCCCGCAACAGATGCGTCGCTTCATTGGCATTATCTTAAATGCTAAGTACCGAGTTGAGAAAGATCACAAAGATATTGGTGTCATAATCCCACTTGATGATGAGGATCTGAAACCTTTAATGACTAAAGCCTTGAGACGCTACTTTAACGCCCTGAGAAGCAATGAGAAGCACATCAAGAATGTTGAGAACTACTTATACGGCACCATGCAAAACCTATTTGGCGTTTGGTGGAATAAACAAGCGGCTAGAGAATATGCGGCCAAACACCCCGAAGAAGAAACGCCGGCCGACAACGACAACAGTGGGTTGTACTACTAGTCCTAAAAGGCTGCAAAATCCTTTCTAAGCGGTTTTAAGACTTACTAACCTATATTTATACTTAAGCTAGATTTAAATGGCTTAAACATAAGAATAGGGGCTTTTAAATGAGCGCCAGAGCTAACCAGGCTAACCAGCTCAAAAGTTCAGCCTTTAGATCAACGCCAAGCTCAAGTGATTTGAGGCCAGGGCTTTATCTATTGGTAAGGTACTCAAAAAGTAGTATAATGGTAGTGGTAAAAGAAAGGAGATGAGACAATCATGGCAGTTAAGGAAAAGAAACGGGTCCAAGTCAAGATTGATAAAGATTTGGCCGATGATACCGAAGCAGTTTTAAGCGAATTGGGCTTAAATCCAACCACGGCCATTAACATGTTTTACAAGCGGATTGTTGCTAATGGTGCTTTACCTTTTAATGCGTCTTTAAGCGAAGAAGAAAGAGCTAATTTACGCTTTTTAAAGGCGACCGAAGGGACACCAGTCACCGAGTTCAAAGACGCTAAAGAGGTCGCTGATTGGCTCAACGATCCAGATGAGGACTAATGACTTAGTCAGCCTATACGTTAGTTTTGTAGAAACTAACGGTGGCAAGTCTCGGCCAATTTTAATTCGTCGGGTATCAGAACAGACGGTCGAGGCTTTTAAAATTACTAGTCAGTATGAAAAGAAGTCGGCTTATATCAAGCAACAATATTATCCTATTCAAGATTGGCAATCCGCTGGGTTGAAGAAACCTTCCTGGGTCGATCTTGGTAATATTTATCGCTTTCCCAAAGCCGGTTTAAACTTTAAAGAAATCGGTCATTTAAGTAAGCTAGATCAAAATAAAATTTCAGATTTTACGCTTGACCTAAAATCAAAAAGAAGAGGTAAGGGTCAAAAGATAATTCAACAGCGATCAAGTAAAAGGAAGCACAAAGAAAGTAAAGCAGAGCTTACACAAAGAATTCAAAAACAGTTAAAAGACTTTGCTAAACACAATCCAGAAATTAAGCCAAAAAACAATCCTGAAAATAAAAACGATCGGCCTAGTTATTAGGTTGATCGTTTTTTAATTTATCCGGTTTATGGGCGTTGACATAGTCAGCGAATGTTTTTAAAAGTTCTTCGGTTTGTTCAACCGAGAGATTATCAGCTTGAAAGTATTTTTCGAGCAAAGCCCCTTTTTGAATTAATCGGCGAGAACGGGCTTTGCGGTCTTGCCGATTTTCATAGTATTTAGATTGCCGTAATTTAAAATCTTCCCGCTCAATTTTTTGTTTTAAACGCGCTTGCTGCTCGACTAGTTTTTCATATTGATTAGACATGGAATTTTCCTATCTCGTATGGCTAATGATCTACGGGCTTTACCTTTAAAAATTCAGAAAATCGCTTGGCTAAAAGCTTAATCTGATCGTTAGACAAATTAGCATAATCTAAATTGGCTTGACTGATGATTTGTTTACCTAGCCGTTGTTCAATCTTATTTTTTTCAGCTTTAATCTTTTGATTAAGCTGTTTTAATTTAGCTTCTTGTTTTTCTAAGCTGATTTGAGACATAACGATCCCTCTAATCATATTAAAAATAATCACCGACACTATATCATAAAGAGAATGTTAAGTCAAAGTATGAAAGTTGAAATAGCGAAGCGGAAGGCATAAACTAAAAGTAAATTCAGGAGAATCAGTAGACCGAGTAAAACGAGGTCAATGCGCACTTACACCCTTGACACTTGTCAAGGGTAGATTTAATACCCATCGAAATGGGTATTATTTGTATTAGAAGGCTAGCGCCAACTATAAAAAACCTAGAGTAAACCCTCAAAACCTAGAGCTGAATATCAAGATTGATCAATCACATTGCGAAGGATCCAATGACTATAAGCAAGACGAGCACTGGGAGTTATCACCCAGGGGTGATTAATTTCAAAAATTTGAATTTCAGTTGCTAAGTAAAGTGGCGTCTTACCATGATTAAAAGCAAAAACGGGTTGCGGAAAATCAGGCTTACTAGCAACTTGATGAATACTTTGACGAGAGTTCATCTGCCAACGAATTTTTAAATCTTCACGCGACAATAATTTTGGCAGGTGTGTTTTTTCAATTTGAGCTTGTTGTTGCAACTTTTGTGTAAACTCTTGTTTAGTCTTGTTTTGATGCCAATCATCAAAAAGATCATACTTGTTTGATTTAAAATCTAAATCCATAAAGCCAGCCTCCTAACCAAAATCAATTTTATCCAGCATCGTTTCAGTACTAGCCTGGTCTAAGCCTAAATAAGCTAAAGTCATTGCTTCACTGGAATGATTTAGCAAATTCATGACCAAACCAATATTATAATTAGATTGTGTGTAGACGCGATAAGCCCCGGTTTTGCGCATTGTGTGGGTCCCTAGATAATTAATTCCTAACAGATCGCCAACCTT
>NZ_AZFE01000031.1:716218-740376 GCF_001434315.1 Paucilactobacillus oligofermentans DSM 15707 = LMG 22743 | reverse complement strand
TTATTCAGTTTTCAAAGTTCTACTTGTCGGTGCCAAACTTCGTTAGCAGCAACGTTATATATATTACATTGTCCGGAGTAGATTGTCAACTATTATTTATCAATTTGAATTTTAAAATTCTCTTTCAAAACCGTTGGATGTATCTCTGGCAACGAGATATAACTATACTCGTACACCGACATTTCGTCAAGCTAAATTATAAAACAAATGTCATTTTTTTAGCTTTAACTATTTGTATGCGTTTTCATTGCTGCTATATCTAATAATATACATCAATTTCACCCCAATTGCACGTAAAACTACTTTTCAAAAAAATGGTGAAGATAAATTTATAATTTTAAATCCGGGTAATTTATTTTAATTATTTATATAGTAGAACTTCACATTTTAAAAAAATACATAACAAAAAAGCAGTTTCAAGAAATAAATTCTTGAAACTGCTTTTTATTAGATTAAAACTTAATCAATTAAATTTCGTTTTGATCCTTCTTACGTTTAAGCATAACTCCCATAAGAGCAAGCATAGCGAACATACCTGCACCAATAGCCATTAATTCAGTTTGAAGCTCTTCACCGGTTTGTGGCAAAGTATCTGCCTTAGAAGTAGCCCCATTAGCTTTATTAGCGGATGCATTGTTAACTGATACTTTTCGATCAGATACTAATGCACGTTCAGACTTAATTTGACTTGTTGAAGCTGAATCACTCAATGATTGACTCGCAAGAGTAGATTGCTTAGTTGATTCTGAATCAGAATCGCTCATCGATTGTGATACTGAACTTGATGAACTCTTAGAATTCAACTGACTTACACTACCAGCTGTCTTAGTTGATTCTGAACCAGAGTCACTTCTCCATTGTGATACTGAGTCACTAGTTGATTCAGATGAACTCTTAGAATTTGATTGACTAACGTTATCAGAGTTTTTAGTTGATTCTGAAGTAACTTTATCAATTGATTCTGAATCGGACTTAGAAGCTGAATCAGATTGAGAATTTACCGCTGACGTTGAAATTGAGTCAGATGTAGATGCTGAATCGGATTCTGAAGTTACCTTCGAAGTTGACGTTTGATCTGAATTGTCAGCTGAAGTTGACTTGCTTTGTGATTCTGAAGTTGAAACTGAATCGGAATCGGAAACTGATTCACTTTGTGATGGAGTCAATGAAGGTTGTTTCTCAAGTGATTCGCTCTTAGATTCTGAAGCTGAATCAGATAATGAGTATGCAGCAGACAATGATCCTGACTTCGATACACTGGCTGAAAGTGAGCCTGAGGCCGAAGTTGAAAGTGAAGTGCTCTTCGATGTTGAAGCTGATGCTGAAGCACTCTTAGAAGAGGCTAATGACATTGACTTCGATGAACCAGCCGAAGTAGATTCTGATTGAGAAGAAGCATCTGATTCTGAACTCGAACCTGAACCTGTTTGTTCTAATGACTTAGAACGTGAAGTTGAGATTGAAGAAGATTCTGATGATGCTAGTGAATTAGAAACAGACTGACTTACAGATCCAGAAGCTGATTTCGAAATTTCATCAGAAGTTGATGTCGAAATTGATGTTGAGTTGCTTCCAGAAACTGAAGTATCGTTTGAGATTGAAGCTGAGCCAGATTTACTTGCAGAACCACTTGCTGAGGCCGCTGCCTTAGAAGAACTTGCAGAGGTTGAAGTTGACGTGCTTTCAGATGACATCGCTGATGTAACAGCTGACATCGATTCTGAGGCACTAGTCAACAACGAACGATCATCGGAAACTGAACGAACATTCTTCAATGAAAGTGACTTCGATGCTGATGAAGATTCTGAAATGCTTTCGGATTCCGAAGCTGAGTCAATAACTGATTTAGAAACTGAATCTGATAATTCAATTGTCTTCGCAGTTGAGTCTGAATCTGAATCGGAAACTCTAGTTGAAACTGAGGTTGATCCTAGAGCAGAATCAATAATCGATTGTGAAACTGAATCTGATTCTTCAGAAGTTAATGGTCGATTGATTGATTGTGATCTTGCAACACTTGCTGAAGCACTACCAGATCTTGAGAGTACTGCTGAAAGTGAACTACTCTTCGAAGTTGAAGCAGACACAGATGAAGATTGTGAAGCAATCGCTGAGCTCTGACCAACTTTAGCTATTGAAGCTGAAGTTGAATTATCAAATGCGATTGAATCTAAGTCAGATTTAGAAGCTGAGACAGAATCTGAAGCACTCAATGATTCTGAGACTGATTCAGAATGACTAGCTGATGTTGAAAGCGATTCTCCAACTGCTACTGAATCGATAGTTGATTTACTTGCTGACGCTGATTGGCTCTCAGAATCAGAAGATTCTTTAACTTGATAAATTGGATCAGGATCATTCAATGAATTAATTGTTGATTCTGAAGTTTTAGCTTCTGAAACCTTGACTGAATCAGAGTAACTCGTTGAATCTGCTGTTGACTTAGATGTCGATGCTGATTGTAACCAACTAATGTTAGTTGCAACTGATTTTGACCCAGATGCTGATCCAGATGCACTAGCTGAAGCATCCATTGATTCAGATGCTGAAATCGAACTTGAAGCTGACTTGCTTAATGAAGCATCCGTTGATACCAAATCTGAACGTGATGCAGAATCTGAGCTTAATGACGACTTCGAGCGTGAAATACTATCTGAGGTTGAAGCTGAAACGGAACTAGATGAAATATTATCAGCGGATTCAGATGTTGAATTCTTAGCTGAATCACTTGCTGATTCTAGCTTGCTACCAGATTCGATAGTTGATTCTGATGCTGAAGTTGACTTACTTACTGAAGCTGAATCAGACTTAATTGTTGAAGTTGATACTGATTCGGATTCGGATGGTGTCAATGAGGCACCAATTGATTCTGAAGTTGAAGCAGATTTTGAAACAGAAGTTGATACTGAAACTCGTGCAGAATCTGATTCTAATTGTGATTTACTTGCAGAATCTACCATACTTCTTGAAGCCACTTCTGAAAGTTTAGTCGATTGACTAGCTGACAATGAAGCAACTGTCGATGTCGATGTCGATTCAGAACTTGAAGTTGAAGCACTCGTTGAAGCAGAACCAGAAATTTCAAGCGAACTTGACTTCGAAGTTGAAGCTGAAACTGATGTTGATTCTACAGCTGATTTCGAAGCTACAGTTGAAGCCTTGGCTGAATCACTTTCACTAAGTTGTTTAGAAAGTGATTCTGAAGGTGTGTTTGAAGCACTATCAGATGCCTTGCTTGTTGAAACTGATTCGCTATCTGATTTCACTTCGGAAGCAGAGATTGATGATGATTCTGAAGCCTTATCACTCATATCTACTGACTTCGAATCAGAAGTTGACTTAGCGTCTGAAATTGACGTTGAAGCGGAATCTGAAATTGAATTCGAGGTTGAAGTGCTCTTCGAAGCAACATCGGAATCAGATGTATCAGTCGAGTCTGAAGTGCTCTTTGAAGCACTTGCGGAAGTTGAATCAGAAATGTTTTGTGAGTCTGAATCGGAAGTTGAAGCACTTACTGAAGTACTATCTTCTGAATCTTGTGACTTACTTACTGATTTCGAATCTGAGTCACTGCTACTGTTTTCAGTTGATTCTGACTTCTCAGCTGAGTCTGATGATGATGTTGATTCAGACTTCTCTGTTGAGTCTGACTTCTCTGTTGACTCTGAAGCTGAGGTTGAAGCACTCTTCGAGGCTGAATTACTTGCTTCAGTTGAGTCTGAGACTGAATCAGATTCTGATGGTGTCAATGAAGCACCGATTGACTTCGAAGTTGAAGCTGAGGTTGAAGCCGAAGTGCTTGCTGAAGTTGCAGCTGAAAGTGACTTGCTTGCTGAAGCTTGTGCTGAAAGTGAAGCACTCGTTGAAGCAGAGTCAGAAACTAACGTTGAATCACTCGTTGAGTCAGAAACACTGGTTGAACCAGATACTGAAGCTTCATCACTCATTGATGTTGACTTCGAGATGCTGTCAGACTTGCTGGTTGAAGCTACGGCTGAACTGCTCTTCGAAGTACTTGCTGATTCAGATGTTGACTTTTGGGCCAAGTCTGAAACAGAAGTTGATTTACTGATTGAGTCAGAAAGTGATGTTGATAATGAATCAGATTCTGATGGTGTTACTGAAACGTTTTCTGACTTGCTAATTGAAGCTGAGTCTGAATTCAACGTTGAAAGTGATTTATTCAATGAAGCTGAAGTTGAAGCACTTAATGACGTTGAAGTTGAATCTGAAATATCTTTTGAAGTTGACTTACTATCTGAGGTTGAAGCATTAGTTGAACCTTCGGTTGCGATTGACTTCGAAGTTGAAGCGCTCGTTGAGGTTGAAGCTGAAGTACTGCTTGCTTCAGAAAGTGAAGCTGACTTACTTGCACTAGCTTGTTCTGATTCTGAATGATCAGTTGAAGTTGAGTCAGAGTCTGATGATGAAGCTGAATAACTCGCTTCACTATCAGTTGATTTACTATCTGAAATCGAAGCTGACTTACTATCTGATGAATTCGAGTCAAGTGAAACACTAGCTGAGTCTGAGACTGAATCACTAAGTGATTTCTTCGTTGAATCAGATTCTAATTGTGATTGATCAACTGATTTTGACTTACTCTTCGAAGCTGAATCAGAAACAATTGTTGAGTTTGAGCCTGATTCTGATTCTGAAGGAGTTAATGAAGCATTAATTGATTTAGAAGTTGATGCTGATTCAGAAGCTGATTTGCTTACTGATTCTTGTACTAAATCGGAAACAGAAGTTGAACCAGAAATTGATGTTGATTCTGAAACACTGGCTGCGTCTGAAATGCTAGTTGACTTGCTTACTGAATCAGAAGTTGAGGTTGAAGCTTCCTTACTTGATGTCTTCGAAACTAAGGCTGAAGTTGAGCCTGATTCTGAAAGTTCAAGTGAAGTTGACTTCGAAGTTGAAGCTGAAACTGATGTTGATTCTACAGCTGATTTCGAAGCTTCAGTCGAAGCCTTGGCTGAATCACTTTCACTAAGTTGTTTAGACAATGATTCCGAAGGATTCTTTGAGTCACTATCAGATGCATTGCTTTTCGAGATTGATTCACTATCTGAATTCATTGTTGAATCAGATACTGATGATGATTCTGATGCTTTATCACTTACTTCTGCAGACTTCGAATCAGAAGTTGACTTAGCGTCTGAAATTGACGTTGAAGCTGATTCTGAAAGTGAAGTTGAAGTTGAAGTGCTCTTCGAAGCAACATTGGAATCAGATGTATCAGTTGAACCCGATACACTCTTCGAAGCACTACCAGAGTTTGAATCAGAAATGTTTTGTGAGTCTGAATCAGAAGTTGAAGCACTTACTGAAGTACTATCTTCTGAATCTTGTGACTTACTTACTGATTTCGAATCTGAGTCACTGTTACTCTTTTCAGTTGAGTCTGACTTCTCAGCTGAGTCTGATGATGATATTGATTCAGACTTCTCTGTTGATTCTGACTTCTCTGTTGACTCTGAAACTGAGGTTGAAGCACTCTTCGAGGCTGAATTACTTGCTTCAGTTGAGTCTGAGGCTGAATTAGATTCTGATGGTGTCAATGAAGCACCGATTGACTTCGAAGTTGAAGCTGAGGTTGAAGCCGAAGTGCTTGCTGAAGTTGCAGCTGAAAGTGACTTACTTGCTGAAGCTTGTGCTGAAAGTGAAGCACTCGTTGAAGCTGAGTCCGAAACTAACGTTGAAGCACTCGTTGAGTCAGAAACACTGGTTGAACCAGATACTGAAGCTTCATCACTCATTGAGGTTGACTTCGAGATGCTGTCAGACTTGCTGGTTGAAGCTACGGCTGAACTACTCTTCGAAGTACTTGCTGATTCTGATGTTGACTTCTGGGCCAAGTCTGAAACAGAAGTTGATTTACTGATTGAATCTGAAAGTGATGTTGATAATGAATCAGATTCTGATGGTGTTAATGAAACGTTTTCTGACTTCGAGATTGAAGCTGAATCAGAAAGTGACGTTGAAAGTGACTTATCATCTGAGGCTGATTTTGATGCACTCAATGAAGTTGAGTCTGAATCAGAAATGTCTTTCGAAGTTGACTTACTATCTGAGGTTGAGGCAGCAGTTGAACCTTCGGTTGCGATTGACTTCGAAGTTGAAGCACTCGTTGAGGTTGAAGCTGAAGTACTGCTTGCTTCAGAAAGTGAAGCTGACTTACTTGCACTTGCTTGTTCTGATTCTGAATGATTTGTTGATGTTGAATCAGAGTCAGACGCTGAAGCTGAGTCACTAGATTCTGAATCTTCTGACTTACTAATAGACTTAGATTCCGAATCGCTTTCACTCTGATCTAATGATTTTGAATCTAAAATGGATTTTGATGCTGAATCTGATTTTGAAGTTTCAATGGATTTTGAATCAACTGAAGAGTTTGATGCAGAAATCGAATCACTTACTGATGCTGAAGTGCTATCAGAATCCGATTTAGAAACCGAATCAGATTCTGATGGAGTTAACGAAACGTTAGCTGACTTCGAAGCTGATACAGATTTTGATGCTGATTCACTTGAAGACTTCACTGCTGATCCAGATTTGCTTGCTGATTGAGAATTTGATGCTGAGGTTGAGGCAGAAGCAACCTCTGAAGTTTCTTTTGAGTCACTATTTGATACAGATGAACTAATAGATTCTGACTTTTTAGCAGAGTCACTATCAGAAGTTGATGCAGCACCACTTAATGACTTGCTAGTTGAAGCTGAGGTTGAGGCTTCTTTTGAAGAACTTGCTGATTCAGATACTGATATTTTAGCTACATCAGAATCAGACGTTGACTTACTTACTGATGCTGAAGTCGACTTAGAAACTGATTCTGATTCTTCAGGTGTTAATGAAACATTTTCTGACTTACTTTCTGATGCCGATGTTGAGGCTGAAGTCGAAAGTGATTCATTTTTTGAAATTGATTTTGAAGCTGAATCAGAATTTTCCGTTGAAAGTGATTTGTCATTTGAAATTGATTCACTATCTGAGATTGAACTTGAGTTTGAATTTTCAGAAGTTTCTGACTTTGAATCTGAAATTGATTTCGAAGCTGAAGTTGAGTCACTTGTTAGGCCCGAGTTTGAATCAGAAGCTTCCGTACTTGCAGAATTCGATTCTGAGATACCTTTTGATTTAGAGTTCGAATCTGATGCAGATACTGAATCACTCTTTTGGCTATCAATAGATTGGCTCTTTGAATTTGAAGCTGATTTTGAATCTGAAGTAATAATTTCTTTAGATTTAACAGCTGAGGTTGAAGCACTCGTTGATTCTGAGTTTGCAGAATTAATCGAATCTTGTTTAGACGTCGAAGCTGATTCTGATTTTTCAGTCGAGGCTACTTTAGAATCTGAGGCTGACTTCGAGGCTGAAGCAATATCTGATGGGTTTAAGGAAACAGATTCTGATTCTGATTTACTTATAGAATTAGAAGCTGATTCGCTTGAACTAGTAACCATTGATAATGATTTACTATCAGAAGCCCGTGCTGAAGCTGAACCAGACTTCGAATTTGATAATGAATCCTTGGTCGAAGTTGCAGCTGAGAGCGATCCAGATTTAGACGAAGAATCAGAAATCTTTGTTGAATCCGAAGCCGAAACACTTAATGATTTCGAAGCTGAGGTTGAGTCTGAGTGTGCGTTAGAAGCTGACACAAATTCTGACTTATCAGCTGAGGCTGAGTTCGACATCGAAATACTTGATGAAAGCGAGGCAGAAGTTGACTTCGATAATGATACTTCTGGAGTCGTTGAATCACTGTCTAATGAATTTGATTTCGAAGCTGAATCTGAGTCTGAAACAACATTCGAAAGTGATAATGATTTCGAAGTCGAGGCTGATCCAGAAAGAGTTTTCGAGGCAGAAGTTGATTCTGAAAGAGACTTAGAAGCACTATCTGAAGCTTTTGATTCTGAGTCTTTTGAATCTAATTCTGATAATGAACTTGATTTAGAATTTGATGAATCTATTTCTTTAGACTTACTATCTGATGTTGAAGCTGAACCAGAAGCAATACTGTCTGATTTAGACGCTTCAGAGTTTGATTCAGAAGCAGCTTTACTTTCAGATGCAGTAGATTCTGAAACCGATTTAGAATTAGAATCTGAGAATCCACTATTAACAACTTTTGAATCACTCGTTGAATTTTCAGCGGATGTTGATTTAACATCTGAATTATCTAATGATGTCGTTTTGGAATTTGAAGCTGAATTACTTGCATCGCTACCTTTTTGTTCAGAAAGTGCCTTTGAAGTTGAGGCTGATTCTGAAGCTGAAGTATAAATACTATCAGATTCATGTCCTGAATTTGCAGCGGAATCACTGGCATCGCCATCACCCTTAGTAGATTCAAGATCTGATTTCGCAGCAGATTCTGATTTCACCTTGCTAAGTGATACAGAATCTGCACTTGACTGAGCTACTGATTTTGATCTTGACTCATTAAATGTAGATGTACTATTTGACATAGATTCATTTGATGAAGGATCTAAACTGTCTGATTTAGAAAATGATGCCGAAATACTATCTGAAAGCGGAACTGATGTAGAACCAGAATTAGATAACGACAAGACCGTTGACAATGAAACTGTCTTCGAAGCTGAAGCTGATTCAGACTGAGACTTTGAACGACTGTCAGAATCTGAAATTGACTTACTAATTGAAGTCACATCACTAGCAGAAGTTACAAGTGATAATGAATCAGATTCTGAAGCTGATTTCGAGTCTGAGGTTGAGGCAACTAATGAATCATTATCTGATGTCGATGCTGATAATGACACAGAGTTAACTGCTGAAGCTGATTCTACAATTGAATCAGAAGCTGATTTAGAAGCAACTAATGACTTAGAAACTGAACCAGCATAATCTAATGAATCACTATCAGTGGCTTGATTTTTACTAGTTGAAGTTGAAGCTTCTGATTGAGCATCTTCAGAAGCAACAATAGAATCTTAGGCTGCCTTACTTGCTGCACCAGAAATACTAATACTTTCTGATTTAACCTTTGAAATTGAATTTGAATCTGCACTATTCGACTCTAATGAATTACTTTTAGAAACTGAAGCTTTCGTAGACTCTGAAGATAATGTATTACTATCACTGACGATTGAATTAGATGTTGATGCTGAATCACTATCAACTGCATCTTCTGAGGCGCTACGTGCTTCAGATACCCTCTTTGAATCTGATGCTGATAAACTAACCGTTCCGTCAACTGTAACGTATGCATATGCTGTTAGTAACGTATTAGTTTCTGTATCTAGATAAGTAAGCTCAAATTTATATGTTCCTGGTTTAGTATTGTCATAATTAGCTGGTACATGAATATTAACGCTTGCACTAACTTCGTTTCCGTTAGCATCTATATAAGTATACATTTTAGATGTATCGTATTTTTCGCCAACTTGTATTGTTTGGTCATGACCAGTAAGTGACGTTGGCAAGACTGTTAAACTAGCAAAGTTAGAACGTAGTACAGACGTACCATTGATTGTTCCACCCGGTGTCTTAACATGATCTGCATTGACAGTTACGACTACAAAATAATAGGTTCCATTTTGATCCATCTGGGCATTACTTAACGTATAAGTTTTCCCAGTGGCACCGTCAATTTTCAAGCTACCCTTAATTTCATTATTTCCATTAGTATTTGAATACCATTGATAAGTAACAGTAATCCCCGTTACACCAGAACCAGCAATGTCATCATAACCTTGCGCAGTGAAAGTAGCATCGTGGTTAACAAGTACGGTTTCATCAGCAGGGAGTCCACCACCAATTGTCAAGGTAGCGGTTCCAGTTACACCACCTGAAGTAGCAGTAATAATAACCGTTCCCTTACCAACAGCCGTAATATATCCAGTAATTGGGTTAATGGTGGCGATACTTGGATCACTACTGGTCCAAGTAACTGGCTCAGTCGAATTAGTTGGATTAAGTTGTGCGTGAGCAGTAGTTGAATTGGTATCAAATTTTAAGTTCAAATCATTTTGATCAACATTAGCCCCTAAAATAAGGTAATCATTATCAAGTTTAACTGTAACGTCAGTTGTAGCCACCGGAGTTGGTAGAACTGTAACTGTGGCCAAATTAGAATATATTCCGTTAGCACCAAAAAGTAATGTTAAAGCTCCTCCAACCAGCTTAGGAATAATTCCAAGCAAAAGTAAATTATCCCCAATAACTTTCGCTTTAATCGTTATCCCAACTTGATATTGAGACGTGGTGTCTGGTGAAACACTAAATATTCCAGTATTGTTAGTCTCAATCGCATTTTGATTAGCATCATAAAGGGTATAGGTTTTTACAAAGTCCATTAAGTTCAATACTTGTGCAAGTCCCGTTACCATCCCACTTAAAAGTGAAGTAAGGGTACTCGTGGCATAATCTGCTGAAATATAAGCAGAATTACCTTCAGCAATCGTCGAATCATATGGCTGAGAAGTCAGCCCGCCAGCCCATACAATCCCGGCCCATACAACCGCTGTACCAGAAGCTTTAAAAGGACCTGATGCTTTAGCCGCAAATAATGCTTGATTTTGTATAGCTGTTGAAGCAATGGCATTAAAGGTTTGTTGGATACCAGTTAATTTATAAGCAGCTTCTCCCAACACTGCTGATTGACTAATTAAAGTATCAATATCTGATTGATTATCGCTTCCAACAATTGATGTAATTTTATTATCTTCATTGATGATAATTCCGATTGCTGATTGAATCATCAATAGTGAAATGTTATTAGCCACGACATAACGTTGAATCACGTCAAATTGAGCGGCAGTCAAAGTTTGACCATCGCCTAAATTAATTTGTAATTGACCAGTACCATTATCTAATGTACCCGTCGTAACCGTTGCCGTTCCATTAGTATTTAGTGTGGCTTGTAAACCAGCAGTCGTTGTATCGTTAACTGCTGAAGTACTTGCTGATTGACTACTTGAAGTCGAGACTGACATCGAAGCCACCAATGATGATGAGTTGCTATTGCTCATGCTAGTACTTGTCGAGTTTGACTTATTAGCGACTGCATTAGCTGACACACTCATAGAAACGCTTTCAGAACTTGAAAGTGATTGTGAGGTCGATACAGATAATGAACCCGACAATGATGTTGATTGAGTTGTGCTTTCTGAAGCAGTTACTGAAGTAGTTGGAATCGTTGTGCTAGCCTTTGTCGCTAACAGATCGTCCGTTGAAGCTGTTTTCGTAACTTCACTTTCTGTTGCAGCATTAACTGATTGTGTTTGAGCAATTGTTCCACCCAAAACACTTCCCAAACCTAAAAGAGCCCCACCAAGTGTGGTAGTTCCGGCAACAAGCCAAGCCTTGCCTGCCTTGTACATTCTAAAGCGTTCTTTCCCGTTATTTTTAAAAATTTCCGAGGAATTTTTTGAATTATATTTCAACCTAGTGCCTCCAAAGTGTCTATTCTATCGTTATTATAAATACTTCATAACTGTAACACCTATTTATCAAAAAATAAACAAATAAAATACGATAAACCACACTATTCCAATGTTTGTGGAATTTATCGTCTAATAATACCATTAAATCATCGAATCGCTTACTTTTCGATAGTGATTCACCCATTAAAGCACAAAAAGACCGTTAAACCGCTAATTGACGCTGCTTATTCATTGATAAATAGTAATAAACGAGTGCGAGCCAATTTACACCAAATTCACTTTGTCAGCGTTTTCTTGCTATTTTAACCATTATAATTATTACTAATATTATTATTAAAAATTGATAATATATTTATACATGCCTGGTGAGTTTTAATAAACACCTTTGCCGCTAGATTAATAATCAGTGCACTTTGGCGAGTCAAATTAGTAAATAAAAAAGGTTAACAAGTCCCATATTATATGGGCTCGTTAACCTTATCTGTCTATAAATAAATTAATTGATGATATCCTAAACAACCGTTACTTTAGCTAATGAAATTTGTTTCTGTTTTAATTTATCAGCATTTTCTTGCGAAACTTGGACTTCCTGAATGTAACTGATGTCATCATTTAAAATTGATAACAAGTTACCACGCACATTATCATTTTCATCAAATGGATCTTCAGCTAAGTTGATAATGTTATGTGACTTCGTTTGTGCCAAGACATCTAGTTCGATTCCAAGATAACTAATCGTCACCTTATCTTTGGGTTTTAGTAGTTTAGCTAATTGATCTGCATAAAATTCGGTCAAAGTCGTATAGTCTTTGATCATTTTATGCGTTTTGGGATCCTCAACCGTAATGTAATTAATTGCCCCACCATAATAGTAATAACGCACGACGGCCTGACCACTGTTATTCAAAAAGACAATTTCTTGAATTTCATCATTGTAATAAAAAATATTACTAAATTCATTACCATCAAACGCAAATTCAATGATGTTATCCATCGTACCATCTGGATTTGTATAGCGAACATCTTGGACTGCTCGACGGGTATTACCATATAGATGAACCTTACCCAATTCATCCCCGTCATAAATAACCGAAATACTTCCATCAGCATTCATCGCGACTTGAGCACCATAAGGCACTGGTACATCATTAAAAAAGCGGGTTTTATTTTTTTGATACTTACGACCAGTCACACTATCTAATAGATTAACACCGGCAACTTTTTCACTTTGTAATAATCCAAAAAAACGTGGCGAAGAAGTTAATGATAGTACTTTTTTCTTACCAGCTTCAATTCTGGCCTTTTGTTCAGCCCATGCCTGACTATCTGGATTCAGGATATTCGTTAGCTCATAGTTCATTGATCATTGCCTCCCACTTTTTAGCAATCACTTTGTCTTGGAATTTTTCGATTGATTTTTGTGTATTGTTAACAATATTTGGATAGTCTGACTTCAACAAACGACGTAAACTTTCCGTTAATTGTTTAACATTGTAGTCATCATCGTTAGGTTTAAAATCAGATGAAAAGCCATTATAGCCATCTTGAATTAGTTCGGAAGCCCCAAAGCGCGCATCAAAAGTCACCACTGGCAAGGCCGCATTAAGTGCTTCAATGTACGTTAAGCCAAAGCCTTCTGATAATGAAGCCGAGATAAAGGCGTCATACTTAGGATAAACATGTTCAAGATCATGTGACAAACCTTTAAGCGTAACGTAATCTTCTGCCTTAACTTCTTCAATCGTATCCTTAATTTTTTTGCTTTCGCCACCTTGACCATAGATATCAAAGGTCAGATCAAAGCCTTCATCTTTAAGGGCTGCAACCGCACGGACAATATAATCAACGTGTTTTTCTGAAGCCAATCGGGATGCGGTAATCAGTTTAAATGGTCCTTTATCTAACTTACGGGTGATTTTCTTAATGCCATCACGCACCCCACCAACCGGGATTGTGACAAATTTACGGGTTTTATTTGGAAAATCAACCAGTAAATCTTCACGTTGCAGTTCAGTGGCCGTTACAATCCGGTCAACCAATTGATTATGTGTTAACAAATATTCATTATAGTTATTCCATAATGGATTTTTAGGATCATCACGATCAGACAAGTGATCCGCATGAATCACATCAACCACTTTCGAACCGGCAATCCGGTTTAGCATTAACGCCACTTCGTTATCTTCACCACGATCGACAATAAAGGTGCTCTTACCACCATACAATTTATCAAGTTGTTCAAAGAAATAACGATGTAGTTGTAATTCATTGCGGAAAAATAAGTGTTGCCCATTTTCATTAAATAAATGAATATTAGTAATCAAATTCTTTCGATTCTGATCATCAATATTTTCATACATGACCCGTTTTTCACCTGTTGCATCGTCATACATTTCAGTCCGGCCATTGCTAACCATTAACATTTTACTATCCGGCTTATGCTTATCTGGGTACTTAACATAATGTTCAACAATCCGTAATCCAGAACTAGTTACTGATTCGCGTTTACGGTGGGTATTAGTTTTATCAACCACCAAATCTTCACTTGGTTCAACTCGTTTTTCAAGTCCTTTTTTGGCATAATCTTGTCCTAAGACAAAGTATTCCCACATATTAATTACTTGATCATCACGTAAATTCCATTGATCCATTGCTTCATGAATATTTTTAACAATTTCTACAAACACAAATCGATATGGTAATTCAACTTGATCAAACCGTTTCGCACGATAGAACTGTGCATGTTCAACCCCGGAATTACCGATTCCCATGGCCCCATTAATAAAGAAATTCATAATCTACCTCCATCATTTTGATGTTTCTAATATTTTTCGTATTTTACTTAAGCTTTCGCCTTGTGCTGATACATTACCTAATTTCAAGTTATTTTCAGTCAAAATTGTGGTGACTTGTTTTTTAAACAACTTGATTTTCGATACATCGGTTAACTGATTTCGTTTCACCCGAACCATCACCGTTTGTCGATTAGGTCGATAAATCAAAGGAATCAGGGTTGTACCCCGGTTAATTAATGCCACATCCGCTTGATTGGAATCACCATGTTGCAAAACAAACTGCACGTCAGCTTGTGAACTACGTTGAATTTGCGTTGCAGCCATTAATTCCTTCTTACCCAGAATTAAATTATGAAAGTTAAACTCCACCGTATTTAAGTTAATCAAATCAATTTCATAACTCACCATGCCAGCCGGTACCACAAAGTCAACTTGTGAGGTTCGCACTAAACATTCATCAATTACCAATCCCGCCTCATCAAAAAACTGAATTTGCAGGCCTAATGAATCACTCGGTGTCACTTCAATATCGGCCCGCAATTGATATTCTTGCCCAGGCACTAATAATGGCAGAAAAAACGATTGTAAGAAATGAATACTTTCATTCGTCTGCCGCCAACGATGCACTGCCAGTCCAGGTGATACTCGTTCATTTTTAAAATGAACTTCACCATTTGGTAAATAATCAATTACCGCCCCATACCCGTAAGTGTCCGTTCCATTGGTCGGCCATTCTAAGGCATAAATCGTCTTATCCATCATGATCCCCCTTACAATATTAGTCGATTAAACTGTAACATCAACAAGCTCTTATATTGTTTCATAAACCATTGCACCACCGCATAGGTATTATCATTATGACGACCCTCAATCCCCTTAGAGAAAAGACGCACCAACGGATAATTTTCCTTTAAATACGCTCGTAACTTCGGTAAGGCTGTCATATCATAATCATCTTGCTCCATATAGGCGATCGCAAATGTGGTATTGGAGAAATCACCTTGGGTAAATACGTCCCAAAAATGTTGATTCATCCGCTCAATATCATCTTGATCAACGCCACCCATGGTATTTCGCAGCATATCCAAGCTAGTCCCGAATGTATTTGGACGTAAGATTCGTTCACCACTCGCGACTTTTCCAAGTTCAATTACTGGCTTACCAATAACAATTCCAGCTGGATTTAGTTTGGCGCCATAATACAACGCGCCATAGGTTCCCATCGAAAGGCCAGATAAAATTACGTCATGGTGATCAAAACCTAATTGATTCAAATTATGGTGAATTTCATCAATTAATTGGTTTTCCATCTCTTCGCTACCTTGATAAAACGCGCCACCTTCACTGCGTGGATCCATCACTAACATATATGGTGCACCGAAGCGGGCCATCATCCCCACCCCCTCAAACTTTTCCGCGGTTTGATAACCGGAAAAATAAATGTTCAACGGCGGTTGTAAATCACCTGGATCAAAGTAAATCAGGAGTTCTTGATTCAAATCATTTTTATCAACAATTTGTTTACCACCAACCAAGACTTCCCCAAACTCGCCACGCGTTCGACGGAAATGGATATTACCTAAATCAACAGAACCATGACCACGAGCCAAAATATGAATTTGCATATCTCGTGAAGCTGCTTTAGCAGGAACAATCAAGCCTCGTTCAATAGCCTGACCACTTAATTCAATCTGGTCCGTCACTTCTAGTGAATTAGAATCAGTTACCTGCGCCACCACTTTAATTTCAGCATCACCTTGGGTCGCATATTCAAACACAATTCGGTTGGAAATCTTTTCTGGTAACCAGATGATATCAGCAACCGACGCAATGCGGGTCCAATCATTACCAAAATCACCCGTTAAATGGCGGAAAGTTTGGCCGGTCTGTTGAACCGTCCCGGAAAATTGTTCACTAATTCGTAATTCATCAAAGTCAATTTTATAGACCCCTTGTTCGAAGTAAAAATTAACCGAAATAATATTCCCTAACGCCTCGACATCCGTAAAATCTAACCGATGCCAATTTTTAATTCGAAATAAATCTTCAATATCGGCGGATAATTCAACTTTAGTGTCAAAAATAACATTATTAGCTGGTAATTCTTTTAACAATTCATAGTCCGTTGCATATGGCGTGCTTGTATCAATTAAATAAATTGCCCGTTTAATTTTTGAATTTAGCTTCTCATCTTTTACTAACGGCTGGTCCTTATACACGGGGCTTTCCACCGTTTTGGCCCACGCATACTTAAATTCATTCATTAATAAATCGTCTAACGCTAACGGCTCCGTCCCAATATGGATAACCGGTAATACCATTGTGGCCATTACAATACCTCCTGCCAGTGACTAAAAATTTCATCTTCTGAATTGGTTTCAATCAACTGGGCATCAAAAACCACGACTTTATTCCAATTACTCAACACATCTAGATAATTACTAATCGCATTTACCATTTGACTCTCATCAGCGACGACTTTCCCATTTTTACCATTAACCAAATAGTCGCTTTGCGCTCTATTAATTTGTGGGATTGCCGCACTGACCGCTAAGATTTGATATGCCGTAATTGGTTTCACACTACTATCAATAAAGACTCGGGCCCGCTGTAATTGCTGCTCCATCCCTGATAGTGATGGCGTTTCTTCATGCACTACTCGTTTTAGCATCATGTACGCATTCACCATTGGTTGCCATGATGGTAATTTCTTTCGTTGTTCCATTTTCTTTTCCATATCAACGGTGACACGTTCTTTTTCTTTCGCTAGTAAATATTTCTTTAAATCACTAAACTCTTGACTATTTAAATCAACCCCAAATTCACTGGTAATCCACGCTTCCAGAATCGATTGTAATCGTTCTGCTTCACCGTCATCTTGCACCGACACGTGTAAACTTTTATCTTCATCACGTGCCAGAATTGGCATAATTTTACTATAAGCCTTATCCACAAATGAAACGGGGGCGTCAGCAGTTAACCAATTAATTTCCATTAACGGAATTTCATTACTAATCCCCAAATTCAATTGGGTAGTCTGGGTGGGAATGGTTAATAGTTGCTGATTTAAATTACTGATACTTTTGTCACTATCTAAATAACGATCGAAGCGTTCATGATCAACCTCGGTTGGTACAATTAGTAAATCATTCGGTTGAACTAATTTTAGTTTAGCGGAAGTCACTGCCATTTGATTCATTAAGAAAATACCCTTCTTAACTTGATCAAGTTTCTCTCTTAAGGCAGCTAAATCATTCGTTAACTCTCCAACAACCGTATCAATTCCTTGCTCCTTTAAATATGTATTTGTCACTTGTGCAATCACTTGTGTCAAATTAGCGAAATTAGCATGTCCTAACTGTTCTTGCAGGCGAATACTGATCAACACGGTGCTATCTGGCTCTTGTTGCATCACCAAATCACCATTAAAGTTGTACCATTCTTGACGATGAACGGTTTCATCTTCAGCATACCAAATCCTAGTTGATAAAAAGCCACGATCGTCATACTGTTCAACTAACTTTTCACCATCGTAAACTGGATATTCTACATTCCAAACATAGCCTTCACCACGAAGATTAACTGTCGCAAATAACTTACCATCTAAATAATAGCGAACTGCATCCCCTCGATAAGAAGGTAAAGCATTCTTAGGAAAGACTAAATCTTCAACTCCATATGGAACTGATTCATCGACTTGAATATTTTGAATCCAATCAAACGCGTTCCAACTTGGAATCCCAATTAGACCGGCATTTTGTAGATGATGACGTAAATTAGGCGTTGATTGAACAACTAACAACTGCAGCTCAAGCTTTTGGTTACGAAACATCCGGGTTAACTGGACCATTGAGTCGGCATCATAATCTATTAAGTTTTCATCGAAACTTGGTATTAAAGCAATCATGACGTCCTCCTTATTTAAGCAACACCGAATAGGCATTTTTAGCGTACAGCGCTCTGAATTGTTGACTAATCGTATCGAAAATTGTAACTAAAATAAATACGGAACCTAAATATAACGAATAATTAGCATAACCTTCAAAATAAATTCCGATAATTAATGGTACGACGGCCATTAGCATTAACGCGACGTTCCCAATTGAAGTTAATAACCAGAAATGCCGCATCACACAACGTCTGGTTTCTTCACCTGGTACACAGCCAAAAATGTAATCGCCACTTTCTTTGAGTTGTTTAATCGTTTGAATTGGTTTTAAGTTCATATATCCAAAGCCATAACCCAAGATCATCACGATAACGCCATAAACTAAAATTCCGCGCCAATTATCTTGTTGCGTCCAGATTAATAAATTTTTACCGATCGTCGTAAAACGTAAACTCGTTGACGAAACAATCGTCATTGGTAGATTAAATAATACCGTCGAGAACATAAATGGCATGGCACCACCCGTTAACAACTTAATTGGTAAGTATGAATGATTAAATTCTGAATCTAGCATTGGTCGTTCCAACTTAATTCTTAATTCAGCGTGAAAAACTGCAACTGCTGCGAGTACAAATAGTAAAGTTACAAAAATCGCAATCATCAAATTGATTGGCGTCATGGTCAGAACATCGCCAGTTGTCCAACCATTTTCTAATAGTTGTGGTAACCCAACTGCAATCCCTGGGACAATCATTATCGCCGAGCCACCAATTCCAACTTGGGTGTTCTTCATTGCTAACCAAGTTGAAAACATCCCCCCAGCCACCAAAACCAACATGATAACTGGTGCCGAGATATCGATACCACTTTGCGTCAGGTATAACGGTTGAATAAAACTGTGGTAAGTCAAAATCATGGTATAGGCTTGGACGACTGCCATAATCAAAGTTAAAATATTTTGAATTTGACCTTGATTTTTTAGTGACATATTCGTAATTTTCTTAATATCCATGGTTACAATTGCCTGCCAAATAATCATACTGGTCATATATGGCGATAATCCAAGTGACATAATCGCCGGCACCGTCATTCGACCACCGGTTGTCATTCCCAAGACACTTAATAGTGTTGATTTATTGACTGATGAACTGGCAAATGATGCATCGACTAATGGTAGATAGATTTGCTGTCCAACTGCTAATACCAACATCATGAAAAAAGTTATCAAGATTTTTTTGGCTAAATCATTTTTTAACAAATTATTCCCTCCCGTGGAAATTAATAACCTTTTTTGCCTTATGGAAAATCAACATCCATCTCACCCGTTAGTTTAGTGGTAAAAGTCGATTGTAATAGATAATGAATCATCGTAAAGTACATTTTTTCTTTCATTTCATTAAAACTAGCTTTGGCTTCATTTTGATATTCATAGACTGGATCACGTTGCGCTAAGCTACGATTTTGCGTCACACTCTTCAATCCTTGTAAACTATCAACTTGTTCAATCCACGACACATCAATCGCCTTTAACATAATCAAGCGTTCAAAGTACACCCACTGATCATCAGCGTTAAACATTTGACGTTGGGCTTTAATGCGGTCATAAATCAGTGCTTTTAAGTAACCCGTATATTCACTGAATGGTAAAGATTCAATATCTTCAGGTGCTAAATACGCTTGATCAATTCGCTGGTAGATAAATTCGACTAAGGCACTGTAATCAGCCTCACCTAAATCATCCGTAAACTTTTTCGCAACATGCTTAACGACCGCATCAATTTCTTGATCCAGTTGAGTTGCATTCATAATATAATTACGCGTGTCGTAAATATTATCCCGTTGAATTCTAAAGATTTCACCATATTGTAACGTTTGGAAACGGGCATTCCGTTGCTGATTAACCACCGCATTTTGTGCTTGATCAATGACATGTTTAAACCGGAATTTACCAGTAATGTTTTGTTTCGTTGCTTCTTGATGTTTGGTTAAATAACGACCAACCCATTTTGGGGCATTTTCCGTGACCACACTATCTTCTAAGGAAACGTAAAAAATACTCTGCCCCGGATCACCTTGACGACCCGAACGGCCGCGTAATTGATTGTCAATCCGTGCATTTTCCATTCGTTCGGTTCCAATAACAAGTAAACCACCGAGTTCAGTAACGCCATCTTCTAGGCGAATATCGGTTCCACGACCAGCCATTGATGTCGATACGGTAATGGCACCTTTTCTACCAGCCTCGGCGACGATTCTAGCTTCTTTAGCAGCACTGCGCGCATTTAAAATATTATGGGGAATGCCTTCACGTAACAATAACCGTGAATATAAATTGGAGAGGGTTACGGAACCAGTTTCGATTAAAACTGGTCGTTTGATTTGATATGCTTCCTTCACTAAGTCGAGGGTTGCCATTAATTTAGCGCGCGTGGAAATAAACACCTTATCCGATAAATCTTTTCGAATTAAGGGCTTATTCGTGGGTACTTTATAAACATCTAAATTATAGGTTTCGCGAAATTCATCTCGATCCGTCATGGCAGTTCCCGTCATTCCGGCTAATTGATGAAACATTCGGAAAAGATTTTGATACGTAACGGAAGCCATTGTTCGTTGTTCTTCAGAAATTTTAACATTTTCCTTTGCTTCAACTGATTGGTGCATGCCGGCTTGCATTTTCATACCTTCCAACTGACGACCATTGGCTTTATCAAGTAAAATCACTTCACCATTATCAACCACATAATCGCGGTTCCGTTTCATTAATACATTCGCCCGCAACGATAATAGTAGATGACGGTAAACATCTTTCCATTGGTCACTTAATAGTCCATCAACACTCAGGAATTCTTCCATATTGGAAATCCCGATGTCGGTGAACCAAACGTTTTTAGTATCATCACTTTGTTCATAATCAATATCAGCTCGTAGCATTTTAACCAACTGATTACTAGTTTTGTACAGATTAGATTGGACACGTGGAACTCCGGAAATTACTAGGGGAGTTTCAGCCATATCAAGTAGCACTGCGTCGGCTTCATCAATCAACGCAAAATTGAACCCCTGAAGGAATTGTTCTTCAGGCGTTGCGGCTAAGTTATCAAATAAGTAATCAAATCCTAGTGAACTGTTGGTTGTATAAACTATGTCTGCATTATAAATAGCCTCTTGATCGCGTTCACGATCATCGTGGCCTTCTTCGGCAACCCCGGCCATTACGGTCAAGCCAAGCCAAGTATAAAATTTTCCCATTTCTTTGGCATCACGGTTAGCTAGGTACTCATTTGCCGTCACCAAAAAATTGCCTGAACCACTAAGTCCGTGCAAATACATCGGCATGATTGCCGTAAGTGTCTTACCTTCACCAGTTTTCATTTCCACAACATTGTCATATTCCATCGCAACTGCACCAAGGATTTGGTTCTCAAATGGTTTCATCCCCAACACGCGACTGGCAGCGGCCACGGCTACAGCATAGGCATCCGGCAAAATACTTTGAAGTTTTTCGCCAGTTGCTAACCGTTGTCGCAACACATCTGTCTGTCCTTGCAAATTTGAATCTGACATTGCTTCGTACTCTGGAACTAGTGCGGTAACTTTATCAACTATCGTTTGATAGCCCTTTTTTTGCGAAAAAAGATGCATGATTTTCCTCACAATCTGATATAAGCTAATGCACATTTACTTGCATAGTTTTTAATTTTTTATATAATAACAATATCATGAAAAATAATAATGACAAGCTCTTAAACCAAGAAATTGAAGAAAAATTTAGCGATGAATCAGCAGAACACCCTAAAATAAAGCAGTCCAAAGAGCATGGAAAAGCCGCCCAAGTAACCATTGCGCTTCTCTTGGCAGCTATCGTTTTGTTAGGGATTTTCTTGCCAATATTCTTTTAATTAAAACCAAATATTAGAAGTCTTATTTAGATTGAAATTTTATGCTTAAAATAAAATTTTAATCTTTTTTTGTTGAAATATTTTTTTAGGTGATAAATAAATTTCATTTGAGCTAAAACAACCAATAGTGAGTCGTAATACTGATATAACAACGTTAAAAATCATTATTTTTATTATCAATTAATCGTATTTATTGGAATATAAAAAATTGCGTATAACTTTTCCCTGTTTCCGCTTACAAATTAAGTTTAATAACCTATTTAAATGTGTTATATTATTCAATAACTTAGGGTTTATAGCTTTATAATTATTACTTAATCTTATTGATAGGGGATATTTAGCATGATAATCAAATCGATTCAAAGTAAAGAACATTTTAAGATGTATAAAAGTGGTAAACAATGGATTGTTTGCGGGATTGCGGTTTTAGGTACTGCAATTTCATTAACTACTTATACCACTGCCCAGGCGGATACAACTACGCCAGTAGTAGATCAAACGACAACTGCGGCAGTATCAAGCGCTACGCCGGTTGCAGATTCAACCGCTGCAACCTCCACCGTAGCTAGTGATGTAAATACGGATGTTGCTGTTACAAATTCCAGTGACGCAACCGCGCCAGTTGTTGATAGTGCAGCTACTAATAATAGTGTTCCTACTATTAATGCAGATGTTCAAAACGATACCACCACCGCAGCTACCTCGGCCGCCACTACTGAAACCACTCCCACTGTTGATTGGGATAACTGGCAAGACAGTTCCAGTATTGGTCTTGGTTATAACATCCTTGTTACAACGGATGGATTAGCTGCCGGCGAGGCTACCGGGAGTTATCACTATAACAATACTTTTGAATACGTCTTCAACGACGATGCTGCGGCGCCAGTCAAAAAGATTATCACCACTAACGATATTGGTTTATCCCTTAACCTTACAGGTGTTAATGACATTACCC
Organism: Paucilactobacillus oligofermentans DSM 15707 = LMG 22743; assembly: GCF_001434315.1. Taxonomy (GTDB): domain Bacteria; phylum Bacillota; class Bacilli; order Lactobacillales; family Lactobacillaceae; genus Paucilactobacillus; species Paucilactobacillus oligofermentans. The sequence continues at coordinate 717,421 of NZ_AZFE01000031.1, read as the reverse complement.
GGGTTGGAGATTGGACCGTCACTTCGCCAACCGGTGAAACAGTGACGATTCCAGCTGCTGATATTACCATTTCAATGGTCAATGGACGCGTAGCATTATCATTTGATACCCAAAAGTACGCAGCCATTGCGAACACCATTCAAAAACTAAATTATACGGTCGCTTATGACTTTGATGCCACCTCTAAAGAGCTCGGTAAAGATCTTGGTACCGATACGGCATACACTGATTTTTACTTTACCTACCCTAACGTCGGTGAACAAGGACAAATTATTAAAGTTTATTATCGTGACGCAACAACTGGTCAAGATGTTGAAACCTCAATTAACGTCTCAACTGATATTGATGGAAATGACCTCTACTTAAATTCCAGCATTGCTAGCCAAAATGCCCCAACCATTGATGGTTATACTTTTGACAAAGCTATTTTAGTTAACAATGATGGTAGTGTGATTTCATCAATCGATGAGGCCGGTAATACTATTAGTAATTTAACTATTACAACTGCCAAGCAAGCCCTCGTCTTTACTTATAAGCAAAATGCCGGTGCGGTCACCGTTAACAATGTGGATGACCAAGGAAACGCCCTCGGCAATGGTTCAGTAACCTATACTGATGGTCAATTTGTCGGTTCCGATTACTCAACAACCCCAACCGCTATCAAGGGTTATACCTTCTCAAAAATTGCTACCGGAAGTGCAACTGCTACTGGTGATTTAAGTGTTAATCCTCAAACCGTGACCTATGTTTATACCAAGAACGCCCCAATAATTACCACTGACACGGTTAATAAAACCGTTCATTATGTTGATGCTGATGGTAATAAACTAGCTGATGACTTCACTAGTTCCGCCGACTTTACTACTTCAACTGATGCCGTCACTGGAGTGGCTACTACAACTCCCGTTAGTGATATCCTAGGACATCAAGCTAACCCGGTAATTAACGGCTATACTGTTACTACTAATCCAACGGAAGCAACCACTGATCAAACCGTTAAATCAGGTGACACCGATACGGAATACACCGTGGTTTATACCAAGAATGCCTCAACGACTACCACAGATACAGTTAATAAAACCGTTCATTACGTTGATGCTGATGGTAATAAACTTGCTGATGATTTCACTAGTTCCGCCGACTTTACCACTTCAACTGATGCCGTTACTGGTAAAACCACGACGACTTCAACTAATGATGTTT
>NZ_AZFE01000031.1:370449-716083 GCF_001434315.1 Paucilactobacillus oligofermentans DSM 15707 = LMG 22743 | reverse complement strand
TCAACTGATGCCGTTACTGGTAAAACCACGACGACTTCAACTAATGATGTTTTAGGTCATCAAGCTAATCCAGTAATTAATGGCTACACTGTTACTACTAATCCAACTGAAGCTACTACTGATCAAACCGCTAAATTGGGTGATACTGATACGGAATACAACGTAGTTTATACCAAAAATTCGCCAACGATTACCACTGACACAGTTAATAAAACTGTTCATTACGTTGATGTTGATGGGAATAAAATGGCTGATGATTTCACTAGTTCAGCCAACTTTACTACTTCAACTGATGCCGTAACTGGTAAAGCCACGACGACTTCAACTAATGATGTCTTAGGTCATCAAGCTAACCCGGTAATTAACGGCTATACTGTTACTACTAATCCAGCAGCCGCTACCACTGATCAAACCGTTAAATCAGGTGACACCGATACGGAATATACCGTGGTTTATACCAAGAATTCCCCAACGACTACGACTGATACGGTTAATAAGATCGTTCATTACGTTGATGCTGATGGTAATCAATTAGCTAATGACTTTACTAGTTCAGCCGACTTCACTTCTTCAACCGATGCCGTTACTGGTAAAACAACGACGACTTCAACTAATGATGTCTTAGGTCATCAAGCTAACCCGGTAATTAACGGCTATACAATTACTACTAATCCAACGGAAGCAACCACTGATCAAACCGTTAAATCAGGTGATACCGATACGGAATACACTGTGGTTTATACCAAGAACGCCCCAATAATTACCACTGACACGGTTAATAAAACCGTTCACTATGTTGATGCTGACGGTAATAAACTGGCTGATGATTTCACTAGTTCAGCCGACTTTACTACTTCAACTGATGCCGTCACTGGTAAAACCACGACGAGTTCAACTAATGATGTTTTAGGTCACCAAGTTAACCCTGAAATTCCTGGGTATACAGTTACTACTAACCCAGCGGAAGCAACCACTGATCAAACCGTTAAATCGGGTGATACTGATGCTGAATACACCGTAATTTATACGAAGAACACACCAACGACTACGACTGATACAGTTAATAAAACCATTCATTATGTTGATGCTGACGGTAATCAATTAGCTAATGACTTTACTAGTCAGGCCGACTTTACTACTTCAACTGATGCCGTCACTGGTAAAACCACGACGACTTCAACTAATGATATTTTAGGACATCAAGCTAACCCCGTAATTAACGGCTATACTGTTACTACTAATCCAGCGCAAGCTACCACTGATCAAACCGCTAAATTGGGTGATACTGATGCGGAATACACCGTGGTTTATACCAAGAATGCACCCACGACTACCACTGATACAACAACCCCAAAGACAACCGATGAAGTATCAGTAACGCCTAAACAACCCACAGTTACTCAACCCGTTGCAGTCATTCCAACTGCGCCTACAAAAAATACAGTAACACCAGTTACAACTACTGCTAATCCGGTAGTTACCACAACTACCAATACGCTACCCCAAACAGGTGAAAAATCATCACCTTTGATGTTGGTAGCTGGTCTATCTATGTTAATGATGATCATGTCATTCTTAGGTATCGAAATTAAAAAACAACATTAATAAATCCTTATCCAATAATAAAAGGGCTCCTAAGTAGTTAGATAAAATCTAATTACTCTGGAGCCCTTTTTATAACAAGTTAAATTTCATTACTTTGATTAGTATATTTCTTTACTAAATAAAAAACCGGTAGACCAACTGCAACAATTCCTAATGAGACAAACGAGCCCAATGGATCATTAAAAATTTGGCTAATGGTAACAAACAACGCACCGGCAATCGCAATGATTGGGGTTAATGGATATAATGGCGTTGAAAATGGACGTTCATTACCATGTTCCCGCCGTCTTAAAATAAAGACACCGATAAACGCAGCAATATAGAAACAATATACGGTAAAGATACATAAATTAGATAGATAATCCGCATTTGAAAAAGTTACCATCAAAGCAGCAATTACTAAAATTACCACTGTGGAAATCATTGGCGCATGCGTTTTTGGATTTAAATAAGCTAATTGCTTTGAAAATGGTAAATCATTTCGCTTGGCCATCGCATACATAATCCGTGGAAATGTCATGATTTTCCCATTCATACAACCCATAATCGAGATAATTACCCCAATGTTCAGCAACCGACCACCAATGGTCCCAAAAGCCTGTTGTGCTAGATAAATCGTGGTATTATCACCTAATTTACTAACCATTTTCGCTGGAATAGCATTGAAGACCCCAAAAGTCACCGCAGTATAAACGACTAAGACAAATACCAGACCCATCACAATTGCGCGCGGTAAAATTCGTTGTGGATTTTTAATTTCACCACCTAAATTAGCAATTAAAATCCAACCATCATAACCAAATAACGTAGCTAAGACGGCTACTCCAAAGGTTCCTGAGCTTTGATGGACTTGGGTAATTGTTTGCCCAATCGCTCCTTGGTGACCATAAAAAATTCCAAAAATGATAATCGCCGCAATCGGTAATAATTTAGCGAGTGTTGTAATGATCGCAAAGGCGGCGCCTAATCGATTATCTAACATATTTAAACCACCGATTAAGATCATCGAAAAAATTGCCAGTGGAATCAGCCACGCTTCACCGAGTCCAAAGAAATTAACTAATAGTAGCGCTAAGTACCCAGCTAGTGATGCAATAATGGCGGGTCCATAGACAATAATTTGCATCCACCCTGACAAAAAACCAAGTACTCGACCATAAATTTTTTCCATATAAATGTATAGTCCACCAGTGTATGGTAGTTGTGCCCCAATTTCAGCAATCGTCAGCCCCGCGGTTAAAGTTATCACCCCACCGACTACCCAAGCTAATAATGCCATTGTTGATGATCCAGCACTGTCTAAAACTGATCCTTGCTTAAAAAAGATTCCGGAACCAATCACTGTCCCCACAACTAATGCTAATGCTGACCATAATCCTAATGATCGCTTTAACTCAATGTCTTCTTTCACACGCGAAACCTCCTCCAAATAAGATAATGGTCATAAGATACCATGCAAATCACCATGATACAAATTGAAAATCAGCAACAGCTTACTTATTTCCAATAAAAAATTACCAAGAAAGCTAATTTAAACGCTTCTTAGTAATTTATTGTTCCATCATTATAAATATTTTTATAAACTTAAATACTTATAAATTATAAATATTTTTATAATTATTCTTTGCCATATAACATACTATAAAGTAATCCGAAAATATTTTGGGCGCCCGTAGATTCTGGCGAAATTTTATCTTTTGCTGCCATCCACTTAGTAAGTTCGGCTTTACTTGGAATTTTTTCAGCTTTAGGTAAAGTTTGCCCTTCGTATTGTTTTTCAAGCAACGTTAATGGGGTTGTATTACCTTCAGTTTCAATTTGGTTCTTCCAATCATCAACATTTTGACCGTTTTTAACTGCCAACATGTCTAATAAGAAACTTGCGTATCCGCCAATATTGTAACCTTCAGCAACTGCACCAGTATCACGGTAAGCCACATTATCATTTTTCAAGATTACGCCAAGCGCTTTATAAACATCCGCATCACTGTTAATTTTAGTTGGATAAGCTGCATATAGTGACGTCTTTAATTCATAATAATATGCAGTTCCTTCCATCCGGTCCCAATACATGGTTGCTTTATAATCAGCTTTATCATTTTTCTGATAGGCTTTATACGTAGCTAATGCAGCTTTGGTATTGGCTTCACGATCGCTATCATTAGTACTACTAATCGCTTTTGCTAATTGTTGCATTAATTGCATCCGATAACGACGTCCAAGTGAATCATCTGGTCGTTCATCGCTATCCTTATTACCTAATGTACTCTTAGCCCAACGATCTTGCGTAATACTATGGAACAACTCATGGCTATAAGTAATAAAGGTATCATAGGTTCCTAAATGATAATATTTTTGGAATTGATAATAGTTATTCAAACTTTTTGGTGCAATCGTCAAGAATGCCCCTGAAATACCATTACCCTTAAATGGCGACCATTGACCATTCGTTTTGATTGTTGTTTCAATATGATACTTCTTTAAATCCTTGGTTGGCATCGTCTTAATCTCACCCTTTGGCGAAATCATCCACACCTTATTAGTATCAATATCTTGCGTAATTACATATTGATCTGTTTCCGGATTATTCGGCCAATACGTACTAATCCGCTGATTATAGTTCTTAACTTGCTTCGCTAATACTTTAACGTATTCAGCACTGGTTTTGGCTTGTTTTTGTGTTTGCACTCCAAATTTAAAATCTCCCGTACCCACTGCTTTAGCGGTTGGTGTTGTCGTCGTAGCTGGTTTAAACAGCACCTTATGGCCCACAAAAGTTGCCAAATAAAGGATCGCAACAAAGCCAACGATAATTATTAACAACCATTTTAAGAATTTACCAAATTTTTTCATAATTTCCCTCTCTATGATTGATTCAGCACGTTTACTAATATAAAAGTAGCATATTAACTCTTCAATACCAAATGATATGAGTTAATATGCTACCAATAATTATTTACTTAATTAAAATTATAAACCTAATTTACCAAAGATTTCATCGACATATCGTAAATGATAATGATAATCGAAGGCATCCGCAATATCTTCCTTCGTCAGTTTTTCACTAATAGCTGGACTAGCTTCAACCAAATCACGGAATTGAATTTGTTCATCCCATGACTTGGCTGTTAGTGGCTGAACTGTATCGTATGCCGCTTCACGTGACAGACCAGATTCAATTAATTTCAACAAAATTCGTTGACTATAAATTAAACCATATGTCCGATCCATATTTTTTAACATCGTTTCTGGAAAGACAGTAAGGTTTTCTAAAATTCGACTAAAACGATTAATTGCATAGTCCAATAAAGTAGTGGTATCGGGTAAAATAATTCGTTCCGCCGCTGAATGTGAGATATCACGTTCATGCCACAATGGAATATTTTCATAAGCCGTGACCGCATGTCCCCGAATTACACGGGCAATTCCACAGATATTTTCTGAACCAATTGGATTACGCTTATGCGGCATTGCGGATGATCCCTTTTGACCCTTAGCAAACCGTTCTTCAACTTCATGAATTTCTGAGCGTTGCAGTGAACGAATTTCAGTCGCAAATTCTTCTAAACCGGTCGCAATCAAGGCCATCGTTGAAATATATTCAGAATGTAAATCACGTGGTAATACCTGACTCGCAATTGGTTGTTGATTCAATCCAAGTTGGGTCACAACACTGGTTTCTACTTCAGGTGGCACGTTCGCAAATGTTCCGACTGCCCCGCTAATTTTACCCGTTTCAACCCCGGCAGCCGCATGTTCAAAACGTTCAATATCACGTTCGATTTCTGCATACCAACGACCTAATTTAAGGCCAAACGTGGTTGGTTCGGCGTGCACACCATGAGTCCGACCCATCATGACCGTGTTCTTATATTTCACGGCTTGCTTAGCAATCACATCTTTAAACATTAGTAAATCTTGGCGCAAAATATCATTGGCTTGTTTGAGCAACACACCATTAGCAGTATCGACGACATCCGTACTGGTTAAACCATAATGGACCCATTTTTTTTCGTCACCAAGTGATTCGGAAACCGTTCGAGTAAAGGCCACAATATCATGATGTGTCGTTTCTTCAATTTCAGCAACGCGCGCAGCGGTAAAGGTCGCATTTTCCGCAATTTTACGGGCGTCTTCCGCCGGAACTTCACCTTGTTCGACCCACGCATTTGTAGCGGCAATTTCAACTTTAAGCCATGCACCATATTTATTTTCATCTGACCAAATCTGAGCCATTTCGGGTCTTGAATAGCGATCTAACATTATTTAATAGTCTCCTTTTGTCCCCAAGGGTTTTCTAAAATCATCGTTTGTAAACGATCCGGACCAACAGAAATTGTTGCGAGCGGAATGCCAGTTAATTCAACTAATCGATTTAAATAATTTTGAGCATTAATTGGTAATTTTGAAAATTCAGCAATCCCGGTAATGTCTTCATTCCATCCTGGCATTTCTTCATAAACGGGTTCACATTTAGCCAATTCCGTTAAGCTAGCTGGATAGTAATCAACTTCTTTACCATCTACTAGATAAGAAGTACAAATTTTGATGGTTTTTAAATTAGTCAAAACATCAAGTAAATTTAAGCTAAGACAAGTAATTCCAGAAACGCGACGAGCATGACGCATCGCCACGGTATCAAACCAACCAATTCGACGAGGGCGTTTGGTAACCGTCCCATATTCATGGCCAGTTTCTCGGATATAATCACCAATTTCGTCATTTAATTCCGTTGGGAAAGGTCCATCCCCAACCCGCGTTGAGTATGCCTTACTAATTCCCAAAATCGTTTCAACTTTGTTAGGACCAATTCCAACCCCAGTAGTGATCCCACCAGCAATTGGATTTGAAGAAGTCACATATGGATAAGTACCGTGATCAATATCGAGCATGACGCCTTGAGCGCCTTCAAATAAGACGTTTTCGCCATTATCTAAGGCATCATTCACTAACACGGAAGTATCAGTCACGTATTTTTTAATTTGTTGACCATATTCATAAAATTCTTCAAAAATATCATCAAATTGAAGCGGTGTAACATTGTAAATTTTTTCAAATAATTGATTTTTTTCTTTTAAGTTGGACTTTAATTTGGCTTCAAAAATATCTTTATCCAATAAATCAGCAATTCGGATTCCTACCCGAGCGGCTTTATCCATGTAAGTTGGACCAATTCCCTTATTCGTTGTGCCGACCTTTAGTTCTCCCTTGGCCGTTTCTTGGCATTCATCTAATAGAATATGATATGGCAAGGTGACATGGCTGCGACTAGAAATTCGGAGGCCACTAACATCAACACCTTTATCATTCAAATACGTGAGTTCTTCGACAATTGCTTTCGGATTGACTACGACACCGTTACCGATGACACTCAATTTATCTGAAAAGAAAATTCCAGATGGAATCAAATGTAACTTATAAGTTTCACCGCCAAACACAATTGTGTGTCCGGCATTATTTCCACCTTGGTAACGGACCACCATACTGGCATCCTGACTGAGATAATCAGTCATCTTTCCCTTACCTTCATCGCCCCATTGACTACCTACAATAACTACTGCTGACATTTTGCCACCTCATATATTGAACCCGATTACAAAACCACGTCTTGTTTTATCGTCTCATTTTTAGCCGTTTAGTTATACTTTAACCGGCTTTTCGTCACTATTATAGTGTAACAAGTCCAATCTATCTGGTCAATAGCAAAACACGAACTTTAATTACTTGTTTTTAATTAATATACGTTTTTATTATTGACTTTGAATCATGAAATGCGTATATTCTTTAGTTGGTTATAAAAGACGAACTATTTTAAGGAGAGATAACTATGGAAACCTTCGATTATGATGATATTCAACTAATTCCTAGCAAATGTATTATTGAAAGCCGCCACGACGCCGATACCAGTATTCAATTTGGACCACGTAAATTTGCTATTCCAGTCGTTCCTGCCAATATGGCTAGCGTGATTGATGAATCACTCGCAATTTGGATGGCTGAACATAATTATTTCTACGTAATGCACCGGTTTACTCCGGAAAAACGACTTGAATTTGTCCATGATTTACAACAACGTGGCCTTTTTGCCTCAATCTCCGTTGGTATTAAAGCCACGGAATACCAATTCATCGACGACTTAAAAGCAGCCAACTTAGAACCTGAATACATCACGATTGATGTTGCTCACGGTCACTCTGACTATGTCATTAAAATGATTCAATATATTAAACAAACACTTCCTAGTAGTTTCGTAATTGCTGGCAACGTGGCAACGCCGGAAGCAGTTCGTGAATTAGAAAATGCCGGTGCCGATGCAACTAAAGTTGGTGTCGGACCGGGTAAAGCTTGTATTACTAAATTAAAAACTGGCTTTGGAACTGGCGGTTGGCAACTAGCTGCCCTTCGTCTTTGCAGCAAAGCCGCTCGTAAACCACTAATCGCTGATGGCGGAATTCGTCATAATGGTGATATTGCTAAATCGGTGCGCTTTGGCGCTTCCATGGTGATGATTGGTTCTCTCATGGCTGGTCATGAAGAATCACCTGGTAACATGATTAAAATCGAAGGTAAAACTTTCAAACAATATTGGGGTTCAGCTTCTGAAACCCAAAAAGGTGCTTACCGTAATGTTGAGGGTAAACAAATGTTAGTACCTTTCCGCGGTAGCATTCAAGATACCCTTGATGAAATGCAAGAAGATCTCCAATCATCAATCTCTTATGCTGGTGGCCGTGACCTTGAATCGATTCGTAAAGTTGACTACGTAGTGGTTAAAAATTCAATTACCAATGGTGATGACTAACTAAATTATGTTCAAAAAAGGTCACGTGCAAATGCACGTGACCTTTTGAATATCATCAATTATAGTTCGACTAATTGATTAATTGACAATAAATACAAATATTTATGAACTACTGGTGATTGTTCAATCCTTGATAAAGCTTCTGAATACAAATTAACTTGTCCCCGATATTTTTCAATAATTTCATCGATATTATCATGAACATCATCAGTTTTATAATCAAAAATTGTTAGTCCGTCATCAGTCTTAAAGTAACCATCAATAATCCCATGAATCAAAATTTCTTCATCCGAATCTTTTAAATCTTCAAATAGCTGACTAGCAGGTAATAACAACGAAAATGGAGTTTCTCGCTGCAACTGTTGCTGATTAGCAATGACTTGCTGACCAAAATCAGATTGATAAAATTCAACCACGGCTTCTCGATTAATTTTATTCGCAATCACTTCCGGAATCGTTTTGGCAATTGTTAATTGTTGAATTAATCGTTCTACATCTTCAATTGAAGGTGAATGATTTAAGTCCAATAATTGAAAAATTAAATGGGTCGCGGTCCCAATTTCCGCTGCTGATGGTGCTTTATCACCACGTAGAAACTGTGGTTTACCTAATTCAATTTGCGTATACCGACCTTGTTGTTTATCCGCATCACCTAAGTCCAATTGAATTAATTCATGATTATCTGGATCATCAAATAATCGTTTAATCTCAGATACCGATTGATAAGCCGTGGTTTTGGTGGCTGCTTGATATGGATACTGATAATTCAATAACTGCTTAATCATCGTTTGTTGTTCAGCTGTTAAATTAACCGGCACTTTGGCTACTGGTTCAGGCTTAATTTCTGCTGTTACTGGTGATTCATTAATTCCCAAATCAGCTTCGGTCACAATCCGGAAAGTAAACTTCGCCGGATCATTCTTCAACTCCGGTAGGGCTGGGAGACCTGATAACAAGCTTTGATCAAACTTCGGGTGTCGGACTAAGGCCATCCCAATCCATTGCATAAAGTTATTCGCCTGTAAGCGCAACGTTGGTGGCAGTGGCAAATTAGTCGCTTGAAAGGCCTTTTCCCAACTTTCGATTTTCTTAGCGCCACTCCGACCTTTACCAGTGATAATCAACCGTTGCTCGGCGCGCGTCATCGCCACATATAATAATCGCATTTCTTCGGATTGATTTTTACGATTTTTATCATCTTTCAATAATTGTTTTTGGATTGTATCAACTTTAATCCGCTGTGGATTAAGATACGTTACCCCAATCCCGTTATACAAATCAAGAATAAAGGGTGATTTTTGAAAGTCACTCTTATTAAACTGACCCGTAGCATTCATCATAATAACCACCGGAAATTCCAATCCTTTACTCCCGTGAATCGTCATTACATTAACCGTATTGGTATCAACTTGCGTTTGGGCTTCAGCTAAATCTTGATCATTTTTTTGCATTTGGTTGATAAAGCGCACAAATTGAAAAATTCCTTTAAAACTACTTTTTTCATAATCATGAGCGCGGTTATATAACGCGTGTAAATTGGCTTGTCGTTGACGACCGCCCGGCATACCACCAACATAATCAAGAAAACCAGTATCTTCAAAAATGGTCCAAATTAAATCAACTAACCGATTCTGCTTAGCAATTTGTTTAAATTTAGCGAGTTGTTCCAAGAACTTAGTTATCTTTTCATGTAGCTGTTGACCAAAATCATCAGTAACATCCGTTCTTTGCGCAAATTCTTGAATTGCTTGATAATACTGATCAGTTTTATTTTGAATTCTTAAATAAGCTAATTCATTTTCATCTAAACCAACAATCGGCGACCGCAAAACCGCCACTAAGGGAATATCTTGATATGGATTATCAATAATGCGCATTAATGACATCATGATTCGGACTTCCGTCGCTTGAAAATAATTTTCGGAACCACTTAATGTTACCGGGATTCCTAGTAAAGCGAACTGTTCTTCAATAATTGGATTATTAGTTCGTGAAGAAACCAAAATCGCAATATCTCCATATTGAATTTGCCGATCTTCACCCGATGCTCGATCAATAACCGTTTCATGTTGTTGAACCATCTGTTGAATTCGCTGACCAACCATGACGGCTTCACCAATCGATTTATCTAAGTTTTCCTCAGTTAAGTCTGCTGGTTCAGATTCATCTCCTTGATGTTCAGCATCCACTTTAATTGCATCAGACTCATAAAATAAAATTTCCGTCGAGGCATCTTTGTTAGTATCGTAATCAGCTTTCGCACCGAACTTTAAATGCGCATCATCGTCATATTCCATTTCACCAACTTGTGAATCCATTAATTGTTCAAAGATTAAGTTAGTAAAATTAATTACATTCCCAACCGAACGAAAATTTTCAGCCAAAACAATTGCTTCACCATCCGGATTTTCAGCTTGTCGATACTGATTATATTTACCCATAAACAGACTAGGATCTGCTTGTCGAAATTGATAAATCGACTGTTTAACATCCCCAACCATAAACATATTGCCCGGATTATCTGAGACAATTTGTTGCAAAATACTTTCTTGTAATTGATTAGTATCTTGATACTCATCAACCATCACTTCAGTATAGTGTGCTTTTAATTGTTCAACGACGGCCTGTCCTTCTGGTGATGGATCAGTTAAAATCTGATAAGCAAAATGTTCTAAGTCATTAAAATCAAGTGTGTGTTTCAAGCGCTTTTCGGCAGCAAAGGCCACCCGATAAGCCTTCACAACTTCCACTAATTTAGCGATTAAAATTTCTGTTTCACGTGTAACATTTTTAGCATCGGCTTCTAGTTGCAGAAAATATGTCTCAGTTAATTTAACTACGGCATCCTTCGCATCGTTGCGAGCTTTTTTAATCGCCAGAAATTCTTCGCTCGCTTCTGGATATTTAGTTTTACTTGGACCTCTAAACGTAACATATTCAAACTCATGTAATAACTTGAAAGTTGTATCCCATGACTTAGTTTGGACAGCATCAATTACTGCTTTTACATGATCTAATTCAGTCGTTAAGATTAGCTCAACTTTATCAAACGCCTCATCACCAGCAGTCGTTGCGATTGCCGCTTCCAAATCAGTTTGGGCTTGATTTAAAGTTTCTAAAAAGATCGGCAACAGTTGTTGTTGATATAAACTAGTTTCAGCTAACATGGCTGCATCTAATTGATATGATTTAACTAATCCGTTTAACCACTTTTCAGGATCTGGTGTGGAGTTAGCAAATTCGTCAACTTTTTGAACTACTTCGGTTAAGCCGTCATCACTGCGGTCATTAGAAAAGTTCTGCGTTAACCGTTCAAACACGTCATTATTTTGGGCATAAAATTCTTCGCGAACATCATCCCAAACCCCTTCACGCAGTAGTTGCTTTTCTGTGTCATCGGTCATTAATCGAAATTGTGGATCCAAATCAATCACGTAGTAATATTGCTTAATTAAATGTAAACAAAATGAATGCAGTGTGCTAATATCTGCCACCGCTAATCGATTAATCTGAATTTTAAGATGTGCTTTTAATTGTTCATCATCGGTACTATCAATTGCTTTACGTAATGCCTTTGCAATTCGATCGCGCATGCCTTTGGCGGCCGCATCAGTAAAAGTTACGACCAATAATTCATCAATATTTTCTTGATGGAGTAATTTTTGAATCACCCGTTCAACTAAGACTGAAGTCTTACCAGAACCCGCTGAGGCAGAAACTAAAATATTTTGATGACCATCATCAATTGCTTGTTGCTGGTGATCAGTAAAATGAGTTGCCATTATTTTCCACCTTCCTTAAGTGAATCAAAAAATTTATTATTACTAATCAATTTAATTTCATGATAATTATTATCCGGTAACATGGCATCAAACTGGAAAATATCTTTGTATGGTGAATACTGTAAGGCAGTTTGCTTTTGATTATAACGTGCCGGATTCAATTCAACTGACCCAGCAAAAATCCGATTGGCCGCATTAACAATTCGCTCCTCATTACGATCTAATAAAATTTGTAATTCATCAGTGGTGACTAAACTACTATCGGCCCGATAGTTATTGCCATTTTTATCTGCTTTTTTCAAACCAAATGGAAATACACTTGATGAACCAATCGTTTCGTCATCCATCGACATATCGATATCAGACAATAATTCACGATCACTAACTAAAATTCCTTTATACTTATTGGCTTTTAGCATCTCAGTTTCAAGGTCATCCTTCATATCCTGTAATTTAAAGGTTGGATTTTGAATATGCAGATATAATGCACTCGCCAAACGACTATCTTTCAACTTCAATTGGCTTGCATCACTTTTTAAGACGTTCAAATAAGTCATCATTTGCATCGCTAACCCAGCATACACTTCCGCAAACTTAATCGTCTTTTGACCTGACTTATAATCAACGATTCCTGCATACTGTTGTTGATTAGTCATCATTGTATCAATCCGATCAATTTTGCCCCGAACTCGCACCTGTTTACCATTTTCAAGATCAAAATTAAGCCCGGGAATGCCCGTTTGTCCCTGCATATCACCAAACATCACTTCAGTTTGATATGGATCCATTCGTGAACGAGTCGACTGCTGCTTCAATATTTGAGCAACTTGCAACAAAGTCGCTTGTAGTTGTCGTCCAATATAGTTCATGCGCTGTGAACTATTTAAAATCATAAATTGTGGCTGTTGCATCATTTCCTGGGTAATTTGTGGAATCATTTCATTAATCTGATCCACTGTAATCGTTCGAATTGTTTGGTGTTGATTAGCGAGTTCCTTTAAGAAGGCGTCCAAAACTGAATGAAATAACTCTCCAGAGTCTGCCGCGGTTAATTCAAATTCGTCACGCTCTTGGAGTTTTAAGCCAAATTTCAAGAAATACGCATACTCATTTTGGTAAAATTCTTCTAATTTTGAAACTGAAGTCCGAATTGTATCACCATACAAACCTTCGACAATCACTGGTTTTAAGACAATTGGTTGATTTTTATAATTTAAACCACCCATTGATTGTTGATAGCGTCCAGCAAATTCAGGTTGTTGCTTTAAATAATTATCAATGTACCGCCAAGCGCCATTTTTAATGGTCTTTAGATCAATTGCTAACCGCTCAACTCGTACTAATGAACTTAATGTCGAAGCTGCGGTACCCACATACTGATAAATTGGTGATTCGTCAATTGGTGGTACACTTTGATACTCATCGACGTGTAAGCCAAACTGATTAATCATCGACAAACTATATGGCGACATTTTGTAGTCATGCCCGTCATCATCCATTGTCGCACACGAAATAATCAAACGTTCACTACCATTCATAAATGCTAAGTAGTTAACGAATGATTCATTAATCAGTTGTTCGATATTGTCCGTTGGTAGGAATTGATGGTCATCTAGCAAACCATTAAAAGCTGTTTTATCTTGATCCGATAACAATAACTGGGTACTACTAGCTTCTGGCATTACTTGGTCGGTTGCCCCGACGATAAAGACTACCCGCTTTTTTTGACTTTGTACAATTCCGATTTCAGACATGACCACTTGATCCAAGGTTGATGGAATTTGTGAGTAGGTGGCTGAATCAAAACCAGCTTGCATCAAGTTACTAAAATCATCAGCATCAAATGGTTGGTCACCTAAAATAGCAACATATTCATCTAAAATTCCACAAAAAGTCTGCCAAACTTGTTGCGCTTGATCAGCAATTTCTAAATTGCCTGCCTCATTTTGTTCTTGATACCACTGCGTTAATTGTTCATCTACACCCGCTGCAACCAAAAATTGATATAAAACAGTCGCCGCTTCTTGACCTGACGTTGCTTTGTCTAATTTTTTATAAAATGGTGGCAAAATATTTTTAACATAGTTTCGAATTAAATTAATTTGGTCAGTTGCCCGTTCAACTTTATCTGATTTAATCCCTTGATCTGAATCACGAAACTGAAAGTACTGCCAATCAGCTTTTCTAAACCAAGCATCACCATGGAAACCAGTTTTTAATAACCAATTTTCAGTAATTGATAATGCATCTTGAAATTGATCAACCGGTATTGCTTCATTGTCTATTTGAGGAATTAAGAGATCCGTCTTTAATAACTGCATCACATCACTATGCCGATAATAATGGGTTTTTACTGTAAATAATGCATTCAATAACGCAACTAACGGATGATCATTCATCAACTTTTCATGATCATCAAAAATTGGAATATTAAATTGTTTAAAGGTTGGGATAATTGCTGAACTATAAACATCCATATGCTTCGTTAAAATTAGAAAATCACGATAACGATATTCACCGGTGGCAACTAATTGGCGAATTTGCCGGGCCACTTGGCGCAGTTCAGTTAGGCGACTATCTGCCGTAAAGATCTTTAATGAATTTTTATTTTCAAGTGTCGTAGCTGGAATTTGTGCCATTTTAGCATCTGCAATTAGTAATTTTTCAACGACTTGTAAATCTGATGTTACACGTGAAACTTTGGCATATACATCAAATTCATGGTGAATTTGATAAGTATCCGCTACGTTATATAAGCGATGATATAACTTACCGGCTTCAATAAACATATCGTTAGTGTCTGGTAATTTATGCGCGGCTGGTTGATCTAAAATTAGTGACATCACAACTGATTTAGCCTGTCTAATTAATGCAGTTGCAATATTTTGTTCGCTAGCTGTAAATTGTGAAAAACGATCTAAATAAATATGGACATGACTAAAATCATTACTGTTTATGTAATCCGTTAACTGCTGGTACATCTCTGAATTACCTAAATATTCACCAGCAATCGACATTTCATATTCACGATAAATAATTACCAAATCATGCAATTTAGCCGTCAAGGTTTGGTTATTTCGTGGCATTTCATCAGCTAAATTAGCTAAATCATCCGCATTAATATTAGCTTGCTTAAGTTCCTCTAACTGCCGTGTCACTTCACCAACAAACCCAGCTTGATCAGCCTCACCTGCATACAGTTTTAACTCGCCTTGGTGTTTTTTCATAATTTGGAAAACCAACATATTCAAACCATTAGTTGAAATGCGTGGAACTTGATAGCTGGCCGAATTACGTAAAAAGAACCAAGCAAGGCGGCTAAATGATAATACCTGTAATTTTGATTGGGCATACAAATGGGTTTCATCACTAGTCAGCTTTCCCAACCGTGATAAAACATCTAATTCAGATTCAAATTTAATATGATTAGGTACTAAATAGTAGAACTGATCGTCTGGATATTGCTTCATATCAGCGGACAATCGCTCAACCATTGCTTGCTGATGATCCATTGCGGCGGTTCCCAAAATAAATCCTAAGCTCATGTGGCATTCCTCTTTTTTAAGTTTGCATATAAACTTGCAGCTTATTTTTATTACTTATCCTCACCATTTTAGCATTGAACAGTTGAATAAAAAAATCAAAATGGGTATGCTAATACATAATTTACATTAAAAAGAAATGAGGAAACTATATGGCTTGGGAAAATGATTTGGGTGACCAACTGTTTCACGAAAATATGAATAATGTAGCCCCAACCGGAATTGTTCAATACTACAATCTTGTGATTAAATCAGCCCAAGGTGCTGAAGTAACAGATGTTGAGGGTAAACAATACATCGACCTTTTAGGTAGTGCCTCAGCGATGAATGTGGGTCATAACCATCCCCACGTTGTCGCAGCTATGAAACAACAAATTGATGAATTAGTAAGCTACGATGCTGGCTATTTCACTAATCCCACTAGTATGAAACTTGCTGAACGCTTAACTAAATTAGCTCCTGGTGACCAAAAATATAAAGTTGCTTTCGGAACTTCAGGATCTGATGCTAATGATGGAATTATTAAATTTGCGCGCGCAGCTACTGGTCGTTCATATATCATTTCATTTGAAGGTGGCTATCACGGAACCACTTTTGGTGCAATATCGGCAGGTGCTTGTGACGTCAACATGGTACGTAAAATTGGACCACTAGTTCCAAATATTGTACATGTTCCATTTCCTGATTTATATCGCCATTATCCTAATGAAACCGTCCACGAAATTTCTATGCGCTACCTAGCCGACTTCATGCGACCATTTAATACTTATTTACCCGCCGATGAAGTGGCCTGCGTCTTGATTGAACCTATTCAAGGAGATGCTGGAATCATTAAACCACCCGATGAATACATCCAAGCAATTCATACTTTCTGTCAAGCAAATGGTATTTTATTTGCAGTTGATGAAATTAATCAAGGGCTGGGACGATCAGGTAAAATGTGGTCAATTGAGCATTTTGGAATTGAACCTGACTTGATTGCTACCGGTAAATCAATTGCAGCCGGAATGCCACTAAGCGCTGTTATTGGTAAAGCTGACATTATGGACGCGCTTGGAACCTCAGCCCACGTCTTTACAACTGCCGGCAACCCAGTTTGTGCAGCTGCTTCATCTGCCGTATTAGATATCATTGCTGATGAAAAATTACCCGAAAAGTCTGTAACCGATGGTGAATATGCGAAAGAACAATTTCTCAAGTTGCAAGCTCGTTTCGACTTTATTGGCGACGTGCGAATGTTTGGTCTAAACGGCGGTATCGAAATTGTTAAAGATAAAATCTCTAAAACCCCAGATAATAATGCTGCCGCACAAATTATTTTCCGAGCATTCCAAAAAGGCTTAATTCTCGTTAAACTTGCTGGTAATGTGTTGCGTTTTCAGCCACCGCTTGTAATTACACGCGCTCAACTTGACCAAGTCTTCACGATTTTGGAAGAAGTTTTTAATGACTTCCAGCAAGATAAAATTAAATTACCTGACGAATTAAAAAACATGGTCTGGTAACTAACTGGCGTATTTATGTAATTACTTTAAAACTAAATTACAAACAAAAAAGCACCTATCAGTCTTTCACCCTGATAGATGCTAACGGAAGAACGGTCTGTAATTGCAATCTTCTTGCATTACTCCGATTAGTTCCTAGTGCACGCTGATGGCTAAATTTTTACAAATTATTTGATATTATGAGCCATACTTACGCTGCTTCTGACCTACTAATTTTCGGTTACCAGAAACACACTTCTTGATATCGGTGAGGTTGTTCTCTCGAATCAATTCCTCATCAATTCGTTTCAAGAACTCTTATGTTCTTCCTCACCAATAATATAACACGTTGTGTAAGCGTTTGCAATGATATGCTTCTACTTTTATTATCCATAGCTCTTAACCCTTATCTATCAAGGATTTAAAACTAATTAAGAATTACTTAACACTAGTTAACGTACCATTTTTTTCAAAATTAACTCATAAAAGATATCCATCTGACTAAAATAGTCTGATGGATATCTTTTAATTAGGTTATAAAATTGGCGCTAACAGCCGTGATAAAGTTTGCTTCACTCGTAAGCCAAATGATTGTTCTTCAAAATCTTTTGGCGTCATCATTTTGCTAACTTTAATATCATCCAAAAAGGCATCTTCTAGTTCATCTGCCATTTGACGATCATATAAGAAGGCATTCACTTCGAAATTTAGTTTGAAACTACGAAAATCCATATTTGCCGAACCGACTGATGCAACTTTTCCATCAACAACCATCGTTTTTGCATGCATAAACCCGTTTTCATAAAAATAAATTTTGGCCCCCGCAATAGCTAATTCGCGAGCATAATATTGTGAAGCTCGATAGACAAATGGATGATCCGGCTTATTCGGAATCATAATTCGGACATCAACCCCTGATTTAATCGATAATTTTAAAGCGTCCAACACACTGTCATCTGGGATTAAATATGGTGATTGAATCCATAATTTTTCTTGTGACATATTAATTAATTTAATATATCCCAATTTAATTTTCTCTAAATCATGTTCTGGACCACTTGAAACAATTTGTAACTGTCGATCACCATTCGGCCGATTGATTTGAATATATTTAGAGTAATCCGTAATTTTAATTTTGTTACTCGTAGCGCTCCAATCCCGTAAGAATCGCGATTGTAACGATAATATTTTACCTTCAATTCGTAAATGCGTATCTCGCCAATAACCAAACTTTTTATCCCGACCCAAATATTGATCACCAATATTAAAGCCACCGATATAACCAATTTCACCATCAATAACCACAATTTTTCTATGATTACGAAAGTTTAATCGCAAGTTTAAAATGTTTGATCCAACACCCAAAAATTGTTCAGCAAAACCACCATTAGCACGTAATTGACTAAAAAACTTACGCGTGGTGCCCATTGAACCCCATGAGTCATACAACACACGAACTTCAACACCTTCAAGAGCTTTCTTTTCTAATTCTTTTAAAATTGCATTTCCAATTCGGTCATTGTAAAATGTATAAAACTCAATATGAATATGCTTGGTTGCTGCCCGAATATCATTAATCATCGTCTCAAAAAGGCGCGTCCCATCGGTAAATAACGAAACTTGTTTTTCCTTTGATAAAAAAGCATCATCTGTATTTTGAAAGAAAGTTACTAACCGATATTCAGATTCTTCTAATCGTTTAGCAGTCATTTGATTGGCTTCAATCTCTACTTTTTGGGCCTCAATTGCTGCCTTGATATTTTTTTCTTCATCTACCTGTAATCGGCTTAATCGCTTCTGTGGTAACTTTCGGCCAATAATTGAATAGATAATTAGCCCAACGACTGGTAATAAAATCAAGACTAATAGCCATGCCCAAG
Organism: Paucilactobacillus oligofermentans DSM 15707 = LMG 22743; assembly: GCF_001434315.1. Lineage (GTDB taxonomy): Bacteria > Bacillota > Bacilli > Lactobacillales > Lactobacillaceae > Paucilactobacillus > Paucilactobacillus oligofermentans. The sequence continues at coordinate 696,988 of NZ_AZFE01000031.1, read as the reverse complement.
TTGCTGAAATATCACGTTTTTCCCGGAAAACCGTAAAGACTGAAAAAACAATATTCAATACCACAATCAACACTATCGCATTCTTAATAATGAACCAATTTATCATCCATAAACTTTCCAAAACCATTAAACATTCCCTCTTATCATTTCCTCTTACTAGAAAGGTGATTATTATATGCATTTTACACTACCTATCGGAATTGGCCAATACCATGCACTTCATATGTTACTAAAAGAAAACCCCGGCCTCACAATTTGTGTCTTACTATTGCTAATTGCCTTGGCATTTTATTTTAAATATCGAAAATAATTTAATAAGTAACCCCTCTACATACCATAAAATTAATATCTTACTTAATGCATTCTAATAAGAATAGGTTTGTACAATAAAACAATCTCAAAGTACACAAGTACTAAATTAATTATTACTTGTGTACTTTGAGATTGTTTTAAATACTGAACCACGATCAATAATATTGACTGGTAATACCACGCTTGCTTCCGGTTTACTATCTAAAATTTCTTTGACAGCTAATTCACCCATTTCATAAAATGGTTGCACGACCGTTGTCAATTGTGGTGTAATCATTTCTGAAATTTTCGAATTATCAAATCCCATAATCGATAATTCACCGGCAATGTTATAGTCATGTTCATAAGCCCCGGATATAATCCCCGCCGCTGTATCATCACTCGCGGCAAAGACTGCTGTTGGCATTTTGGGTAATTTCAGAAGAGTTTCAAAAGATTTACGCCCTGAATCAAATGAAAAATCACCATCAATAATTAGATTCTGATCAATCGTAATTTTATGATCCATTAGCGCTTTTGAATAACCATCAATACGATTATAACCAGTTTGTAGATCATCTTTCTTAACTCCTACTAGTGCAATTTGTCGATGACCATGTTCAATTATGAACTGTGTCGCTTGATAAGCTGCTTGGTAATTATTAATCGTAATCGATGGATAACCCGGAACAACCACATTAATCGAAATTAATGGCATATCAAATTTATTAAGGTACGCTAAATTATCTTCATCAAACTGAACTGAAATCGAAATAATCCCAGTTACATTCTGTCTCAACATTAAATCGATACATTTTCGTAATCGTTCATTATCTGACATACCACAATGCGCTAATAAAATACGAGCATCTTTTTGATACCCAAAATCTTCAACGCCTTCAATAATTTTTGTTGAAAAACTTGATTTAGCATTAGTAACAATAACTCCAATAACATTTACTTTTTGAGTCGATACTAAGCTTGAAGCATACTCATTTTTTTGATAATTAAGCTGCTTTGAAATGGTTAATATCCTTTGTTTAGTTTTTTCACTGTATCCACCACTGTTATTTAAAACTCGTGAAACCGTAGAAGGTGAAACCGCAGCGACTTTTGCAATATCTTTAATTGTTTTCATGCCATCCCCCATTAATTAATATTATATCAGCAATTGACAAGAATAATAAAATGAATTACAGTGTCTTTGTAAGCGATTACAAATCAGTGGTAAAACTACTGATTAATTTTTTATAATTTTACGCAAACGTTTGCGTAAAAGCTGGAGGAAATCTCATGACTACTAATAACTGGTGGCAAAAATCAATTGTTTATCAAATTTATCCTAAAAGTTTTCAAGATAGTAATAACGATGGTATTGGTGATTTACGTGGTATCATCAATCGTCTAGATTACATCAAAGAACTTGGTGTTGATATTATTTGGCTCAATCCAATCTATCGCTCACCAAACGTTGACAATGGTTATGATATTAGTGACTATCAAGCTATCCAACCTGACTTTGGATCAATGGCTGATTTTCAAGAGTTGTTAGATAAAATTCATCAAAAAAATATGAAAATTATGATGGATTTAGTCGTCAATCATTCATCTGATGAACACGAATGGTTCAAGGCTAGTCGCCAAGGTAAGAACAATTCTAAACGTGATTTTTATATTTGGCGCGATCCAGTCGATGGTCATGAACCAACTAATTGGGGTTCTTATTTTTCAGGATCTACTTGGACTTTAGACAAAACATCCGGTCAATATTATCTTCATCTGTTTGCTAAGGAACAACCTGACTTGAATTGGGAAAGCCCTCAAATGAGACATTCTGTTTATGACATGATGAACTGGTGGGCTGATAAAGGTGTTGATGGCTTCCGAATGGATGTCATTAACCTAATATCAAAACCAGCTAAATTTCAAGATGGTTCCGTCGATCTCGGCGAAACATACGCAGATGTTGAACCAATTGTTAGCAACGGTCATAAAATCCATCAATACTTACAAGAAATGAACAAAAATGTTATGAAGCATCATAACCTCGTAACTGTTGGTGAAACACCCGCTGCTTCTCCTGATGATGCTAAAAAATATGCTAATCTAGACAGTACAGAATTAAATATGGTTTTCCAATTTGAACATATGTCTTTAGATGCAAATAAAAATCCAGCCTTGGGTAAATGGGGGGACCGACGTACAACACTTAGTGAATTAAGAGCTAATCTAACAAAATGGCAATTAGCATTAACTAATAAAGCATGGAATTCGCTCTACTGGAATAATCACGACCAGCCTAGAGTCGTTTCTCGTTTTGGTAATGATTGTCCTGAATATCGTGTTGTTTCAGCTAAAATGCTAGCAACCATGTTGCACTTTATGCAAGGTACCCCTTATATCTATCAAGGTGAAGAATTAGGAATGACTAATGCTAATTTCGATAATTTAACTGACTATAAAGATCTAGAAACTCTTAATATCTATCAGCAACTTGTTAATGATGAACAATTAGTCTCATCAACAACCATGATGAATTATATTAAGCTTCACTCACGTGATAATGCTCGAACCCCCATGCAATGGGATAATAGTACCAATGCTGGATTCAGCCAACAACAACCTTGGTTAGCCGTCAATCCTAATTATCCAGAAATTAACGTCAAAACTGAATTAGCAGATGAGAACTCGGTTTTTCACTACTATCAAAAATTAATTAAATTACGTCATACTATGCCAGTTATCACAGACGGTCGCTATCAATTAATAGATGGTAATGAATTGGACGAAGATGTTTTTACCTATATCCGTGAAAATGCTGATACTAAGTTAGTCATCATATTAAACTTCACCAATCAAACAATTACCAGAAATTATCAATTACCAATTAAAAAAACACTGTTAATCTCGAACTACACTGAAGATTTAGGTTCAACCTTGCGACCTTATGAAGCAAAAGTGTATAAAATTTAATATATGTTATTAAATGGCTTCATTCCTGTATTTATCTGGAATGAAGCCATTTATTGTAATTAACCGATTTAGATGGTTACAAGCGTGAATTATTTTTCAACCATTATGTCTAATTGAAGATTATTTAATTTTGAACACTGGTCCCATCATTATAATTTAACGTGACATCTTTTTGAATATTAAAAATATAGATATTAAATGATATTTGATCATCTTCAATTGATTGTGCCTGCATGTGAACCCCACGAGCTAACAATTCATTGTCGCGGAAGATTGGTTCAACTTGATAACGAACATGATGCTTGGTTGCCTTAATATACTTAGCCACCCGACTTTCATACTCTTCCATTCCCGGAGCATTCATGCTCGCCGTCCCCGTCATTAAGTTCTTCGGATTATTATTTTCACCCGTTAATTGAAAGCCAATAATATGACTACGATTGTATAACCAAATTCGATTACCATCTGAATTAACTTGTTTGTTATGCCAGCCAGTTGGTTGAATATACAAAGGATCACGTTCCCTAGTGGGCATCAACTCTTTACCCAAAATGGCATTCGCTGTTCCAACTCGATTTAGTGAATCTAAGTCGCTAAACATCTGCCAGCTACCATGCGCAATACTTAAATCATCCTTAGTAAAGGTTGGTTTCCCGTTATTTACGTTTACAACCTGTTGGCCATCATAATCTAATTTCTGTAAATTTTCCTTTGAAACACTAGTCGTTGTTTTAGTTGTTTCGGTCGATTGATTGTTCATTTGCGTGTAACCACCAAAAATTGCGATGGCTAATGCAATAATTATCGTTGTGACCGATACCTTTATTTTTCTTCGCTTTCGTCTACGCGCCATGGTCTCCTCCAAATTTAAATGTAACTACAATTTTAACAGAGGTTTGACACTTATCGAACAAAAAAGCCTGCAAATTTGCAGGCTTTTTATATAATCCATTATTTTAATAAAATTGAGCTAAATATCAAATTCACCAATTTTTTCTTCAATTATTTTACCAGCCTCATGAACACTAACCTTAACGCTGCTAAGACCATCAGTTTTTACCGTAAAGTGATTACCAGAACGAGTAACAGTTACCTTAGCCGCATCTTTACCATGATTATCAACAACTTTTTGCTCAGTCGTTCCTTCAGCCATATTGTAAAGATGAATTGTAACATCCTTAGTGTAATCATAATCAGCGTGAACAGCTGCTTCATTACGAACTAGGATACTGTTTTCACGTGCTAATAATGGTAAGTTCAGGTGATCGTAAGTTTCAGTAAACCAGTTACCACCTTCAGTAACGTCATAGTATTGTTCAGTCAAGACATTAGTCCACTTGCCAGTTGGTAAGTAATAGTTAACGGTGCCCTTATCATTGAAGATTGGGGCAACTAACAACTTGCTACCCAGCATATATTCTTTATCCAAATGATATGCGTTATTATCTTCCAAGTATTCCATAAAGACCGGACGCATTAATGGAGTACCAGTTTCTGAAGTATTAACAGCTTCAGTATACAGATATGGCATAATCGAAAGCTTGAAATCAACAAACTTACGAGTAACATCAACTGCTTCTTCATCAAAGTTCCAAGGAACACGAGCTTCAATACTACCATGATAACGGCTGTGTGATGACAACAAGCCAAATTGGGTCCAGCGTTTATAAATATCTGGCGTTGCTGATTCTTCAAATCCTCCAATATCATGACTCCAGAATCCAAATCCAGAAAGTAAGAATGATAAACCACCGCGTAATGAATCAGCCATTGATTTGTAACGTGATAAGTTATCTCCACCCCAGTGAACTGGGAATTTTTGTGACCCTACTGTTGCTGAACGGGCAAACAAGACAGCTTCATCTTTACCTTTTTCTTCAACTAATAAATCAAAAACAGTCTTATTATATAGGTAGGTATAATAATTATGGATACGTTTTGGATCAGATCCATCGTAGTAAACAGCATCTTCAACTGGAATTCGTTCACCAAAATCTGTCTTAAAGCAATCAACACCCATATCAAGTAATACTTTCAACTTACTTTGATACCATTTAACAGCATCAGGATTGGTAAAATCAATTGTTCCTAACCCGGCTTGCCAAAGATCCCATTGCCAAACATTGCCATCTTCACGTTTAATAAAGTAACCTTTTTCTTTAGCTTCTTTAAATAACGGTGATTTTTGACCGATATAAGAGTTGATCCAAAGACAAACTTTAACGCCCTTATCATGAATCTTCTTAATCAAACCTTCTGGATCTGGGAACATATCTTTATCCCATTCAAAATTACACCACTCAAAACCTTTTTGCCAGAAACAGTCAAAATGGAACACATCCAACGGAATGTGACGTTCTTGCATACCATCAATATAACCCATAACAGTTTTTTCACTGTAATCAGTGGTAAATGATGTCGAAAGCCATAAACCAAATGACCATGCTGGAGGTAATGTAACTTTACCTGTTAAACGTGTATAGCGATTCAAAACCTCTTTTGGTGTTGGACCATAAATAACGTAATATTCAATTGATTGTCCTTCGACACTAAATTGAACCTTATCAACATCTTCGGAAGCGACTTCAAACGAAACCGTTTCAGGTTGATTAACAAATACCCCATAACCTTTATTACTCAAATAAAATGGAATATTTTTGTAAGCTTGCTCACTACCGGTACCACCATCTTTTTGAATGATATCAACTGTTTGACCATTTTTAACAAACGGTGTAAAACGTTCACCCATTCCATAGATTAATTCATCTACGTCGATTGATAACTTTTCACGCATGTAATGTTTCTTTTCTTTATTATCAGTAACCTCACCTTCAGCACTAGGCTCTGAAGCTGTAAACACTTGACCATCCGCTTCAAATTCAATCTTGAAATCGCCACGAACAGGCATTTTAGCGGTTAAAGGACCAGAAGTTAATGAAATTTCTTCATCACTGGTTTTAATGTTAACGTCTGGATCTTCATTAGATAATTCGTAACTAGGTCCTTGAGTTGGTTGGTCAAAGTGAATTAACTTAACACCAACTACTCCTTCAATTGGTGAAGACAACTTAACAGTCGTCATACCCAAGTTCAACTCATCATTTCGAACTTTAATTTTATTATATGGTGCATAGGCGGTTAACTCTTTACCATCAACTTTGTATTCAAAAACTTCTTGTGGAGAATTGATTTCGTATTGTGGTCGAGTTAACCAATAACCATCTGTAAATTTCATTCTAATGTCCACCTTTCAAATTAGTTTGAAAAGTTTATTTTCAAACTATGCTTATATAATAACTGGGTTATTATTAATTGTCAACGCTTACATTTATTTTTTATTAATATAACTTTCCTTTCATGCAGTATTTATTTAGGCTATAATACTGCTAACAATCAATTGTGGCATTTCGCGCTTTGATTACTTAATTTTTAAAGGAGCAAAATTTAATGGTCATTAAAAAAGACACCATGAAAAATGCCAACAACCGATCTGTTTTTCAAACAATTATCAATAAAGGACCTATTTCTCGTAATGAAGTCTCACAAGAATTAGGACTAAATAAAGTGACTGTTTCCAATATCATTAACGATTTAATGAAAGATAATTTCATTTCTAGCATTGGTGAAGGTCAAAGCACTACTAGTGGTGGCCGTCGTCCAGAATTAGTCCAACTAAACGCCAAATTTGGTTTTGTTGCAAACTTCAGCGTCACGGATGATCAAATCGAAACAATGGCTAACAAATTTGATGGACGAACACTTGAATACACGGTTAATAAAGTAAATGCAACAACACTCGAAGAATTATTCGAAAACATCAGTGATAACTTAGCTGAGTTACCCGACTTCGAAACTGAAAATGGTTTATGCGGAATCTCGATTGCCATTCCAGGCTACGTCTATCGTGGCAATATAATTGATTCACCTTTTGAGTCAGCTGGTAATTTCAATTTGCAAAATGCCCTTCAAGAAAAATTTGACGTTCCCGTTGTAATTGAAAATGCCTCCAATCTATCAGCAATTTTTGAACAAGATTTTAGCCAACAAGAACTAGTTAATATTGTTTCTTTAACAATTGGCAAACACATTGGTGCTGGTATTTTAATTAATCGCCAATTATATAAAGGATACTTTGGCCGTGCCGGTGATGTTGGTCACATGATTTTCAAAGAAGATCGCGAAAACGTACCCTTATCTCAACTTAAACCAATTGAGGATGAATGGTCCGAACAAAGAGTAAAAGAAAAACTTCAAGCCGTTTTAGGCAAGAAGTTTACTTTAAAAGATATGGCGCTCGCATATAGCCAGCAGAATCCAGAAGTCAGTCAAATTTTAGATGATTTTTGTTACCACATTTCATTAATCGTGAATCACCTAATTATCGCATTTGATCCACAAATGATTTTCTTCAACTCAAAAATCATCAATGAACTACCTGACTTACTCCGAATCATCCAGCTTAATTTATCAAACATGTCATTAGTTCCACCCTTAGTTTTCTCAAAAGATGTACATTTTGCAACATTATTAGGTGGATGTTCTCTTGTTATTCATAACATTTTAGACATGGAACAAATTAGGTTAATTTTGCATCATTAAAAATTTAAATTTTCACCACGTGATGCAATTACTTGTTGATACCAGTAAAATGAATCTTTTTTCAAACGCTTTAAGCTACCATTCCCTTCATCGTCTTGATCGACATAAATCATACCGTAGCGTTTTTTCATTTCCCCAGTACTAGCCGAAATTAAATCAATATGACCCCAGGGAGTATAACCAATCAAATCAATGCCGTCTTCTGCGACGGCTTTTTCCATTTCTAGAATATGATCATGGAAATATTTAATTCGATAATCATCATGTATTTTTCCGTCATCGGTTAATTTGTCATAAGCACCAAACCCATTTTCAACAATAAATTGAGGCTTATGCCAACGATCATTCATCCAATTCATCCCATAGCGAAGACCTTTGGCATCAATTTGCCATCCCCAATCAGACTTCTCAAGATATGGATTATCAACCAGGTCAGTATTTTCATTGAAATGCAATTCTTCATCACCGTTATCTTTAGTAGCGAAAGACATATAATAACTGAAGCCCATATAGTCAACTGTACCCTCACGTAATATTTGACGGTCTAAATCACTAATTTCAATATGATAATCGTGACGATCCCAATACTTAATTAACCACGCTGGATATTCTCCAAGCGCCTGAACATCCCCGTAATAATATCGTGTTTGCATGGCTCGTTGAGCTTCTAAAATATCAGCTGGTTTAGCTGTCATTGGGTAGATTGGGCTCATGGCAACCATCGCTCCAACTTGTAAATTATTGTCAATTTCATGGGCGATTTTGACGGCTTTAGCACTCGCAATAAATTCGTTATGTGCTGCCTGGAACATTGCTTCTTCCAAATTTTCATCATCATTTAAAATCAAGCCAGAGTTTTGAAGCAAGTGATGCGGATCAGCCCAACTAGTTTGGTTGTTAATTTCATTAAACGTCATCCAGTACTTCACTTGATTATGGAATCGTTTAAAACAGACTTCTGCAAAACGTGTAAAAAAGTCAATTACCTCGCGATTGCGCCAACCACCATATTCTTTAACTAGATGATAAGGCATTTCAAAATGTGACAAAGTAATCACAGGCTGAATTCCATTTTTTAAACATTCATCAAACAAGTTTTCATAAAACTTTAAACCAGCTTCATTTGGCTCACTTTCATCGCCATTTGGAAAAATACGAGTCCATGCAATTGAAGTTCTGAAACAATTCAGACCCATTTCAGCAAACAACTTGATATCTTGTGGATACTGATGATAAAAATCAATTCCCCAGTGATTAGGATATACCTTACCTTTTTCAACTGTTTTAGTAACTTGACGTGCTTGTTCTTTATTACCACCGGTCATGACATCGGCAATGCTGACGCCTTTTCCGTCAGCTTGCCACGCACCTTCTAATTGATGAGCAGCGACGGCGCCACCCCATAAAAAGTCTTTTGGCATCTGGTATCCTTGTATTTGTTTCATTAGTTTTAGCCTCCATATGTTAACCGCTTTCATTATGTGCTATTATAACTTGTAGGTACAAGTTTGACAAGCGTGCTTTTAACTTAATCTATTAGGAGTTGAGAAATATGTATCATGATATCGCCGAAGATATTATTCAACAAATCAATAACCACGTGTATACTGACAAGCTTCCCAGTGAAGCTAAATTAACAGATCACTACAGTGTAAGTCGTAATACAGTTCGAAAGGCAATTGATGAAGTTTGTCAACAAGGTTTGCTGCGCCGTATTAAAGGCAGCGGCTACTTCGTGAATCAAATTACCATAGATGATGAAGTACCTGTTGTTAACTTATCACTTGGTGCGGGAAAAGCAATGAAAGCCATCAACGCAAATTTAACTTCAAAAGTTCTTATTTTTGAAGTTACGACAGCCGACCAATTTCAAGCCGAACATTTGCACATTGAAATCGGCGAGCCGCTTACCCATATTCTTCGTTTACGTAAATTAGATGGCACAAATTATTGTCTTGAGGATAGTTATTATTTAAAAAGTCAGATCCCTCAGATCACCGTCAAGGATGCCGAAAAATCAATTTTTTCAGCCATTAAGCGTGATTACAACTTAACAGTTAATAGTGCAGAAAATTATGTTAAAGTTGCCAATCTCACTGAGCAAGAGCTTGCATTAACTGGAATTACTACCACGGAAACATTACTGGCACTAACCCAAATCAACTATCATGGTAACAATATCGCTTTCGTTATTTCAACAACCAAGTTTTTCGACCGTAATTTCAACCTCTACTTCCATTCTTCACAAACATTTGGAGGCGAAACTAAATGAAAAAAATTGCTTTGATTGACGTAGGTGGTACAAGTATTAAATTCGGTACGTGGGATGGAACTAATTTAAAAAAATATAATTCTGAAGCAACTCCTGATAACCTTGAAGATTTTTACAAAGTTTTAAAAATTCACGTTGCATCACTAAGAGACCAGGCCCAAATTGTTGGAGTTGGCATTAGCATACCAGGTGCTGTTAATAAACAAACTGGCCAAATTGAGGGCACTAGTGCGCTTAATTATATTCATTATTTTAATATCAAAGCCGAATTAGAACGACAACTCGGTTTATCAGTAACAATAGAAAATGATGCAAATTGTGCTGCACTTGCTGAAGTAACAGACGGTGCCGGTAAAGATGTTAATAATTTACTGTTCATTGTCCTTGGGACTGGCGTTGGCGGTGCTGTTATCTTTGACAATCACATTTGGCACGGAAAACACTTATTAGGCGGAGAATTTGGCTATATGCTAGTTGATAATTCACATATATTAAGTGATGTTGGTTCACCAGTTAAAGTTGGGCAAAAATTTACTAAGGAAAAAAATAACGGACAGGTTTATGAAGGAAAAGAAGTTTTTGATTTAGCTGAGCAAGGAGATCTGCTTGCAAAAAAAGAAGTTGATTACTTTTATCGTACACTGGCTCGAGTTATTTTTAACTTACAATACAGTTTTGATCCCGAAAAAATTATTATTGGTGGTGGAATATCCAACAACGATCACTTAATTAGTAACCTAAATCGTGAAATTGAATTATGCCAGCAACAAAGCAAGATTGGTGTCATTACACCCAACCTCGTCGTTTGTAAATATACCGACGCTGCAAATCTACGTGGTGCCGCAGTTGATTTTATAACAACTTATCCAGATGCAATCAAGGAATAGCATAATATATCAAATATTACTCATACAAAGTACTAATTATTAATTTAAAAATCACTTTATTGCATAAAAAATAACCTGTAACAAACCCACTAAAGGATTGTTACAGGTTATTTTTAATTTAATTATGATTAAATCTTAATTTTTAATCTTAGTCTTCAGCATTTTCACGTTCATGCTTAACAGACAAATCGCTTAACATTTGCTTTTCAATTCCATCAACCTTATAAAAGGCTAATGCAAGCCCTGAAAGAGCAAAGCCGATCAATGGAACCCAAATATAGTTCAACTCTATACCATGTAAAGCGGTTGCATTTTGTGCATGGTTAGCAGCGTAACCGGTTGCTGATAAAATCCAACCTGTAATTACACCACCAAAACCCATACCTAATTTAGCACTAAAGCTTGAAAATGATGTAACAATTCCTTCGGCACGAACTCCATTTTTCCATTCACCGTAATCAACAGCATCAGCTAACATAACGGCTATTAATCCAGAAACGAATCCAGTTCCAATATAACCAACTAACGTTGCACCAATAATAATTGGAACACTAAGATGTGCAGCACCTAGTCCCAAAAGTAATTGACCTACACAGGCAAGAATCATACCACCAAGCATAGTATTACGTTTACCAATTAATCTAGCTGTAAGCGGTGTCAAAACTACGGCTATTAAAGAAACAAATTGAAGACTAAGCACTAATGATGCCAATCCCATATTATGCATATTGTATTTGAAAAAATATACCGTAACTTGAGAACGAGTTTGCATACCCAACCAATAAATAAAGTTAATAAAAATAATAATTACCCATGGCCAATTGCGACGCAATGCCTTAAGTGATTTTTTAATTGGAATCGATTTCCGAGAACTCTTAGTTTGCACACGTTCTTTAGTGTTTTTGAAAACGATTGCAAATAAAATCACAACAATAATAGCAACAATTAATGCCCAGACAAACCAGCCACGAGCACTAGTAGTTGAGCCTCCACCAAATTTTGCAACCATAGTTAATGTAATCCCAGTAATAATTGCAGCACCAGCAGTTCCCATAAATTGGCGTATTGTCGAAAGAACAACACGTTCTTGTGGGTTACTTGTTAATGATGGCAAAATCGAAGTAATTGGAATGTTAACTGCGGAATACAAAACATCAACACCAATATAAGTAATATATGCCCAAATTAACTTACCAGTTAAACCTAAGTTTGGTGTGGTAAAAACTAGCACACAGAAAATTGCAAATGGTATTGAGAACCACAGCCAATACGGACGACTCTTACCAAACTTAGTGTGCGTGTGATCAATTAAAATACCCCAAATTGGTCCATCAACGGCGTCAAAGAAGCGAGCAACAAAAAATAACGTACCAACAGCTGCCGCACTAATACCAAATGTATCGGTATAAAAAATCATTAAGTATGTACCAACCATTTGGAATGATAAATTACATGCAAAATCACTTAAACTATATGAAAAACGCTCATTCCACGGAACCATATTTTTAGGCTTCTGTGGAACAACGTCAGAATTTGAAACTTTTTGATCCATAACTAGCACCTCTCCATAAACTAAATTAGACAACCATAATAAATTCAATTTCCTAACTGGTATCGTATTGTAATCGGTTACATTTGTCAATATTTTTTTTAGTATTTATCTAATCTTTTAATTATCAAATACTCATAATACAGCTAAATTACAAGCATCGCGAATTCGATTAATCGCCACTATATAAGCGTTTTTATAATACATTTGTCTTTTTAAAATAAGTGTGATCTATACCAATAGCTACTCATATATTAGCTTAAATTTATTTTATTTTCTAAAATTAATTTATCATGATAATACTTAATTTTAGTCAAGTTAGATAATTATACTTCCTAACTCGCACAAATTAAATTCATTAACAATAATCATATTAATCTAACTAAATTATCTTTTAAAATAAAAAAACTTTCAGACTATTATTTCAATCTGAAAGCTTTTAAGCTAATGGTTTATTTTTAAAAATACTGTCTAAATCGGTTCGGCGTAACTTTTTCTTTCTTTTTAAAAGTACTAATAAAATAACTATTAGTATTAAACCCTACTCGTTGGCCAATTTCCTCAACACTCATATTTGCTTGATTTATCAATAACTCTTTTGCTTTCTTAACTCGATAATTTATCAATATTTTATGTGGCGAACTACTTAAATTTTCGCGAAATATTTCGAGAATATACTGCAAACTATAATTGGTAACTCTAACAAAATCATCATTTTTTAAATCTAACATATATTGCTTTTCAATTAAGTTAATAATCGGTTCAATAATAAACTCTTGTGCCTTTGGATCAATATTATTACTAACTTGATTCTTTTTAATTAGCAATAAAAATTTATATACTAAAACCGAGGATTCATATTCATCAATTTTATTTGCTTTTACATTTTCATAGTAGTTATCTACAAACTGTAGTAATTGACAATTTGGATTAGAAATGTGGATGTATTTTTTAAATTTTAACGAATCCAACATTTCTGAAATTAATTCTCCGCCAAACGTAAAATAAGCAGTATTCCAATCACTAGACTTACTTTTATATGAATGTGGTATATCTTTATCAATTAAAATTCCCTGGCCTGTACTAAGTTCAATTAACTTTCCATCTATTTGAATAACACCCGCCCCTGATATTGTTTGCAACCAATGAACAAACGGATATCCCAAATCTCTATTTACATTTTCTTGATTCCATTCATTACTAACACTATCAGCATACAACGGTAATGAATAATCAATAATTCCAAAACTATATCTCAAATTCATTACCCCCTTTTGCAAACAAAATTAACTTGTATATTTCATCAATAACTTTTCATATTTATCGTAATAGTCACAATTATCGAAACTAAAGCTATCCAGTTTGCTGATAAAATCTTGCCAACTAATTTTTTCCAATAATGGAATTAATATTCCTTCTTGTTGATAACGATAAAGTATTCCTCGTACTCTAAATTGTAACTCATATTCCAAATCTTTATCATCCAAATTAAATTCTTGCGCCATTTTATGAGTAATTTTATTTGCTTGACTCATTTCATCATAATGAGTCCACTTTGTATGAACTTCATCAACCAATTTCATCCAATCTGAATCCTTTTTAGGATGCGTTAACCCCATAAAGCAAGCATCTTTATACGCCCACAAACACCACGAAATATTTCTAGATTCAAATATATCAATAGTATCTTCTAACAATTCCATACTAAAATCGATATCATCTTCTTTTATATCATATCCAGCTTCACCACAAATCAATGGTACATTTAAGCCTTTAATTGTATTTAAAACATCAATTAATCCCAAATCAAATTCTTTTTTTCGTTCAGCTCGATCTAAATTTCGATCTAATAAATTTTCTTTCCACACCGTAGGATAGTAATGGAAACTGATAATCATTTTTGAATCTTTTTTTATATCTAACTCTGACATATCCATTGCAAAATGATCACCTTCAACAATCACAGCATGATTGGTATCACTTTTTCTAATAATATCGATTGTCTCATTATAAAAACTATTTAAAGTATCCATATCAGCCATTGCAGGTTCATTTAATAAATCATAACCTAATAAATAACTATACTGATTTGCAAGTTCACTAGCTATTTTTCCCCAAACTTCAACTAGTTGATTTCTTAAACTTTTAAACTCCCAAAATTGTGGTACTCCCGTTCGATTATCACTATGCCAATCTGGATTTTGACCACCTGGCGAAGTGTGCATATCAAGCATACAAAAAATTTGATATTTTTCACAATAATCTAATAATCGTTTAAGTTTTTCTAACCCATCCTTTTTAAATTCTAAAGTATTATCATCAATAAAATTACGATAATTTATTGGTACTCTTAAGAAGTTAATGTTAATCTTTTTCATAAATTTAAAATCATTCTCATCAATAAATTTATCAATAAAATAATTTTGGAATTCTTTACCCTTACCTTCACCGTATACTCGGTCAATACTATTCAAAATAACACTTTGTGGTCCTGGCATTCCAATCATAAAATGTTCAATATTCAGCCACGTTCCAATTCCTAAACCCCTAAGAATCAGTTGTTCACCATTAAAAAACATTTTATCTTGTTTAATTTCAATATAATTCATTATTATTTCCTCCGCTATTTTTCACTTTTTACAGACAATGGCTTAACTACAAAGAACATTAAAATTCCCGCAACTACTAATAGCCAACCAAAGAAATAGAAAGTAAACGCTAAATCACTACTTGGATGAAACATTCCAATCCATCCTAAAATTAATGGCGTAATAAATGATCCAATGTTACAGCCAACAATCATCAATGATGTAGTTAAGTTCAAAGAATTCTTCGGCGTAATTTCAGCCCCAATATTAAATACATATGTCACAACAATTCCCGAAATCGTACTAGTTAAAATAACTCCTGCACCAATTACAATTGCGTTTGAAGACATAGCTATCATTAATTGACTTACTCCAGTAAATGCTAATGTAATTGGCAAAAATGTATATTTTAATAATTTTAATAATTCACCAAAGATCACTCCAGTTAATACTCCACCAAATTGCGCTAAACTCAAGATAATTGCAACTTTTCCAATCGTTATATATCCATTAGTTGTAACTAATTCTGTAATTCGAGTGTATGATGCAATAATTGGAATTAAATATAAAACACAAAACATCGTCCAAAAAATAACTTTACCATTAACTTTTTGCTTTTTCTTTTCGTGATCAACTTGAACATTTTTCATATCTTCATCAGGCTCCGGTACATTTAAAGCAAATAAAATTGTCATAATAAATGCTAAACCATAGACCCAAAACGAAGCGTGCCAATTAAAAGCAATTAATAATTCAGAAGCAACAAAAGTAGTAATTGAACTCCCTAATTTTTCACAAGATCCTCTAAATCCCATCATATTAGCTTTTTCTTGACCATTAAAAAACATACCTATTAAACTGACTGCATATGAATTAACTAAACCAAAACCAACTCCCAATAACAATCTTGAACCAAAAAATACGGAATAATTAGTTGTCCAAGCTGGAGCAGTTCCGGCAAAACCAGCAATCAATAATCCTAAAATAACCGTTCTTTTAACACCAATCCATTTAGCCAACCATGAACTAAATAATGTTGCAAAAACAACAGAAATCGATGGTAACGTCTGCAACAATTCTACATTAGACCTAGCTACGTCAGGAAATGCTTTTAACCAGCTTGGTATTGTAGCCGCGATTGCAGTACCCGATGTTAAAATAATTGAAATTGACAATAATGAAACTTTCATCATTACTGAATGTTTATCCGTATTTTGAATTTGTGATTTATCCATCTTACTTCTCCATTTCTATTTTGATTCCCGTAAAATTACTACACCAAAACTCTTTAAATTTATTTGTTTTCCAACCTTTAAATCTGAAAGTAAAACTTCAGCAGAAATACATGGATTATCAATCTTTATTTCACTATCACTCGTATTAATAATGAAATAAAAGTTTTCATTTTTTGTTGATCTAATAGATATTTCAACTTCATTCGCTTGCTTAATAATCACATCAGTTCCGCTACAAATACGTTTTACTAAGCTGTACATTCCTTTTTCATCAATCATTGATCCACAATATATCGCTTGACCTTTACCATAGTTATTTTTAGTAATTACCGGTGTATTGTCATAAAAAATATTACCTGAATATTTAGCCCAAACATCTGCATGATCAGCTACGACTAAATCACATACACCATCTGTAGTACCTATTTCATTATTACAATCATCTAATATATTTATTTCTTCATCTGCTGATCGTGCATCTCTTTCATCAACTTGAATTCCAAGAACTTCTCTTAATGGTTCCAAATATCCACCACTATAGATGTTGTCATTTTCATCAGCTAAACACGAAAGATACGATGTAACAAACCTACCACCATTTTCAACAAATCCAGTTATTTCACTAATAAAACTAGGTTTCATCATATATAAAACTGGAGCTACCACTACTGAATAATCTTGTAAATTATCGTTTTGTGAAATAATATCAACTGAAATTCCACAATCATAAAACGCTTTATAAAATCTTTGAATTTCATTAACATAACTCAAGTTTTCCAAAGGACCAATTGAATTTTCAATCCCCCAATAACTTTCCCAATCAAAAACTATCGCAACTTTGGCAATGTTACGTGCATGTTGCATTGAGCCTGATAATTTAGACAATTCATTACCTAAATTCTTTACTTCTTTAAAAGTACGAGTATTAACACTATTACTATGTGTTAACACAGAACCATGAAACTTTTCTGCACCACTTTTAGCTTGTTTAAGCTGAAAAAACTGAACACTACTAGCTCCATGTGCAATTGCTTGATAGCTTAGCATCCTCATTTCACCAGGCTTTTTTAATGCATTATATGGATACCAGTTTTGCTGATTTGGAGTTTGTTCCATTAGCAAAAAAGGCGCCTGTTTAAGACCGCGCATAAGATCATGTTGCATTGCAGTATTACTAATTGGTTCTTTAGATTCCGGGTAATTATCCCATGAAACGATGTCCATCTCTTTTGCCCACTTAAAGTAATCCAGATCTTTTTTAGAGCCCATTAAATTAGTCGTTATTGCATGATTTTGATCATATTTTTTAATACAATCTCTTTCAACACAGTAATTATTTAATAAGCTGTCCGACTGAAATCTTTGATAATCAAGCGCTGCACCACTTAATACTGGTTTACCATTATCAAATAAATCTGAAATTTTCATCGGTGGATTAATTTCATCCCAGTCATAATATGTATGACTCCAAAAATTACTATTCCACTTTTGATTTAGATTAGTGATATCTTTGTATTTACTTTTTAACCAAATTCTAAATTTTCTTGCACAATTATCACAGTAACAATATCCTTCATATTCATTAGATACGTGCCAACAGACCATGTTATCTAAGTTATAATATCGCTTAGCTAATTCAGCAACCAATCCCAGGGATAGTCTTTTATAATTCAAACTATTAGGACATGCATTATGTCTTTTACCATGTTTTTGACGAATGCCATTTGTATTAACCCTTGAAATGTCAGGATATTTTTTTATCATCCAAGCTGGCATCGCGGCTGTCGATGTTGCTAAAATAATTTTAATATCATTATCGGATAAAAGTTTAATAATTTTATCCAGCATTGTGAAATTATATTTTCCTTCTGCATATTCCAAAATAGCCCAAGAAAATACATTTATTGTTGCTACATTTATTTTTGCGGTTTTTAATTTATCGATATCCAGTTGCCACGTTTCTTCTGGCCATTGTTCTGGATTATAATCTCCTCCATACAAAAAAGTTGCTTGATTTTTAATTTCCAAAATAATAACTCCTAATCATTTCTTAGAAAGCGCTTTCTTTAAAAGATATTATCACAGCATTTTAATCATGTAATTAAAGATAATTATGAATAAATATCACAAATTGAAACTATTTAATTATTTTTTAAATAAAAAAAATCCATTGAAAATTCAATTAATTGAATTTTCAATGGAGCAAAAATATAAATATTATTATGGCTTACTTGTCTGTGTCTGGGCATTAGATGACGCTTCGGCTGATGATTGCGCAGCTGCGAGTGAAGACTCTTGAGCTTCTTGATTTTTTCGAGAAGCTTCGGCTGCAGACTGTGAGTCAGCTGCTGCCTTGGAACTCGCCGCTTGCGAATTAGCAACTGACTGATTATAAGCTGATTGTGCAGCCGCACGGGAACTAGAAGCAGCGGCATTAGTCGAGTATTGTGCTTGATAATTAGTTGAACTACTTGTCTTGCTACTACTCTTAACACTGCTTGTCTTCTTTTTCGAACTACTTACTTTCTTTTTCGAACTACTTACTTTCTTTTTTGAACTAGAACTTGATACAACGTCTGATTCACGAGTTGTTGAAATTGGATCGCGTTGTTTAATTGCAAACACAACAATCATGATTACCAAGATCGCAACTAATGATAATAAAATAATTTTAATTGGTTTTAATTTTTTATGTGGCTTTTTCGAACCTTTCTTTTTTCGATCAGCCTTGTCAGCTTTTCGTGCTGCTCGACTTTCACCATAAAAGGGACTTTTAGGCGTAGACTTTTTTGATGGTTCTGTTGCTTTGGAATGTCGCCCTACACGGGTATTGGGGTCTTGATTATTCACAATATCACCTCTAATAGTTATCTGTTATATCGACAATTATACACTTTCAACGAAACATACAAAAGCCGATTAGCTTGGGGAAACTAATCGACTTTCAGTTAAGTGAGATTGTAACCGATAAATCAGTTACGCTTTTCATTACTTTGGAGGAGTAAGTGAAAAGAAGTTTAATTGGTATGATGCAATCATAGCCACTTCTTGTGAAGAAATTATGAAGTTATTATCATCAATTAGTAAAGAATCTAATTTTTTGTAATGGATACTTTCATACCCTCAGGAACATTATTATAAATCCATTTAGCATCAGGTACTGATAACCGAACGCAACCATGCGAATTAGATTCTTTTCCTAATTCTTTGGCTTCACTTAAGATATAATTACCATTTTCGTCTACCGGAACCGTATGGAATAAGTAAACACCATGATCTTTCCAACTGACCCAATAATTGGCACCTTCGCCACCCTTGGCACTATAAAATGATGTTCCCCGTTCTGCTTGAATATAATACGTACCCGTTGGGGTTGCATTATCCCCACCGCTACCGGTTGAACAATACATAGTATATAAA
Organism: Paucilactobacillus oligofermentans DSM 15707 = LMG 22743; assembly: GCF_001434315.1. Classification (GTDB taxonomy): domain Bacteria; phylum Bacillota; class Bacilli; order Lactobacillales; family Lactobacillaceae; genus Paucilactobacillus; species Paucilactobacillus oligofermentans. The sequence goes on along the minus strand of NZ_AZFE01000031.1, from coordinate 677,174 downwards.
ACATCATTGCCATTCATAATGTAGGTTCGATTTTTAGCCAGCGAAACGTGAATCCACGCATTCGGATATTTACTTAAATCAGGATAAGCAACTTTTTCTGACGATTTTTTCCAGTTAACTTTATTCATAACTGAACTTTTCGTTGTAGTTGATTTTTCAGTCTTATTGGTATTATTTGTCGTTGCCGCATACTCAGTTTCATGTACGCTAAAAGTGACAATCAAAATCATTGCCAAAAATAAAATAATTGTTATTCCTGTTAATTGTTTAACTTTTTTGTTCATTGGTATCCTCTTTAATACAACTTACTTTTATCAGTATCTAATTTTAACAATAATTCAAGTCAATTTCTATCATATCAACCCATTAGCTCCCAAATTTACAATAACTTTATGTACTTTTAATATATTGCATCAAATCTAGCATAATCAACTTAATATTAATAAAAAAGTCGATTAGCTCGGGTAAGCTAATCGACTTTTAGGAGTAGGATTGTAGCTGCTTGCCAGCTACTGTCTTCATTACTTTGGAGGAGTAAATGAAAGAGGTTTGGTTTAATTGGTATGATGTAACTATACCGCGATCATGTGAAGAAATTGTGAACGAGTCGCGATAAAATTTTGAAAGGTTTGCTAAGTAAATCTCAATCAGAATTATCTAAACTAAATTAGGAAATTTACCTTCAATATAAACTTGATGCCAAACCATAAACGTTAGGACCGTCCAAATTTTACGTGAATTGTCTCGAACGCCATTTGTATGGTCTGCAAGTAATTTCAAAACAAAATCTTTATTAATATAATCATCAACTTCAGATTCATTAATTGTTTGGACTGCCCAATCATGTAATTCATTTTTCAACCAAAAACGAATTGGTACTGGGAAACCAAGCTTTTTACGATAAAGCACATTATCTGGGGTAAATGATTCTGCTGCCTTACGTAAAATGTACTTAGTGGTATTATGCGCTATTTTCATATCGGCTGGAATGGTTGAGGCAACCTTAAAGACTTCCTTATCAATAAATGGGGTCCTTAATTCCAAACTAGCAGCCATCGTGGTCCGATCAGCGTTTAATAATAAATCACCGATTAACCAAGTATGCATATCAACATCTTCCATTCGATTAATTGGATCTAAGTTCGTTGTCGCATCATAAAATGGTTTTGTGATTACGGTATATGGATTCGCTGGATTATAACGTTTCAATAGTTGGGCTTTTTCATCTTCCATGAAGATTTTAGCATTTCCAACAAATCGTTTCTCAAGTGGAGTTGTCCCCCGTTCTAAAAAGCTCTTACCACGCATACCGGCTGGTAATTTACTAGCAAGACTGTTGATAGCCCCATTTAATGGCTTAGGGAAATAATCAAACATTTTTAATGAATTAGGTTCGTTATAAATCGTATAACCACCAAATAATTCATCAGCACCTTCACCAGTTAATGCAACTTTACAATATTGACGGGCTAACTTAGCAAGGAAAAATTGTGGCACGGCGGCTGGATCAGCCAATGGATCATCCATATGGTACATAAAGTTTGGAAATTCCTTAACAAACTCTTCTGGCGTAATTACTTTACTAATATTTTCAACATCTAGACGTTGTGCGGTTTCTTCAGCAACATCAATTTCGCTATAGCCTTCACGCGCAAAACCAACCGAAAATGTTTTGATGTTTGGGCTCATCTGACGCGCAAGCGCAACAATGATCGATGAATCAACGCCCCCCGATAAGAATGATCCAACGGTTACGTCAGCTCGCATATGTTTGGCAACACTATCATGTAGTGATTCGGCAATTTTTTCAGCTAGTTTATTTTCATCTTGAACTGGTTTAGGAGTAAACTTAGGTTCAAAATATTTAGTGATTTTCATCTCTTCGCCGGGACGCTTAATAAAATAATGCCCTGGTGTAAGACGTTTAATGTTCGTACTCATCGTATATGGATCTGGAACATATTGAAATGTCATGTAATGTTGCAACGCGGCATCATCAACTGATTTATCATTTAATAGTTTAACAATTGATTTCTTTTCCGACGCAAAATAAACTTGACCATCTTGTTCCGCATAATGAAATGGTTTAATTCCAAAATGATCGCGAGCACCATAGACTTCATGCGTTTGCGTATCAATAATGACAAATGCAAACATCCCGCGTAACTTAGCGGCCGTTTCGACACCATATTTTTTATACATTCCTAAAATAACTTCGGTATCACTGCTTGTCTTAAACTCATAGCCATCCGCTTTAAGTTCATCGCGTAGTTCAACGTAGTTATAAACTTCACCATTAAACACAATCCAATAGCGTTGTTCGTCATAAGATAATGGTTGTCCACCATGGCTCAAGTCGATGATACTGAGGCGACGAAAACCTAACGTAACATCCTCATTTTCAAAATATCCTTCATCATCAGGACCACGATGAGTAATCACTTGATTCATAACTTTAATATCTTCTAATTGTGAACCACTGTTATTTTGATGAATTGCACCAACAAAACCGCACATAATAATATTCTCCTAATTTTTAATCAATGCTTATATTATACTGGTTTTCATTAACGCTGTCATTAAACGAGCATTAAAGATCTGATATTATTTACATAATAACGCCTATCCTAAATCCACTTAAAATTATCTGCCTGAAATTAAGGTAAACTTAATCTATCTAATCCCGGTTGGTCTTTATAAGCTGGGGCAACCATGCTAAAATTATCATTATTATTGAAAATTTATTTATCGAAGGAAGAATATACAGATGCAAGCATCTAATTTAGTTAATTTATTACAAATCAATCGTTGTGATAGTGAAAAACTAGAACACATTGATATCAATGAAGTCGTTAATGATACGCGTGCAATTACACCTGGGTGCTGTTTTGTCGCTATTTCTGGTGGTCACTTTGATGGTCATCAGCACGTCCAGGCAGCACTTGATGCGGGGGCAGCATTAATTGTGATTGAAAAACCGGTTGAAATTTCTGATCATAGCCGGGTAATCATGGTTCCCAACACTTATAAAGCCTTGGCTCAAATTAGTACTCGCTTTTATGGCAATCCTAGTTCCAAGCTGACTACTTTTGGCGTTACTGGAACGAATGGCAAAACCACCATTACTCATTTGATCAGCCAAATTATGGAAGATGCTGGTCAAAAAACCGGGATTATTGGCACCATGTATAACAAAATTGGTGATACTAAGATTCCCACCATTAATACCACGCCTGATCCACACACTGTCCAATCCATTCTTAGTGAAATGGTTACTGCTGACGTGAATTCGGTCGCAATGGAAGTTTCTTCAATCGCATTAGTCCAAGGTCGCGTTTGGGGTGTTGATTTCGACACCGCCATTTTTACTAATCTAACCGAAGATCATTTAGATTATCACAAAACCTTTGAAAATTATTTTGCAGCTAAAACCCTTCTCTTTTCTCAACTAGGGAATAGTTTTGCAGATGGTCAATGGGCCAAAAATGCGGTCATTAATATTGATGATCCCGCGGGCGTAAAATTATTAGATAAAACCGCAGCCAACATTTTAACTTATGGAACCCATGGCAAAGGCTTACTTCAAGCCGCTAACATCCGCGTCACTTCTCACGGCACTGAATATGACCTTTCGATTGATAACCAAACTTACCCCGTTAAACTCCAACTAATGGGTGATTTTAACGTTTATAATTCCCTTGCAGCGTTTGGAGCTGCCTATGTTAATGGGATTGACCCTGAACAAATTATTCAATCATTAGAAACCGTTAAAGGGGTCCGTGGACGTTTTGAAGTTGTTCCTAATGATGCCGATGTTACGGCCATTGTCGATTACGCCCATACCCCTGATGGCCTGCAAAATGTCCTTGAAACGATCAACGCTTTTGCGAAAGGTAAAGTTTATTGTGTGGTTGGCTGTGGTGGCGATCGTGATGCCCTTAAGCGACCAATCATGGCACAAATTGCGACTGATTATTCCACCAACCCAGTCTTCACCTCTGATAATCCACGGACTGAAGATCCCGAAATGATTCTTGATGATATGGTTGTCAACTTGAACGCTGATCAATATGTTCGTCAAATCGACCGTCGCGAAGCCATCAATTACGCCTTATCACAAGCCGTTGCTGGCGATGTTGTTTTAATTGCCGGTAAAGGTCACGAAGATTACCAAATTATTGGTACCACTAAACATCATTTAGATGATGTCGAAATCGTTAATGATTTTTTTGAAAAATAAATATTTTAAATACGGGGACTTACTTTAACAGCAATTAACAGATTAATTAGTAGGTAGTGTGTCATTCACACATAAGAGAAAAGGAGCAGTATCTTGAAAACAGTTTGGAAAAATTATCGCGGTCCAATATTTTTATTAGCCGGTTTAATCATTGGTGGTCTTTGTGGCGCCTTTTTCGGTACTAAAGTCGATGTTGTCAAACCACTTGGGGACTTATTTTTAAACCTCATGTATATGGTTTTAATTCCCTTAGTCTTTTTCAGCATTTCATCGGCCATCTCTGGTATGACCAATGTTACGCGATTAGGCAAAATTCTGGGAACAACAATTATGGTTTTCCTTGGAACTTCACTAATTGCTGCCATTTTTGGTTATCTAGCTGTGTTAATTTTCAATCCAATTAACAGTTTTGATATGACTAGTATTAAACATTTGATGGGGACCGTTAAGGGTGCGGGCGCTTCTGGAGATTCTTGGCTTTCACAATTAGTTAGCACCTTTACCGTTGACGATTTTAATAAAATTTTGACTAAGAATCACATGTTATCATTAATCATCGTCGCCATTTTAACGGGAATTGCTACTTCGACTTCTGGTAAAGCGGCCGAACCATTCGCTAAAGTTTTAGCCGCTGGTAACGTGGTAACCATGAAAATCGTTAAATACATTATGTATTATGCTCCCATCGGACTTGGTTGTTACTTCGCCACGGTAATTGGTAACTTAGGCGCTGAAATGGCCTCGACTTATCTTCGAACATTATTAGTTTATATTGGTTTCGCAATCTTCTATTTCTTTATTATTATGAGTGGCTATGCCTTTATTGCCGGTGGTAAAGCTGGTTTTAAAATCTTTTGGAAAAATATTAGCGCTCCTGCAATCACAGCCATTGCCACTAGTTCATCAGCCGCATCAATTCCCGTAAATATTGAATATACTAAAAAAATGGGCGTTACTGATGATATCGCTGAAACCGTGATTCCATTGGGTGCCAATATTCATAAAGATGGTTCCGTTGTTGGTGGGATCTTAAAAGCCACGTTCTTATTCGTATTATTCGGTAAGCCCATTAATACGCTACAAGATGCAGTGCTTATCATCTGTGTTGGTTTCTTAGTCGGTGTTGTTATGAGCGCCATTCCTGGTGGTGGTTTTGTAGCTGAAACCGTGATTATTACCGTTTTTGGTTTCCCAATGAGCGCGCTACCATTAATTTTAATCATTAGTGAAATTATTGATATTCCCGCAACCTTATTGAATTCATCATCTAACACTACATCTGGCATGTTAGTTGCTCGGATTGTTGAAGGAAAAGATTGGTTAAAAAAAGCATAGTCTGATTATGCAGCACTTCATTATTAAAGAGTTGAACTTACTGTTCAGCTCTTTTTGTTTCACGTGAAACAGGTCCGCCCACCGGTTTGCCAACTTTAGTGTTATCATATGACTAATTAACTTGAGGAGGTTTCAATATGAATCATTTTTTTACAATCCTTGGTGGCATGGGATCTCTAGCAACCGAAAGTTTTGTCCGCCTATTAAACGAACGAACACCAACTAATCGTGATCAAGATTACTTAGATTACATCGTTGTTAACCATGCCTCAATTCCCGATCGGTCAGCGTATATTTTGGATCATACCAAAGCTGATCCAACCTCAAAGCTCGTTGATGATGTTAAACAATTTAGTCAATTACAGCCCGCTTTTTTTGTTTTAACTTGTAACTCGGCCCATTATTTTTACGATAAAATGCAAGCCAATACTTCCATTCCAATTTTACATATGCCAAAATTAACGGTTGAAGCAATTGCCAAAATTAATCCCACCGCCCAACGAGTTGGAATTTTGGGTACTCCAGGAACTTTAACTACTGGGATTTATGATCAATTTTTAACTACCCATAATTATGAAGTAGTTCATCCCACAACTAAAATATTAGCTGAAACCAATAAATTAATTTTTGACGATATTAAGGGTGATGGAATCGTTAACCATGATCGTTATCATCATATTTTGCAGCAAATGCACGACGAATTACAGGTTGATATTACCATTCTTGGCTGTACTGAACTTTCACTGGCCCAAGAAAAAGCGCCCGATCACAATTTTTTGGTTGCGGATGCCCAGTCTATTTTGGTTGATAACACCATTAAACGAGCCCTTAATAAATAAATTACATCATTAAAAAAGCGAGTAAACAAAAATTAATTTTTGTTTACTCGCTTTTAATTATTCGAAATAATTTTTCCATTCCGTGTTAATGTTTTTCTTAGCGGTTTTATCTGATCCCCAGAATGGCACTTTAACTACCCCTAAGATTTTACTCTTTGGCACAAAGCCCCAATAACGGCCATCATTTGAAACGCTACGATGATCACCAAGGACAAAATATTTACCTTTTGGCACCTTAGTCGCATCAGTATTTTTTAACCACGCATGGTCATTTGAAAGACTCGCCAAGGTCCAATTACCTGTCCCCGTGGTTCGTTCATCAGAACTAATATAATTTTGTTTAACTTTTTTACCATTAACGTAAATATTACCATCTTCTGACTTAACCGTATCACCTGGTAATGCAATTACCCGTTTAACATAATCTGTTTTGGTAGTTGCAGTTGGATCAACTCCTTGAGCTTGGAACACGACTACACTCCCACGGTGAATCGTTGCTTGCTTAAGAACCACTACCCGTTCATTATCACTCAAATTGGGATCCATCGAAGGACCATCAACCCGAACTAATTGAAATACAAATTGCTTAATTAATAAAGCAACCAATAACCCAATTACAATTGGAACTATCCAACTAAGAATCTCTTTCATTGCTTTCATTTCCATAATATCCTCTCAACGTTGATAATCCCATTTTAATACTTATTCACCCGATATCAAAGGAGAAATATCTAACAACTTCTTATCCGATAACTTTAGTGTTAAGATTTCATTATTAAAGACACTTTGGAGGTCAATCATGGAATATCGTATTTTGGGTAAAACTGGTTACAAAATTAGTGAAATTTCATTAGGTACATGGCAATTAGGCTCTAAATGGGGTGATCCATTTAATCAACAAGCAGCCCAAGATACACTTGAAGCGGCCTATCAAGCGGGGGTTAACTTCTTCGATACTGCTGATATTTATCAAGATGGGGAAAGTGAAAAAGCCATCGGCGAATTTTTAGCCGCTCATCCCGAACGAAAAATTACCGTCTCGACAAAAATGGGCCGGGCCCTTGATCCACATACAATTGATAGTTATACCAAAGAAAATTTGGAAGCCTTTGTCGATAAATCGCTTAAAAATTTAAAAACTGACAGTTTAGATTTAATTTTATTACATTGCCCACCAACTGATGCTTATTATCATAAAGAAATTTTTGATACTTTAGATGCAATGAAAGCTGACGGTCGTATTAAACATTATGGTGTCAGCGTTGAACGCATTGAAGAAGCCATTAAAGCCATGGACTATGATATTTCAGCCGTTGAAATTATTTTTAATATTTTCCGCCAAAAACCAGCTGATTTATTTTTCAAATTAGCCAAAGCACATAACGTGGGTGTCATTGTCCGCGTTCCATTAGCTAGTGGTTTACTGACGGGTAAATATACGCTCGGCACTAAATTTGGTAAAAATGATCATCGTAATTTCAATCGTCACGGTGAAGCCTTTGATAAAGGTGAAACTTTTGCCGGTGTTGACTATGAAACTGGCGTGAAAGCCGCCACTGAATTAACACAACGTTTAGGTACTGATCAGTTAGCTCAAACGGCACTCCGCTGGATTTTGATGTTTGATGCCGTTTCAACAATCATTCCGGGCGCTAGCAACGCCAATCAAATTAATGCCAATACTGAGGCGGCTGAACTACCAGCCCTAACTCCTGACCAAATGGTAATTTGCCAAGACGTTTATCAAAAATATTTTGAAGCAACCGTTAAATATTTATGGTAATTACCCTGAACCACAAAATAACCGACCATGGCTGAAAAAAATTCAGTTATGATCGGTTATTTTTTATTCTTGTTCTAATTTAGTTTGTACAACTTTGAATCGTTTACGAATTGCGAATGAAACTACTAATGCTAATAATTCTAAAATACCAAAGAAAATTAAGGTCAGATTATAGCTTTGTAAAATCTGATGGGACATTGATAACACTAATGGGCCAACCAGACCGGCTAGACCCCAAGCAGTTAACACGTAACCATGAATTGCCCCTAATTCTTTGGTGCCAAACACATCACTGAGATAAGCTGGAATTACTGAAAACCCAGCACCGTAACCTGAAATAATCACACACATTACCACGGTAAAAACCGACGTTGAATTAACTCCTAATAGACCAAACAACAGTAAACCTTCCATGATAAACACTAAGCTAAAGGTATTAGGGCGACCAATATAATCTGAAATACTAGCCCAGGCTAAGCGACCCGCGCCATTAAAAATCCCAACCACCCCAACCATCCAAGCGGCTTTAACCACCGTCATATGGGTAAGCTCTTGCGCCATTGGTGACGCGGCTGAAACCAAGCCAATTCCACAGGTGATATTGATAAATAGCATCACCCATAACATCTTAAATTCAGGCGTTTTAACCGCTTGATTGGCGGTCATTTGACGACCACTAGTTAAACTTACTCCTGGTTGTAACGATTCATCGACCGTTTCAATTCTCTTTGGTGGCTTGATAAATTGGGCTGCCGTTACCATCACGATAAAATAGAAAATGCCTAAAATGTAAAAAGTTCGTTCAATTCCCACCGTACTAATTAATTGTTGGGCAATTGGACTTGTAATCATTGCCGCAAATCCAAAGCCCATGATGGCGCAGCCGGTTGCAAATCCCCGCCGCGTTGGAAACCATTTGATAATGGTTGAAACTGGGGTGACATATCCGGAACCTAACCCAATTCCACCAATCACTCCATAGGCCAAATACAATAGCCAAAGTTGATTTGAATGAACTGCCAATCCGGTCATAATTGTCCCAATCCCATAACAAAAACTAGAAATTGTTCCCGTCACGCGGGGACCAAATTTTTCAACTAAGCGACCCATAAACGCCGCCGACATTCCAAGAAAAAAGATGGCTAAACTAAATGCAAAGGTAATGGCTGATTCTGCCCAATGTGTTTTGGTCGCAATTGCAGTGACATAAACACTCCAAGCATAAACTGAACCCAACATTAAATGAAACGTGACGCCGGCCGTAGCGACTGTATACTTATTTAATTTCAAGATGAACTCCCTCTCTTTTACCAGCAACATTACCAAAGTTCGTAATTTAATATTAATTGAGTAGTTATAGATGGTCAAGATATAAATATAAGAAATAAACACGAACGATTTTAAAATAATTTGTTAAATTATTCATATTTATACAAAAAAAAGACCCATATTTTAAATATGAGTCGCTCAATCAACAAATAAATATTCTGATTACGTTAAATATCGGCCAAAACATCATCACTACTAAAAGTTTTTACCAATATCATTAAATTTTAGCAATTCGACCACGCTGAATATAGACACTTAAAATTGCAATATCCGCTGGGTTAACCCCGCTAATTCGGGTTGCTTGCGCAATCGTTTCTGGTTGAATTTTCTTTAATTTTTGCCGTGCTTCCGTAGCTAAACTATCAATATCATCATAATCTAGTCGATCTGGAATTTTTTTGGCTTCCATCTTTTTAAGGCGTTCAACCCGTGCTTCCGCCTTTTTGATATAACCGGCATATTTGATGGTAATTTCAATTTGCTCAATTACTTGGCGATCTAATGGTTCAGCTGGAGCAGCAATAAATTTAAGGACATCCGCATAGTTAACTTGTGGGCGCCGTAAAAATTCACTCGCCAACAATGAATCTTTCAATGGCTTTTCACCACGCGCCACTAAAAAGGCATCAATCTCATCATTTGGTTTAATTCGAATGGTATCTAATCGCTTTAATTCTGCTTTAACGGCCGCTTGCTTATTTTCAAAGGCGGCAAACCGGGTCTCATCAATTAAGCCAAGCTCATGACCCATTTCCGTCAGACGTAAATCAGCATTATCATGGCGTAAAATTAGACGATATTCGGCCCGACTAGTTAATAGACGATATGGTTCCGTCGTTCCTTTAGTGACCAAATCATCAATCATTACCCCGATATAAGCATCGGAACGCTTCAAGGTAAACTGGCCACGATCTAATGCCCGTAATCCGGCATTAATACCGGCAATCATTCCTTGTCCCGCCGCTTCTTCATAGCCAGAGGTTCCGTTAGTTTGACCCGCCGTATATAAGTTCTTGATTAACTTAGTTTCGAGCGTGGGCTTTAATTGGTAAGGCGATACGATATCATATTCAATCGCATATCCCGGACGCATTAATTCCGCATTTTCTAGGCCCTTGATGGAGTGTAAAATCTTTTGTTGAACTTCTTCCGGCATTGACGTTGATAAGCCTTGTACGTACCATTCTTCCGTCTTGCGACCTTCTGGTTCTAAGAATAGTTGGTGGCGCGGTTTGTCAGCAAAACGCACAATTTTATCTTCAATCGATGGACAATATCGTGGTCCAACGCCTTCAATGGTGCCTGAAAACATGGGTGCCCGATCTAAGTTTTCCCGAATGATTTTATGTGTTGATTCGTTCGTATAAGTTAACCAACATGAAAGTTGATCTTTAAGTAGTAAATATTGGCTATCCGGCGTTGTAAAACTGAAGTGATTAGGCGCTTCATCACCGGGTTGTTCTTCGGTCTGACTATAATCAATCGTAGTTCCATCCACCCGTGGTGGGGTTCCCGTTTTAAAGCGTTCAATTTCAAAGCCTAAATCAGCTAAATTTTTCGTGAGCTTCATGGCTGCTTGAGAATTATTTGGACCGGATTCATATTGTAATTCACCAATAATAATCTTTCCACGGGCCGCGGTTCCCACGGTTAATACAACACTTTTAGCGGCATAATGTGCACCAGTACTGGTAATTACACCCTTACAAACACCATCTTCAACGATTAAGTCATCAACCATTCCCTGCCGTAACGTCAAATTCGGTTCATTTTCAATCGTGTGCTTCATTTCGGCATGATAGGCATGCTTATCAGCTTGCGCTCTTAAAGCACGGACAGCTGGTCCTTTACCAGTATTAAGCATCCGCATTTGGACATATGTTTTATCAATATTGCGACCCATTTGGCCACCAAGTGCGTCTAATTCACGCACTACAATCCCTTTGGCTGGGCCCCCAACCGAAGGATTACAAGGCATAAATGCAACCATATCTAAATTAATCGTCATTAATAAGGTTTTATTTCCCATCCGGGCAGCAGCCAAAGCAGCTTCACTACCAGCATGCCCCGCGCCAACAACAATTACATCATATTCTTTTCCTGTATATGGTAAGGCTTGTTCCATAATTTGTTCTCCTTATAACACTTTTTAACTTAATTTATTTTCCTAAACAAAATTGGCTGAATAGTTGATCCAATAATTCATCTTGATAACTATCACCGGTAATTTCACCAAGTAATTCCCAACTACGTGTCATATCAATTTGAACTAGGTCAACTGGTAACCCAGCCGCAATTCCTTGTTGCACATCACTTAAAGCGGCATCGGCTTGATTTAGCAACCCAATGTGGCGGGCATTGGTAACCATCACACTATTAGAATTAGTTTCGATTCCTTCACCGAAAAATAAGTCACTAATGCGGTTAGCCAATTGATCCATGCCATCATCATTCACAATCGAGGTTTCAATAATATCTGCAGCATCCACTAAGTCAGTCAGTTCAGCATGATCTAATTTAGTTGGTAAATCGGTTTTATTTAAAATAACGATCCGCTTAACATCCTTAGTATCGTCAATTAAGCCACGATCCTCATCAGTTAAGGCTTCATTATTATTCAATAATAGTAAAACTAAATCGGCCGTTGCAATTGCTTTACGACTTCGTTCAACCCCAATTGCTTCAATTTGATCCGTTGTTTCTCGAATTCCCGCTGTATCAATTAACTTCAATGGAACTCCATTTACATTGACATAATCTTCAATCACGTCCCGCGTCGTTCCCGCAATATCGGTGACAATTGCCTTGTCTTCATGTAATAAGTTATTTAATAAACTTGATTTACCAACGTTAGGGCGACCAATAATGGCAGTCGCTAATCCTTCACGTAAGACCTTCCCTTGCTTGGCACTCTTTAATAATTGTTTAATAATTTGTTGTAGTTCAGCTGCTTTTTCTTGTAATAACTTGGTTGTCATTTCTTCAACCGCATCATATTCAGGGTAATCAATATTCACTTCGACTTGGGCTAACACATCTAAAATATCTTGCCGTAATTGTTTAATTAAGCGTGACAAATTACCATCAAGTTGATTAAGTGCCACTTTCATTGATTTATCAGTTTTGGCGCGAATTAAATCCATCACGGCTTCCGCTTGTGACAAATCAATGCGCCCATTTAAGAAAGCGCGCTTGGTAAATTCACCTGGTTCGGCTAACCGTGCGCCATTACTCAATAGTAATTGTAAAATTTGATTGGTCGCCACTAACCCACCATGACAATTAATTTCGACAATATCTTCTTTAGTATAGGTTTTTGGGGCTAACATAACTGAAGCCATCACTTCATCAACTTCTGCTCGCGAAATTGGATCAATTACATGTCCATAGTTAATCGTATGCGAAGCGACCGATGCTAACGACTTCCCTTTAAAAATTACTTGTGCAATTGGCAAGGCCTGTTCACCACTAATGCGAATAATTGAAATTCCACCTTCACCAGCTGGTGTCGAAATTGCTGCAATTGTATCAAATTCTGAATTTGCCAAGTTAATACCCCTTTCCGACAAACAAAAAAAGCACCTACTCCACGCCTACAATTTGCAGACGTGGTAAAGTACTTTCACTACTTTTACCCTATTTAATTTAATAATAAGTCTTTCGTTTACGCTACTTAAACTAACGTAAATGCCTACTATCTGATTTATTTCTAACTACGATATTTTAAAATGGATTCACCAGAATGTCAATCATTTAGTTTGGTGCGTGGGGCAACGACAACCACTCGTTGCTTTCCTTTACCTTCGGAATATGAGCGAACTTGCTGGTTATCTTTTAAAAATTCATGAATTTGTGCCCGTTCACCTTCCGGCATCGGATCAAACACCACAACTTCTTCAGACTTAATTACCTCGTTAACGGCTTGCTTGGCCACTTTTTTCAAAATTTTACTTCGTTTGGCTCGATAATCATTCGTATCCAGCATGACTTCAATATCATCTAGGCGGGCTTCTCTGACGTATTGATTAGCTAAATCTTGAAATTCATTGATGGTTGCACCTTTAATTCCAATTAATTTCGTTTCATTATTCGTTTTTAAATTGATTACCCAGTCATCATGATTAATTTTAATTTCATATGAAAGAATAATATCTTTTTTTGCCGCTAGTTCTTTAACGTATTCTGCCGTTGCGCGCGACAGACTAGAAACTAGCATCGCCCGAACTTGCTCATTAGTCATTTCCCCTGATTCCGGCAGTGATTCGATTGACACTTCGCTTTCATCTTCACTCATTAAATCAGTACCAATCGCATGATAGCGGGAATTAATCGGTAGAACTTCAACTTCCGCTTCTTTTCGCACACGGCCAAATAAGCCTTGTTTAGGCCCATTTAAAACCTTGATATTTGCTTCACTTTTGGTTAATTTAAGGGTAATTAACCCATTTTCAATTGCTTCTGCAACCGTCTTACCAGTAAATATTGCCATTGTTTGCTGGCCTCCTTGTTTAGCTTCACAACTAATTATATCATGCTCAAAATTTTTCGCATTATTGCCGGTTTTTCATTACAAAAAAAGATCGATTTTATCCAAACTACAGATAATATCAATCCTTAATTAATAATTTACTTGTTATCTTTTACCCTTAACCGCTTTTCGTTTGGCCTTTTCAATCGCTTTTTTCTTCGCTTTTTCTTCGGCAACTTTTTCGGCTCGTTCACGATTTATCTTAAATGGATTTTGAATAACCAACGTTTGGCCTACTTGGAATGCATTGGTCACACTCCAGTACAACGAAATCGCTGATGACATATTCACAGCCATAAAGAAAATAAAGATTGGCATTACATAAGTCATCATTGAAGTCATTCCATTTTTCTCCGGCATTGAGGCCATTGATAACCATGAACTCATAAACGTAAAGACGGCAGCCAAAATTGGCAAAATGAAATATGGATCTTTATCACCTAATTCAAGCCATAAAAATGATCCATGCTTCAATGCATCAGTCCGCCAAATAGCAGCATACAAAGCATAAATAACTGGCATCTGAACTAGTAACGGTAACATTGACGCAAATGGGTTAACCCCAGCTTCAGAATACAATTTCTTTTGTTCTTCTTGTAATTTCTGAACCGTCTCCATATCCTTTGATGAATATTTCTTTTGCAGCGCCTTCATCTTAGGTTGAATTTCTTGCGTTTTCCGCATTGATTTTGTTTGGTAAATCATCAATGGGAGGATAATAATTCTTACAATAATGGTAAAAATAATGATCCCAAAACCGTAACCACCAAAATGGTGTGATAACCAAATAATAACTCGTGAGAAATTATAAACAATCCAATGATCCCACAAACCCGTACTTTTACTAGTAACCGGGGCATTAGAACACGCTGCCAAAAAGACAGTCAATCCCAAGACACTGATTAAGGCTAAATATTTTCGAAACCTCTTCTTCACTCTTTAGTCCTCCACTTCATCATCGATTAATTGTGCTAGTTTTAACACGTGCGTCAGATGCTTCTTTGCTTCATCCATTGATATTTGGTCCGTTGATGGTCGCGCAATGATGATAAAATCAACTTCAGATTTAATCTGTGGTTTCAATTCCAACAAGGCTTGTCGCATTCTCCGTTTAACCCAAACACGATGGACCGCATTCCCAATTTTCTTACCTACTGAGATACCAACCCGGAAATGCTTTTGTCCTGGTTTCTCTAATTGATAGATAATAAATTTTCGATTGGCGACCGAGTTGTGTGTTTCAAAGACTTTTTGGAAGTCCAATTCCTTCTTCACACGGTACGATTTTTTCATTAGATCTTCCTCAAATTTATTTCAGAAAAAAAGACCACTTGATAGTGGCCTTCTTATGCAGACAATACTTTTCTACCTTTTTGACGTCTACGTGCTAATACACTGCGGCCGTTACTTGTACTCATACGTTGACGGAAGCCATGTACGCGTTGGCGATGGCGTTTCTTTGGTTGGAATGTTCTTTTCATAATTTAGCACCTCCTTATTAGGATGTTATTTTTATATATTTAGTCGATCGAATCGACCTTTCCAAACAATACCCTACAATTTTATCACAAAGTTAAAACAGAAGAAACACCCAAATTAGAAGAAAAAATATTTATTTACCTTCATTTTCCACAAATAATCCACAGCGTTGCTTTTCAATCTGTGGATACTTTTGGGTTTTCCACAGGGTTATCCCTTATTTTTCCACATATCCACAGCTTGTCAATAAAGTTATCCACATTTGGTTTTTGCTTGTGGATAAGTGCCCTAAACCCTTTAAATATCTACCTCTTTTTCCACTTACTTTTTGTGGATAACCTGAAAACGCCCCGTTTCTTTTCGCTTTTCCACATCCTTGTGGACATTTTACACACAGCGTTGTTCATTATTACAAAAAGATTTCAACATCCCTGTGGAAAACTCGCTCCGTGCATGCTAAACTAAATAGAGTATTTTTATAACTGGAGGGCTTGCCTTGACTGATTTAGAGTCATTTTGGAACAAAATTAAAGAATCTTTTAAGAATGACGTCACTAGTGTGACTTATAACAATTTAATTGACCCCGCTAAAATTATTTCTTTTGACGACGATCTTTTAACGATTGAATTACCATCGACGTTCCACAAAGATTATTGGGTAAAATCATTAACCCCCAAAGTTCAACAGTATACTTTTAAAGAAATTGGAAAGAATGTCACTCCCTATTACATAGTAGAAAGTGATCAACCAACTAACCATGTTCCATCTAAAGATACCCGCTCCTTTAAGGTCGATACCGCGTTAAATCCACGTTATACCTTTGATACCTACGTGATTGGTAAAGGTAATCAAATGGCTCATGCCGCCGCTTTAGTGGTTTCAGAAGAACCTGGTAAAATGTATAATCCACTGTTCTTTTATGGTGGGGTTGGTTTAGGAAAAACTCATTTGATGCACGCCATTGGTAACAAAATGATGGAAGCCAATAGCAATACGCGCGTCAAATACGTCACCAGTGAAGCCTTTACGAACGACTTCATCAATGCCATTCAAACCGGACAACAAGAACAATTTCGCCAAGAATATCGTCAATTAGATCTCCTATTAGTCGATGACATTCAATTCTTCGCTGATAAAGAAGGAACGCAAGAAGAATTCTTCCATACCTTTAATGCCTTATATGAAGAAAACAAACAAATTGTACTAACTTCGGATCGCTTACCCAATGAAATTCCGAAATTGCAAGATCGACTAGTTTCCCGCTTTAAATGGGGCCTATCGGTTGATATTACCACCCCCGATTTAGAAACCCGAATTGCGATTTTACGTAGTAAGGCCCAAGCTGATCATATCGATATTCCCAGTGATACCTTGACTTACATTGCGTCCCAAGTTGATTCCAATGTTCGTGAACTTGAAGGGGCTTTATCACGGGTTCAAGCTTATTCCCACTTAATGAAAAAAAGTATTACCACTGAATTAGCGGCAAACTCACTAAAGGCTTTAAAACTAGAAGGGGTCCAAACCTTAACCGTTGAAGTAATTCAAGAAAAAGTTGCTGCCTACTATAGTTTATCGGTTGCTGATTTACGTGGTAAAAAACGGGTTAAACAAATCGTTGTTCCTCGCCAAATTGCCATGTTTTTAGCCCGTGATTTAACCGATTATTCACTCCCTAAAATTGGTGATGCCTTTGGTGGTAAGGATCATTCCACCGTTTTACATTCAATTGATAAAATTGAAGCCGAAATTAAAACCAACGCTAATTTGCAAGAAGACGTACAAAACCTTAAAATAGAGCTTAAGCCGTAATTGTGGAAAACTTGTGGAATACGCAGGTAGTTATCCACAGGTTATCAACAAGCTTTTTCACTTGATTTAACAAGCCCATCCTTACTTTTCCACAGTATGAACAGGGCCTACTACTTCTACTGTTTTTAAATATAATTATATATAGACTGACGAGGATTAGAATTCATGAAATTCACAATTAACCGTGCCACCTTTATCAATAAGTTAAATGATGTTTTACGAGCTATTTCATCAAAGACTACGATTCCAATATTAACTGGAATTAAACTAGTAGTTTCTGATGAAGATGTAACCCTAACTGGTAGTGATGCTGATATTACAATTGAATCAGTATTAAGTAATTCTGATGAAAAAATGGAATTAGAAATTGCTTCTGCCGGCTCAATTGTCTTACCAGCTCGTTTCTTCAGTGAAATTATTAAAAAATTACCGGACAAGCAAGTCACCATTGAAGTTACCGATGGGTTCCAAACCCAAATTACTTCCGGGACTGCTTCATTTACCATTAATGGTCAAGATGCCAACAACTACCCACATTTACCAGAAATTGATAGCGAAAATACGATTAGTTTAGCTGGTGATGTCTTAAAAGAAGTGATTGGGCAAACCGTCTTAGCTGTATCAACTCAAGAAAGTCGTCCTATCTTAACGGGGATTCATTTAATTCTTAGTGAAAATCAATTAGTGGCGGTCGCTACTGATAGTCATCGATTAGCACAACGAAAAATTAATCTCCCAACCGCAGTTTCGCAAACTTATAATGTCATTATTCCTGGTAAGAGTTTACAAGAATTATCAAGAATGATTGATGATAATCGTAAAGAAATTCAATTACGCATTGCTGACAATCAAGTCTTATTCTTATTAGGCGACACCCTCTTTTATTCACGCTTATTGGAAGGAAACTATCCGGACACAACGCGCTTGATTCCCGATACTTCTGATACGACGGTTGAACTAAATGCATCGGTCTTTTTAGCAGCAATTGAACGAGCTTCATTGTTGTCACATGAAAGTCGTAATAATGTGGTTAAATTAAATATCCAACCTGAAGAACAACTTGCTGAAATCAGTGGTAACTCACCTGATGTCGGAAATGTTGAAGAACAAATTAGTGTCTCAACAGTTGCGGGGCAACCAGTTGAAATTTCATTTAATCCAGATTATATGAAAGATGCGTTACGTTCCTTTGGTCAAAGTGAAATTAAAATTTCGTTCACTTCAGCGCTACGACCATTTACGTTAGTACCAACTGAAAATGAAGACAATTTTATTCAATTAATTACCCCAGTACGAACATATTAATAATTTTAGTTACCAAAACGACTCCTCATTTGAGGGGTCGTTTTTAGTTTGTCGTGAAGTTAAATTTAAATATCTAATTTTGAATTTAACGATAAAACATAAAATTAGCGATTTTAAGGCGTTTTGGTCAAAAATATCAAAACGAGCTGTAATCGCTATAAACGCAAAATTAGCGGTCATCGGATTGTTTTTACCTAATTTAACAGGTATAATGAAAGGTGAATAAAAAAAGTAGGTGAATAATTTGGAAGAACCTGTAATTGTCTATAATGATCAACCATTTATTACTGTTGGCCAACTTCTTAAAGAAGAAGGAATTATCCCAACCGGTGGTGCTGCAAAATGGTTTTTAATTGATAATGAAGTTTATGTAAATGGTGAACAAGATCAACGACGTGGCCGTAAGTTATATACTGATGACGCTGTCGAAGTTCCAGGATTTGGTTCATTTGTAATCAAAGATAAGTAGGCAGACGAATGATTTTAACTGATTTACATTTACGAAATTTTCGTAATTATGATGATTTACAGGTTGAATTTTCACCTGGAATTAACGTCATGATTGGTGAAAATGCTCAAGGTAAAACAAATTTGCTAGAATCAATTTATGTCTTAGCTCTGACCAAGAGTCATCGAACTGCTAATGATAAAGAACTAATTAAATGGCAGGGAAGTGACGCTTTTATTAGTGGTCGGGTTAAAAAAACAAATGGCACCGTTCCGTTAGAATTACTGTTTAACTCAAAGGGAAAAAAAGCCAAAGTTAATCATTTAGAACAGGCAAAATTATCACAATATATTGGTCAATTAAACGTTATTTTATTTGCACCCGAAGATTTATCCTTAGTTAAAGGCGCACCCGCAATGCGGCGCCGGTTTATGGATATGGAATTTGGTCAAATGAGTAATAAATATTTATATAATTCCGGGCAATATCGCACGATTTTGAAGCAACGGAATCAATATTTAAAGCAGTTACAACAACGAAAACAAACTGATCGGATTTTTTTACAAGTATTATCAGATCAATTAGCCGCTTATGGGGCTGAAATTATGGTGGCCCGGGTTAATTTTCTTCAGCAATTAGAAGGCTGGGCGCAAGTAATTCATGATGAGATTTCACAGGGAAAAGAGAAATTAACGTTTCATTATGCGTCACAATTAACCGTTGCAGACGATGCCACGGTCGAAAGTGTTTATGAACAATTACTAGCCTTGTTAACTAAGAATGAAAGTCGTGAGATTGAACTAGGTAGTACTTTATACGGCCCGCAGCGCGATGATCTTAAATTTTTGGTGAATGACAATAATGTCCAAACGTATGGGTCCCAGGGACAGCAACGCACAACCGCCTTATCGGTTAAGCTCGCTGAAATTGATTTAATGAAAGCCCAAACGGGTGAGTATCCGCTATTATTATTAGATGATGTTTTATCAGAATTAGATGATGAACGGCAAACCCATTTATTAACCGCGATTCAAGATAAGGTTCAAACTTTTTTGACCACAACTAGTTTAAGCGGGGTTGCGCGACAATTAATTAAAGAACCGAAGATTTTTGAAATTGAACAAGGGATTCTATTGAACGAAGACTAAAAATATAGGTTTTATGGGAAATTTGGAACACAGTAGGAGGGTCATACATGAGTACTGAAAAGGAAACAAAAGCAGAATTAGCTAAAGAATATGATGCCAGCCAAATTCAAGTTTTAGAAGGACTTGAAGCGGTTCGTAAGCGACCAGGTATGTATATTGGTACGACTTCTTCACAAGGACTTCACCATTTAGTTTGGGAAATTGTTGATAATGGGATTGATGAAGCCTTAGCTGGGTTTGCCAATCACATTACCGTTACCGTTGAAAAAGATAATAGTATTACCGTAACTGATAATGGTCGGGGAATTCCAGTTGATGTACAAGCTAAAACTGGTAAATCAGCGTTGGAAACGGTCTTTACGATTTTACATGCCGGTGGTAAATTTGGCGGCGGCGGATATAAAGTTTCTGGTGGGCTGCATGGGGTTGGGGCCTCAGTTGTTAATGCGCTCTCAACTAAATTAGATGCCAAAGTTATTCGTAATGGGAAAGAATATTACGTTGATTTTGCTTACGGTAAAGTAGTAACACCAATTAAAGTCATTGGTACTCGTCCTGAAGATGAACATGGAACGATTGTTCATTTTGTTCCAGATCCTGACATTTTCCGTGAAACCACGACGTTCGATATTAAGGTTTTGACGACCAGAATTCGGGAACTAGCCTTTTTGAATAAGGGTCTTAAAATTAGTATTACCGATAATCGTCCTGACGAACCATCAACTGAATCGTTCCACTATGAAGGTGGAATTAAGCATTATGTTGAATATTTGAATGCTAATAAAGAAGTTTTATTTGAACCACCCATTTATTTAGAAGCTGAAGAAAAAGGGATTACGGTTGAAGTTTCCCTTCAATATACGGATGATTTTCATAATAACTTGTTAACTTTTACGAATAATATTAATACTTACGAAGGTGGAACTCATGAAACTGGGTTTAAGACGGCACTAACCCGCGTAATTAATGATTATGGTAAGAAAAAAGGGATTTTGAAAGAAAACGAAGATTCATTATCCGGTGATGATGTTCGTGAAGGTTTAACGGCTGTTGTTTCAATTAAGCATCCGGATCCTCAATTTGAAGGTCAAACCAAGACTAAATTAGGTAATTCTGATGCTAGAACAGCAACTGATCACTTATTTAGTGAAACCTTTAGTCGTTTTATGATGGAAAATCCCGATGTTGCGAAAAAGATTGTTGAAAAAGGAATTTTAGCATCAAAAGCGCGGATTGCTGCGAAACATGCCCGTGAAGTTACGCGTAAAAAGAGTGGTCTTGAAATCAGTAATTTACCTGGTAAGTTAGCAGATAATACTAGTAAAGATCCAGCCATTTCGGAACTATTTATTGTCGAAGGGGACTCTGCTGGTGGTTCTGCCAAGCAGGGACGTTCACGCTTAACGCAAGCTATTTTACCAATTCGTGGAAAAATTTTGAATGTTGAAAAAGCCAGTTTAGATCGAATTTTAGCTAATGAAGAAATTCGTTCATTATTTACAGCTTTAGGAACTGGGTTTGGAAATGAATTTGATGTTGGGAAAGCTAATTATCATAAATTGGTAATTATGACCGATGCCGATGTCGATGGCGCTCATATTCGGACACTACTATTGACCTTGTTCTATCGCTTTATGCGACCAATGGTTGAAGCTGGCTATGTTTATATTGCGCAGCCACCATTGTATCAAGTGCGCCAAGGTAAATTTATCCAATATATTGATTCTGATGAAGAATTAGCAACGATTTTAGGAACTTTACAACCATCACCCAAGCCAGCAATTCAACGGTATAAGGGACTTGGTGAAATGGATGCCGAACAGTTATGGGAAACGACAATGGATCCCACCAGACGTCGATTATTACGAGTTAGTTTAGATGACGCGATTGAAGCCGATCAAGTTTTCTCAATGTTAATGGGTGATAAAGTTCAACCACGACGTGAATTTATTGAAGAAAATGCGACATTCGTAGAAAACTTAGATTTATAAATCGTTTTAAAAGGGAGGAACAATCGTGGCTGAAAAAGATATTTCAGGAACAAAGATAACCGATGTGAATCTATCGTCACAGATGCGAACATCATTTTTAGATTACGCGATGAGTGTTATTGTGGCGCGTGCGTTACCAGATGTTCGTGATGGCTTAAAACCCGTCCATCGTCGGATTTTGTATGGAATGAACGAATTAGGTGTTACACCAGATAAACCTTATAAAAAATCGGCGCGTATCGTCGGTGACGTTATGGGTAAGTATCATCCTCATGGGGATTCAGCAATTTATGAATCAATGGTCCGGATGGCACAAGATTTTAGTTATCGGAACATGCTTGTTGATGGTCATGGTAACTTTGGTTCCGTCGATGGTGATGGCGCTGCTGCCATGCGTTATACCGAAGCGCGAATGAGTAAAATCGCGATGGAAATGGTTCGTGATATTAATAAAGATACTGTTGATTTTGTTGATAATTATGATGGTACTGAACGAGAACCATCAATTTTGCCAGCTCGTTTTCCTAACTTATTAGTTAATGGAGCTTCTGGAATTGCGGTTGGGATGGCAACTAATATTCCAACCCATAATTTGGCTGAAGTAATTGGCGCAATCCATATTTTAATGGATAATCCTGAGGCAACTACGGCTGACTTGATGGAAGCCGTTCCGGGTCCTGATTTCCCAACTGGTGGAATTGTGATGGGTAAGTCAGGGATTCGTAAGGCTTATGAAACTGGGCGCGGAAGCATTATTGTCCGGGCTAAAGTCGATATCGAAGAACTAAAAAATGGTAAGCAACGAATTGTTGTGACTGAATTACCTTACATGGTTAATAAAGCTAAATTGATTGAACGAATTGCTGAATTAGCTCGTGACAAGCGGATTGAAGGAATTACGGATGCCAACGATGAATCTGATCGTGAAGGTATGCGGATTGCCATTGATGTTCGTCGCGATGTTAGTGCCGAAGTCGTTTTAAATAATTTATATAAATTAACGTTATTGCAAACATCATTTAGTTTTAACATGTTGGCCATCGTTAAAGGAACGCCAAAAGTTCTTAGTTTAAAACAAATTCTTGAATATTATCTTGAACATCAAGAACAAGTTGTTCGTCGTCGGACTGAATTTGACTTGAAAAAGGCACAAGCGCGAGCACATATTCTCGAAGGATTGCGAATCGCCTTAGATCATATTGATGCAATTATTGCGATTATTCGTGGTTCACAAACGAGTGAAATTGCTAAAAATCAATTAATTGAAAATTATTCATTATCTGAACGTCAAGCCCAAGCAATTCTTGATATGCGTTTAGTTCGTTTGACTGGTTTGGAACGTAATAAAATTGAAGATGAATACAATGCGTTAATGGATTCAATTACTGATTTTAAAGATATTTTGGAACATTCTGAACGAATCCAAAAAGTTATTTATCAAGAACTTCTTGAAATTCAAGAAAAATTTGGCGATCCTCGTCGAACTGAATTACAAGTTGGAGATGTTACCAGTATTGAAGATGAAGACTTGATTGAAGAAGAAGACGTAATCGTTTCGTTGACTCATAATGGTTACATTAAACGACTTCCAGTTGATGAGTTTAAAACTCAAAATCGTGGTGGTCGTGGCGTTCAAGGCATGGGTGTCCATGATGATGATTTCATTGAACAAATGATTTCAACGTCAACACATGATATGCTGCTCTTCTTTACCAATACTGGTAAGGTGTTCTCAATGAAGGGTTATGAAATTCCTGAATACGGCCGAACAGCTAAGGGAATTCCAATCATTAATTTACTCGGAATTGATTCGGAAGAAAAAATTTCAGCCGTTGTTAACATCGCTCGTGAAACTAACAATGACGATAACTTCTTATTCTTCACAACCTTAAAGGGAACGGTTAAACGGACGCCGGTTTCTGAATTTACCCATATTCGGAATAATGGTTTGAAGTCAATTACCCTTAAAGAAGATGATTCGTTAATTGGCGTTTCAATTATCTCTGAAGACCAAAACATGATTATCGGAACTCATTTAGGCTACGCAGTTAGCTTTAAGGGTGCTGATGTTCGTTCAATGGGACGTTCCGCTTCTGGAGTTCGTGGAATTCGTTTACGTGAAAATGATTATGTAATTGGTGTTGATATTCTTGAAGCTGATAGTAAAGTCTTTATTATTAGTGAAAAAGGATTTGGTAAGCAAACGAGTGCCAGTGAATATCCAATTAAAGGTCGTGGTGGTAAAGGGATTAAGACCGCTAACGTGACTGAAAAGAACGGACCATTAGCTGGGATGACGACAGTTACTGGTGATGAAGATATCATGTTGGTAACTGATAAAGGGGTTATCATCCGCTTTGATGTTGCGAATGTATCTCAAACGGGACGAGCAACATTGGGAGTTCATTTAATTAAAATGGACGATGAAACTCATGTGGCAACGATGACGAAAGTTGCTAAAGAAGTTGATGTTCCTGAAGATGAGGCTGAAGCAACAACTGACAGTATTGAAACTGCCGTTGAAGCACCAGCTAACACAGATGAATCATCAACCGAAGAATAAAAATAAATAATTAAATGAAAATCCTGAGTTATGTGCGTATCTAGTATATGTATCGTAATTCAGGATTTTTATGTCCTTGTTTTATTTGTTGTAGCATGCTATAATTTTTGTTTGTGAGTATACGTTTTTTACGTTTTACTTTCCTTGTCCCACTCAATTGGAAGTGGGACCAATAGTCCATAAGGAGGTGTAACAGTCAATGGAAGCAACACGTTATGAAATTACGTACATCGTTCGTCCTGATCTTGATGATGCAGCTAAAACTGCTCTTGTTGAACGTTTTGACAAGATCGTCACAGACAACGGTGCTACTATCGTTGATTCAAAAGACTGGTCTACTCGTCGATTTGCATACGAAATCGCAAATTATAATGAAGGAACTTACCACATTATTAATTTGACAGCAAATGACGACGCAGCTTTAAACGAATTCGATCGTTTAGCTAAGATCAGCGAAGATATTCTTCGTCACATGATTATTAAACGTGAAGGATAATATTTAGTCGAAAGATAACTTTAGAAGGGAGTATTTAGCTATGATTAATCGTGCCGTACTTGTTGGACGTTTAACTAAAGATACTGAGTTGCGATACACAACTAGTGGAACTGCAGTGGGAACTTTCTCACTTGCAGTTAACCGTCAGTTCACGAACCAAGCTGGTGAACGTGAAGCTGACTTCATTAACTGTGTAATTTGGAGAAAAGCTGCAGAGAATTTCGCTAATTTCACACATAAAGGATCTTTAGTTGGTATCGAAGGACGGATTCAAACCCGTAACTACGAAAACCAACAGGGACAAAGGGTTTATGTAACTGAAGTAGTTGTAGAAAACTTTTCACTACTTGAACCTCGTTCACAAAATCAAAATTCAGCCCCAGCCGGCAATTCGAATTTTGATAATCATGCATCTACCCCCCAAGGTTCGTCAGCAAACGATAATCCGTTTGGTTCACCAAGCAGTGCTAGCAATAATAATTCTAGTGCAGCAGCTAACGATCCATTCGCTAGCAATGGTCAATCAATCGACATTTCCGATGATGACCTACCATTTTAATTAATTTAGAATGAGGAGGAAACTTCAATGGCTCAACAACAAAGAAGAGGTGGCGCACGTCGTCGCCGTAAGGTAGATTACATTGCTGCCAACCATATCGAATACATCGATTACAAAAACACTGATTTGCTTAAGCGTTTCATTTCGGAACGCGGTAAGATTTTGCCACGTCGTGTTTCTGGTGTTAGCGCCAAAAACCAACGTCGTTTGACACAAGCAATCAAACGTTCACGTATTATGGGATTATTACCATTCGTTGCAGAAGATTAATAATCAAAAAAATAACTCATTTATGGGTTATTTTTTTTGTGATAAAACATGATAACGGTTGCATATCTTGGATCAATATAATATGATAAAGTTAATATCAAAATGATATCAGGAAGGTGATGTCAATTGGCCGAAGATAAAAAAAAGTTTTTATTACGACTTGATCAAGATTTATATGATCATTTGTCTGAGACTGCACAACAAAAGAATCGGAGCATTAATGCACATATTGAACATATTTTGGAAGAGTCGGTCAAAGGAAAAAGCTTTGAGCAACGGCAAATAACCGGGCAAGTAGTTAATGGCAAGGATATCGATCAAAATACTGGTTTGGTTCAAGTCAGGGGAATTTATTATCGTTATTTGACGAGTGATAATTCATTGGCCGAAGAAGCCGCACAGTATGCGATTGTTGATGCCGTTGGTAATATACTGACATTACGTAAAATATAGGAGGGCTATTATGCCATTTGGATTAAAGATCGTACCACAAAATAATCAAGGTTTGGTTGAAACGTTAGGCAAGTATCGTAGCAGCGTTGAATCAGGGCTCCATTTATATATTCCTTTTATTCAAAAAATTCGCAAAGTTAGTTTAGCAATGGAGCCGTTATCATTACCAAATTATTCAATTATTACGAAGGATAATGCGGATGTTTCAGCTAGTTTAACGTTAAACTTTCATGTAACTGATGGGGTTAAGTATCAATATGAGAATACTGATTCGGTTGAATCAATGGCCCAATTAGTTCGTGGTCATTTACGTGATATTATTGGCCGTATGGACTTAAATGAAGCTTTAGGATCAACAGCTAAGATTAATCAAGAGTTGGCCTTAGCGATTGGTGATTTAACAAATACGTATGGAATTAATGTTGACCGGATTAATATTGATGAATTAACCCCATCGAAAGCTATTCAAGAAGCCATGGATAAACAATTAACGGCTGATCGTGAACGTGTTGCTACAATTGCCAAAGCTGAAGGTGAAGCTAAGTCGATTGAATTAACGACGAAAGCGAAGAATGATGCTTTAATGGCCACCGCCAAAGCGGAAGCAGATGCTACTCAAACTCGTGCCGATGCAGAACGTTATCGAATTGATACGATTCAGGCAGGGTTAAGTAATGCCGATGATAAATATTTCCAAAATCAATCGATTAATGCCTTTTCTGATTTAGCTAAGTCAGCAACTAATTTAGTTGTTGCGCCAAATGACAATGTTAGTGAATTTGGAAAGTTACCCGTTGTTGGTAAATTATTGGGCAAAGGAATCAAAAAAGCATAGTCTCTATTGAGGTGGTTCGAAAGTTATTTGAACTACCTCTTTTTTAGTGGATTTAAATACTTCAAATCACTTTTATAAAATGTGATAAAATGAAATTACTAAAATAAACGTTAAATAAAAGATTTATGCATGATTGGAGCAACTATGAAGGACTTCTTTGATCGAGAAAATATTGAAATATTTATCAAAAATACTAACGTGCGATCATTGGCGCTGTTTTTATTTGTGGTATCAGGATTAGGAATCATATTTGCATTCCTGATGGGCTGGATTTACGGTCTAATTATGCTTGTCCTAATTGTGATTGGGCTTTATTTTTCAATTGAATTATTACAAAAAATGGCAACCGATACGCATGAATATTTGAATGATTTGGCCTATCGAATAAAAACGGGCGAACAACAAGCCTTGTTAGAAATGCCAATTGGTATTTTGGTGTTTGATGATAAAGATAAAGTTGAATGGATTAATCCTTATTTGGCACATTTTTTTGGCGATGAAGATTTAATTGGTAATCAATTAGAAGCCGTTGAACCTGAATTATTTAAAAAAATCAAAGCACATTGGGATGACGAAGATTATCACACAATTGAATGGGCAGGAAAACAGTTTACGCTACTAGTTCAGGCCGATTTTAATATTGCATATTTAATGGATGTAACTAAATATATTGAAATCGAATCATTATATGAAGATGATAAATTAGTTTTAGGTAATATTTATTTAGACAATTATGCTGAAATTAGCCAAGGGATGAGTGATTCAGATATATCGAATTTACGTAATTACATCACCTCAGAATTAAATGAATGGGCTGAAAAATATGGGTTATTTATTAAAACAATTGATGACGATTATTATTTGATTTTAGGACATCAAAGTTCATTAGATATTGTCGAACAAAATAAATTTTCAATTTTAGATGTAATTCGCGAAAATACAACTAAACAAAATTCACCAGTAACTTTAAGTGTCGGCGTAGCTTATGGGGATAATGATTTAAACAAATTATCCAAGTTAGCACAAAGTAATCTTGACTTGGCGCTTGGTCGTGGTGGTGATCAAGTCGTCGTTAAAGCGGCGGATAAGCAAGCTCGTTTTTATGGTGGTAAAACTAATCCAATGGAAAAACGGACTCGTGTTCGAGCACGGATGATTAGCCAAGCGTTACAAGAATTAATGACCGAATCGGATCAAATTTTTGTTCAAGGACATCGAATTCCAGATATGGATTCAATTGGAGCTTGTTTAGGGATTCAAAGAATTGCGAAAATGAATAATCAAGAATGTTGGATTGTATTGGATAATGACCATATCCATTCAGATGTGGCGAAATTATTGGAAAAGGTCGACGAAGATGGTTACCAAGATATACAAGACCACATCATTACAGTAGATCAGGCATTAGAGAAAGCGACCGATCATAGTTTATTAATTATGGTTGATCATTCGAAGCCTAAAATTTCAATGTCGGAATCACTATTTGAACGATTAAAGAGTCGAGTAATGATTATCGATCATCATCGACGTGGTGAAGAATTTCCAGAAAACCCCATTTTGGTGTATATTGAGCCTTATGCATCATCAACTTGTGAACTAATTGCTGAAATGATTGAATATCAACCTCGTGATTCAGAGGGAATTAACAAATTAGAGGCAACCGCGATGTTGACCGGGATTCAAGTTGATACTAAATCATTTACGTTACGTGCGGGGACCCGAACCTTTGATGCAGCTAGTTACTTGCGTTCAGCAGGTGCTGATGGATTATTGATTCAAGAGTTAATGAAGGAAAATGTTGATAGTTATATGCAACGTAATTATCTAATTTCAAGAGTTGAAATTTTGAATCAAACCATGGCGTTAAGTGCTGGGGAAAACGATGTAATTTATGATTCAGTTACGACGGCACAAGCCGCAGATTCATTGTTAACGATGGACGGAATTGATGCATCATTTGTGATTACTTTGCGTGATGATCACTCGGTTGGGATTTCAGCCCGATCGGTTGGCGACTTTAATGTGCAAGTAATTATGGAAGCCATGGGTGGTGGTGGTCATTTATCAAATGCAGCTACACAAATTAATGATAAAACGGTCGCAGAAGTACGTGCTGATTTAATTGAAATTTTAAATAAACCAGAAAATGAAGATGAAAACGAGGAATAATTAATTATGAAAGTTATTTTTTTAGAAGATGTTAAGGGTCGCGGTAAACGTGGCGAAGTTAAGGATGTTCCAGATGGCTATGCTCAAAATTTTTTAATCAAGAATGGTAAGGCTAAGCAAGCCAATAAAGCGGCCATTAGTGCGTTAGCTGGTCAAAAACATGCAGAAGATAAGAAACATGCAGAATTAATTGCGGAAGCAGAACAGACAAAACTAAAGCTGGAAAATGATAAGACGGTAGTTGAATTGAAAGCCAAAGCTGGCACTGATGGCCGTCTTTTTGGTTCAATTCCAAGTAAGCAAATTGCGCAAGGTCTTGAAGAACAATATGGAATTAAAATAGATAAACGTAAAATGGAAATGAACGATGCCATCCGGACAATGGGTTATACCAATGTGCCGGTTAAGTTATTTGCTAATATTGTTGCCTCAATTCGGGTTCATGTGACAGAGAAATAAGACTTAAGGATTATAAAAATGAATAATGACGTGTTAATTGATCAAACGCAACCACAAAATATTGAAGCAGAAAAGGCCGTCCTCGGGGCGATCTTTTTAAGTAATGATGCACTTGTTGAGTCAATGGAGTATGTAACTTCTGATGACTTTTTTAAACGTGCGCATCAAATAATTTTTGATAAAATGGTTGATTTAAATGATCGGGATAAACCAATTGATGTTTTAACAATTCGTGAAGAATTACAAAAATCAAATCAAGTTGATGATATTGGTGGCGTTAGCTATATCGTTGAATTAGCGGAGACGGTACCAACGGCAGCCAATGTGGTTTACTATGCCAAAATTGTTCAAGAAAAATCAGTTTTACGAAAATTAATTAAAACCGCAACGACGATTGTTACCCGAAGTTACGTGGGTGAAGAAGAGGTTTCTGATTTATTAGATGAAGCTGAACGTTCAATTATGAATGTTTCAGAATCGAATAGTAAAGAAGGTTTTAAAAATATTCGCGATGTCCTAAGTGATAATCTGAAAGAATTAAATCGTTTGGCGACTGATGATTCAGATGTCACGGGGTTATCGACCGGATTTACAGAACTTGATAAAATGACTACCGGACTACATGAGGATGAATTGATTATTCTGGCAGCGCGACCGGCCGTTGGTAAAACAGCATTTGCGTTGAACATTGCACAAAATGTCGGAACTAAAAATGATACCGCAGTCGCTATTTTCAGTTTGGAAATGGGAGCACAATCGCTTGTTAGCCGGATGTTATGTGCTGAAGGAAGTATTGACGCCAATCATTTTAGAACGGGGAATTTAACGCCGCAAGAATGGGATAATTTGATGGTTGCAATGGGTAGCCTATCGAAAACAAAAATATTTATTGATGATACTGCAGGAATTAAAGTAGCAGAAATACGAGCAAAATGTCGTCGTTTAGCTAAGGAACAAGGTGGTATTGGACTGATTGTAATTGATTATTTACAATTAATTGAAGGAACTAATCATGAAAACCGTCAACAAGAAGTTTCTGATATTTCTCGGCAACTTAAGAAATTAGCTAAAGAGTTACACGTACCAGTGATTGCATTATCACAGCTATCTCGTGGCGTGGAACAACGGCAAGATAAACGACCAGTCTTGTCTGATATTCGTGAATCTGGATCAATTGAACAAGATGCCGATATTGTTGGTTTCTTATATCGAGAAGATTATTACGATCGTGACAATGATGCCGATGATAGTAATGCTGATCCGCGTGATAATGATGAAAACGTTGGTGAAGTTGAAGTTATTATCGAAAAAAACCGTAGTGGTGCTCGTGGAACGGTTCGGTTGCTATTTGTAAAATCATATAATAAATTTTCGTCGATTTCGTATGCCCCGGATGGGCATTAAAATAAACCCTAATTCGTAAAGTCTACGAGTTGGGGTTTTAACTGTTAGTATACAAAAAAGGAGTACAAGAACTTGAAAAATGAGATTCGCCTTCGTTGGTTAGTAATTGGTTCGTTTATTAGTAGTTTAGGAACTAGTTTTATTTGGCCACTAACCACGATTTATTTGCATAATCAACTCCATGAATCGCTAACGATAATTGGGTTTGTATTGTTGATCTATTCAGGTACCAATGTAATTGGTAGTTATTTGAGTGGCATGCTTTTTGATAGTGCTGATCCAAGAAAATTAATTATTATGGGGTTGATTATCGATATTTTAGCCATGAGTAGCTTAATTTTTTGGAATGGATGGCCTGTTTATCCGATTCTACTAGCAGTCGTTGGTTTCTTTAATGGTTGGCTGACAACCTTGATTAACTCGCTAGGAACGTTAATTAGAAGCATTGATGGTCGGCATGTATTTAATATGCTTTATTTTGCTAATAATTTAGGAATTGTTTTAGGAACTTCGGTGGTTGGGTTTATTTATCGTGGTAATGTTTCACCATTATTTGCGTTGACGGCCATTTTATATGTAGCTTATTTATTTGTAGCGTTTAAACATTTTCGAATTGTTAGGCCTGCCAAAGGATTACGACAAAAAGATGTGGTTGAGAAAATTCCAATTCCGAAACCAAATTTAATTGTAATGTGGACCTTTTTCATTTCCTTAGCAATTGTGTGGATTATGTATGAGCAGTGGGTTAGTAACATGTCAGTTTATGTTACTGATTCTGGAGTATCGCTGGCGCAATATAGTTTTCTGTGGACGATTAATGCGGGATTAATTGTGATAATTCAAGTGATAATGAGTCGGATTACACGCTTTTTGAAAAATCCATATAATCAAATTTATATCGGAATTTTGTTCTGTGCGATTTCGTTTTTCGTGTTAATTTTTGCGCATTCTTATACGGCATTCGTGTTAGCAATGGTTATTTTAACGGTCGGTGAAGTAACAGCTTTTCCAACGATGCCTGCAGTCGTTAATATGTTATCGCCACAAGATGTTAAGGGAAAGTATCAAGGATTAATGAATGCTTTTTCCTCAATTGGTAAAGCGTTAGGACCATTATTTGGTGGATTAATTATTGAAGGCTCATCGTATAAAATTTTATTTATTGTATGTGCTGGAGCGATTATTGCTGTTGATATATGTATTATGGTAGTTGTTACTTGGAAGAAAAAACAGTTAACAAGTTATTAAAATGTTTCATGTGAAACTTATTAAAAAGTAAAATTGAGGCAACTAATTCACTTTGAATTAATTGCTTTTTTCTTATCCAATAATAAGTACTTGCATAATTTTAAATACAGAGCTAATATGTGTTTGTGAAAAGATTTACAAAGTATGTTGAATTTAATTCACCATGATTTTGATTTAATGGATGGTGTGAAAGTTATTATAATTTTTTAATCGGAATTAAAGTTCTTAATAGTGTGAGTATAAATAGAATATATGTATAAATTAATCTTATTTAATTAGCGGTTATCAGATGATTTTTGGGATTTTTATACTAACTATTGTTAAAAAATGAGAGGGTTATAATATGAAAATAATTGAAGCCCAGAACATTAGTAAAAAGTATAAAGCTAATTCTTTTTATTCACTGAAAGATATTAATTTTTCAATTGAAACCGGAGATATTGTTGGCTTGATTGGTAAAAATGGTTCTGGAAAAAGTACATTATTAAAATTAATGGCAAAAGCACAAAAACCAACAACGGGGACATTAAAATTTAAAGGTATTGATATCTCGAAAAATAACAATATTCTTGATAAGTTTGGCATAATGATTGAGCCTATTTTTTATCCACATTTAACGGTTTATGAGAATTTAATGTTTTTTTTAGAAATTCATAAAAAAGAAAAATATGTAAATAACATCAAAGATATTTTAGAACTTGTTGATTTATGGAATGCCAAAGATCGTAAACCTGTAGATTTTTCTTTTGGAATGAAGCAACGTTTGTCCCTTGCATTGTCGTTGATTGCAGAACCTGAATTTATGATTTTGGATGAACCCTTTGTGGGCTTAGATCCTCTGGGGGTAAAAAAACTAATTGAAATTTTACAGCAATGGTCAGCTACTAAACATACATCAATGATTATTTCTAGCCATCAATTAAATGAGTTGGAAGACCTGTGCAATCGATATATTTTTATTGATTCAGGCAGGCTCAAAACCCAATTTGACGACAAAAAAAATTTCTTAATAATTCGATTAGATATGCAGGTAGCCCAAGCACAACAAATTATTGCAAGTATAGCAACAAAGTATCAACTCGAAGTAAACAAGCAAGAACTGGAATTACCATTAACACTTGATAAAGGAAAATTAAATGATATTCTTGAGCAATTATCATCTAAAAAATTAATTGAAAAAATTTACTCGGCCAAAGATGAACTAGAAAGTTACTTTACGGAGGGATAGTTATGAATTATTTATTCAGACCCGTTTTTAAAACTGTTCTTAAAAGAAAAGAAACTTGGTTATGTGTAGGTTTTAGTGCTTTCCCATTATTGTTGTTGCTAGTTGATTTTTTTAGTACTAATTTCATGCAATTAAGTGCACCAAAAGGTTCACTGAGTTTTCTTGAATTTTTTGGTGCAGTTGAATCTGTGCAATATCAATTGACATTGCCAATTATTGCCTTTATTTATTTAGTGGTCACTTGTTTTCACGACGAAATTAAATCTGGAAAAATGTTTCTTTTCAAAGATATTAAACGTTCGAAAATATTGAATGCTAAAATTGCTTCAGTTATTGGTGTTTATTTTATTTACTTTATTTTGACTTTTGTAGCTAGTCTAATCACTTATTATTTACATTTGATTCATATGGATTATACTTCAGGTACATTTTTGCCAACGCAGTTAGTTGATTTACAAGACGCTATTATTTCTATAATTGGTATTTTTGCAGTAACACAACTATGTATTTTAATTTCAGTAGCTATTTCGATTAAACTAAGTGATGGTCTAACAATGTTAATTGGTATTGTGTTTGCCTTAATTTCTTTTATTGCCCCAAGTTTAAAAGGGTTAAAATATTTTCTTCCTAATGGTTATTCGGGATTATTAGTACAGTTAGGCTTTGGAACTTCACTATTCATGATTGTATTACTCTTCTGTATATATGCGTTAATTATTTATTTATGTTCTAATCGAGCATTTAAAAAAATGGAATATTGATTTTAGAATATATGTAAAAATTAATGTATCTGAGATTAAATGTTTCATGTGAAACAAAAAAGGATGCCATTGGCAGCCTTTTTTAATATTCACCTTTAATTACGAAAAATGAACCGCGAATGGTACCAGCTAGTTTTGACTTTTGACGGGCGAACTTAAATTTACCATCAAATTCTTTGGGGATATCCATCCCGTCGGTGAGCTTAAAGCCAACGGCACGTTTACCATTAGGATCAAGACTATAGAGAGTGTTTACTTCTAAACCATTTTCATAAAAAACAAATGACCACTTAACGCCATCAACTTCTAATTCACTAACTTCGAGTGGTTTGTAAGGGAAGGTCATATCACGTTCTTTTAAAATAGTTTCAATCCAAGTTAAAATATCGGGAGCATCTGCTGCAGGCGTTGTGATAAAGTTATGTTTATATTTATTCCAAAAGTAGCGCGCTTCATTGGCACGTAAGCCTGCCAATGCTTCTGCAACTGGTGATATTTCAAGGCCGATAGTACTAGCATCTTTAAAATTAACCTGATACGCCATTTAAAAGCCTCCGTAAGCCGTTTATGAGTGACTGAATAGGGAATAATGGTATTATTTAGACGACAATTATAATTGCCCTAAATACCAAAATTTAGGCTAATTATAGCATATAGGAAATAAACAGGAGGGCGTAATGAATTTTAATCAAATTGATCATATTGCGATTATCGTAAGTAATTTAGCAAAAGCAAAAGAATTTTATGTAACCAAATTAGGATTTGAAATTGTACGTGAAGTTTCACGCTCAGATAAACAAGATGTGATGTTGGATGTTAAAAACGGAACTGTTAAGTTAGAAATATTTGTTAAAGCTGATGCGCCCGCCAGGCCCAATTATCCAGAGGCGACTGGTTTACGTCATTTGGCTTTTAAAGTTGAAAATATTGAAGCTTATGTAGCTGAATTAGACTCTAAAGGAATTAAGTGCGAACCAATTAGAACGGATGATTTTACAGGTGAAAAAATGACCTTTTTCTTTGATCCAGAGGGGTTACCACTTGAATTACATGAATAATTAATGCGACAAAAAAAGCTTGCAACCACGGCGACCAACACGCATCGTGATAACAAGCTAATATAGGTAAATGGGCAGCCAGGGGATCGAACCCTGGACCCACGGATTAAGAGTCCGTTGCTCTGCCAGCTGAGCTAGCTGCCCATAAGTGTTAAATTTTTTCAACTCAGATATAATATCATGAATTTTGTAGTGACGTCAATACTATTTGCAATAAAAGTTAATAAAACGCGTTTATTTAGCGATTTTCATAAAAAAAACCAGTGATTGTGACCAACTGACTTAAAAAATAAGCTGAAAATATGTGATTTAACAATTGTGGTATAATAATTCACAAGGCGGCAGTTCATAAAATTGGTTAATTTGGCTGTCCATATATGAAGATAAAATATAAATCCATACCTCTGGAGGGGTTAGCAATATGAAGAAAGTTTTAGTGGTTGATGATGAAAAGCCAATTTCAGATATAATTAAATTTAATTTAGAAAAAGAAGGCTATGATGTTGTCGTAGCTTATGACGGCGAAGAAGCCATTCAAAAAGTTGAAGATGAAGCTCCAGATTTAATTGTCCTTGATTTAATGTTACCAAAAATTGATGGTTTAGAAGTTGCTAAGCAAGTTCGAGCTAAGAAGACAACGCCGATCATTATGGTAACGGCTAAAGATTCAGAACTAGACAAAGTTTTAGGTCTTGAATTAGGGGCGGATGATTATGTCACGAAACCATTCTCAAATCGAGAACTAGTGGCGCGGGTGAAAGCTAATTTACGTCGGCAAGAAGCGGTTGAATCTGCAGTTCCTGATGAAAATGCGGATATTGAAGTTGGTGATTTAACCATTCATCCGGATGCATACACCGTAAGTAAACGTGGTGATAGTATTGATTTAACTCATCGTGAGTTTGAATTACTACATTATTTAGCTCAACATATCGGCCAAGTTATGACCCGTGAACATTTATTGCAAACCGTTTGGGGTTATGATTATTTTGGTGATGTTCGAACAGTCGATGTGACGGTTCGCCGTTTACGTGAAAAAGTCGAAGATAATGCAAGTCATCCAACGTGGCTTATTACCCGTCGTGGGGTTGGCTATTATTTAAACAATCCTGAAAATGATTAGGAGTAATCGAACAATTGAACAGTAAGATTAAATTCTTTCAATCGATTCATTTTAAAATCGCTTTGGTATTCGCTCTGGTTTTGTTAATCACGATCGAAATTATCGGAGCGGTTTTTGTGCGTCAATTGGAACGTCAAAACTTAAATACATTTAAACAACAAATTGAACTACCGGCGTATATTGAAAATTCAATTTCTGAACAATTGTCGAATACTAACAGGAAGAGTGCTAATAAAAAAATTAAGGCAATCTTGTCAGATGTCAATAATGTTAATATTACTGAAATTCGAGTCGTAGATAGTAAGGGTATCATTCGCGGAACGAGTAGTGTTAATAATCAATCAATCGTTGGTCAAAAAACGACAAATGAGGATATTAAGAAAACTATTTCTAATAATCGCTCATATGATCAAAATGTTTATGATGATAAAACTAATGCACGTTACTACGTGTCGTCATTGCCATTACTTAATAGTTCAACTAATAGTAGCGTGGTGGGGTCACTGTACATTCGGGCTAACTTAGAAAGTGTTTATGCCAGTATTAATAAAATCACTTTGTTGAGTTTGTCAGCTGCGATTGTCGCGATTGCGTTAGGTTTATTGGTGGCCATTGTTATTTCCCGGGCAATATCAGTACCGATTGATGAGATGAAAAAGCAATCGATTCGAATTGCACGTGGTGATTTTTCAGGTCACGTTAAGGTGTATGGTAATGATGAACTTGGCCAATTAGCTGGGGCAGTTAATAACTTATCAGTCCGGGTTGAAGAAGCACAAGATTCTACTGAAGCTGACCGTCGTCGATTAGATGGCGTTTTGCGCCACATGTCTGATGGAGTGTTAGCTACAGATCGTCGTGGTAATGTGACCATTATTAACGAAACCGCGGTTGATTTATTAAGTTCTTCATCTGAAGAATCGGTTGGAATGTCAATTTTAGACGTGCTTCACATTCGGCAGGATTATACGATTCGCGAATTGCTAGAAAGTGAAGAAGAAATCATTATTGATTTGTCAACGGATGCTAACGAACTAATTTTACATGCATATTTCTCACTAATTCAGCGTGAATCTGGGTTTATTAGTGGACTAGTTTGTGTATTGCACGATATTACGGAACAGCAACATGAAGAACAAGAACGTCGTCAATTCGTTTCTAATGTTTCACACGAATTACGGACACCATTAACAAGTGTGCGTAGCTATGTTGAAGCGTTAAGTGATGGTGCGTGGGAAGATCCAGAACTAGCGCCTAACTTTTTGGCGGTTGTGCAAGACGAAACGGAACGCATGATTCGGATGATAAATGATTTATTGAGTTTGTCACGAATGGACGCCGGAACTTCCAAGCTTAACTTTGAATACGTTAATTTAAATGAGTTAATTAATTATATTTTAAATCGCTTTGATATGATTTTAAATAGTGATGATCAACCAAGTAAAACCTATAAAATTGACCGAAAAATTACAACTAAAGATCTCTGGGTAGATTTAGATACCGATAAATTCACCCAAGTAGTTGATAATTTAATGAATAACGCTATTAAATATTCTCCTGATGGGGGAACGATTACGGTCCGTTTACTTGAGACACATAATCATGTTATTTTAACGATTTCTGATCAAGGATTAGGAATCCCCCGTAAAGATATTGCGCATGTCTTTGACCGTTTCTTCCGGGTTGATAAGGCACGTTCGAGAAAACAAGGTGGAACAGGGTTAGGATTGGCAATTTCAAAAGAAGTAATTAACTTGCTTGGTGGTCAAATTTGGGTTGATAGTATTGAGGGTAGAGGTTCAAACTTCTATATTTCACTACCTTATGTACCTTATGAAGGAGATGAATGGGACGATGATTCGGAAAATTCGTAGTAATTGGTTACCGATTATATTAACTATTACCATCATTATTAGTCTGGTTTTGTCATGGGCGACATGGACCAATCCGTCTCGGTATAACCGAACTACGGATCAAGATACTTCAAGTTCATCAAAAGTTACGAACCGTTTCTTAAGTGATGTTTTTTTGCCAACGCAAGTTATTAAGAATAATGCGGATGGTTCACAAAATTTAATGTATCCCAAGCAACGTAATTTAGTGGTTTCGGCACAGCAAATTTTAAAGGAATGGAAATTAGGTAAAGTTGATCAAGTATCAACTAAAAGTCAAAGTAAATATTTACACTATTTAAATGCAAAAGATTCGGTAGTTATGAGTTATAATGACGCGGTTTCAATTGGTATATTCAATCGCGTATATAGCCAGTCACTTAGCTCACGTTCGATAAATAAAGTGAAACGAATTGTTATTCCACGCCATGACCCCAAGTATGTTTATTTGTTAAATGATAAAGGGTTTAAAGTTTATCAAGCTAAGGTTACTAAGTTTAGTGATATGAAGACCTTACGTGAAATTACAGGGGAGTCTGCTGAACGCTATCCGATCAAGATGATGATTTTAAATAAGGGTTTGACTGTTCAATATCTAAAATCAATCAAAGTACCTACTTATAGCTATTTACTGAGCAAACAAACTGGGAATACTTTTATGTCGACCTTGATGAATGCTAATCAAAATGCATCAGTCTCAATGCATACGGAAGACAACGTCACTACCTATACTGATGGTACTGACAAGCGCATGAGTGTTGATAATAGTACGAGCATGGTAACGTATGAAAATTTTGTTTCGAAAGAAGAGAACTTCTCGGACTCGCAATTACTAACGGATAGTTTTAAAAAATTAATTAGTATTGGGGTTCCATTGGATAATACAAGATTTGAAAGTTTAGATACTAGTAAAAATGTCGTCACTTATCGGGATTATGTTGGTGGAATTCCAATTTTTAATTCGAATAATTATGGTAGTTTAACCGTCTCATACTCCAGCAACAACGTTCAGCGATATACATTTTCATTATTTAGTTTACAAGTTCCTGTACCAAACAAGTTAGGTAGTCAAGAGTTACCACCAACGGCTGACGTGATTAAAGAGCTTGAAGCTAAAGGAATCAAAGAAAAAGATATTAAAGGGATTCGCTTAGAGTATGAGTGGAAGGCTAGTGAAACCTCAGCAATGGTGGTTGATTTAGAAGCTACTTATTACATTAAGTATCATAATGAATGGGTTAAATATACCGATATTAATAATAGTTAAGTCGGAAAGGAGGGAACCGAGTATGAATTTTAGGCGAATACAATGGATTTTTTTAGTCGCCTTTATTGCGTTGGATATTTTCTTAGGATATTCATATATTTCAAATAATGAATTTACTATTAGTGTGGTCCAATCAACGAAGGATGAGTCAATTATTAGTGAAATGAAAAATGATGGTATTGATGCGGGTAAACTATCGACAACCAGACAATCAGGATATTATATTTCAACGTCTGGAAGTGGTATTCTTCAAGATAAGTTAAATACTTTAAAGGGTCAGTCAGCTAGTTATAATAATGGTGTGTTGACGAGTAATTTTAATCAGCCAGTTAAAATTAATGTTAAACATCCAGACAAAACACTGAATAAGATTGTCGCTGATAAGAATAAGATTTTATTCGGTTCCCAATATGTTTATGCGGCCGATTTGTCGTCTGAATATGAAAACGATGTTATCTATGTTCAAAAAGGTCCTGGATTGAATTTCGGTGGAACGGAAGGACAAATTAGATTTAAAGTTAACTCAGAAAATCAAATTATTAGTTACACCCAGTCATATTTAAATGACGTTAAAACATTACGAGAAAAAGAACGACTGGTCAGTGAGCGGAAGGCCGTTTTATATTTATATCAACATGATGAAATACCCGACAATTCTAAAGTTAAATGGACTAAATTAGGTTATACACGCTTGTTGGCATTAGATGATGACAATGCTGTTTATATTCCAACGTGGATGGTGGCAATTCAAGCGAAAAATAGTGATAGCATTGAAATTAAACGAATTAATGCCTTTACTGGGACCTTAAGTAAGACGGATGCTAGTACGATTAGTGAAGTAACAGAAGAAGCGAACTAAGGAGATAGTTTAACGTGCAAGCAGTTGATCAATTACAATATAGTATTTTAGCTAGTGGTAGTTCTGGTAATGTGACGTATTTAGAAACCCCAGAACATAAAATCTTAATTGATGCTGGCTTGAGTGGTAAAAAAATCAAAGAACTAATGAGTTCAGTAGGTCGGAATATCGAAGATGTCGATGCACTGTTTGTTACGCATGAACATTCAGATCATGTTCATGGCGTGGGTGTTTTAGCCCGTAAGTACGGGATGGATGTGTATGCCAACGAAGGAACTTGGGATGCGATGGCAAAAAAAGTCGGTAAAATCCCCTTTGAACAAAAAAATATTTTTGGTGCTGATACCACGCTAGATTTTGGTGATATGGATATTGAAAGTTTCACGGTTTCACATGATGCTGCGGAACCAATGTTTTATCAAGTGCATCATGACGGAAAAACGTTATGTATTTTAACCGATACGGGCTATGTGTCTGATAAAGTTGCCGGGACGATTCGAAATGCGGATACGTATTTAATGGAATGTAACCATGATATTCAGATGCTGCGGGCGGGTTCATACTCATGGCCATTGAAACAACGAATTCTAAGCGATGAAGGTCATTTATCTAATGAAGATGGCGCTAATGCAATTATGTCGGTGGTGGGTAATCAGACGAAACAAATTTATTTGGGTCATCGAAGTCCAGAAAATAATTTACGTTCACTAGCACATTTAACCGTTTCAACGATGTTACAAGAACATGATTTTGGTGTTGAACATGACTTTTATCTTCATGATACGGAACCTGATCAAGCAACTAAATTAAGCTCGTTATAGGCAAGTTCAAATTACGTAGGGCGTAGTTCATAAATTATTCAAATTTATTTGCTATCCTGTGAAGTAATGAGGATTTGGGAGGATAACATGCAAAATAATAATGATGGAGAAACACCGAAGAAGAAAAAGCGGTTCAAACTCAATTTATGGTGGATAGTTGGTTTAATTGGGTTATTTGCCGGGTTAGTTGGTGGCGGTGCTGCTTATGAAATTGGTTCCTTACTTACTAATGGTCACGTTAGCAGTTTACTTTCAGTGCCATCAAGTTCTAATAAAAAAGGTGGAACTAAGGTTAATCAAAGTAAGGTTACGGGAACGAGCCAATCAACCAAAGCATATAAATCAGTTAAGGCAGCCGTAGTCTCGGTTGAAAATTTACAAGCTGAAGCAAGTAGTTCAAACAGTTTATATACGACTGATTCAAGTAGCAGTAGTTCAGATAGCTCATTAGAAGCCGCGAGCGAAGGTTCAGGGGTTATTTATAAGAAGGATGGCAATACTGCCTATATTGTGACTAATAACCATGTAGTCACGGGGTCATCAGCCATTCAAGTAATTCTAAGTAATGGTAAAAAGGTTACGGCCACAATCGTTGGAACGGATTCGGCAACTGATTTAGCGGTACTTAAAATTAGTTCTAAAAACGTTACGGCCGTCGCTAGTTTTGCCAACTCAAATGAAATTGATGCCGGTCAAACAGTCTTGGCAATTGGTTCACCATTAGGATCACAATATGCATCATCGGTTACACAAGGAATTATTTCTGCGAAGAAGCGGACGGTTCAAGTCCAAGATAATTCAGGTAACACGACTGGAAATGCTACCGTTATTCAAACTGATACAGCGATTAATCCTGGTAATTCTGGTGGGCCGCTAATTAATCTGGCTGGGCAAGTGGTCGGAATTAATTCGATGAAATTAACGACCGATGATTCAGGAACAAGTGTTGAAGGCATGGGCTTTTCAATTCCAAGTAACGAAGTTGTCTCGGTTATTAATAAACTGGTTAAAGATGGTAAAATTACGCGTCCGGCTCTAGGTATTAGCTTGGTTAGTTTAGATCAAGTAACTAGTGCGCAACAAGCTTCAGTTTTAAAATTACCTACTAGTATTACAAGCGGAATAGTAGTGATGTCAATCTTATCGCCATCAGCGGCTGGTAATGCAGGACTTGAAAAGTACGATGTAATTACTAAGTTAGATGGTAAAAAAGTAACGGATGAAGCCTCATTAAAAGATGTTTTATATGATCACAAGGTTGGTGACTCGGTTGCGGTAACCTATTATCACAATGGTGACAAACAGACCGCCACGATTAAATTATCGGAGTCGACTTCATCGTTAAGTAGCAGCGACAGTAGTAGTTCCTAAGTATAAATAATAATCTCTGGATAGTGAAAAGCTATCTGGAGATTTTTTAGTTAAAATACGAACATTGTGAAATGTTGGTACATAAGGCTTAGAAAAGAATATACATTTTAAAATCCGGGATAAATTAATAATCCAACACAAGTGCAGTATATATTTAATAAAATACGAACAATAAATAGAATTATATTGAATATTTAGCGATTTAAGGGTAGTGACTTAAAATTTTTCCGAACAAAATGTCGTAATAAAAATGAGGTAGTTCATAGTTGAATATGCAAAAGATGGTGATTAAATTTTGAATGTGGAAAACTATGTGGATAACTTCTGTTATAATTATTAAGAAATTATAAACGCTGAAAAATAGGCATTCAGCAATGGTGTAAAAGTTATCCACAATGACATTAGTTAGCTGTGGATAACTAATATAAAAGCCAAAACGAACAGTTTAAACGTTGTTATACCAGAGTTTGTAAGCGCAACGCACGAACGCTTGTTTCTGTGCAAAACTGTGGATAACATTTTTGTATAAAATAACGGTG
The DNA here is from genome assembly GCF_001434315.1 of Paucilactobacillus oligofermentans DSM 15707 = LMG 22743. Classification (GTDB taxonomy): domain Bacteria; phylum Bacillota; class Bacilli; order Lactobacillales; family Lactobacillaceae; genus Paucilactobacillus; species Paucilactobacillus oligofermentans. The sequence continues at coordinate 633,561 of NZ_AZFE01000031.1, read as the reverse complement.
TCAATAGAGTTTGAAGATTATTTGAACTTTTTTTATGCATTTGTGAAGTTTGCCTGTGGAAAAGTCTGTGGATAACTTGTGGAAAAAGAGGTAGTTATGAACATTAAAATAATTGGCGTTGGAAAACTTAAAGAAAAGTACTTTAAAGACGGAATTGCCGAATATGCGAAACGACTTGGACGCTTCGGTAAGTTTACGATTGTTGAAGTTCCGGATGAAAAAGCACCTGAATCTCTTAGTCAGTCAGAGATGGATAATGTAAAGGCTAAAGAGGGTGCTCGGATTTTAGGAAAAATAAAAGATAAAGAATATGTCTATGCCTTAGCAATTGAAGGCAAAGAACGTTCTTCAGAAGATTTCTCAAAAGAACTTACGCAATTGGTAACGTATGGCCATTCAGATATTACGTTTGTAATTGGTGGATCATTAGGCTTAGATGCTGCCGTTATGAAACGATCCAATGCACAGATTTCATTTGGTAAGTTTACGTTACCTCACCAGCTTATGCGCTTGGTTTTAACTGAACAGATATATCGTGCGTTTATGATTAATGAGGGAAGTCCTTATCATAAGTAACTTAAGTAGTACTCAATTAAATCTCAAAAAAACAGCGCTGATTATTTTAATAGTCAGCGCTGTTTTGTTTAGTTAAGCAATCTTTTCTTTGGTTTTATGTTTAAGCCCAATCCCACTAAATGCACTGATGATTGAGAAAATTGGTGATAAGATACTGAAGAAACAAAATGGTAAATAACTGAGCGTTGGGACGCCAAGGGTATTAGCGGCAAAAACGCCAGCAACCCCCCATGGAATTAAGTAGTTAATCACGGTCCCACCATCTTCTAGTGCTCGACCAAGAGCTAAGTTACTTAAATCAGATTTTTCAAAGGTTGGCTTGAATGCTTTACCAGGTAAAATTACAGAGAGAAATTCCTCACCAATAAAGAGATTTACCCCAATTGCAGAAGCGATGACCGTACTGATTAACTGTCCCGGTGTCCGGAGATGTTTAGTTAACGGACTCATGACACTTTCAATTAGCCCCAGGCGCATTAACAAACCACCAAGCGTTAAGGTTAAAATAATTAATGCAACGGTACTGAGCATACTGCTAATGCCACCACGTGATAATAAGGCGTCGATGCTTTTGTCACCAGTATGAGCGACAAAACCATTTTCAATGATACTAGCAATAGTTTGTAGTGAAGTGTGGACGTTATGCCAAAATATTAGTCCAATTGAAACGCTGATATTTAAAAGTAGTGTTGGGATTGCGGGCATTTTAAGACGTGCACAAACAAAAATTAGAATGATTGGAATCAATGCTAATAAACTGATATGTGAATTAGCTTTTAAAATGGCAACGGTCGTATGGATTTTGGTGAGTGAAGCGTCTTGTGATGTATGACCGATAATTGCGTATAAGATTAATGCCCCAATAAACGCGGGAATCGTTGACCACATTAGATTTTTGATGTGATCAAATAGATCAGTTTCAGTGACGGCGGCGGTTAAATTTGTCGATTGTGATAAGGGCGATGATTTATCCCCAAAGATGGCCCCAGAAATAATTGCTGCGGCAACCACCGTGGTATCAAGTCCTAGTGTCGCGCCAATTCCAAAGAACGCAATCCCAACCGTTGAAATAACGGTAAAAGCACTCCCAATGGCACTTCCAACTAAAGCACAGACGACGAAAATTGAAGGAATAAACCAGTGAACGTTAACAATCTGAAATCCCCAAACCATCATGGTGGGAATTACCCCGGCAGCCATCCAAGTACTAATTAAAGCACCAACTAAAATAAAGATAATAATTGGAATAATCCCACTTTTAAGGCCGTCTTCAATTCCACTGTGAATTTCGTCCCAGCTGAAGTGACGGATTCGTGCCCAAAGCATTAATAGAGCAATTACGGTTAGAACAGGGGTTTGGGGTGATAAATGGAAAATAATCACGCCACTACCCATGATGGTTAACATCGTTATTAAAACTAAACTGGCTTCAAGTAAACTAATTTTCTTTTTTGTCATTTTTTAGACATCCTTTTTTGATAAATTTGATTGGTTAATTCAGCAAAAAATAATATCGTAATAATCCGCCACAGCTCTTTTGTTTCATAGTTGGTCTCCTCCTCAGTCTACAAAAAAATCCCTACTTCGCATATGCGAAATAGGGACGATCAGGAAACCGCGGTACCACCCAGTTAGTCCGCTAATATTAGGATAGCAAACCACTCTGACAGGAGATAACGGACCTGTTATAGCCGAAACAAGCATTCAGTATTTCGAAAACATTACCCTGATCGGTTCGCAGCAACCACCGACTTTCTGACACACAGATAATGCACTACTTAGTTTGAATGACATTTGTTTAATAATTGTTATTAATTTACGACAGGTCCTATTAAAAGTCAAGTTATAAGTTTTTGATTTTTATCTGTTAGGAGTCAGATCGACTGATTAGTTAGCGGTAATGAATGATTTTTTTGATATATTTTAAGGATTATTTCAAATAAAGCAGCAAAGATTAATGCGATACTAATACCGATAAAGTTATCCCAAATTCTGATGGAACCAGATAATGATAATCCGTAAATACTAGTGGCTAAAGTTAACGCGCCGAAACAGTTTAAAAGACTATGCAAAAAGTAATTAATTGTGAGACCCAGGCAAAAACCAGCCGCGGGGGCCAGAATAAATAAAATTGATTCAGGTAAATAGTTAGTACATATGATAAATAATAGTGAACCAAATACAATTCCGGCTAATCGATGATGAGCCCTTTTTAAATAATTGCCGGTCTGTGGTAATAAAATGGACATACATGCGTAACCAAGCCAGACGGGACGGTTTAAATTACTCCAATCGCTAATCGCAATAACGATGCTAATGCCTAAAGCCAGTCGAATGTGCCATTGCGTAGTTTTTGAATGTAAATTAATTTGTTTAAATAAATGGTGTAATCTAATTTTAGAATCATTGGCACTGTGTTTAAAAAGTAAAATCAGTGAAAGCATGATAAACACAGTTAAGATTGCAAGTCCTCTAGTTATGACTAAACTGCCAGTAACGGTCATACCGGTAATGAAAATATAACTAAAAACATAAACGCCGGCATTACCTAATTCGGGTCGTGAGCTTGTTAAAATTAAGATTAGTAAGATGCTAATCAGATTAGCAACCAAACCAAGGGCAGTTGGTAAAACAAACCAGAGTACACTACCGATAAACATAATTAATAAGACTATGGCTAGCGCGATAACACCGTCACTAGCGCGAAAGCCAAAACCAACAAAATGCAGTGAAATGATCATACAAAAGCTAGCCACCGCTACACTACTATTTTCATTACCAAAAACGCTAATAAATGTGGTAATATAGCCAATTGCAAAACTAAGTAAACAAAAATCACGCAATAATAAAGCAATGACATATTTTTTTTTGTTATTTTTTGGTGCATTGGTAATTTTTTGTCGCAACACACCTGGACTAAGTTGCATTAATTGGTAAATTAAAATCCCCTCCAAAAAACTAGTGTCAAAGAGTATAGCAAGAATGAGTGATTAATGTCAATCTCAACGTTATAATAAGTAATATTAGGTCGAAGATTTATTTTAAGGAGCGAAAGCCATCATGAAACAGATAGTCATTGGAACGGTTGCTCACGTTGATGCTGGTAAAACGACATTATCAGAAGCAATGTTATATCAGACCGGGGAAACACGCCAATTAGGCCGTGTGGATAAAGGCGATGCTTTTCTTGACCCTGATGTACTTGAAAAAAAGCGCGGAATTACAATTTCATCGCATCAAGCTAGTTTTAAGACTGAAGCAAGTGCGATAACGCTACTTGATACGCCGGGTCATGTGGACTTTTCGAATCAAACTGAACAAGTACTAGATGTATTGGATTACGCAATTTTAGTGATTTCGGCGACTGATGGGGTCCAAAGTAATACACGAACTTTATGGCGCTTACTGAAGCAATATCAGATTCCGACGTTTATTTTTGTCAATAAAATGGATGCTAATGGTACCGATAAAAATCAAGTTTTAAGCGATTTAAAGGTGAGTTTGTCACAAGGGTGTATTGAGTTTAATACCACAAATTTAGCTTCAAGTTATGATGAAATTGCGTTGTATAATGATAATATGTTTGATAAATATATGGAAACTGGCGAACTTGCGGATCAAGATATTCAACAAATGATTAATCAGCGCGAAGTTTTTCCAGTATATTTTGGGTCTGCTCTAAAATTAGATGGAGTTAACGACTTCATGTCTGGACTAGATCGGTGGTGTGTTGAGAAAAAAGTGCCTAATGATTTTAAAGCGCGAGTATTCAAAATATCGCATGATGATCAAGGTGAGCGATTGACTTGGGTCAGAGTAATGGGTGGTACTTTAAAAAACAAGGCTGTCTTAATTGATGGTCAAAAAGCTAATCAGCTTCGAATTTATAACGGGGCTAAGTTTTCGATTAGTCAAGAAGTTAACGCGGGTGGCGTTTGCGCCATTACCGGGTTGACGGCTACTTATCCGGGTCAGGGCCTTGGTATGGCAGAAAATAGTCAGCCGTTAACAATGCAACCTGTCTTAAATTACGCGTTAAATTTAAATGGGAATGATGTCAAAGACTGTTTATTTGCATTACGACAACTTGAGGATGAAAACCCACAACTACACGTAGCTTGGTCGACACATTTACAAGAGATTCATATTCAAATTATGGGTGAAGTGCAATTAGAAATCTTACAACAAAACTTGCTAAATCAGTATCAATTGAATGTAAGTTTTGGTGAAAGTAGTATTTTATATAAAGAAACGATTACTAAAAAGGTGGAGGCGGTTGGCCATTTTGAGCCCTTACGTCATTATGCGGAGGTCCACCTGTTAATGGAACCAGCAAAATTAGGCAGTGGAATTACCTTTGATACAAATTGTAGTGTTGATTTCCTGGGTAATAATTTCCAGCAACAAGTGATGACCAGTCTCCGTGCTAAAGAACATCTAGGTGTATTAACTGGCTTTCCAATTACTGATATGAAAATTACGTTAATTAGTGGTCGAGCTAGTATTAAACACTCGGTTGGTGGCGATTTTAGAGAAGCTACTTGGCGAGCAGTTCGCCAAGGATTAATGATGCTAAAATCATCTACTGATTTACAATTATTGGAACCATGGTATCAATTTAGATTGGAAATTGAGCAATCTCATGTTGGTCGAGCAATGAATGATGTCCAAATGATGAATGGATTATTAGACAATTCCGGAATGACTATCGAGGGTGGAATGACTGTATTGACGGGGACTGCCCCCGTTGCTGAAATGAGAGAATATGCTCAAATAGTTAATAACTATACGCATGGTCAAGGTCAATTTGAATGCTCGTTTGCGGGATATCGTCCGTGCCATAATACTGACGATGTATTAGCTAAGCTTGAATATGATCCAGTGGCAGATCTTGAAAATACACCAGATTCTGTTTTTTGTGCTCATGGTGCAGGTTATCCGGTTAAGTGGAGTGATGTTCCCGCAGCAGCACATGTTGATTATATTAATATTTAAAATTAAATCGATTTTAATCGATTTTTTTTGACGTTCAATTTATATGATGCTTTAATGAACCTAAAGCTGATAATCCTTTCAAATTTAAGCTAAATTAAAAAGAATTTTAGGGTTGCCAAAACTTTTGATAGCATATATAATGTTTAACGGATGGTGAACTAGTCCATGGTTAAATGAAAGTCATAAGCTTTCAACTGATGTTGTCGGTTGGACGAAAATCTTTATGAAATTTATTTAGCTGTTTTGACAAGTTAATATAGTATTTAGAAATCTGTATTCGTCCATCAAATCTATGGTGGTAGGAGGTTTTGTCATGTCAGACGAAACGAAGAAAAAAGGTGTGAGTAAACTTGATGCAGAAAGCTCAAGTTTAGGTGATGTAAATGGTTCAATTTCTGCACCAAAAGACGGATCATTTTGGCGTAAGTTATTAGCATTTTCAGGACCAGGTGCATTGGTAGCGGTTGGTTATATGGATCCAGGTAACTGGGTAACTTCCGTTAAAGGTGGGGCAACTTACCAATATACTTTGCTATCGGTTGTATTAATATCATCATTAATTGCAATGATGCTTCAATATATGGCTGGTAAGCTTGGTATGGTTAAGCACGAAGATTTAGCACAAGCAACCCGAGCTAGAACCAATAAATCGGGTGGAATTGTTTTATGGGTAATTTCAGAGCTTGCCTTGATGGCAACGGATATTGCTGAAGTTATTGGGGGTGCAATTGCACTTCATTTATTATTTGGCTGGTCGATGATTGCATCAGTTTTGACCACAGCTCTAGATGTATTATTGCTATTATTGTTAATGAGATTTGGTTTTAGAAAAATTGAAGCCATTGTTGTGACTTTGATTTTGACAATTTTAATTATTTTTAGTTATCTAGTAATCTCTGCTTCACCAGAAGTTGCAGCTATCTTTGGTGGCTATTTACCGCAACTTCAAGCAGTAAGCACTAAAGGGATTCATGGTGCTGATTCACCATTGTTGATGTCATTAGGAATTATTGGGGCAACCGTAATGCCTCATAATTTATATTTGCACTCTTCAATTTCTCAAACACGAAAAGTAAATCGTGATGATAAGCAAGAATTAAGAGAAGCCGTTCGTTTTATGACGTGGGATTCAAATATTCAGTTATCATTAGCATTTGTAATCAACTCAATGTTGTTAGTTTTAGGAGCTGCAATGTTCTTTGGACATGGCGATTCAGTTGGAACTTTCAGTGCAATGTATAATGCCTTGGGCAGTAAATCGATTGCTGGTGCAGTAGCATCACCAATTTTATCAACATTATTTGCTGTTGCTTTGTTAGCTTCAGGTCAAAATTCAACCATTACTGGAACCTTAACTGGTGAAGTTATTATGAACGGGTTCTTACGACTTCAAATTCCAATGTGGTTACAACGCTTAATTACTCGTGGATTTGCTTTGATTCCGGTTGTATTTTTCACGCTATTATATGGTGGGAATGAAGCTAAATTAGATCAACTATTAGTTTATTCACAGGTTTTTTTATCAGTTGCCTTACCATTTGCAATGGCACCATTGATTGTGTTTACTAGCTCAAAGAAAATCATGGGTGAATTTGCCAATTCAAGATGGATGACGATTGTTGCCTGGATTGTTTTCACGGTCTTAACACTACTTAACTTACAACTAGTCTTTGAAATTATTGGCAGTGTATTATAGGAGGATGACTAAGATGACACACGAATTATCATTAAATATTGAACCTAAACATTTTAAAACGGTATTAGTCGGGGTTGATGAGTCAGAGCAAGGATATGTTGCTTTAGCAAATGCAATTCATCAAGCTAATGAAGATAATGCCAAATTAGTAATTGCTTCAATTCTTGAACTAGGTGATTTATCAACTTTTGATGCAATGAGTATTCCGGTTATCCGAGACAAAGAAGCAAAACTGCAAATTAATTTAGACCGATATAAAGAGTACGCAATTTCAAAAGGTGTTGTGAAAGTTGAAACGATTGTTGGTAATGGTAGTAAAGCTGGTTCAGTATTAGTACAGGATTTAATACCTGAAACTAATGCGGACTTAATTATTATTGGTGCCCATTCGAAAGATGGATTCTTAGATTATCTTGGATCACAAGCGGTTTATGTGGCAAGAAATGCTAAAATTTCATCGATGATTGCGCGTTAAAATTAAATGTTTCATGTGAAACAAAAAGCCACATTATTGTGGCTTTTTTTGTATAATTAAAATTAATTAGGGGAGATATTATGAATCAACGTGAATTAATTGATTTAGTGTTAAATCAAACGGTAGCATACGAAGATTATCCATTTAGTAATGGTAAACAAACCAGTTCATCATTAGCAGCGGTAATTAGGCATACTAGTAATCATAAAACGATTGCGATTATTTTAGAAAAAGACCAGCAGTTGTTACTTAATTTAAAATTGACTCCGGAGCACGTTGCCGAAGTAATTCAAACGCGAGGAGTAATTCCGGGATATCATATGAATAAAACTCATTGGGTTAGTGTACAAATTAACGAAACAGACGTTACTAGTAAAGAACTAGCTAACATGATTAGTGAAAGTGACGAGTTAACTAAGTAAGATTGTAAATAGTATCTCAGTGAGAATTTCGACGATTGTCGGGCTTTTTTGGTACTAAAATTGCAGCAAAAAAGCAGCCATATAACATGGCTGCTGATAATATTTTATTTAAAAAATAGAATGATTTATGCTTCGTTAGCGTTAGAAACAGTCTTTGGAGCAGTATGAATCCAAGACATAACAGTTCTAGCGATTGGTTGGGCAACGAATGCTTCAATGATTAAGGCAATTGTAAAGTTACGAGGCCATTTAATAAAGAAATGGATAATTGGATCCATTGAAATGGCACCAGAACCAACCCAAGTACCGATAATAGTCATACATACTGACATCAAGAAGACGTTACAGATTGTATTAACTAGCATTGTGGCTTCAAAGCTATTTTGTTGATCACGTAAGAATTTACCGGCTAAAAATTGAGCGGGTTTCTGGGTTAAAAATACTAAAGCAACAATAAATACCCATAAAACTGGAATCTTATGAATTAATTGTGCCCAGTGATCAAAAGAGAAGCCGATTTCAAAACCGGTGATAATTGGAGCGATGATGTTGACGGAGATAATTGAAATCACTGCGATAAATAACAGTGTTTCTTTAAATGATTGTGGTAAACGTTGTTGAAATTTCAAAAAATTAGAACCTACCTTTCAAATTCACTAGAACGAAAAAAATCAGCACAGGGAATATTATTCCCTGTGCTGAACATTTATACGCACACGTGTTATATATATCTTAACATTATTTTTCAGAAAATTTCTAGTACAAATTTTAATTTTTTGGTTTAAAGTTAATAAAATTATCAAGAAAGTTAGCGATAACCCGTTGATCAGCCAATGATAAGTCATTTAAAATCTGCTTTCGAAAATCACTTTCTAGTTTTTGATGCATTTGATCATGGGCCATTGCCAAAGTTGATCCTTGCTCAGTAAGTTGATAATATATTTTTTTACGATCATTAGTTGGTTGTGAAGTGGTAATTAGTTGATATTCTAATAGTTTTTTAGCGGCCCGGGTAATGCCACCACGAGTCGAATTGAGAATTTTAGATAGTTCCATACCCGTTAAAGGCTTTTCCTCAAGTGCAGATAAGATATGCAAACTCAGGATAGAGAGATTATCGACAACTTCTTGTAAATGCTGGTCGACTAACTCAAGGGCCATTTTACGATGTTCTTCAACGATATCTTGTTTGTGTTCACGAATTTGATGTAATTGACTAGTGATTTCTGAATAGTAATCTTGTGTCATGTGATAACCTCAATTTTGACTTAATAATCATATTATAATCAATTTTAGGGTGTTCTGCTGATTAGTTTTTAATTTAATGCCTTAATTGCAGCTACGTTCATAATATTCCAGAGATTTGTTAAACCTGGTTGGAAAAATAAATCAGCGTCAGCTAGCTGATTAACGGTCATTTTCATTTGAATCGCAATTGAAATCGCGTTAATTTGCTGTGTTTCGTTAACCGCTGACATAATTTCAGCCCCTAAAATGGTCATTGAGTCGGGCGCGTAAAATAATTTGAAGCGGACTTTATGTTCAGGTTCCCTTGAAAAACCGGGCATGATATTACTTTGTTCCACATACACTGATTTAATATCTATGGAATTTTTTTGTGCCGTTAAGGTATTTAACCCCGTACTAGCAAAATATTCACCAAAGATCGATAAACCACTAGAGCCTTGAACTCCGTGAAGTGGGGTCGTTGCTTCAACTAAATTACGCACCGCAACCCGAGCCTGGCGTTCGGCATTTGAAGCAAGTGAGATATTCAGTTTAGTATTCGTTGGGTTGTATAAAATTTCCGTTGAATCACCAATCGCAAAAATATCAGCATCACTAGTTTTTGAATAATTATCAGTGCTAATAAAGCCGCGTGAGTTAATTTTAATGGCATTATTTATCCATGCTGTATTAGGCTGAGTACCTGCTGCAACTAGGACAAAATCAGCCGGGAATGTACCATGGTCAGTTTCAATGGCAGATACTTGCTGGTTATCGTCAGCGATAAAAGCGGAAACCTTAGTATCACCAATGAAATTAATCTTTTTTTCTTGTAAGTGAGTTGATAAAACATCAGTTAATTCGCTATCTAAATATGTTGCTAGTGGTCGACTATTCGTATCAATAATGGTGACATTTTTACCCATTTGACTGAGTAAATTAGTAGCCATCATACCAATATAACCACCACCGATGACCACGACATTTTTTGTAGTTTCTTTTTTGATAGCCACTTTTAAATCATGTTGGTGACCATGACGCAAGTTGGCAATGCCGGAAAAATGATTACCAGGAATTGGTAATATGGTGGCATGTGATCCGGTAGCGATAATTAATTTATCATAGCCAAAGGTTTCAGTGTCATCAGATTGATGGTTTTTGAAGGTAACTTGATGGTTATTTGGATCTAAATTTATTGCCTCAAAGTTACTGTGAAGCTGGATGTTATTTGAAATTAATTCTTGATCAGACATCTGGTTAACGGTTGGATTAGTAACCTCACCGCGTTGTTTAGACCAGTTAATGCTTTCTTGAATTGCTGCTAAATCAAACCAATCAATTTTGGCAGTGGGTAAGGTTTCGTGAATTGCTTCCGCTGTTTCATAGCCAGCGTGTGAGGCACCAATAATCATTATTTTCATGTTAAAGACTTCTTTCTAAATTAAGTATTTTGTTGACGGTCAACATAATAATCCTGATTTAGTTGCTTGTCAACAAAAAACTAAAAATAAATAGCTTGTTTAACATTTAAACGCAAAAACACACCCACAAATAGTAGGTGTGTTTTTTATGGAGCCGGTTAGCTCGTCTTAGTTTTCGGCGGTTAGTTTAGCGGCTTCTTTATCCAATTCTGCGAATCCAGAGCCCTTTTTGACTTGTGGATGTTTAGCGCGTTCTTGGGTGGCTTTTTCGATCAAAGCTTTACGTTCTTCCTTGCTGAGTTTTGCCATTAGAATCACCTCTTTAGTAGAGTGTGACAAAAGTTGGGTTAGCCTCTCCATTGGAAAAGAAAAGTGACGGCTTTTGAAGCACTTTGAGGAAATGAAATTTTCACTTCCTAGCATTATAATAGTTCCGATTCGAATTAATATCAAATTTATTTAACAATTTAGCTCAGCATCTTGCTTGTACAAGTCGAAGATACCGCTTACAATTGACTTAAACAAAACATTCACAACGGGAGGTCGCTATGAAAAAATTAATTCAATATCGAAGGCTAGTTGCCGTGGGGTTAGTTGGTTTGATGGCATTAATTTTGGAATTTGGCTTACGGTTACCAAGTGTGGCCCAAATTATCGTGACGTTGCTTGGGTCCGTGATTACGATTTTAATGGTTGTCGATATGATTAAAGTTATTCGGTCAGGTAATTTTGGGGTTGATTTATTGGCAATTACCGCAATTGTGGCGACACTAGCAATTGGTGAATATTGGGCAGCGTTAATTGTCTTATTAATGTTAGTTGGTGGCGACGCCCTAGAAGATTATGCTGCCTCAAAAGCGAATGCTGATTTACGAGCCTTATTGGAAAAAGCTCCGCGAAAGGCACATTTAATTAACCAAAATCAAGAACTAACCGATGTTGAAATGGATGCGGTTAAAATCGGTGATTACGTATTGGTTAAACCCGGAGAAGTGGTACCAATTGACGGGCACGTGGTTGCTGGGTCCTCATTAGTTGATGAGGCATCAATCACTGGTGAGTCAAAACCAATTGAAAAACTAATCGATGATGAAATTTTATCAGGTGTAGTCAACGGTGAATCAGCCCTAACGATTGTTGCTGATAAGATTGCTGCTGAAAGTCAATATCAAGGAATTATTAAACTTGTTAAGCAGGCTGAATCACATCCGGCACATTTTGTGCGAATGGCCGATCAATATGCGATTCCATTTACCATTTTAGCGTATTTGATTGCGGGTATTGCTTGGTACCTATCTGGTGATCCAGTTCGCTTCGCAGAGGTTTTAGTAGTAGCTTCGCCATGTCCACTAATCTTAGCGGCACCAATTGCTTTAGTGGCCGGGATGAGTAAAGCCAGCGTTAGTGGTGTGATTGTTAAATCAGGGACAACCCTTGAAAAATTAGCGAAACTTAAAACGATTGCGTTTGATAAAACTGGTACGATTACGCAGGGAAATTTACAAATTAAAGCGGTTTTACCAATTAATGGTGTTGACGAAAAAAAACTATTATTTTTAACTGCGGCGGTTGAACAGCATTCAAATCACATTTTGGCACAATCGGTAGTCGAGGCGGTTACGGATGAATTACCAATGGTAACTGAGATGAAAGAAATTCCAGGTAAAGGGATTCAAGGCGTGGTGAATGGCCAGTTAGTTCAAGCCGGGAATTCCAAATTGGTTGCTAATCAACAGGTTGCTCAAGTTCATGATACGGCAATTTATGTCGCGGCTGATGGTCAGTATCTGGGCTGTATCACGTTTGCTGATGAAGTTCGTCCAGAAGCCGCAACAACGATGACTAAATTGAAAAATATTGGTGTTAAAAACCTAGTCATGATTTCTGGTGATCGCCAGACAATTGCCGAAAAAATTGCGAAAATGGTCGGAATTGATCAAGTCTTTGCGGAACGATTACCAAGTGAAAAAATTGCAGTGTTAAATGAAATCCCAACAACACAACACCCATTAGCGATGGTCGGCGATGGGGTCAATGATGCACCATCGTTAGTAATCGCTGATGTTGGAATTGCGATGGGTAAAGGTGGGGCAACCGCCGCTAGTGAATCTGCAGATGCAGTGATTTTAAATGATGATTTATCAAAAATTCCAGAAGTGATTCAAATTTCAAAGTATACAATGAAGATTGCTCGTCAAGCAGTTTTAATTGGGATTTTAATTTGTACAATTTTAATGTTAATTGCCAGTTTCGGGGTGATTCCAGTAATTTTTGGTGCTTTGTTACAAGAACTAGTTGATACGGTAACCATTTTGTATGCTTTACGTGCTAAAGGAAATTAAAAACTTATGATTTAAGATGACTTACGCTGTGAAATGCGTAGGTCTATTTATTTGTGGTAAATTAGTATTATCAATTTTTAAAATGAGGACTTAAATAATGGAAAAAAATACAACAATTAAAAATTACGAATTACAAGAAATTGCGATTGGCTTAACTTTTGTCGGTGGCTTTATCGATGCCTATACCTTTATTCAACGCGGTGGGGTAATGGCGGCTGGTCAAACTGGAAATGTCATTTTTATTATGAGCGATTTGGTTGATGGCCGTTTTAGCAGTGCGTTTATTAAAATAATGACGATGGTTGCCTTTATGTTAGGAATTGCGGTCACTAATGTAATGAATTATAAATTACAACCAACCAAGTTCCATTGGCGTGTCATACCACTAGTTTTAGAGATTGTGGTTTGCTTAATCGTAGGACTAATTCCGACAGTGGCATCTAATTTATTGGTAACTCCACCATTGGCTTTTGTGATGGCGATGCAAATATCAGCTTTTACGCATATTGATGGGCATACTTATAATAGTACTTTCACAACGGGGAATATTCGCAATATGGTTAATGGATTCACGCGCGGAATAATTGCCAATAGTGTGGATGATATGCATAAAGGAACGACTTATTCGAAAGTGGTAGTCAGCTTTGTTGTGGGGGCATTAGTGTCCGCATTAATTCAAAAAGTGGTAACAGTCAGGTCGATTTGGATTGCTGCGGGAATCTTAACCGTAATTTTGGCATACTATTGGTTAGTTGTTAAAAAGCGCTAATTCTGTTTCACGTGAAACACAAGACAAAATAAATCAGTTGTAATCAAAATTGACCCTATTTGTTTGATTTCATGATATTCTAACAAGAGAAAATAAAACGGAGGAATTAACTTATGAAAATTGCAATTGCAGGTGCTGGTGCTTTAGGAAGTCGATTTGGATATATGCTTCATCAAGCAGGAAATGAAGTTATTTTAATTGATAATTGGGTTGATCATATCCAAGCAATCCGTGAACATGGGTTGAAAATGACCATTGATGCGGAGACGTTTACGGCAGAAATTCCAATTATTACACCGCAAGAAATTACGAGTGATCAAACAGTTGATTTAGTAATTGTATTTACAAAAGCAATGCAACTTGATCAAATGATTCAAGATATTAAACCAATTATGAACGATGATACCGACATTTTATGTCTATTAAATGGGATTGGCCATGAAGATATTATTGCTAAGTATATTGATGCTAAAAATATCTTTATTGGCAATACCATGTGGACGGCTAGTTTGGTTGGACCAGGTCATTCGAAATCATTTGGTTCCGGTAGTATTAACTTACAAAACTTGGGTGAAGGACAAGAAATCGAAGCCAAAAAAATCGCAGCTTGCTTGTCAGAAGCTGGATTAAATGCGCGGTTTACCGACAATGTCCATGCAACAATTTATTTGAAAGCCTGTGTTAATGGAACGATGAATGGTTTATGTACGATCTTAGATGTTGATATGGCAACCTTTGGTGAAACCAATCAGGCGCATGAAATTGTAACCACAATTGTTAAAGAATTTGCCGCCGTAGCAGCCCACGAAAACATCGAACTAAATGTAGATGATGCGGTGGCTTTCATTGAAAAATGTTATGATCGCCAAACAATTGGTGATCATTATCCATCAATGCATCAAGATTTAATTAGAAATCATCGGATGACTGAAATTGACTATATTAATGGGGCGATTTCACGTAAAGGCCAAAAATATGGGGTCGCAACTCCTTACTGTGATTTTTTGACGCAACTAATTCATGTTAAAGAAAATATTGTTTTAAAATAGTTTGATTTCTTGATAGACATCAATTCTTTCTGAGTTCTTTTACCTTACGATATGGGTATGAATTTAAGAAAGGATTGGTGTCTTTATGCGTTTTATTACAAAATATAAAAATATTTTTGCTTTGATTAATGGACTGCTATTGATTTTGGCTGGAATTTTTAAGCTCATTAATCTCAATATCGGAACGGAATGGGCGTTGATTATTGCGGGAATTGTCGGGGTGGTCCCAATTGGAATGCAAGCAATTTCGGCCCTGAAAATTAAGGTCATTAGTATTGATGTATTGGTTACGATTGCTGTCATTGGAGCGATATTAATCAATGAACCGGTTGAAGCAGCTGTAGTGACCTTTTTATTTTTGTTTGGTAATTATTTAGAACAAAAAACGTTAGCTAAAACGAGATCAGCAATTAAAGAATTAGCTAAAATCACCCCCAAAACTGCCTTGAAAATCGTTGATCAGCAACCACAAATAGTTGAGATTGATGAGGTTGAAATTGGTGATCAAATTCAAGTTAATGCGGGGATGCAAGCACCGGTTGATGGTGAAATTTTATATGGTGATGGTTATTTTAATGAATCTGCTGTGACGGGTGAATCGAAATTTATGAATAAGTCAATTGGCGACAGCGTTTTTGCGGGAACCAGCTTAGAAAATGGATCTGTAATTGTAAAAACTGGGCGAGTTGGTGAAGATACGGTCTTTGGAAAAATTGTCGAATTAGTTGAAGACGCTCAAGACGATAAATCTACGCAAGAACAGTTTATTGACCATTTTTCGAAGTACTACACGCCCATAATTTTGTTGCTAGCGATTGTGGTTGGATTGATTACACGAAACCTGCAGTTAGCAATTACGATTTTGGTCTTGGGTTGTCCGGGAGCCTTAGTGATCGGTGTACCAGTCTCGAATGTAGCTGGGATTGGTCGTGGAGCGAAACAAGGCGTACTAATCAAGGGTGGGCAAGTCATGTCCACGTTTAAAAAAGTTGATACGATGATTTTTGATAAAACCGGAACTTTAACGGTGGGACGACCAGCAGTAACGACGGTCGTTAACTTTAATGGTGAACAAAAAGTGGCGCTTGAGATGGTGGCTGCAGTTGAACAAAAAGTTAGTCATCCATTAGCCGATGCGATTGTTAAATTTGTGGCCCCCACCACCGATTTCATGGTCAATGAACTCATGGTAATTAAAGGTCGTGGGGTCGCAGCCAACGTAAATAAAGTTAAAGTGTTAATTGGTAATCAAGCAATGATGCGTGAACAACAAATTAATGTTTCTGAAGTAATGGAAAAACAATTAGATAATCTGAGTCAGAATAATCAAACGGTGGTAATAGTCGCAATTGATGGTGTGGTGCGCTTAATTATTGGGATTAAAGATGTGATTCGACCTGAAGTGGCTGAGTCACTAATTAAATTAAGAAAATTAGGGATTAAACGGATGGTAATGTTGACCGGTGATACCCAAATTAGTGGTGAAATTATTGCAAAAGAAGCTAGGATTGACGAAATTCACGGTAATTTATTACCGGCTGATAAAGCTGAGTTTATTAAGCAACTTCAAGCTAATGGTCATAAGGTTGCATTTGTTGGGGATGGCATTAATGATAGTCCATCGTTAAAAATCGCAGAGATTGGAATTGCGATGGGTAATGGAACCGATGTTGCGATTGAGACGTCAGACGTCGTATTACTCAAGTCTGATTTTGGCAAGTTAGTGGAATCCTATCGTTTATCTCAACGAACGGTCCGTAATATGTATGAAAACATCGGAATTGCATTAGGGACCGTGTTATTACTATTTATTGGCTTGTGGTTAGGCTTTATTTACATGGCAAGCGGCATGTTGATTCATGAAATTAGTATTTTAATCGTCGTTGTCAACGCCATGCGGTTACTATCAGTTTCTAAAAACTTGACGGATATCAATTATTTATCAACCAAAATTAAGTACAATAAATAAAAAGAAGGTTATTAAGATGAAAAAAGTAATTTTAAAACTGGATGAACTATCATGTCCATCATGTATGGTTAAAATTAATAAAGCCGTTGCTGAAATACCCGGTGTGACCAATTCAAAAGTGTTGTTTAATGCTAGTAAAGTGAAATTAGATTTAAATGAGCAACAAAATAGTGCGCAAACAGTTGCAAAAGTAGTCGAAGATTTAGGTTACCAAGTGTTAGAGATTAAAGAAAAGGAGCTAATTTAATGAGTACAAAAGAACAATACCAACAAGAACAAATTCAAAGTGAAATTGACCATCATAGTCCCACCGCTGGAGCGATGACGACCCATGTAATTTCTAATTTAATGGTTCAACGAATTAAATTATTTCAAGCTAAATATTTTTTACGCGGGGCAAGTAGTTATGATTTTAAAAATGAAGTTAATCTCTTGATTTGGGATTTAGATAGTATTTTTGATGATTTAAATCAGACGATGATTGAAGAAGGCGAAGCAATTCCGACGACGATTAACGAGTTTAATGAATTCAAAATGTTAGAGGAACAACCGGAATTTAAATTTGAAGATGCTGAAACAATTATTAGTTCGGTGATTATGGATTTTAGAACCCAATTGTTATTTGTAACGAAAGCAATTACGTTAGCCGACCTAGAAACCAAATATGCGCTGAAAAATGTATTAGTTAAGTTGTATGATCGACTTAAGAGTGGCATCTTTAACTTGCAAGCAATTTTAGGCTATGAAGTTAGGGAAGATGAAGAAGAGTAAATAGGAGGTGATCAGATGCC
This sequence comes from Paucilactobacillus oligofermentans DSM 15707 = LMG 22743, assembly GCF_001434315.1. Lineage (GTDB taxonomy): Bacteria > Bacillota > Bacilli > Lactobacillales > Lactobacillaceae > Paucilactobacillus > Paucilactobacillus oligofermentans. The sequence goes on along the minus strand of NZ_AZFE01000031.1, from coordinate 615,829 downwards.
GAAAAAAGACCATTTATGTGTCACGCTAGTGCCGTTGTTTGATGAATTGGATCATGATAATCAGCAGCAAATTAATGACTTAGTCTCTCATCGTGTGCTGAACAAAGGTGAATTAATTATTAATCCCAGTGAAGAAGCACAATTAGTTATTGTTGCCCGGGGAAATTTAAAAATATATCAATTATCATCTAATGGGCACGAACAACTAATGCGAATTGCTGAACCAGGAGATTATGAAGGTGAAAATTCACTATTAGGTGCCCAAAATGATAGTGTTTACGGTGAGGCACTACAAAAGACCGAAGTTTGTATTTTGAGGTATTCTGATTTCCATGAGTTACTCAAGCAACGACCGGAGTTAGCGTTAAAGTTATTATCGATTAATGCTGAAAAAATGAAACAAATGGAACAACAATCAAAATTTTTGATGATGGAAAAAGTTGAAGAACGCTTAGCAAATTATTTATTAACTCTAAATAAAGTAGCTAAAAATGATAGTGTGGTTATTCCAATTAAGTTAAAGGACTTAGCAACCTTTATTGGAACCACCCCAGAAACATTATCTCGTAAATTAAAATTACTCGAACAAAAGAAAATTATTAAAAAGAATCATAAACAAATCCGAATTTTAGATGTTGATGCACTGGAAGACGTGTGACAAGCCACGTCACAACATGAATTAAAAATAGCGACTATCATTAATGATAGTCGCTATTTATTTTAGTATTTAATCGGTTCGTCGCCATCGGTATTGGGCTTGTTTACTCCAATTGAGCGGCCTTGATAGGGTTCGGGTTGATTGATAATTTTAGCAATTAAAACACCAACGCTACGACGTGAAACAACGGTACCCTTGAATGTATCCTCACGCTCAGTGAGTTCATAATCAAGATCATTATTATCAGTTAACCAGGCTGGGCGAATAATGGTGTAGTTTATACCAGCTTGTTCGATTAGCTTAGCGGCTTTGGTATACGTAGATAAGTAACTTTGTTCACCACCATTGCCAAGGGCGTGATGGTTAAACTCATTAAACTTGGTAGGCAATTCATCATAGATGCCAAGGGTTGATACCCAAATCAATTGTTGTACGGAAGTTGATTTGATTGCGCTGATTACATTTTGTGCAAGGGGAACGATATCACGACTACCAAGGTTTGAATAAACAATATCGATATCTTTCATCGCAGTAGTTAATAAATTAAGATCATTAACATCGCCAACCACAATTTTGACTTTATTTTGTAGCGTTTCGGGGACCTTATTAGCATCTCTAACCAGTAAGGTAACTTTATTATTAGTAGTTAATAAATCTTGAATGGCAAACTGAGCAATCCGACCATTACCACCTAAAATTAATACATTTTTCATTTTGCAGACTTCCTTTCGTATATTACATACTAGTGATAAACCATGTTCAAGTGATAGGTCAAGGCAAACCACTTGAGGATAGTAAACGACCTCTTAATGAGTTTTGGTTTACTTGTTTCTCTTATTATGTTGTAATAAGACTTGCGAAAAAGGCGTTCAAAACGGTAAAGATTGGGAGAATAAGCAAAATTTTGGCCGACGTGAGTGGATATCCCAACGTTGGTGTCGTTTGTGTGCGTACGATTATATGTTTCAGGAGGAAAGTTAAATGGTTTTTAAAGCGATTGGTAAGTATAAATTACTGGTCTTTGCAGCACTCGTCACCATGATTATTCAGGTGGCAGCAGCGCTCTGGCAACCGCAATATTTAAAAAATATCATGAAAGTAATGGTGGATACAACACTTTCAACCAATGGTAAGGTTGACCAAATTAGTTCCTATGGGTTTGGTTTGATTGCAATTGCAGTGATGGGGTTAATTGGTTCGGTTTTAAATACAATTGCCGCTGCTAAAATTGCACAATCCGTATCAGCTGACATTCGTGAATCAACTTTTAGAAAAATCCAAAGCTTTTCATATGAAGATGTGGAAAAATTTAGTGCGTCTAACTTAGTTGTTCGAATGACGAATGATTTGAATCAAGTTCAGATGCTATTAATGATGGTATTCCAAGTCTTAATTAGAGTGCCAATGCTCTTTGTGGGAGCCTTTGTGCTGTCAATTATGACCATGCCACAATTATGGTGGATTATTATTTTGATGGTGGTTTTAATTGTTGTAGTCACGGCTTTTTCCATGAAAGCAATGGGACCTCACTTTATGGCGTTCCAAACCTTAATGGATAAAATTAATGGGATTGCCAAAGATAATTTGCGGGGCTCACGAGTTGTGAAGTCCTTCGTGCAAGAAAAAAACCAAATTAGTAAATTTGATAAAGAATCTGATGAATTGTTTGGTCATAATTTAGCGGTTGGGTATATCTTTTCAACGATGATCCCTGCATTTACGATTATTTCTCAATTAGCCGTCTTTGGGGCCGTCTTATTTATTTCAACTTATATTACAGACTCAGTTTCAGTAGCTACTGACCAATTGGGTGGAATCATGTCATTTATCCAATATATGATGCAAATTATGTTCGCAATCATTATGGGTGGCATGATGTCAATGTTTGCATCACGTGGCTTTGTCTCTGCTGGCCGGATCCAGGAAGTACTTGCGACTGAACCATCGATGAAATATGACGATGTACCAGATGAAAAATTAACTGGTTCGATTAAGTTTGATGATGTTTCGTTTGCTTACCCTCATGATGAGGACATGACTTTAAAAAATATTAGTTTCGAAATTAAAGACGGTGAAATGGTTGGGATTGTTGGTGCCACTGGTTCAGGTAAGTCAACCTTAGCTCAATTAATTCCACGCCTATTTGATCCCAATGAAGGAACAATTACCATTGGTGGCAAAGATTTGAAGCATGTTTCGCAAAATAGCTTAAAGCAATCAATTTCAATTGTTTTACAAAAAGCTATTTTATTTTCAGGAACGATTGAGGATAATTTAAAACAAGGAAAAACTGATGCGACCGAAGCTGACTTGAATCGAGCCGCTAAAATTGCTCAGGCGGCTGAATTTATTGATCGCTTGCCGGATCGATATGATGCTGAAGTTGAAGAACGGGGAAATAACTTCTCTGGTGGTCAAAAGCAACGGTTATCGATTACACGTGGAGTAATTAAAAATCCTAATATCTTAATTTTAGATGATTCAACATCGGCATTAGATGCACGTTCTGAAAAGCTGGTTCAAGAAGCCCTTAATCAAGAACTTAAAGGCACGACTACCATTATTATTGCGCAAAAAATTTCATCGGTAGTTCATGCGGACAAGATTCTGGTGCTTGATGAAGGTCAACTAGTTGCCCAAGGAACCCATCATGAATTAGTTCAGAGTTCTGAAGTTTACCAACAAATTTATGACACCCAAAAGGCACAGGAGGACTAGAGAATATGACTGATACATTACGAGCAATTAAGTTCTTCTATTTGTATTTAAAAAAATATAAATTCTCGTTCCTCTTAATTGCCATCTTTATTGTGGTAGCAACCTTTTTACAAGTGAAATCACCTGCCATTTTAGGGGATGCCATTACTAATTTAAGTACTTACGTTACAGATTTTTTTACCCATCAACATTCAGCTGATGCAATTAAAGCATTGAAGAAGATTGCTGGTGGAGCAGCTTCATCACAAGATGCATTGCAACAAATTGCGCAACAAATGTCAGCTTCAACGGGACATGCAATTAGTTGGAAATCGTTAACCGATGCGAATGTACCGCAACAATTAATTTCAACCTTACCGCAAGGAACAACGATTCATAGCTTGCAACAGATGGCTTCAATGCCAACTAATTGGAAATCATTGACTGATGGTAACGTTGCACAAAGCGTGTTATCTAGTTTGCCATCGGGGACCTCGATTCACAGCTTACATCAAGCGGCAGTTTCGGTTTCGCCGAATAAAAATGATTTCTTTGCCGCCATGTGGAAATTACTCGCATTCTATGTCATGACTGGGGTTGCGCAATTAATTTATACGTTATTGTTTACAAGAATCATTGCTCATTCAACTAATCGGATGCGTAAAGGTTTGTTTGCTAAAATCGAACGCTTAACCATTTCATATTTTGATTCACATGCTGATGGTGAAATTTTAGCTCGTTTTACTTCCGATTTAGATAATATTCAAAATACTTTAAATCAAGCAGCGGTCAGTGTGGCTTCAAACTTTGCCCTATTTATTGGGATCGTAATTATGATTTTCCATGAGAATGTTAGTTTGGCTTGGGTCACGGTTTCAACGACGCCGGTGGCGATTTTTGCTGCCATAATTATTATTATTCAGGCGAAAAAGTATACTGACCGGCAACAACAAGAAGTTGGTGAGTTAAATGCTTATATGGATGAAAAAATTTCGGGCCAAAAAGCTATCATTGTTGAAGGTCAACAACAAGTGGCGATTGACGGATTTGTTAAGCAAAATGAAAAAGTCCAAAAATCAACGTTTGCTGCGCAAACTTGGTCAGGGATGATTTTCCCAATTATGAATGGTTTTTCACTCTTAACCACTGCGTTAGTTATTTTCATGGGAACTAAAATTGCCTTGCAAGATAGTTCATTATCGACCGCAGCTGCCTTAGGATTGATTGTGACCTTTATTCAATATGCACAACAATATTACAATCCTATTATGCAAATTTCATCATCATTTGGTCAATTACAATTAGCTGTAACTGGGGCTACTCGTTTGAATGTCTTGTTTGATGAAAAAGAAGAGGTTCGTCCTGAAAAGGGTAAACAATTCGGTGAAATGACCACGGGAATTCAAATTGAGCACGTTGATTTCGGTTATGTACCCAATAAACCAATCTTAAAAGATGTCAATATTGATGTTGAAAAGGGTCAAATGGTGGCATTAGTTGGACCCACTGGTTCGGGTAAAACGACTGTGATGAATTTAATGAATCGCTTTTATGATGTTGATTCAGGTGTGATTAAATATGATGGGACTGATATTCGTGAATTTGATTTAGATAGTTTACGCTCAAAAGTCGGAATTGTCTTACAAGAATCTGTGTTATTTACGGGAACAATTGCTGACAATATTCGCTTTGGAAAGCCAGATGCCACTGATGAAGAAATCATTGAAGTTACTAAGATGACGCATATTCATGACTTCATTATGTCGCTACCAGAGCAATATAATACCCAAGTTGATGATAGTGAATCTGCCTTTTCAGTTGGTCAGAAGCAACAAGTTTCAATTGCTCGGACTATTTTGAGTGATCCTGAAATTATTATTTTGGATGAAGCCACTTCAAATGTAGATACTGTGACTGAACAACAAATTCAATGGGCAATGGATGCGGCGATTAAAGGCAGGACTTCATTTGTAATTGCTCATCGATTAAAAACGATTTTAAATGCCGATAAGATTGTTGTATTAAAAGATGGTCAAGTGATTGAAGAAGGTAACCATCATGAGTTGGTTGCTGAAAATGGCTTTTATGCTGAACTTTATCATAATCAATTTGTGTTTGAATAAAAGAGTTCGAACTAAACCAGTTAATAATTGAACTCTAACTAAAAATATCGCTAATCCTGAACTTGGATTGGCGATATTTTTAGATTTTAATAATGCAAAGATATATTTCCTAGGTAATTATTTTAAAAAAGTAATCGACTATCAAACTATTACATGTTATAGTGTAATAGTTGAAAAGAAAGGAAATTTTAAAATGACATATGAAAATTGTTGTCCCGAAAAACCTACGTTAGCTGAACGCGATTTAATTAATGAAAATCAAGCTGTGGCAGTGGTGTCACTGTTTAAAGTTTTGTCAAATGATACAAGGCTAAAAATATTACATGCATTAGTCAGAGAACCTAACTTATCTGTTGGGGATATTGCGACTTTATTGCAAATGAAAGTTCAGGCAGTTTCAAATCAATTGCAAATGTTAGTCAATCAAAATATCATCAAACCAAATCGAGATGGTAATTTTATTAAATATCAAATTGTTGATGACTGTACCGCAATCTTGCTTGAACGTGCTTGGTGCCTAGCTGAAGATACAGGTAAAATTGCCATTTCTAGCGAGGTTGCTCAGTGATTGAATTAATTTTAACTGATATTGTTATCTATACTTCGACGGCAATTGATTTAGTTGTGATACTGATGCTCTTGTTTTCTAAATATCGCTCAGATAAGCATCGTCGACAAATATATATTGGCCAATTTTTAGGATCATATACCTTAATTGCAATTAGTGTGTTCTTTGCATTTGTTTTACACTATGTACCGGCTAAATGGATGCTTGGATTTTTAGGAATCATTCCTATTATCTTTGGGCTGAAATACATTTTTGGTGATGAAGATGAGGCCAGTGAGGTCAGCCAAAAGATTGAAGATCGGCAGGATAAAAATCTTATTACAACGGTTGCATTAATTACGGTGGCGTCTTGTGGGGCTGATAATATTGGATTATTTGTACCTTATTTTGTTTCACTAACTATGAGTCAAATAATTGTTACAATAGTTGTTTTCACGATTTGTATCTATTTACTGGTTTGGATTGGTGATAAATCATCACAAGTTAGTTTTGTTAAAACTTTTCTAGCTAAGTTTGGTGATTGGATTATGGCGATTATTTATATTGGCTTGGGAATTATGATAATTTTGCAAAGTGGTACGATTAATTATCTTGTTAAATTGATATTCCACTAATAAACCAGCTAATTAAATTTTCATGATGACTTTGATGGAATATATCATAATTCATGATTAAGAAGTGGACAATACTCTAACTCGTTTAACCTTGATGGTAGGTAAAATCATGCAATGAACGCAAGGATTAAATATTTTGAAGAAAAAATGTTGATTTTAGAAGAGCAGGAAAAGTTTTAGTGATTAATAATGAATTTCGATTGGGGAAAATCATGCAAAAACGACAGATGTATGCAGATACACAAAACAAAATTATTGAGACTACTCTGATATTAATGAAATCAAAACCCATTAGTACAATCAAAGTTACTGAGATTGTGAGAATGGCAAAAATTAATCGAACAACATTTTATTTACATTTTCAGGATGTGCCAGCGTTAATTGAATATATTGAAAATACATTAATTGATGAATTAATTGAATGTTTTAAAAGTGTGCCAAATAATTGGATTCAAATTTATAGTCAGGAGCAAGAAGAACGGTTTTATTTAAAATTTGCACAAATTATTGAAACTAATTTCTCCATGTATCAGCGATTAATGGGGTCAAATGGCGATGCAAAATTTATTTTATTGGTAAGACAACGACTATCTGATTATATTGCTCCAACAATCATTACGACTAATGATGATTTGAACATTTCTAGTGATATCTTGCATGAATTAATTCTTAGTGGATTGTTAGATGTTTTACAGTATTGGATTCAAAAAGACCCCAGTTTAACCCCACAAAAAATCGCAAGACTATTATTAGTCTCACGACATGTTTCACCCAATCAGAGAGTTAAAAGAAAGCAATAACTATTTGTAAATAACACCACCATCAACGACGTATGCTTGACCAGTAATGTAATCCGCTTTGTCACTGGCTAAAAATGAAACTAAATTAGAAATATCTTGAGGAGTAGCTGGCCGTTGTAGGGCAATTCTTTGTGATCCACGAGCAATTTCTTCTTCGACAGTGGTCCCATTTTGTTGAGCATATTGATTGAGAATGTTTTCCATCATAGGAGTCATCACGTATCCGGGACAATATGCATTAACTGTAATATTGTCTGCACCAAATTCTTTAGCAGCACCTTGGGTCAGTGAACGGACCGCAAATTTTGTGGCAGAATATCCAGCATGTTTTTCAGCGACTGAATACGCTCCAATTGATGCAGCATTAATAATCTTTCCTTTGGAGTTTTGTTGCTTAAATTGAGCCGCCGCTGCTTGCATTCCAAATAAAACGCCTTTTACATTTACGTTCCATAATTGATCAAAATCAGTTTCACTCATTTCTGCCACGGTAACTTCCTTAGTGATACCGGCATTATTAACAATGACATCCAGTTGACCAAGATCTGCTACCACATGTTGAACGACATCAAATACTTGTTGTTTGTTTTCTACGTGTAATTCGTATCCTTTGGCATTGGGAATAGTTTGAGCAACCTCATTTGCACTTTCTTGAGTTAGCCCAGTAACGGCTACTTTAAAGCCATCTTCGGATAATTGTTTTGCGATACTTAAGCCAATACCCATGGTGGAACCAGTAACCATTGCAACTTTTTTATTCATAATTACTTACCCCTTTTGTTATTTATTTCACAACCAGCATAATTTGGTTATCAATAAGTTTCAATCAGCAGTTACTAGTAAAGTGTCGAAGATGGTAATCATCATGAGTTGGTTGCTGAAAATGGCTTTTATGCTGAACTTTATCATAATCAATTTGTGTTTGAATAAAATAAAAGAGCTAACAACCTTGGTTGTTAGCTCTTTTGCCATAAATTGGGGAATAAATATGGGTTTGGTGGATTAAGTTTTATTCGATAGTTTGACTGTGGTCGACGGGTTTAACTTTAAATAGATAAACTAGTAAGCCAAAGATTACTATCAGTGCCATAGCGCCGAATAACCAGCGATAACCTAAACTAGGCTCTAGTAATCCTAATAAGTAAGGTCCGAGACCTAGACTTAAATCAAAGAAAATAAAATAAGTTGAGGTTGCTTGTGATAGACGGGTAATCGGAACGCATTTAGCTACTACCGTTTGGGCAGTTGACTGGAAGTTTCCAAAGCCGAGACCGATTAAAAAGGCAGATAACATTAATGCAATGCCACTATGAGCAGTTGCAAGAATGATTAAACCTACCATTTCAATAATCGCTGCGGGGATAACAATCCAATTTGCACCATGACGATCGACAATCCGACCGGTTAGTGGTCGTGATAGTAAGATGGCAACGGCATATACTAGGAAAAAGTAACTAGCATAAACGCTTAGTTCAATAGCGGTTGTATAAAAGCTCATATAAGCTTGAATGGCAGCGTAACTTAATCCAACGATGAAAATTACCATGGCAATTGGTAAAGCTTTAGGTTCAACGAAATCACGGATATTTACGCGACTATGAGTATCAGTAAAGTGAAATGCAATACTTTTACGATTGACCATGAAGGTTAAGCCAAGAGCGATAAGGGATAGAATAATTTCAGAAGCAAACAATAAATTATAACCAAAATTATTTTGTAGCAATAGTCCAAGAAAAGGACCGATGGCAGTAGCTAAAATTGTACTTAAACTGAAAAAGCCAATTCCTTCACCAGTTCGATTTTTGGGGAATAGCAGTACAACAGCAGTGTTAGTCACTGTGCTAATTAAACCAATCGCAAGTCCTTGAAATAAACGAACAATTAAAAGCATACCCACACCCGTTAGAACTTGATATAATAAAGTTGTTGGAACTAGTAAAATTCCACCAACAATCATTAATATTTTATTATCAAAATGATGGGTTAACCAACCGGAACTAAAGCGGGCAATTAAAATGCCAATCACTGTGACACCAACAATTAACCCGGAAATACTGGTTGCAGTGTGAAATTTTGTTAATGCATATGGTCCAATCGTCACCATTAAACTATAGTAACTAATCATGACGAATAAATTAACTGCTGCGAGTAACCAAAAATCGCGACTGAATAATGATTCTTTACTTTTCAAATTAAATCTCCCTTTTCTCCCGTTAAAAAACAACATTTATAATCTTACCGAATGGAGTTGACTCCATGTCAAACAAAAATATATATACAATTGGTGATTTCGCTCAGTTGACTGGGCTAAGTCCAGATACGTTACGTTTCTATGAACAAAAAGGACTAGTTAAACCGCAACGAGGTAATCGCAATCTACGGTTGTATAATGATGATGACCTTGAACATGTTGCGATGGTTCGCCGAATGAAAATGGGTGGTTTTTCATTAGATGAAATTTTAGAATATACGACTTTTCGTGAGCAGGGCTTAGATACGATTCATGTAAGAATGTCGTTGATGCGAGCAAAAATTGCGGCATTACATGAAAAGCAGCAGGCAATTGATAGTAGTATTGAATATTTAGAGGATAAATTGAAGATGCTAGCAGATCAAGATAACAAGTAACTAGCTACTTATTATTGATGGGCAATGCAAATTGTTTGACAGAACTATCCGTGTACAATAAAATATCCATAGATATTAAAAAATAGACGGATAGAGGTAATTGAGATGAATATTGTATTATTAGGTGGGAATGGCTATTTAGGCCGTAACTTTACTGAAAAAATTATTGAAACTAACCCTGAGATAGAGGTATTAGTATTATCTCGATCAGGAAATAATAGGTTGGTAAAATCACAAATTAAAAACATTGCAGTTGATGTAAATGACTATGAATCAGTTAAGTTGGCCTTGCCTGACCACATTGATTATATTGTTAACTTTATTGGTCGCCCAGAGAAAGACCTAATTATACTACGCGACATAAATATGGTCCCAGTGGAATTAATGAAACGATTAGCTGAAGAAAAACAAGTTAAAGCAATGGGGATGATCGGTGGACTTTTAGGACCTAAGCCATTCTTGAAGATTAAAGCAGAAGCAATTAACTTGTTAAAAACTAGTTCGATTCCATTAGCCTATGTTGAACCGACATTGATATATGGTAATGGTCGTCAAGACTCAATGACTAAAATGGTACCAATCTTGAAATTCTTTGGGATTTTTGCTAAAAACATGAAACCAGTTGATGTAAATGACGTGGTTAATAATATAGCAGTGCAATTATTTAAATACTAAAAGGAATAACTATGAAACTTAATCAAAGTACGGAACAAGGGGTCTATGTGGTCATAATTTTGGCTTTGCAAACAGACCATAAACCGATTAAAAGCGCATTATTGGCAGAAATATTACAAGTATCGGATTCATATTTGAAAAAGATTCTTCGCAAATTAGTGGTTGCAGATGTAATTAATTCTGAGGCCTCTAAAGAGGGCGGTTTTATTCTTAATCGTAAAATTGAAGAGATATCTTTTGGAAATGTTTACCAGGCAATTCAAGTGAATCATGATGAAATTAAATTTAATCATGTGGGAGATCAGCTATTTGATGATACCAAGCATGTTCGTGAAGGTGAAAATAAAATAATGGTGGCACTTCAGAATGCTGATGCAGCATTTATTGAAACCCTTAATCAAATTCAAATGTCATCATTATTAGAGACATATGCCATTTCTAATGGAGCAATTGACTGGTTACATCAGTTAGGTGAATAAAATGACAAAACGGATTATCATTAGCAAGCTAATTGAAGCACCAATAGAAGAAACGTTTAACTGGATGGCCCAATCCAATAATTTTTCTAAAGCGCCCTGGGTGTTCAGCTCTAAATGGCGGGATAGTAATAACTATAATGTGGGTGCTGTACGTAATATTTTTATGTTAGTCGGCTGGTATCAAGAAAAAATTACGGTGTTTGAACGGAATAAAAGAATTCAATATCGAGTGCTGAAATCATTTCCACCGGTGAAACAAGATTTTACTGAGATGAAATTTGAAAAAGTTTCACGTGGAACAATGGTGACGTGGACCATTGATATTGATGTACTAGTTCCTATTGTTGGTCCAATTATCACGCAAGTAGCAGGTAAGCTTGCTGTAGGACTATATAGTAGTATTTTAATTACTGGTAATAGGGTGTTAACCAAGGTATAAGCAAGTATTTATTGTTATATCTTTACGTATATGTAAGCGTTGCAATTACACTGAGGTGATAGTTGTGCATACTATTTTGACAGTTATAATAATTACTTGCGGGATAGCATTATTTATTCAGGCTTATCATGATAAAAGGCTTCGTGGCCAAAAAAATTATCGGCCTTGGAATGAATTTTTTCGTGGTAAGAATAAATTTTCTGAAACTGAATCTAATAATGAGACAACGCAAAGTAACAAACTGCAGATACCTAACGAATTGGCACCGATATCTGGATCAATTGGCATTGTATTGCCATCTATTTTTCTAACTACGAATTATCAAAAATTAAATGATGATGAAACTGATGATTTTCTAGATGAAGCAATGAGTGATTTAAATCGGCAAGGATTAAACACAAGCGAATGGACCTATGATCAGTCTACAATCGTGTTTAATGCATTAATGAAATATGATGAAATTGATCCGGAACTTTTACAAGATCCGAACGAATTTGATGCCTTGGAAGATGATATAGAAATTCAACGACGCGAAATTGATCATGATGATTATCCTGGAGATGAAGATGACAAGGATTTTGATCTTGCAGGTAAGTCAATTGATGGCACTAACTATGATAACTGGAACCATCCTGACGCGGAAGATTATGATGCCGACGAATATACCAAATATTATTCAAATCACTAATAAATAATTATAAGTATGATTTTATTGGGTTAAAGTGAAAACCTAGTCGATGCTTGATGGACTTTTAGATACTTATCTTGAAGTAATGGCAGCTGTAGTTAAGGATATACAAAAAACGATCAACTTTTAAAGTTGGTCGTTTTTGATTAAATTTAGTTTAAACAAATACCTTGGTGGATTGTTTAGTCAAGGTTCCATCACGTAGTTCATAAATTTGATCAGCAAATTCTTTTAATCGAATATCATGGGTCACAATAACTACGGCTTTGTTGCGAGTGTGAGCTAATTCTTGGAACAAGTTACCAACCACTTTTACCCGAGCGGTATCAAGTGCAGCAGTTGGCTCATCAGCAAGTAAAATCTTTGGATCAGGATAGAGTGCCCGGGCAATCGCTACCCGTTGTTGCTGTCCACCTGAAAGCTCATTTGGAAACTTGTTAATTAAATCTTGAATTCCAAGTTGGTTTAATAATTCATTTAGTTCCATGGGTGTTAAATTATGCAATTTTTTAACTTTATCAACTAATTTAAATTGATCAGCAACCGTTAAATATGGAAGTAGGTGATAAGCTTGCAAAATAAACCCGATGGAATCAAGACGTAGTTGTTCGCGTGCTTTTTTTGATGTGTCTTTATAGCTTTGACCATCAAATAAAACATCACCATCAGTGGGAGTTAATAAACCACCGGCAATCGTTAAAAAGGTACTTTTACCTGAACCAGAAGGACCAATAATTAAACTTAAGGTACCAGGTTTAGCATCGAAATTTACATCGTGTAATACGTGAACACGGGCGGTGCCACTGCCGAAAAATTGATTAACATGTTGAATTGAAAGAACTGACATAGTTTTAACCTCCGATAACTGAAATAGGATCAACTCGTAATACCGAACGAACGGGAATTAGTCCGCCAATAAGTGACATAATCATTAAACCAACGCCAACAACAATTAAAATTGGAATATCAAAGGCCATTGGGACAGCTGATGGCATTGAGATTGCAGTGATAATGGTTAAAATAGAACTGATAACTAGTCCAGATAGGACTAGAATTAATGATTGAGAAACGGTGGCCCCAACTAAAATTTTACTTGGAATTCCTTGCGCTCTTAAAACGGCGTAATTGGGTAACTTTTGCATTGTAAGAATATATAAAAAGACGGCAATCACAATTAGGGAGATACCCATTAGGAATCCAATCATTAGTCCAAAGGTTAAGTTCTGAGCTTGATAACCTGGCATCTTATTAATGAATTTGGAAATCGAATAGGTTTTAAGTGCATGACTAGAAGTTCGATAGTTAATGTTTTTTGAAACAATCGCACTAGCAATCGTTGATGATGATGTGCCTTTCAGTGATGACCAAGTACTTAATTGTCCATAAATAACCGGGGCAACATTCATTTTGGCATTTTTGGTAAAACCAACAATTTTATAATTAGTATTATCGGCATTCAGCTTAAAAGTATCTCCAAGTTGGTAACCTGACTCCTGAAACGATGTGTCGACAACGACTTCATGATTAGTTTGGGGCATATGACCAGTAGTTAATTTAATTTTTTTAGCAACAAATTGATGGCTATCCAATCCAATAAAGACACTAGAAATACGTTCATGACCGGTAGCTTTGGCAACCACAGATGCTTGACCAATATAGGCCTCTTTGTCAGTTAACGTTCCAACTTGAGGAGCGGTTAAGAGGGATTGTCGCATATCGACATTAGCGTTGGCATCAAGTGTGATATTTTGAATGCCCCAAGAATCAATAGCATCCGTATTTTCTCTAGCTAAGCCTAAAGCTAGACTAGTAAGAATGAAGATTAAATAGCTGATGAGCACAATCATTGAAATAATTAGACCCGAACGAAGCTTTTCTTTACGAATTTCTTTGAGTGCTAAAAACATATTAAGGACTCCTTTTATAGTTGTCGGATAGCGTCTGTGAGTTGTGATAAGCGGATTTCAGCGTTTTCTTTATCGAGTAAAGCGTCACGTAATGTCTGATGACATAAAACTTCTACAGCCCAATGACTAGCTCCGTAAGCTCCAGAAATGATGTGGCTGGGGCGAGTGCCTAAAACACTTTCATTATTACTAAAATGCATCAAGATTAATGGTTGATATTTTGAATTATTAATCCCCTCAATAAATGCTTTAGTGGCACTTATATAATTATCTATTGCAACTGGTTCATCATAATTGAGGTTCGGAAATCCAGTATGAATATCTTGCATAGCCACTTCAAATAAATAACAATAAGCATCATTTAAATCAGTAAAGTATTTATAAAAAGCTCCACGAGCAATTTTGGCTTCAGTGACAATTCGTGCAACTTGGGCCTCTGCTAAGGGATATTGACTGAATTCGGTTAATAGTGAATCACGGATACGAGTTTGTTTTTCACTGGTTAGATGTTCAAAGGTGGGTAGTGGCATGATTAAAACTCCTTTTCGGTCAAAAGTGACACTGCGTCAATATGGGTATCATAACACAAAGTGACACGGTGTCAACAATTATGATTACGCTCTATAATGTAGTTGAAGCTTGACGTATTTACGTAAACAAGTTATATTTTAATCATCAAGGTGAGTGATTACTCACTTACGCTTAATTAATGAGGTGAAATTAATGGAAAATGCGATTAAATTATCACATTTAGTCAAAAAGTTTGGTAATCAGATAGTCTTACAAGATGTGGAATTTGATGTTAAAGTTGGCCAAATTGTTGGTTTAATTGGTCCATCAGGATCAGGAAAATCAACCGTGATTAAAATTGCCTTAGGAATGGAAGTTGGCGATGGCGGTGAAGCAACCGTTTTAGATAAAAAAATGCCCAATCGTGAATTATTAGGTCAAATAGGTTATATGGCACAGGCTGATGCGTTATATGATTCTTTATCCGCTTATGAAAATTTAAAGTTTTTTGCTGATATGAAGGGGATTAAAGCCAACCAAGTTACTGATGAAATTAACCATGTCGCACAAGTAGTTGATTTAACTAATGATTTAAACAAACGAGTTAGTGGTTTTTCTGGAGGAATGCAACGACGCTTATCATTAGCGATTGCTTTGCTGGGACAACCGCAATTATTAGTATTAGATGAACCAACTGTTGGGATTGATCCAGCGTTACGTCGTAAAGTTTGGACTGAACTACGCGCGATTCGAGCACAAGGCCGGTCTATTTTAATCACGACGCATGTGATGTCAGAAGCTGAACAAGTAGATGAAGTAGCATTACTTTTAGGTGGAAAAGTGATTGCATTTGATACGCCGACACAACTGAAAGCACAGTATCAAGTAGCATCAATTGAAGATGTCTTTTTGAAAGCTGAGGGGGACTTATAATGCGAACATTAGCAATTATGAATCGGGTAATTAAGGAATTATTACGCGACAAACGAACGCTAGCTTTAATGTTTCTTGCACCCATCTTAATTTTATTTATGTTGAAATTAATGTTTGATACTAATTCGACCACTAACATCACGATTGCAGCAGTTAATGTTGATGGTGGAATTAGAACGGAATTAAAAGCTACTAAGCATGTTCAAGTGGAAACCTATACAACTATTGGTGATGCAAAAAAAGCATTAAAGAATGAAACGGTTGACGCGATTGTTAAACAAACTGGTAGTAAGTATGATATTACATACGACAATACCGATTCTAGTAAAACAACTGCTACTAAAATGGCCTTTAAAAATGCAGTTGCAACGAATGATTTGTCACAATTGAAGTCCACAGTTGAATTATTAGCAAAACAAAGTGGAACAACTATGCAAATGAATAATGGAAGCAAGATTAAAGTGAATAATCATTATCAATATGGTGATGCGGATACTGGCTTTTTTGCTAAAATAATTCCGATTTTAATTGGCTTTTTTGTGTTCTTCTTTGTCTTTTTAATTTCGGGGATGGCCTTATTAAAAGAACGGTCATCGGGAACTTTAGATCGATTATTAGCAACGCCGGTGAGACGATCGGAAATTGTGTTTGGTTACATGCTCAGTTACGGCATTTTAGCGATTATTCAAACGGCGATTATTGTTGTAGTCGCTGTGTGGTTATTAGACATTGAAGTCGTAGGAAATATTTTTAGTGTTATGTTAATCAATATTATCTTAGCTTTTGTAGCTTTAGCATTTGGAATTTTGATGTCGACCTTTGCACGTTCGGAATTTCAAATGATGCAATTTATACCGTTAATCGTGATGCCACAGGTATTTTTTTCAGGGATTATTCCACTCGATTCAATGGCTAATTGGGTACAATCAATTGCGTATATTTTGCCAATTAAGTATGCTGGTGACGCGCAGACACAGATTATTATGCATGGTGATTCAATTTTTAAATTAGGTCTAGATATTGTAATTTTAGTTATATTTATTATTGTACTAACAATTTTAAATATTGTTGGTATGAAACGATATAGGAAGGTCTAGTTTTCGTAAATTAAAGTTTAAAAGGGTGGGAAAATGGCCGATAAAATTTATCTTAACTATCAAGAAATGTTAAATGAACAAACGATGCCAAACGGTAAGCGGCAAGTATTGGCAACGGGCATCAAATTATTTGCTGAAAATGGGTTTGATGGAACTTCCACGGCTCAAATTGCAATTGAAGCTGGAGTTAGTCAGGCAACAATTTTTAAGTATTTTAAAACAAAAAAAGCACTATTAATTGCCATTGTAGAACCAATTATTGAACAATTATTTCCGGTATATCGGGATGAATTTTTTGGGAAATTCAAAAAACAGACGGATGTTCAAGCTTTAATTCACTTTATTATTATTGATCGATTTGAATTTATCAATCAGAATGCAGAAATTATTAAAATTTTGTTGATTGAATTGTTAACTGATAAAACATTGCTACCTAAAGTTACAAGGGTTATCACAGATGATAGTGAGCACAACGGAATCAAGGAAGTATTTGGTGGTCAAATTGAATTGATGCAGCAACGTGGTGAAATTTATTCGGAACTCTCACTGTTAGAGATAGTTAGAATGATTATCAGTCAAATGTTTACTTATTTTTTGCAAACTAAAATTTTATTACCTAATGTGAAAACAAATGTTGAACATGATTTAGAACAACTTGAAATTCAAATTTTGCGTGCAATCAGTCCTAAATTTTAAAGTAAATGGATGACTTTGTTTCACGTGAAACAGTAAACTAATCGGTTTTATATAAATAATTTTATGTTCATCAAAAAATGATTGAAGTTAAGTCGTGGTAGGGCTTGACTTGCAATATGATTGTAGATACAATTATCGGAAATATAAGAGTGAGGTTTTTGAGATGGACACAAAATTAAAGGTTGGTGTGATTGGTGCAACAGGGATGGTTGGCCAACGATTTGTCACACTGTTAGTCGATCATCCGTGGTTTGAAGTTGCAGTTGTCGCAGCCAGTCCTCATAGTGCTGGTAAAACATATCAAGAAGCTGTATATGGTCGTTGGAAATTAGACGAAGCAATTCCAGAAAATGTAAAAAATTTAGTGTTATTAGATGCAGCAGATGTTGCTGCGGTCACTTCACAAGTTGATTTTGTCTTTTCTGCGGTAGATATGTCAAAAGATGAAATCCGTCAAATTGAAGAGGACTATGCTAAAACTGAAACTCCAGTCGTTTCAAATAATAGTGCTCATCGTTGGACGCCTGATGTTCCAATGATTATTCCAGAAATTAACCCGGAACATTCTGCGGTAATTAAATATCAACGGGAACGATTAGGAACTAAACGAGGATTTATTGCGGTTAAGCCTAATTGTTCAATCCAAAGTTATACGCCAGCTTTAACGGCGTGGCAAAAATTTGAACCAACACAAGTAGTAGCGACAACTTATCAAGCGATTTCTGGTGCGGGTAAAACATTAGAAGATGCCCCTGAAATCATGGGTAACGTGATTCCGTATATCCCTGGTGAAGAAGAAAAGTCTGAAATGGAGCCGCTTAAAATTTGGGGCCATGTGGATGACGAAAAGAAAGTAATTATTCCAGCTGAGTCGACCGTAATTACTAGTCAAACTTTACGAGTTCCAGTTTTATATGGACATACTGCGGCGGCATTTGTTAATTTTAAACAAAATCCGACTAAGGAAGAATTAATTGAAGCACTTGAAAGTTACAGTGGTGTACCACAAGAGTTAGGTTTACCAAGTGCACCCAAACAATTTATTCAATATATGCAAGATGATTTCCGTCCGCAAGTTCGATTTGATGTAAATTTTGAACACGGGATGGGAGTTTCGGTGGGGCGTTTACGAACAGACAAGATTTTTGATTGGAAGTTCGTTGGGCTTTCACATAACACACTGCGTGGAGCAGCTGGTGGAGCAGTGCTCTGTGCGGAACTCCTGACGTCACAAGGATATATTAAAGCTAAGTAAAATATGTAATGTAAAAGCTAATCCATTTGGATTAGCTTTTTTTGTTGACAAATGTAAACGTACCGATTATGATGTGTTTAAGGATTACAAATGTAAACGTAAAAAAGGGGTGAGCAAATGACGGAGATACAAACAGAAAAAATGACGAGTGCCGAATGGGAATTAATGCGAATTGTATGGACATTAGGCCACGCTGGTAGTCGGGAAGTGATTGAGATTATTCAGCGGAAACGAGAATGGTCAGAGTCAACCATTAAAACGTTATTGGGTCGGTTAGTTAAGAAAAATTTGTTGGCGACAACTAAAGAGGGTCGTAATTTTGTCTATCATGCAACAATTCCTGAACAAACGGCGATGAATGACACGGTTAATGATCTTTTTGCCTCACTTTGTAATATGAAAAAAGGAATTACAATTATCGAATTAATTAAAAATTCAACTTTAACTAAAACGGATATTGAATCAATGCAAAAAGTCTTAGAAAAAAAACTAAGTGATGCACCTGATAAAGTTGAATGTGATTGTGTACCAGGCGCGGCAATGAATTGTAAATAACAAATTAACTAAAGGGGTAATAATGATGATCAAAATAATAGTAGTAATTGTTGCAGTAGTTTTAATTGGCTTAATCGCTTGGTGGTTTTTTGGAAAACGGCAAGACAAGGGCGTTGAAGCAACGTTAAATAGTAAAACGCAAACTGCTACAGTTAGCGTTAACGGTGGATATAATCCAAGCACAATTGTTTTAAAACAAGGCGTTCCGGCTAAACTTACTTTTAATCGTAAAGATGCATCAAGCTGTTTAGAACGAGTAGTTTTTGAGGACTTCGGTATCAATGATTTTCTCCCACAAAATGAAGATCACGTGATTGAAATTGATACCACCAAAGCCGGTGAATATGATTTTGCATGTGGAATGAATATGTTCCATGGAAAGGTAATGGTTAAACCATGAGCATTAAGAAGCGCTTTATAGTTTCCTTAGTTGCTTCGTTACCCATGTTAGTAATGATGATTACAAATTTATTTGGTTTGATGATTCATGGAGATGCTTGGATCATGTTCGGTTTAACTACCATCGTGATGGCAATCTCTGCCCGGCAATTTATTGAAAGTGCGTGGGCATCATTTAAAAATCATCATGCCAATATGGATACTTTGGTAGCAGTGGGAACGTTAGTAACTTATGTTTATAGTATTTTTGCATTATTAACTGGTCGGGCAGTTTTTTTTGAAAGTGCCGCCTTTGTCGTTACGTTTGTACTATTAGGTCAAGTGTTTGAGGAGCGCATGCGCGATTCTGCTTCTAGTGCAGTTGAAAAACTAGTTAATTTACAAGCTAAGGATGCTGAAGTTTTACGTGATGGTCAGTATATTCAAGTACCAATTGATGAAGTTGAATTAGGCGATGAAATTCGGGTTAAACCAGGTCAAAAAATTGCGTTAGACGGAATTATTATTTCAGGTAAATCAGCAATTAATGAAGCAATGGTGACTGGAGAAAGTATGCCTGTGAGCAAAAAAGTGGGCGATCACGTGATTGGATCAACTTTAAATATTGATGGAACGGTCACTTTTAAAGTAACTAAAGTTGGTAGTGATACAATGCTGGCACAGATTGTCGAATTAGTGAAGAAAGCCCAAACTAGTCATGCGCCAATTCAGAAAACCGTCGATCAAATTGCCAATATTTTTGTACCAATCGTTTTGATGGTCTCAATTTTAACGTTTACGATTTGGTACAGTTTCTTAGGTGCTAGTGTGGTTAATGCAATGTTATTTGCGGTCTCAGTGATTATCATTGCTTGTCCATGTGCACTAGGAATTGCCACACCAACTGCCTTAATGGTTGGAACTGGGCGAAGTGCTAAATTAGGTATTTTAATTAAAAATGGGGAAGTTTTAGAAACCGTTAATCAAATTACCACGGTCGTTTTTGATAAAACCGGAACCATTACTGAAGGTACCCCCAAAGTGACTAATGTTATAGGGGATGAAAAAGAAGTATTAGCCATCGCCGCTGCATTAGAATCTGCATCAGAGCACCCATTGGCAAAGGCTATTTTGAAGCAACAACCAAATTCAGATTACGTGGTTGAAAACTTTAAATCAATTGAAGGCCGTGGAGTTGAAGGTGAAATTAATGGCGAAAAGGTGTTTGTAGGTTCGCCAAAATTAGCTAAAAGTAATTCATTTGAAGCTGAGATGCATCAACTACAAAACGAAGCCAAAACAGTGGTAACCGTTGGCCGCAATCAACAAGTAATTGGGTTGGTTGCCATCCAAGATATGGCTAAAGCAACTGCTAAAACAGCGATTAACTCACTGCATCGACGTGGATTAAAGACGGCTATGTTGACGGGTGATAATGAATTAGTTGCGCAAGCAATTGCGGATCAAGTTGGAATTGATACGGTAATTGCAAATGTATTGCCAAAAGATAAAGCTGATCAGGTTAAACATTTACAGACGAATGAAGTGGTAGCTTTCGTGGGTGATGGGATTAATGATGCGCCTGCGTTAGCAACGGCTGACGTTGGAATTGCAATGGGTTCGGGAACTGACGTTGCAATTGAATCTGGTGATATTGTCTTGGTTAAAAACGACTTGCTGGATGTTGTTAAGGCCTTAGAATTAAGTAAAAAGACCTTTAACCGGATTAAATTAAATTTATTTTGGGCGTTTATCTACAATGCAATTGGTATTCCAATTGCCGCTGGAATTTTTGTGAGTTTAGGTTTGATTTTAAGCCCTGAATTGGCTGGCCTGGGGATGGCGTTAAGCTCAATCTCAGTTGTAGGTAGTTCATTATTATTGAATAAAGTTAAATTAGTCGTTTAAAAAAAATCGCCAAAAATTTTGGCGATTTTTTGTTAACTATTATCGAAAGGCGTGCTTACTGGTAGAACTAATTAAGCACTTAACAAATTTACCTGAAACATTGCGCCAAACTTTACGAGTTTCAATGGGTTGATGCAGGCTAATTTTGAAGATGGTAAAGACATTTTGCTGCCAATGTTTAGTAAATTCATTGACGGAGGTGCTGCCGGTTTTATTAACAGCTTTAAAAAGTGAGTTAATAAAATATTTTTTGATAGTTGGTGATAACTCAGTTTGCCATGAAATTAATGATTCTTGCATGATTTTAGAAAATTTATCAGTCTGGGGAAGATAGTCAAAGTCATCATCAGCTACGCACCAGGTGAATGGGTTATGTTGTTCCATAAAATCGGCGGTACTTTTAACTACTTGAAATTTTTTTGACCGATCCATAATAATTCCGATTAATGATGTTTGTGGGACTAATTTAGTAATCCGATCTTGGAGATGAAGATGTTTAGTTTTAATTGAAGTCGGACCGTCGATACTATAAGTATGGATGATTCGTGGTTGAAGTTCAGGAGGGAGATGCTTAAAGGCAAAGGTTGCGAGATCACCACCTTTAGAGTGGCCGCCGATGATTACATCTCCAGAGACGGTATGCATAAAATCACACAGATATTTAGTAGCCTCAACTCGTGAGGGGATTTCCTTCATAAATTAAAGATTTAAGTCTTCTTTCCAGTCGACAAAATTAGATTCGGTTCCACGATAGCCAACGAAATAATTGTCAGTGTCAATTTGCAAACTAATTGCTGAAAAACATTGTTCCTTCCCGTAACTGAACTTATTTGTAAAATCTAAAAATTTTACGTTACGATAGCGAATACTATTTTTCATGATGTTTAGTAATGCATAATTTTTTTGGGCATTCCAAGTATGCTTGGTAAGGTGTGCAAGCTCTTCAATTGTCATATCTATCAACCTGGTCGGCGAGTTTAAGTGCTTGTAATTTAAGTAAGGGAGTTGTGAAAAAATAACCCCATCAATGTTGTTAAATGACTTTTCTGCAAAAGTAAATTTAGCGAACTTTTGGGCGTATGAAATAATGTCTAACATCATTGTTCCTTCCTTAGATTAAGAATTTGGGTTTGATAATAATATTACTTTTTAAAATACATTACGAGTATGTTGCTCAGCGTTTAAGAATTCTTAATTAATCGTGTTTCACGTGA
The DNA here is from genome assembly GCF_001434315.1 of Paucilactobacillus oligofermentans DSM 15707 = LMG 22743. Taxonomy (GTDB): domain Bacteria; phylum Bacillota; class Bacilli; order Lactobacillales; family Lactobacillaceae; genus Paucilactobacillus; species Paucilactobacillus oligofermentans. The sequence continues at coordinate 593,007 of NZ_AZFE01000031.1, read as the reverse complement.
AACTATTGGGTAGTTTATAACAAGCCAATTAAATGACAAACGATAACTAGAGGTGGTTTAATATTAGTGCGATGTTTTAGTGAAAATAACGGCGCAAATGGGGAGTTTCATGATTGAATTTAAAAATGTAAGTAAAGAATATGAACAAGGTATAGCACTGGGCAATCTAAATCTTAAGATTGAAGCTGGTGAGTTATTTGTTTTGGTTGGACCATCAGGAAGTGGAAAAACAACTTTATTAAAAATGATTAATGGGTTAAATAAACCAACGCATGGTGAGATTTTAATTGCGGGTCAAAATATTATTAAGAGTGATATTAATGAATTACGGCATAACATTGGTTATGTACTGCAGTCAGGAGCCCTATTTCCCAATATGACAGTTGAACAAAATGCTGCCATTCAATTAGATTTATTGGGTTGGAATGATGAAAAAAAGTATCAACGAATTTCTGAATTAATGACTCGAGTGGGGTTAGATCCTACAACTTTTTTACAGCGAATGCCCAGTGAATTATCCGGTGGTGAAGCACAACGAGTTGGAATTGTCCGTGCGCTGGCTGGCCAACCTAATATTGTATTAATGGATGAACCATTTAGTGCACTTGATCCAATTTCACGAGTTCAGTTGCAAGAATTGGTAATGGAACTTCATCGGGAAATCGAAACAACCTTTGTTTTTGTGACCCATGATATGCAAGAAGCACTGAAGTTAGCTGATCGATTGGCGGTTTTGCATCATGGTGAGTTACAACAAGTCGGACGACCACAAGAAATTTTGGCACATCCAGCTAATCAATACGTGAAAAATTTCTTTGATAATGACACATCCGTTGCGATCTTCTTACAGCAAGTAATTGATGCTGGCTTTGGGGTTCGACAAACAAATGAAGTGGCAATTCCCATGGGGGATGACCAAACGATTTTTGATTGGTCACGAGAAATTAACGATCATCCGGATCAATTGATTGTTGTGGATAACATTATTTTACGGTCAGAGGATTTAGTCAATTACATGGCAACCTTGAGAGTGGGGGTCATTAAATGATTGAATATTTACAAAAAAATGCTGGCGAAATTATTACAGCTCTTGGCCAACATATCTATATTTCAGTAATTGCAGCGGTGATTGCCATTGCCATTGCGGTACCATTGGCAATCGTGTTAATTGATCATCCTAAGGGTGGCGAATTAGTTTCACAAATAGCCGGCGTGATTCAAACAATTCCTAGTTTAGCAATTTTAGGGTTATTAATTCCATTGGTGGGAATTGGAACGTTACCAGCAATTATTGCACTAGTACTCTATGCAATTATGCCAATTTTTCAAAATAGCTATTCTGGCTTAACGAATATTGATCCGATTTTAATTGAAGCAGCGGACGCTTTTGGGGTTTCAAAACGGTTTAAATTATTTCGGGTTCAACTACCGTTAGCGTTACCAATGATTATTTCCGGAATTAGAATTGCAGTGGTATTAATTATCGGTACAACGACACTGGCGGCATTAATTGGTGGTGGCGGTTTAGGAACTTATATTTTAGTCGGAATTCAAACTAATGATGATCATGCGCTGGTTGTTGGGGCCGTTTTGTCGGCACTGCTGGCCTTATTAGCAAATGCAATTATTAAGATATTAGGACGAGTATCATTGAAAAAAATTGTGATCGTTATTGGTACTTTGTTAATTATGTTTGGCGGCTATACAATTACCACTAAACTATTGGCACAGCGGACTCAAACAATTACCATTGCCGGTAAAATGGGTGGTGAGCCTGAAATCTTAATTAATATGTATAAAGATTTAATTGAAGCTAATAATCCTAATGTGAACGTGGAGTTGAAACCTAATTTTGGTGGGACGAGTTTTTTATTTAAAGCATTGAATAGTGGCAAAGTAGATATTTATCCTGAATTTACCGGTACGGTTATGCAATCGTTAGTTCAAACTTCAGATAAAGTGAGTCATAATCCGCAAAAATCTTATCAAGAGGCAAAACGGTTATTGCAAAAACAATTCGGATTGAGTTATTTAAAACCGATGAAATATGAAAATAATTACGCTTTGGCGGTTCGCTCTGATGACGCAAAAAAATATAAGCTATCGACACTTAGTAATCTAACCAAGGTTTCAGATCAGTTAACGGCAGCCTTTGATCCAGATTTCTATCAACAATCTGATGGCTATCCGGGATTGAAAATGACTTATGGAATTGAATTCTTATCAGTCAAAACAATGGAACCGGCATTAAGATATCAAGCGTTAGCTAATCGAAAGATTGATGTGACTGATGCATACACAACTGATCCGCAATTGCGACAGTATAATTTAACAACCTTAAAAGATGACCATGGATTTTTTCCGTCTTATCAAGGAGCACCATTGATGAAGACAAGTTTTGCTAAGAAAAACCCTCAGATTGTTAAGAGTTTAAATCAATTAGCTGATAAAATTTCGACAAGAGAGATGCAGGAAATGAATTATCAAGTTTCAGTAAAACATCGAAAAGCTGCGGTCGTTGCAAACGAATATCTGATTAAGCATAAATTGATTGAGCAATAGTTCTTAATGTATTTTTTATCAGGTGAAAAGTTAGCTAGTGATGAGAAACAGATTTTTTTTAAAAATGAAGATAATGTTCTACAAAATGTTATTAATTGATAATAATCAAAAAAGCCGGTCAAAGTTTATGGACCGGCTTTTTGAATGTGAGTAATTGACAAGTTGTTGATATATGTCAAGTTTTATCAATTGAAAAGGAATAACTATGGATATTTCCTTTTAAATCACTACACAAAAGAGTATATTATGTACTGTAAGGGTATTCAATATATTATGCAATTATTAGGTAGGATGTTTAAAAAAAGGGGGACTTATTATGGATATTGTCACACTAGCAAGATTTCAATTTGCGATGACAACAATTTTTCACTTTTTCTTTGTACCGTTTACCATTGGGACTGGATTTACAGTAGCCATTATGGAAACAATGTATGTGCGTTCAAAGAATGAGTTATATAAAAAGATGACAAAATTTTGGGGGAACATTTTTCTTCTTAGTTTTGCGGTCGGAGTTGTAACAGGTATTATTCAGGAATTCCAATTTGGGATGAACTGGTCGGATTATTCAAGATTTGTTGGTGATATTTTTGGTGCACCATTGGCCATTGAAGCATTACTAGCATTCTTTATGGAATCAACATTCTTGGGACTATGGATTTTCACTTGGGATCGGATGAAACCAAAAGTTCATTTAATTTTTATTTGGTTAACAGCATTTGCATCAATCCTGTCGGCTTTCTGGATTTTAGCTGCCAACAGTTTCATGCAACATCCAGTCGGCTATACATTGAAAAATGGTCGTGCTGAAATGAATGATTTTGGTGCATTACTAGCCAACCATCAAGTATGGTATGAATTTTCTCACGTTATCGCTGGTGCCATTACGATGGGTGGAATTATCGTTGCTGGTTTGTCAGCTTTCCAATTACTTAAAAAGAGTCAAAAAGCGAAAGCATTCTTTAAGAAATCACTTCGTCTAGGATTAGTAATTTCGCTTGTTGGTTCAGTCGCTGTAATGGCTGCAGGAGACCTACAAATGAAAGACTTGGTTGAACAACAACCAATGAAATTCGCTGCAACTGAAGGTAATTATAAAGATACTGGTGATCCAGCTGCATGGACCTTAATTGCTTGGGCTAATGAAAAAGATCATACACAAGCGTTTGGGGTAGATATCCCTTATGTATTAAGTATTCTTGCATTTGATAAACCATCAGGTTCAATTAAAGGAATGAACACTGTTAATAAAGAATTAACGGTGAAGTACGGAAATAAAAATTACTATCCATCGGTTAACACACTATTCTATAGTTTCCGTGTGATGGCAGCCTTCGGAGTATTGATGTTCTTGGTTTCCGCACTTGGACTATTCTTCTCTCGAAAGAAGAAACCAAGCCTTTACGAACATAAATGGATGTTATGGATTCTTGGTTTAACAACCTTTACCCCATTTATGGCTAATACAGCCGGTTGGTTAATTACCGAATTAGGTCGTTTCCCATGGACTGTCTATGGATTGTTTACAATGGAACAAAGTGTGTCACCTAACGTTTCAGCTACATCGTTAATTATTTCTAATACGGTGTACTTCTTATTATTTGCTGGTTTAGCTAGTGTTATGGTTTATCTTGTGATTCGTGAATTACACAAGGGACCTGATTACGAAGAAAATAAACTAGCAGATGAAGCTAAAATTAATTCGGATCCTTTTGACAAGGAGGCATTTAGCTAATGAGTGGATTACAACTATTATGGTTCATTTTAATCGGTGTTTTGTTCTCTGGATTCTTCTTCCTTGAAGGCTTTGATTTTGGAGTCGGAATGTCAGTCCAAACACTTGCACATGATGAACATGAAAAAGACCAAATTATTGAAACAATCGGACCGGTATGGGACGGGAATGAAGTTTGGCTATTAACGGCCGGTGGTGCAATTTTTGCATCATTCCCTTATTGGTATGCATCAATGTTTAGCGGATATTATCTTATCTTATTCATTATTTTGATTGGATTAATTATTCGTGGGATTTCATTTGAATTTAGAAGTAAAATGCCAGGTAACAAAAAGAAAGTTTGGAACTGGACATTAGCAATTGGTAGCTTTATTGTGCCATTCTTCTTCGGAATTTTATTCATTAGTATGGTTAAAGGGATGCCATTAGACGCCGCCGGCAATATGAAGGCTGGGTTCACGGATTATATTAATGTGTATTCGGTAGTTGGTGGGGTTGCATTAACTTTACTTTGCTACTTGCACGGATTAAACTACTTAACTTTAAAAACACTAGGACCAGTTCGTGATCGTTCACGTAATTATTCTGAACTGTTGTACTGGGTATTATATCTAGGCTTAGTTGTCTTTGCAGTGTTAACATATTTCCAAACTGACTTCTTTACGGTTCACCCAATTACAACCCTTGCACTATTAGCTGTAATTGTGGCCTTAACAGTAGTTGCTAATGTAGCCGTTGCTAAACGTAAGGAAATGACCGCCTTTATTGCAAGTGGATTAACTTTAATTACGCTGGTAGCATTGCTATTTAGTGGCTTGTTCCCACGTGTAATGGTTAGCTCACTTACACATAAGAATGACTTACTAATTGTTAATGCATCATCAAGTCCTTATACATTGCATATTATGACGATTGTGGCCTTTACCATCTTGCCATTCGTCTTAGCATATACCGCATGGACATATTATATTTTTAGAAAACGGATTAAACATCCAAAAATCGAGGGTGAGATAGTTAATGCTGGATAAGCGATTAATGAAACTCCCTGGAATTAAAAAAATAATGGTAATGCTTGCAGGCTTAGCGGTTTTGCAGGCATTATTTATTATCGGGCAGGCAATTAGTTTATCGCTTGCAATTACAGGGCTGTGGTCAGGAAAAAATTTATCAGAAGTAATTAAGTGGATGGGGACCTTCGCAGCATCCTTTGTCGGACGTCAACTGATTGAGTTAGTCCGTGATCGTATGCTGGATAAGTTTGCATATTCAAGTGCACAACAAATCAGAACAACACTATTAAACAAAATTTTTAAATTAGGACCTGAGGTAGTTCAACAAGTTGGTACCGGAAATATTACTACGATGACGTTAGATGGTATTGATCAAGTTGAGAATTATATCAAATTGATTCTATCCAAAGTGATGAACATGATGTTGATACCATGGTTTGTTTTAGCGACGGTGTTCGTTTTTGACTGGGAATCAGGGCTTGTTTTAACGTTAGTCTTTCCTTTAATCATTATTTTCATGATTATTTTAGGCTATGCAGCTAAAAGTAAAGCGGATAACCAATATGCTAAATTTGAAATGTTATCTAATCATTTTATTGACTCATTACGAGGAATCTCAGTTTTAAAGTACTTTGGCTTAAGTAAAAAATATGCTGATAGTATTTATACAACTAGTGAACAATTTAGAAAAGCAACGATGTCGACGATTAAGGTTGCAATTTTATCAACGTTTGCACTCGATTTCTTTACGACCTTGTCAATTGCCGTAGTGGCGGTGTTGTTGGGATTGAGATTGATTAATGAAAAGATATTCTTATTTCCAGCCTTATCGATTTTGATTTTAACGCCAGAATATTTCCAACCAGTTCGCAATTTTTCTAGTGATTATCATGCGACTTTAGATGGCAAAAATGCCATGACGGCCATTTATAATATTATTGATAACCCGGGAAATAAAAGTGAATCAGTTAAAATTAATCCGTGGACCGAGCAGTCACAATTAACGATTAATCATCTTGATTTTAATTATCAAGATTCATTCGGCGTTAAAAATTTAAAGCTGAATATTCAAGGCTATAATAAGGTAGGAATTATCGGGATGAGTGGTTCTGGGAAAACAACTTTAATTAATTTATTAAGTGGTTTCTTTACTCCCGAAAGATCAGATATTCAAATTGATAATTCAAACTTAGAATCTTTGAATCAGGCAGATTGGCAAAAGCAATTAATTTATATGCCTCAAACACCATATGTTTTCCATAAAACAATTCGAGAAAACGTTGCGTTTTATCATCCTAATGCAAGTGATAAAGATGTAAGACTGGCAATTGAGGCCGTTGGATTAACAAGTTTCGTAGACGAACTGCCTGATCATTTAGATACGGTACTTGGTGAAGGATCCCGTGCCCTTAGTGGTGGTCAAGCACAACGGATTGCTTTGGCTCGTGCGCTAATTGATTCAGGTCGTAAAATTATGTTGTTTGATGAGCCAACTGCTCATTTAGATATTGAAACCGAAATTGATTTAAAAGATAAAATGTTACCAATGATGGATCAGCGCTTAGTTTTCTTTGCTACACATCGTCTTCATTGGATGAAAGACATGGACTATATTTTAGTCATGAAACATGGTGAACTTGTTGAACAAGGTACGTTAGAACAGTTGCAACAAAATAATGGTCCGTTTGTTGAACTAACAAATGCAATGATTGGTGGTGAAGCTGATGTTTAAGAATGATACGTGGGTGAAACCATATTTAAAACAATATAAACGTCCATTGATGTTAGCCGTTTTTCTAGGAATCATTGCGGTTGCGTGTGAAGTTGGGTTGATGTTTAATTCTGGTTATTTAATCAGTAAGTCAGCTTCGTTGCCAATTAATATTTTATTGGTCTATGTTCCAATCGTATTAACTAGAACATTTGGGATTGGTCGTCCAGTATTTAGATATATGGAACGATTAGTTAGTCATAATTGGGTTTTGAAGATGACGTCTAACTTGCGCCGAAGACTATATGTAGCTTTAGAACCACAAGCGGTCTTTTTTAATCAAAAATATCGGACGGGTGATATTTTAGGGCTGTTATCAGAAGATATTAACCATATTCAAAATTTATATTTACGGGTAATTTTCCCCGCCATTATTGGTGGCTCGTTATATGTCGTAGTTGTTATTTTGACCGGATTTTTCTCAATTTTCTTTGGTTTATCAATGCTAGTATTGTTTGGGTTTGTCGTATTTGTGATTCCAATGTGGTCAGTGGCTGCGAATGGAGCGCGTCATGCCCAAGCTAAAGTGATGAAAAATAACCTGTATGGTAATTTGACGGACAATGTTCTTGGAATTTCTGATTGGATTTTTAGTCAACGAGGCCAAGACTATGTTGAACTACATGAAAAATCAGAAGCAGAACTGCATGAAGTTCGGGACAACATTCTTAAATTTAAACGACGTCGTGATTTCTTAGTACAAATTGTATTTGGGGTAATTGTGATTGTGGCCCTGATTTGGACAGGTAATAGTTTCGATGGTGTCCATGGTTCAGGAATGACTAATTGGATCGCAGCATTTGTGCTAGGTGTCTTTCCGTTAATTAATAGTTTTGAACCATTATCTCAAGCAGCTGAAGAAAGTTCGAATTATCAAGATTCGATTAAACGTTTTAATGAGTTACCGGATGCAACAAAAAAACCAACTGAGACGTCTGAGCTAACTAGCCCATTAACAATCAAAGTTGATCATGTTGATTTCAGTTATTCAGTTGAATCTAAACAGATATTAAATAATCTCGAAATTAAAATTTCAGCGGGAGAAAAATTAGCTATTTTAGGTAAAAGTGGTTCTGGTAAAAGTACCTTAACTCATTTATTACGTGGTGATTTAATCCCGGATGAAGGTCAAGTTACGATTAATGATATTAAAACTAGTGATTTAAATGATGAAATTGATCAATATATCGGTGTGATTAATCAAGTACCATATTTGTTTAATACTACGATTGCCAACAATTTACGTATTGGTGATGAAACAGCTAGTGAAGATAAATTATGGGATGTTCTTGAACGGGTAGGCTTGAAAGAAATGATTAAACGACTACCAAAGGGACTTGATACCTTAGTTGATGAGGCAGGTTTACGGTTTTCTGGTGGTGAACGTCATCGTTTGTCGTTAGCAAGAATTTTACTAAAAGATGTTCCAATTATTATTTTAGATGAACCTACAGTTGGATTAGACCCGATTACTGAACAAGGATTAATTAATACATTCTTTAATCAATTGGATGGTAAAACGGTTATCTGGGTAACGCATCATTTACAAGGTGTTGATAGTATGGATAAAGTTATCTTTATTGAAGATGGACAAATTGAAATGCAAGGCACACCGACTCAATTAAATGATACAAATCAACGTTTCCGTGATTTGAAGGCCATTGATGCAGGATTTTAGTATTTTCTCGTTAGCATTTGTTTAATCACTTTGGCTAAAACAATTTTTGGTTGACCAGCTGGTAGTTGAGCGATTAACTTTTCAGCTTGGTTAGTATATGAGCGGGCGTATTCAACTGCTCGGTCAAGGCCACCTAGTTGTTTTACATGAAACACAATTGCTTCAACATCACTGGCGGTTAATGCGTGATTTTTATCCGTTAGCACTTCAAATTTAGTGGGATCCGTTTGAATTGCTAATAATAACGGCAAGGTATAAACACCCATGGATAAATCCTCTAAAATTGGCTTTTTAAGCGTTTTTGGGTCAGATGTATAGTCTAAGATGTCATCATTAATTTGGAAGGCGATACCGATATTTTGGCCGATTTCAGACGCTAGTTGAGTAACTTCAGTTGGGGCTCCACCAAAATGAGCTCCTTCTAAACAAGCAAGGCGAAATAATTCAGCGGTTTTACCTGAAACGGTGTCTAAATAAACCTCAACTGGATTATGGTAGTTGAAGCGATTGGCTTTTTGGACCAGCTCACCAGTTAGAATTTGTTCCATTGCATTAGCATTGATTTGCATAAATTCGGTGCCATTCATGGTTTCATTAATTAATTGGAAGAATTTAGTGAAAAGTAAATCACCTGCGTAAACGGCGATGTCTTTACCCATATTAGTTTGAATACTGGGCACACCACGACGTAAAGGGGAATCGTCGACAATATCATCATGGATTAAGGTGGCCATGTGTAAAATTTCAAGTGAAGCAGCAATTTTAATGAGCTTATCATCGTTTTTAGCTTGATTGCCAAATTCATTGAATAATAAAAACATGGCTGGACGTAGCATTTTTCCACCGGCAGTAATCATTTCGGTAATTGCTAGTTCAACCTCTGAATTATTATGATTGATAAATTCAAGTAATAAATTGCGTACTTGTTGAGTTCCATTTTTAACTATAGGATAATTAAAACTATCATCAGACATTTTGTTGCTCCTCCACGAGTTCTTATAGAGCTATCTTACCGTAGTTGAGTGATGTTTGACTAGTATCAATCATTGAGGAGTGTAAACTTTGTCATTAAAAGTATTTTTAGAGCTAGTTCAAATTGAAGCAAAAACCGCTAGTGTCTTTCCGTTTTTAATTGGTGTTTGCTTTAGTTGGTATAACTATCATGTTTTAAATTTAGGATTTGTAATTTGGTTTTTCATTGCCATGCTTTTGTTTAACATGGCAGTCGATGTTTTGGATAATATTAGTGATTATCATCATGCAATTGATGTGGATGACTATAAAAAGAATACTAATATTATTGGTCGTGAGAACCTATCATTAAAGCTAGTTTTTACGATTATGATCACTATGGTAATCATTTCCGCCGTGATTGGAATCGCTCTCGCTTGTATAATTGGGTGGCCATTACTTATAATGGGGGTATGGTGTTATCTAGTAGGAATTTTTTATTCGTCTGGACCACATCCATTTTCAAGTATGCCACTGGGAGAGTTGTTATCTGGCGTTACAATGGGCTTCGTGATTATTTTAATTAGTGTTTATCTAAATGCGTTTACTGTTATTGATTGGAATGTTGCAACAATTTTAAAAATTATTTTAATTGCGATTCCAACATCAGTATGGATTGCTAATGTAATGTTAGCGAATAACATTTGTGATTTAGATGAAGATGAAAAAAATCATCGTTATACGTTGCCTTATTATATGGGTAAAAAGCAAGCAATTAACTTGTTTGCGGCACTAAATGTAATTGCGTTTGTTGCAATTATTGTTGCTGTGGTAATCGGAATTGCTCCTTGGACAATGTTATTAGCATTGCTCGTGGTGCCAATTGTGATAAAGCAGACACGGATTTTTATTGGTAAACAGGTCAAAAAGGAAACTTTCATGACCGCAATTAAGATTTTAGCAATTGGTTCATTAGCACAAGTTGTTAGTTACGCAGTTGGAATATTTCTTTAAGGAGTGGAAATTATGACAGAAGTAGTAATTTTAGGTGCAGGATATGCCGGGCTCAGAGCATTAGGCGTTTTACAAAAGAGTAAAGAAGATATTCACGTAACATTAGTTGACCGGAATGATTATCATTATGAGGCAGCTGATTTACATGAGGTTGCGGCTGGTACGCAAGATCAAGAACGAATTTTATTTGATATTAATGATGTTGTTAAAAATGATAAAACAACCTTTATTAAGGGTAATGTTGTAAATATTAATCGTGAACAAAAGGTTGTCGAAGTTTCTGACCAACCAGAATTACATTATGATTATTTGATTGTTGCACTAGGATTTGTTTCAGAATCATTCGGTATTCCAGGTGTTGATGAAAATGCACTTTCAATGGTTGATGTTGATCAAGCACTTAACATTCGCAAACATCTCGAAGATCAAATGGCTGAATACACTCGTACCCAAGATGAAGAACATCTTAAAATTATTGTCTGCGGGATGGGATTCACCGGATTTGAATTAGTTGGGGCATTGGTTGAAGCTAAACCAACTTTGGCTAAGTTAGCCGGTGTGAGTCCAGAAAAAATTAAAATCGTGACCGTCGAAGCATCAACTCACTTATTACCAATGTTCCCAGAAAAGTTAGCTGACTACGGTACGAAACAGTTAGTTGCCTGGGGCGTTGAAATGTTAAACGGTAAGATGATTAAAGCTATCAAACCGGATACCGTTGTATATCAAGACAGTGAAGATAAAAATGATCTAGCGGAAGTAACTGCTAAAACTATTATTTGGACGACCGGTGTCCGTGGTAGTAAAGTAATGACGGATGCTGGCTTTGCTGAAAAACGTGGACGAGTATTAGTTAACAAAGATTTAACTGATCCTGATTTTTCAGATGTATTTATTGTCGGTGATGTTGCTGCTGCAATGGATGAAGCATCTGGACGTCCATTCCCAACCACAGCACAAATTGCACTTGTGATGGGTCACTTGGCCGCTGAAAATATTATTCATAAAGTGAATGGTGAAGCTACAAAAGAATTTGCCTTTAAGTCACTTGGAACCGTTGCTTCAATTGGTAATGCTCACGCCTTTGGACTAGTTGGAAAGACAACGGTTAAAGGATATTTAGCTTCTGTAGCTAAAAAGGGTATTATGGATAAATCATTACTTGAAACTGGTGGTTTTAAAGAAGTGCTATCAAAGGGTCGTTTTGATTTCTATCATTAGACATAAAAAATAAATTTTAGCCAAAAAAGTTTCTCAGTTAATCAACTGGGAAACTTTTTATTATATTAAATGCCAAGGAAATGTTCGGCTAGCAATACGTGACCATAATTGTCAAAATAAGACACCTAGTTAGCAATTAAATCACCCTGACAGTAAATTGTACCGGTTTGAGCTACTACCTCGCAAAAGTGTTCAAAATCAAATTTTCAACTGGATTAAATCTCATTGAAAGTTTCATGTGAAACAATTATAGGGGCAATTTATTGGCCCAATGATTAATAGGTCCGTATTTATGACCAACTTTAATTTCTGTTTGAATGGCGTTAGTAACGAATTCACGCGCGATCCTAATTGATTGCTCAACATTAGTTCCCTTAGCTAGTTCGGCTGCAATAAACGCACTTAGGGTATCGCCGGTTCCATTGCGACGATCTGTATCAAAAAATTGTGCAGGAAGCCAAAATTCTTTACCATTTTCTAATAAGACAAAATCATCAACCGTTTTTTGACTATTACCTGTTCGTTGGCCTTTAATCATTACATTTTTTGTACCTAATGATTGTAATTCATGTGCGGCAGCCTTAATCTCTTCGGTTGAATTTAGTTTTCGGCCGACAATGTGTTCAGCTTCATAAAAGTTAGGAGTAATAACTTCAGCTAACGGAATTAAACGATTTTTGAGGGTTTCAAAAGCGTTGCTTTCCAAAAGTAATGCGCCATGTTTCGTTATAATAACTGGATCTACCACTAATTTACCGAAACTATATTTTTCTAAATTATCGGCAACCGTATTAATTAAGTCAGCATCGGCTAACATACCGGTTTTGACCGCTTTAATATCTAAATCATCTGCAAGCACTTCAAATTGTTTACTGATAAAAGGTAAGGGAAGCGTAAAGGAATCGTGAATTCCATATGAATTACCAGCGACTACTGCGGTCATTACAACGGTTCCATAGGCTTTACGCATGAAAAAACTGTGTAAGTCGGCTTCAATCCCAGCAGAGCCATCGCTATCTGATCCGCCAATTACCATTACTTGTGGATACTCATTGGTCATAGTTGATACCTCCAAATGATTTTTATGTTTCAATCAGTATACGTTACTATCGATTAAATGTTAATAATTCTGAATCGGTAAAATAAAAGACTCAATTCCGGATGGAATTGAGTCTTTATTAGTATTAATCGTTATCTTTTTCTTTGGTTTGTTTCTTGTGATTATTACGATGAGATTCTTTTTCATCATCGTCATCATTGTCAATATCATCTTGGTCTTGTTCAGACTTAGGAAGTTCGACAACTTCGAATTCATTGATATAAGCATCATTGAAATCTAGTGGTGTGATGCGGAAATTATCAACGATAACCGTTTCACCTTTTTTGATGTTAGGGTTCTGGTCGATGACATATCCAGTTAAAGTAACCATTTCTGATTCTTCGAAAACATTAATTTCAGCTTTGAAGAAGCGTTCGAAATCATATAAGGTAACTTTTCCAGAAATCTTATAATGCATATTGCCATCATCGTCAGAGCCAAGCTTTTCAACTAAATCTTCAGCGACGTCATCAATTTCATCACGAACAGTTCCAAATAATTCTTCGTAAACGTCTTTATCGGTAACAATTCCAGATGTTCCACCATATTCATCTTTGACGACGACAATCGGAACTCGATGTTGAATCATTTCTTGTAAGACGTCAGTAATTGCTTGGGTTTCAGAAACCACCGGCATATTGCGAAGGACGGAACGTACTGAAGCATCGGAGTTAATGCGTCCTTGACGAACTAAATCGTATGAGAAGACATATCCAAGGATTTTATCTTTATCGTTATTGGCAACAACAGGCATACGGGTATATTTTTCATCAAGGTAAGTATTTAAGGCATCTTGAATCGAGTCTTGAATGTCTATAACTGTTAGCTGGGTACGGTCAATCATAATGTCTGCAGCAACTTTTTCATTCATCTGAAAAGCGCGCTTCATGAACATCAAGTCTTCTTCTTGTAATTCACCAGCATCCGCAGCATCCTTTGATAAAGATAAAATTTCATTTTGTGAATAAATATCTTCATCAGGAATAGCATTAAAGCCAAGCAATTTAGTAATTCCAATTGCTGCACGGTCAAATAGCCAGATTAGAGGGTAAAAGATTACGTGGAAGAACATAACAGGACGAACAATAAGAAGTAACACTTTGACTGGTTGATCAATTGCGATGTTCTTTGGCACAAGGTCAGTGAAAACAGCGTGAATAAATGTGAACAACAGAATAGCCGCAATTGAAGAAATGCTCTTGGCATATTCAGGAGGCAAAATGTTAGCATTAATTAAGAGGGTTGCGATGAATTCTTCACCTAACCAACCTAAAATCAAGGAAGTAAGAGTAATCCCAACCTGTGCAGTCGAGAGATATTCAGTCATATGATCAATCATATGAACTGCATGATCAATATTTTTAGACTTTTTCTCTCTGGCTGATTGAAGGGTCTTTAACGCACTAGGGCGCACCTTTACTAACGAATATTCTGTCAAAGTAAACAGAACAGCTAAAGCTAAAATAATAACGATTATCACTAAGTTTATGATAATAGACGGACCGGAATCCATGACGTACCTTCTTTCAAATTTTGTAGTAGACTCTATTATACCAAATAATCTACTAATAAGTAGTTAATTTATTTTAAATAGAATAATTCGATTGTACTAATTTTTAGATAAAATGTCGAATATTATCCCTAATTATGATTGTAAGCGCTATAATTAATGAAAATTTAGATAAGTGAGGTAGAAAATAATGGATACAACTGAATTTGATAATATGATGGCTGAACGACCATATGATGTGAATGATGAAAAATTATTGCATGACCGGTTAGTTGCCAGAAGATTGTTTGAAAAATTAAATCAAACTGATTTTGAAGATGAAACGACCCGTCACGAACTAATTAAACAGTTATTTGGTAGTTGTGGTGATCGGATTGATGTACGACCAAACTTTATATGTGATTATGGTTATAATATCCATGTTGGTGACAACTTTTTTGCTAATTTCGACTGTATTTTATTGGATACTTGTCCAATTACGATTGGAAAGAACGCTTTACTAGCACCGAGAGTGCAATTATATACAGCTAGTCATCCATTAGATGTTAACTTAAGAACTAAATGGATTGGTACTGGTGCGGCAATCACAATTGGCGATAATTGTTGGTTAGGTGGGGACGTGAAGGTTGTTCCAGGCGTTACTTTGGGCGACAATGTTGTCGTTGGGGCAGGATCGGTAGTGACCAAATCATTTGGAAGTAACGTTGCAATTGCCGGTAATCCAGCCCGAATAATTAAAGAATTAGCACCGTTAGCGGCTGATTAAGAATTAACTTCCTGTTCTTCACTTAAAAGATTAATCGTTTCACCATTGGATTTACGTTCAGCAATATTACTTTCACCCCAAAGACAGAGTTGATGTAGGATGGCATTCAAACTGTTGCCACGGTCAGTTAAAGAATATTCAACTTTAGGTGGAACTTGTTCATAAATTTTACGATTTACAATACCATCGTTTTCAAGCTCACGCAATTGTTGCGTGAGCATTTTTTGTGTAATTTGAGGAATTGCCCGACGGAGTTCACCGGTTCGTAAAGTTTGTTGTCGTAGATGACATAAAATAATTGATTTCCACTTACCGCCAATGATATCCATAGTTGCTTCAACGCCAATATTATAAGTTTTATCAGGCATAATTGATTCTCCTTAAGATTGTATAGGTACTTTTAAGTATCTACAGCACTTTTTAGTGCGTAATTTACTATTTAACACTGGACAGTATAATTAATTTTTGTTGTTAGGACAAGTTAAAGATATTAGGAGAATTCAAATGGATACAATGATTAAACAAGAACGTAAAATTTCACCCACACTAACATTGTTAGCTTTGGCAGTGAGTGCGTTTGCAATTGGTTCAACCGAGTTTATTAGTGTTGGGGTTATGCCACTGATTATGCAAACTTTTCATGTTAGTTTGGCAACGGCTGGATTAACGGTTTCAGTATATGCGGCGGGAGTGATGATTGGAGCACCAATCTTCACTAGTTTAACTAGTCGGGTACCGCGAAAGGTGTTATTACTTTCAATTATGATTACTTTTATAATTGGTAATTTAATTACAGCAGTGGCGCCCATTTTTTCAATTTTATTGGTTGGACGTGTGGTAGCGGCGTTTGCCCATGGATTATTTATGTCAGTGGCAACGGTAATTGCTGCGAGCGTGGTTGATCCAATGCGACGAGCATCTGCGATTGCAACGATGTTCACTGGATTAACAGTCGCAACCGTAACGGGTGTACCACTGGGAACATTTATTGGCCAACATGCAAGTTGGCGGATTTCATTTATTGTAATTGCATTGATTGGTTTGGTTGGGTTAATCTCAAATATAATCTTAGTGCCAAAAGAATTACCAATGCCAGCAAAAATTAAACGTGGTAGCTTAATGAGAATGATTAAAGCACCTGTTGTCTTGTTATCATTAATTGTGACAGCCGTCGGATATGGGTCTAGTTTTCCAGTTTATTCGTATATGACTACTATTATTTCAGACCAAGGTTGGAGTGACTCAGCTAGTGTAATTATTTTAATTATCTATGGCCTGGCAGTTGCGATTGGTAATACGATTGGAGGACGTGTAGCCAATGAAAAGCCACTTAAAGTATTAATGATGATGTTTGGGTCAATGATTCCGATGATGCTATTAATGTTGATTGGTTTACAAGCACAGATATTTGGCTTAATTTTGATCATTGTGATGGGATTGCTAGCGTTTATGAATGTTCCAGGGTTACAATTATTTACAATGCAAGCTGCTGAAAAATATACGCCTAATGATGTCCAAATGGCCTCAGCTTTTAATATTGCTGCTTTTAATTTAGGAATTATGGTTGGTTCATATGTCGGTGGTATAGTTGCTGACGGAGTAAGTTTATATCTTACGCCGGTGGCTGGAGCAATTATGGCGACTGTGGCTTTGGGGTTAACATGGTTATTAAATCGGCTTCATACTGACTAAGTACAGGTTGGTTTGGTATACTGAGTGAAATAAATCATTCAGGAGGCATCTTATGACCGTTTTCTATTTTATCCGTCATGGACAAACCCTTGGCAACACACAAGGAATCAGTCAAGGTACCATTAATACAGAAATTGCTTATTTAAATAACCACGGTAAACAACAAGCCCAAAAATTACATGATCATTTTGATATTAATTTTGCGGACCGAATCATTGCCAGTCCACTAGTCAGAACACAACAAACGGCAGAAATTGTAAATCAAACTGCAAATCTACCAATTGAATTGGATGATCGGATTAAAGAAATTTCCTATGGCGATTGGGATGGTACTAAGAAAAGTGAATTGAAACAACAATTTCCAGCTTTGTTTAGCCCAATTAGTGATGATGTGGTTCCAGAATATTATAAAACGGCGCACGGTGAATCATTTTTAGATGTTGAAACTCGGGTTGCTAATTTTATGCAAGACATGTCTGTTAAATATCCGGATGAAAAAATTATCGTTGTTAGTCATGGTTTTACAATCCGAAGTGCAGTTGTGAATGCGTTGCAAGTTAAAAATCCGTTTGCGGTGCCTGAACCTGAAAATACAAGTGTAACTAAAATTAGTTTGTTGAATGAGGGACAATCAGTATTAAACTATTTTAATAGAGTGTATTAAAATATAATTAAATGTTAGATAAGAGTGATAGGTAATGGAGAAATTACGATTATATATTTTGGGATGGGAAAACCGCTGGCGATGCATATTCAGTTTCCGATTTTTTAAGTTAATTGATTTATAAGGGGAACAGTTATGGGATATGTATTTCTGAGTGTAGCAATTATAGGTGAGTTTTGTGCAACTAATTTTTTGAAACTGTCAGACGGTTTTCATAATTTAAGTTTTACTGCGGCATCAATGTTAGGGTATTTAGTAACATTTTATTTTTTATCACTATCTTTAAAAACAATTGAAATGGATGTCGCATATGCTATATGGGCAGCGGTAGGAATTGTACTAATTGCACTTTTCTCAGTGGTGTATTGGAAAGAACCTTTGAATTTGCCAAGCATCTTTGGAATTGCGCTGATTGCAATTGGTGTATTGATCTTACAATTATTTGGTACGGGTGAACATTAAGCGAAAAGGAACTTCCTATGGAAGTTCCTTTTTCTGTATTTAACTACCTTTTAGTTAAAATTATATGGCTGTTAATCTATGCAATAGTGATGTTGTAAAATAATATACCAATCAATTATCGTTAAAATAATTCCTGTGATAATGGCTCCAACACATGAAATCGTTATAATATTTAACAGGCTAATATTTAGAGATACTCCAGTTTTGAAACAGATCAACGCTAAAATAGTAAATAAAATTAAACTATTAAAGACTGATGCAACAAGCAATACTGCAAATATAATGAGATTTTCTGATAACCGTTCCTTAAGTAGGTCTAATTTAGTAAAACCTAATTGTGTCAATTGAACAAGATTGTTAATTTGTTGTCGACCATTTAACATAGTTAACGAAATAATATTGGCGATAACTAAAATTAATGGAGCTCCAACATACACGATAAATGATACAACAACATTTTGAATGTCAATTTGATTGGGACTAGTAAAACCAAAAAGGAGTTCATATAAGCCCACTAAAAGTGTCTGAACAATTAATAAAGGGATAATAGTGGTAGTGATTCGCTCTGAGTTTGCAATTGCTTGTTTCTGTGCTGTACCACCGATAGCTGTTTTATTTGTTGGCAAATATTTGGTCATAATAAAAATTATCCAAGGAAATAGGCCACGACCACTTGATAATTGCAGAGTGATTAATAAAATTAAAGTGAAATATAACGGTTGAATTTCAGCATTTGTAATTATGGATGGGTGAGCTGAAATATTAATGGGTGAGCTAATTAATATTGAGATAATAATGATAGTGATTCCAATCAAACAAACTGTGGTTAATAAATTTGATAGATTTAAAAATTTTTGTTTAGTTTTTTTACTTTCATCGAGTTGCTTTAAACATTTTTTGGTTCGTATAAAGCCGGTGATAAAGCAAGTGACTGCAATAATTCCACTAGTTATTATTAAAATCAAAACTGAAAATTTAAAAGGGACAGTAGGGAGCCAGTCACTACCTAGATTTTTTTGAAGTAGATAGTAAAACGGTGCTACTGTAATTAGACTTATAAAATAGCCAATAATACTGCTAAGTAATCCAAGAATCATTAATTGAACTCCGACCAGTCTTGAAATTTGGCGGGGAGAAGCACCTAAGATGGCCCATAATTGATATTCAAGTTGCATCTCTTTTAAAGCGCTGCTAATAATTCCTCCGAGAACGAAAAAGAGAGTTAGACCACCAAAAATCATTGGAATGATAAATAATGGTGATGGATCATTAGTTAATCTGGTCGTACTTGATAAAGCAGATTGAATTGAAAAAATACCAGTTAAACAAAAGCCAATTAACCATCCGGCTATTATGAAGATGAAACTGGCGGTTAACCAAACTCGCCAAGAATAACGAAATTGGTAAAATCCCATGCTAATCATGATGATACTTTTTCTGCAAGATGCATTGCTTCAAGTAACGTTTGTTCTGATGGATGAGTGAATTCTTGAACCAGACGACCATCGCGTAGGATTAAAGATCGATCAGTTTGAGATGCTTGTTCAATATCGTGGGTTACCATGACAACACAAACCCCAAACTTTGTTAATTCGCGTAATTTTGAAAAAATTAACTGCCTTGATAAGGAATCTAATGCACCCGTTGGCTCATCTGCAAAAATAACTTGAGCATGCATCATTAACGCCCGGGCAATAGCTACTTTTTGTTGTTCACCACCAGATAGTTCAGCTGGATATTGGCTAAGTGCTGCTTGAAAATTAAAATCATCCATTAATTTTTTTACATCATGACGATTAATTTTTTGATGTGACAGGCGTAAGGGCAACACGATATTATCATATGCTGGTAGAGCCGGTAATAGGTTGTATGACTGAAAAATATAACTGATTGTAGTTCGACGTAACCGTGCAAGTTGTCGCTCTGATGAAGTACCCAATGACTTACCTGCAATGGTTACTTGGCCAGAGGTTGGTCTAGTTAATCCAGAAATGCAGCGTA
The DNA here is from genome assembly GCF_001434315.1 of Paucilactobacillus oligofermentans DSM 15707 = LMG 22743. Lineage (GTDB taxonomy): Bacteria > Bacillota > Bacilli > Lactobacillales > Lactobacillaceae > Paucilactobacillus > Paucilactobacillus oligofermentans. Next base: position 572,874 of record NZ_AZFE01000031.1, on the reverse strand, counting down.
ATAAGGTTGTTTTACCAGAGCCTGAAGGTCCTAAAATGCTAACGAATTCGCCTGCAGTAGCTTGAAAATTAACGTCACGTAGAATTTTAATATCAGGTTGATTTTTGTTTTTACTTTTAACTGATTTTCTGATGTTTTGTGCGTCGACTATAAATTCCATAACTATCTCCTATCTTACTCAGGTTATTTATCAACTCTGGGAGTGACTTCGTAAACGATTGAATTAATGTTATAACGATAGTAGGTTCGTAATATTTGGCACATATATTTTGTTATTTTCCATAAGATTGGAATTATTATTACTGCTACCAAAGTCATGATGAGGCTAGCAATAAATTTACTGATTGAAAAAGTAACGGTTCCGATAGCTACTTGCCAAATTAGGACGATGGGCGCTACTGTACATGCTAAAGCAGTTCCCCAAAATGCAAGCTGGATTGATACTAGAACAACTGCAATTATCCAAAAAAATAAACAATTTAATATTAGAGATCCGATGAAAGCAAAAAAATTAAATTGATGTACAATGATCCGATCTTCCCCAAAAAAGTAGCTGGTATCAACATTAAATAGTTTTGCCAAGTCTTGTACGGCTTTAATTGGTGGGGTATGTTTATCGTTTTCCCACCGAGCAACTGTTTGTTGAGTAATGTAGAGTTTTTCGGAGACTTGATTTTGGGTTAGGTTATTTTCTTCGCGTTTTTCTCTAATACGTTGGCCAATTGATTTGTTCATTACAAACCCTCCCTGGTTAGAACACTTGTAGTAAAACACTAAAATTATTAAATAGATAACAATTTATTTGATAAATAAGAATAATACTTATATATTGTCTATATTAAATCATCAATATTGTTTACAGACAAAAAGAAACGTCCCCAATTTGATTAAGTTATTTCCTCGGAAATAACTGATGGTTTAATTAAGCTTAAATAAGAAGGTAAGATAATGACTAAATTTACAGATGAACTCAATTTTGGTAGTGGAGCCAAACTCAAAAATCGTTTAATGATGTCTCCAATGACAACCACTCAGAGCTTTTATAATGGTGAGATTACGCAAGATGAAATTGAATATTATCGGGACCGCGCTGATGGATTGGGTGCAGTTATTACTGGAGCAGCTAATGTTGAGGATTTAGGAAAAGGCTGGTTTGGAGAGCTAAGTGTTGCACATGATAATATGATTCCAGGATTGTCAGCCTTAGCTAAAGGGATTCAAAGCAAGGATACGAAGGCGATTTTACAAATTGTACATGCAGGTCGGATGACGCATCGTGCGGAACTAAATGGGCAACAGATTGTCTCGGCGAGTGATATTCCTGCACTACGGGATGATGCAGAAACACCACGTCCGCAAACTTTAGCAGAAGTAAAAGCTACGATTAAATCATTTGGTGAAGCCACACGACGAGCAATTCAAACTGGCTTTGATGGGATTGAGTTGCATGGTGCTAATACGTATTTAATACAGCAATATTTTTCACCACATAGTAATCGACGGACGGATGAGTATGGTGGAGATCTTGCGCACCGATTTAATTTTATTAAAGAAATATTAATCGCCGTTTTTGATGCAGTTGATAAGTATGCAACTGAACCGTTTATTGTTGGATATCGTTTTTCACCCGAAGAGTTTGAAACACCAGGAATTAGAATGGCTGACACTAAATGGTTGGTTGATCAATTAAGTGAATCACGGTTAGATTATTTACATGTTTCGTTAAATAAATATGCAAGTATATCGCGTGATGAAAATTATCATAATCAAGGTCGGTTAGCATACGTTAGAGAGTGGGTTAATGGTCGTAAACCAATTGTTGGGGTTGGTGGGGTTCGAACAAGAAAAGATGTTGAAAATGTGCTTCAATCAGTAGATTTAGTTGCCGTTGGTCAACAAATTTTGTTTGATCCAACGTGGGCGATTAAGCTTAATTCTGGTCATGACGAAGCGATGGTTCAAATACCGTTTAAAGATGCGGTTGAAATCACACCACTATCGTTACCGTTATATGAATTTGTGGCGGCAAGATATCATAGTTAGACACCTTATATAGAAAATATTAATAATGAAACTGCAATAGCGACTAAAAATCGCTATTGCAGTTTTTTTGTTATATATGCATAAATTATTACATTAAATTTTTGGTTGGCCATATTGTGGCCAACCAAATTATTATAATTATAAATAAACGCTACGTATCGTTGGGAATGTTATCAATATGGGGGATTTTATGAATATATTAGGTGATTTAGTAGAGGTTATTTTGCATATCATACTTTTTAGAAATTAGTTTTTTTGAAGAGCTATCTGTAAATTAATCTCGAAAGAGGAATGAAAATGAATAGTAATCAAAGAATTGCGGAAATGATTGTGCGTTTAGATGAAGGTGAACTATTAAATGTAAATAATTTACAAGATCGATATGAAATTAGTGAGCGAACTTTACGACGATATGTTAAAGAAATTCAATATGTACTATTAGAGACAAATGCAGGTCAATTAAACAAAAAAGATGGTGCGCTGCGATTAGATCGTAGAAGTAAAAAGATAAATTTTGATGCAGCTTTGGCAACGGGACAAGTGGTAATTGGAAGCCGTGCATTTAACACAATAGAATTGGAACAAGTACTTGAGTTTATTGGGTCATGTTTGCCGACATCGCAACAAAGCGATCTGAAATATCAGCTTAATGATTCGAAATATGGGTATATTCCATTATCTGATCCTAAACCAGCGTTAGATATGATTAAGCAAGTTACCAAATGTATTACTAATAAGCGTCAAATGATTTTTGAATATCGGAGTAGTCGGGGTGATATTAGTATTCATCATGCCGTTCCACTTAGTTTATTTTTTGAGGTCCATTATTTCTACGTTGCAATGGAGAGTGAAGAACATAATACTATTTGGCACTATCGTTTAGATCGGATTATTGAAATTAAAAATACGGTCGCAAGAAAAAAATCTAATCGCCAACCTGATTACTCCATTAGAAATCATAAGAAATTAACTTATTTACAAGATATGGGTCCAACTGAAAGAATTGTATTTGAATATCGAAACTATGTGCAAACTGCTCTTGATGCTTTTCCAAGTTCGGAAATCATTAAAACAAATAGTGATGGAAGCCATATTATTAGAAGCTATGTTAAAGTTGGTGGTGCAATTTTGTGGTTACTTAGTCAAGGATCAGAGGTTAAAGTGTTATCGCCATTGAGTTTAGTTAACCAGATGCAAGACAAGCTAAAAGAAGCACAACAGCGGTATGAGGAATAATTAGTAAGTTACTAACGATTTTAGTAACTTTTTTATTTGGCCATAATTTGGCCATTTGAATATTTATAATAATTGTGATAAATAGGGAATTAATCTTTGGAGGAAGTATTATGAAACATGGAAGTAAACGAAAAAATATTTGGGTAATTATGGGATTGGTATTAGTAATTGTAGTTTGTCTGGGATTTGGAGGATATAAATTATTTTATGGTAATCACACAAGTAGTGATAAAAACGAAACTGCTGTTCATCAGCAAAAAAATTCTTGGAATAAAACTAAAGATAAAAAGTTGAATCAGTTTATGAATCAGTGGGATAGTGATTATGAACAAGCCACTAATAGTAAAAAAATAAAATTTTATCACAATACAATTCCAACTAATTTAAAAAATACTAAGCTGACGGTGAATGATAAAAAAGTTACGGTTGCGTGGTCAATTAAAGGGACCGGAACCAAAGATTATCAGATTGTATCAGCATATACTGATGCACCGACAAATGATGATGATCCAACTTTGTATTTATTTACGATGCATAACGGTACACCAGTTGTTTTAGAAACTGATGATGACAGTGAAACGTTAGATTTTTCGAAATCTAAAAATGATGATTTAGTTGATAATTTTAAAAATGTTGTCGATGGCAAGCAAATTGAGACGGTGAAATCAAGTTCGTCGAGTTCCGAACAAAGTAGTGAAAATAGTTCATCAACGTCTAGTGAAATTTCATCTTCTAGTAATCCATATGAATCCAAGATTTCAGATGATGAATGGTACATGCTTGCATACTTAGATTTGCATAATATCAACTTTGATACATTATCTGATTACACACCGGCGTTATACATTAAATCAGACGAAAGAGGAAGAATTTTTTCTTTGTCAACAGCATTTTCTGTAGCTATTGAAAAAAGTATTGATAGTAATAGCGTAACAATTGTAAGTGTAATAAATAAGGTTACTAAACCATTAGAGTATGAACCACGTGTGTATGGAAAAGATGCTTTGATAGCTAAATTTATCCAAAGTGATAGTGATTTTACAACACTTAAGTCGACAACTGATGATGCGATATCACTTGGGTATTCTCAATGATTTAGTTTTTCAAAATGTATAATGATTCTTATCAGATGCGACAAGGTAATTGGGATTATCGTAAGACCCATCAAGGAATTGATTTGAAAAATAAAACCGTTGGAATTCTTGGCTTTGGTCGTATAGGTCAAATGGTTGCTGCAATGTTACAAGTATTTGGAGTTAATATCTTAATTTTTGATCCTCATGCTAGTGATGTTGAATTTGGTGAGCTAGTTTCACGTGAAACAATTTTTGAAAAGTCCGATATTATAACAATCCATTTACCATTAGTGGATGGAACTCGTGGTAGTATCAGTACACATGAGTTTGAAAGTATGAAGTCGACGGCGATGATTGTTAATTTAGCGCGTGGCCCAATTGTTGACACCGATGCGTTAGTAACGGCGTTAAGAACTAATGAAATTGCGGCTGCTGGATTAGATGTTTTTGACGAAGAACCGTTAGCGATGAATAGTCCATTGTTTGAATTGGAAAATGTGTTGGTTACACCGCATATTGCTTCTAATACCGTTGAAACTAAAAATCGAATGGCGGTTGATGCCGCTTCTGAAATTGATCGAGTATTACAAGGAAAAAAGCCACAATGGGCAGTTAATCAATTTTAAAAGTTAAAAAAGCAGACCATTTGGTCTGCTTTTTGATTGGAAATATTTATTTAGATTTAGTATTTGTTTTTTTAATCGGTAATAACGCAACAATGAATAAGGCGACTGCTCCAAAAGTCATACCAAGAAAGGCTGCATTAACACCATGCATAGCAGCACCTTGAGCAGATAAATGTTGAGAATTATTAGTAACAAAAGTCATTAGACTAACAAAAATAGCTGACCCAATAGCACCGGCAATGGTTCGAAGTGAGGTTAATAAAGCAGTTCCATGAGCCATCATTTCTGGTAAAAAGTTACTCATACCCCAAGTGATTAAAGGCATCATTAAGCAACCGATTGCCAAACTACGGATGATATTAAAACTAGCAATCATAAGTAATGAAGTGTTGATATTGATAAATACCATGCAAAGATTACTAATAATAAGTCCGAGACTACCAGTGATAAATAATCTACGAATGCCAAAACGGTCGTAAATTTTACCAGCAAATGGGCTGAGAATTGCCATTGCTAAAGATCCGGGTAAGGTTACTAAACCTGAGACGGTGGCTGAAAATCCTTCTACCGATTGAATTAAAAGTGGCAAAATAATTGAAGATCCCATCATAGCGAAATACAATAACATGCTGCCGATTAAACTAAGGGTAAACGCACGATGCTTTAAAATACGTAAATCTAAGAATGGATCAGCTTGACTTAATTGACGACGAGCAAAGATGACAATCGCAATGATACCAAGCAAAATTGGTAATAAAACGCCAGCTGAAATAAATTTGTAAGTGCCGATATTACCAATTCCAATGGTAATGCCTGCATATGCAATGGCACTAATCATAAATGAAAGGGTATCAAAGTGCTTTTTACGCGTTTCTAAAACGTTTTTGAATGCCAAAGATGCAACGATAAACGATAAAATCATGATAACGATAACGACGTAAAAAATCATTCGCCATCCACTGTAATCGACAATAACTCCGGCGATTGTGGGCGCAATAACCGGAGCTGCGCCAATTGATAATCCGTACCATCCCATAATAGTACCCCGACGTTCAGGCGGGTAAATGGTCAGCAAGATTACTTGTGCCATGGCTGATAAAATTCCGTTACCACAGGCTTGGAATAGACGACCAATCATGAGGATGGTAAAATTAGGAGCAAGTACAGCGATTAAAAGGCCAACAATAAATAAGACAATCGCAGTTAAATAGAGCTTTTTGGTTGGAAATTGAGTAATTAAAAAAGCGGTTAGAGGCATAACGATTCCCATGGCAAGCGAATAGCCACTGGTTAGCCATTGTCCGGTAGTAACAGAAATATTAAATTCTGTAATCATTACTGGCAAGGCAGTAGTGAGGGCGGTTGCCATCATAGTTGAGGCGATGACAGTGATTATTATATTAATGAAAATCCAAGTTCGTTGTTTATCGCGCATATAGTACCATCCTTCAATTATTAATCCAACGTTTGTTGCTTTAAATACTATACACGTCTTAAAAAGTAGTTCAATCAACAATTTGATGGCGAATGTTGGGTTAATAACAAAAGAAATGAGGAGTAAATGAATACAAAAGATAATCAACGAGGAATTAATTCAGTAGCTAAAATTGAACAAGCTTTTTTAGAATTGCTCACGACTGATTTACGAAATAAGATAACGGTTAAAGCAATTTGCGAGATTGCTCAAGTAAATCGGACAACCTTTTATGCACATTTTACGGATATTAATGATTTAGTCACTCATATTCAAGAAAAAAAGCAGCAAGAAGTGGTAGTAATGATTGATGAAATTTTATTACCTGATTTGAGTAATTTTGTAGATGCCATTACAAAATTGTTTGAATTTGTCGCAAACAATCGGGTCTTTTATGCAGTCTATTTAAATTATCATTCAGGTATTTCATTAGTTGATTCACAAAAATTACAAACTTTTTCAAAATTAAAAATGCCCCAGCTATCTCAATCTAAGCAAGCTCGTGAGTATCGAATGAACTTTTTTATAGCTGGATTAGGAGCGGTGATCAGACAGTGGATTAAAAATGATTGCCAAGAATCACCAGTGGTGATGGCACAATTAATTGAAGCAGAATATCAAATACAAAGTAAAAGTTAAAATTTAATTTCTTCAACATATTCAAGCTTTCGATGATAATCAAGTTCGACAAAATCAGTAGGACGCACATTACCAGCAGATTTATCAAAATAAGTTATCTCAGCAATTTCTAACATCCGATAGACAAATTGAGAGCAAAACATAATGTTGCGGCGTAATGAGTGTTTTGTAACTAAACCAAGAATGTTATAGGCGCTGCCGGTTGTGTTAATTTTACGAATGGTATCAAGGACGATTTCTTTTTGTTCACGGGTTACAGGTAGTCGATAAATTAAGATGCTGGCTTGATTATTTTTATGGAGTGAAGAAAGCATTTCAGGATTAAGACCAGGCGGATAAACTCGTTCGCCACCATTATAAGAAGTGATTGTCGACAGATCACGGTCAAAACTTAGACTGGCATGATTAAATTGCTTTTGGGTAAACAATCCAATGACTTCACTGGCGGGGCTACCAGTATTTGAAATAACAATATATAAATTAGGGTCAGTTAGTGACTGTTCAGCGCGTTTAAAAAAATCAGTATCAAGTGAATGATTATTGATGTAGTTTAAGTTGCTGTGACGATGAAGGTCGCCAAATAAATTTTTGAGATTATCGGTTGAAAGCACATGACCTACATTTACTACGCTAGATTGAATGATTTGACGATTCTTTTTAAATTGGTCAAAGCTGATAGTGGCAAGTTCACCGAGTGAAGGAAGATAGAAAACATCATTATTACGACGCATCACAGCCCACTCTAATAAAAAGGGTAGCGGTAAAATTGCCGCTGCGATAATTCGTAATAATAAATGTTCATCAAGGGACACATTGGCAATGAAAATAATTTGAATCGTCATTACAGCTAAATAACCAATTGATAGAATACCTTTAAGTTGAATAGAATATCGGGTGGTCAAACAGACTTTAATTGCTAAAAAGCTGGCAATTAAAATACTTGCAACGATAAATAAAGGCATTGTTCCAAAAATTGCCATGATGATGAGTATCGTTAATTCAACTCGTTCTAATAATTTTTGGAAATTAAAGATATCGTTCATATAAAATCCCTTCATGGAAACTGCTGGTGCAATTGTACCATGAATGGTAATTATTTATTTTAAGTAGTCAGATTAAACCAGGAGTGATGATAAATTTTGTTTCGAGTCAAATTATTTCCCGGGACATCGGTGTGAATGTTATTTTTAAAGTAATTTAATCAAAGTATTCGGGTTCTGTTACAATATAACCAACTGTTAGTTCAATTAGCAAAGGAGAAAATATGCTATTCATTGCCACGTTAGCGGGTTTACTGCTGGCAGATCAGGTCGCGATTCACTTATGTCGTCGAGTTGAAATTCCAGGGGTTGTTGGAGAGATTTTAATTGGAGTTATTTTAGGACCGGCTTTATTAGGTTGGGTTCATTTGAATTCATTGTTAAATGAATTTCAAGTTATTGGGGTCATCATTTTAATGTTTATTGGTGGGTTAGAGAGTGATCTTAACCTATTGAAGAAATATATTAAACCAGCGATGGTAGTTGCAGTGATGGGAGTAGTTGTTCCTTTTGCAGTGATGGGATTAGCCAGCTATGCATTCGGTTTTCCATGGCTAGCGTCATTATTTATCGGAACGATTTTTTCAGCGACCTCAATCAGTATTTCAATTTCAGTGATGAATGAATATCACTATTTAGAAACTAAAGAAGGAACTGTTATTTTAGGCGCCGCGATCGTTGATGATATTATTGGCGTATTAATGTTAAGTCTCTTAGTTGGCTTTATGAGTGGTGGCAATCAAGCTGCTGGTCATACAACGAATATTGGTTTGTTATTATTGGAACAGGCCGGATTCTTTGTTTTAGTATACTTATTAGTTCGCTGGTTAGCGCCATACTTAATGCGATTAGGTGAACATTTACTGTCTCAAGTTTCAGAAACGGTGATGTCATTAGTTATCTGTCTGTCATTAGCTGCTGCTGCCGAATTTGTTGGCTTAAGTGCGGCTGTTGGTGCCTTCTTTGCAGGGGTGGCCGTAGCACAAACTAAAAGTCATTCAAAGGTTGAACATGGAATTGAACCAATCGGTTATGCCGTATTTATTCCAATCTTCTTCATTAGTATTGGTTTGAATATTAAATTTGAACACTTGCTGGAATCACTACCATTTATTATTATCATGACCATTCTAGCTTGTCTTACTAAGTTATTAGGTTGTGGTTTAGGTGCCAAAATGAATGGTTTCACTTTGGATAGTAGCTATTTAGTCGGTGCGGGGATGATTTCCCGGGGCGAGATGGCTTTAATTACAGCACAAATTGGGTTTGAAGCCCATTTACTATCAGAAACGTATTATACTGATGTAATTATTGTAATTGTGCTAGCGACAGTAATTGCACCGTTTATGTTAAAACATGCGATTAAACGACACGCGAAACACGAAGTTAGCACAGCGTAAATAAAAATGATTCACCAAATTTAATTGGTGAATCATTTTTTATTTAGCCATATGAATGATGATGAATAACAAGTTGCTGTTAGTTGCTTCATCGAAGTCTTGACCAATATCTGAAGTTTCAAGGATTTTAGCCGGACTTAAATCTAAATCAAGGATATGATTGACGTATTCTAATACAAATAGTGGCATGGCATCTTCGATAATGTTGATATTATCTTCGGATGAAGTAAATAAATCATGATCGTAATTTTGTTCTGAAATTTTTAGGGCATTGTTGGAAGCTTCTAAGGCAGAAACGCCAGCTTGCATTAAGTAATACTGGCTATCGTCTGGGGCTGTAATTTGTGATACGGAGACCATATGCTCGGGTTGTTGGTTACCAATGCCTTCTAAAAATTCGGTGATTTCAGCAGTGATTTTAATTGATGAATCACCAAGCATGTCCGTCATTATTTGTAGGATATCGTCAGAGTTAATTGTATAGATTGATTGATCACGATTAAAATTATTTTTTGTATAGCCGTTTTTGGATACGGTAGCAAAGTTTTTTAATGTCCGTTCAGTTGGGAATAGTTGGGTTGCTGTTCCCGTTAGTTGGGACTCATCCGTATTAGTGAAAGTTCCTAACGCATAGACACCTTCATGTTTGTCATATTTTGCTCGTTGGTTGGCGTAAATAGTGCCTAAATTTTCGTTTTTCAAGTGAGACTCCTTTAAATGCAATCTTTATTAACTACTAGATTAACATATTTTGACTTTTAATTCGTTATCAAATAAAAAGCTAGAACAACTATTAAATAGTAATTCTAGCTTATGCGATATTTAGTTAATTCATGATTGATTAAACGTAGTGGATGGTTAATCCAGACATGCGCACACGACCAGTTACATTAACTTTTGGGCCGTTAATATTGCCATGCCCTTTTTCTTCAATGCCACCCATATAATTATTGACATTAATATTTAAATTCCAATCAGCAGGTACAAAAATATCAGTACCGCTTAAATCAATATCTAAAATAATGCTGGCAGAATCGCCTTGGATAATTGATTTATCAAAATAAACTTTAGTACCAGCCATGTAGGCAGTAATCGTGGCACTTTTGAAATCAGATTCTTGGACGTAACGGACACTACCGGTAAAACGATTATCAACTTCGACGTGACCGTCAACCGTACCATTAATAGTTTCAACGTCTGGATCGATTGCATGGCGATACATGTCACGACGGTGATGCATCATCCATTCGCCATGATGCCAGATTCTTGAGTCGTGAAAAATAATCGAAATTCCAATTGCCAATAAAAGTGCCGTGATTAAAATTGTAAAGGCACCAATGTGCCATCCAAATGGACCTGATAAGACAATTACCTCGAAGGCAAGTGAAAAAATTATACCAACGATACTTTTAGAAAAAATACTGTGAATCAAGATGGCGATAATCACAATTGATGCAATAATTGTAAATACTGGCAAGTCAGTTGTGATGATGCCTGTTTGCGTCCCGATAAAGCTACCAGCGGCAGCAATAAAAAATAGTCCCCAGAAGATTCTGAAAAATTTCATAATATTTACCTCGTTTGATTTAATTTTTCTTTTAACGTTTTGGCTTAATGCCGAGATGCGTAAATTTGTTTATGTGAATTCTGAAATTCAATCAATACATTTGAGAGTGATCTGGTTAATGCAAAAATCTGATTGGTATTTACGATTGAAGATTTAGAAATCCGAATGAAACTATCTGGTAAAGAAGCTTCTAATTCGTAAAGTCGATATTTGGTTGTGAAAACATCATCAGCGGTATGAGCGTGGACTAAGCGTTCGTCAGTTTCAAAGAACAGAATGGAATTGATGCTTAAATAGTACTCGCTATCGTTTTTATAGAATCTTAATTTTGGCGTAGAAATCGCGTTTTCTTCTAACATTTTAGCTAAATGTTGGATTGAGTTACTGTCACGCGGTGCCTTAATAATAACTTCAGTGTCTATTAAATTTTCATCGAATTCGAATGTGATTTTCATGACGGAGTTCCTTTCCAAATATTATTACACCATTTCAGTCGAATCTTGTAAATAAATTATGTATAAGTGGAGAATATTTTAAGCCAAGTGGTTAGTCATGATTCGAAATGTTGTTCATCTTTACCAAAGTTGGTTATGATTAACAGTAAGTAGAACTAGTAAATCAGAAATGAGGGGTAAATATGAAAGTATTTGGATATCAAACGTTTGGTGGACCTGAAGTTTTTCAAGAAATGGAAGTTGATGATCCAGAAATTACAACGGAAAATCAGGTTGTGATTGAAACACTAGTTGTGGGATTAAATAATTTTGAACGTGCCCAACGTGCCGGGATGTTTGGTGGGGAATTGCCCATTGTTCCAGGGCGTGATTTAGTTGGTAAGATTATTAAAATTGGAGATAACGTATCTGACTTTAAAATTGGGGATGTTGTAATTGCGCATGCTGGTCCGGCATATGCAGAAAAAGTGGTTACCACGCCGCGCCATTTGGTTAAAAAGCCAGCTAATGTGACTAATGAAGATGCCGTTGCGTTAATTACCCCAGGGATTACCGCTTATAATATGCTAACTCATTTTACCCAGGTTAAACGTGGAGATACTGTTTTAGTTAATGGGGCATCTGGTGGAGTTGGAACTATTATTGTGCAAGTGGCTAAAGCTTTAGGCGCATACGTAATTGGAGTTGCGTCATCACGAAATGAGCAATTACTTAAAAACTTAGGTGTCGATGAAATTGGGTTATATGATCAAGAAGAGGTTGGCACTAAGTTTGCTAACCGCGCGGACGTTGTTTTGAATGCAGCAATGAATGGTAATAATGATGCATTAATCGATCAAGCAGTTAAACCAGATGGACAAGCCGCAACCGTGGGACAAAGTACTGAACTAATTAATAAACCCAATGTTAAAGTTGCTGGTGTTCAACCAATTGCAGAATCAATTAATCAACTGGCGTTAATTGAGTTAGCTAAAATGTTGGCTAAAAACGAGATTAAAGTCGATATATTTAGAGAACTACCATTCACATTGCAGGGAGTAATTGATGGCCATGAACTTTTAGAAACATCACATGCACCTGGTCGAATTGTGTTAGTTCGATAAGACTTAATTTAGATTAGATAAACAAATACTTCTTGATGAGGTATTTGTTTTTTTATTGAAAATGTTCCATGTGAAACATAGCCGTTATTCTTTTGTTAATGCTGTAATCAATGGTATTCTAGAACAATCAATGGAGGATTAATAATGACAGCGAAATTATTTTATCAACTTACAGAAATATATACGACACCACTAGATTTAATGTGGTTGATCCTAGCCGCAAGTTATTCATATTATTATTATGGAACGTTTAATTGGACGTTTGCGGTAATGGCGTTAGTCTTAGTATTTATGTTTCATTTAATTACGAATATGCAAAATAATTATATGGATTATGTGCATGCTTCAGATGATGGATCTTATAAAACCAAAACTAGTACCATTGGTAAAAACGAAATTAATTTAAAATCAGTTAAGACTTGGCTATATTCATTAGCAATTATTCCCGTAATTGGTGGTTTGGCATTAGCCTATTTTACTGGTCCAGTCACATTAGGTATTGGAGTATTAGCGGTAATTATTGGTTTGGCATATTCAGCTGGCCCTAAGCCACTTAATTCAACTTTTTTTGGTGAATTTGCCGTTTCATTTCCAATCGCAATTTGTATTCCAATGACTTATATCTATCTGGGAAGCCTCAACTCATGGCAGTTTGATGGGGTATCAATGCTACGAGCAGCAGCAATTTCATTAGTACCATTTTTAATTTGCTATATATTACAATTGGCAAATAATACTTGTGACTTGGAAGAAGATATTCAAAATGGCCGTAAAACATTAGCATATTATCTTAAAAAGCCAACTATTTTCAAATTATTTACGATTATGTTCTGGGCCTCAGCCATTATTATGTTGCCATTAGCGCTTTTTCGTTTGGCACCAGTGACAATTTTATTGAGTTGGGTGGTTTATTTTCAAGCATGGCAAAAATCAAAAGTATTTTTTACTAATCAAGATAAAGCCACGGTTTATGGAATCTTAGTTAAAAATATTTCACAAATTATTGTAGTTTATGTATTACTCTTTATGATTGGCACGATTTTAGAAAAATTATTTTAATTAAAACGATAGCATCTGATCAGGATTTGATCAGATGCTATTTTTAGTTAATTGGTAATTGAAACAATGCGAGCGAGTCCATCTAAATTTTGGTTAAATGCATGTTTAACAATTGGGGTCAATAAAGTGAGTGGTAGATGATTGTCAGAAGCCGGATTGACAAATAATGATTCACTTACCTGAACTATTTGGTCGGTTTGAGTGATGTCGAAGACCAAATCATAAGCTAAGCGACCACCGGTGCTTTGGTAAGTAACCGATTGATTAGTTGTAATTACCGTAATCATTTCCGTTTGATTAAATGCGTTATCAGTCCGAGTGATTTTAAAAGTATTGTCAACTTCGTCAACCGTCATGATATCTGGAACCCAATTAAGCAACCGAGTTGGATTAGTTAAAATATTAAGTACTTCATTAGACTGCCCTTGAAATGTAACCACGTTTGTAAATAGTTTTTTGTTCATAAATATTACCTCCTTTGGTTTTGTAACCCAATCATAATCGGAAGCGCTGAACAGATAAAATAAGTATTCTTATATTTTTAAAATTGTTTGAAAACTTTTTCGTTAAATAAATCTGCAAATATTTGTGATCGTTGTTCATATTCGATTTTAATATTTTGTTCATCAGTGGCCTCTGAAACGTGAGCTAAAAGAAAATAATAATTGGCTAACATATAATGAGAATTATGTGCAGTAGTAAACGTAATACCAAAATTAATCCAGTGGGCTGCGATAGTCCAGTTACTTGATTTAGCGGCAGCACATGCTGATAAATATGGAATGATATTTAGATTTTCAGTATAGTTAATAGTTTCAATTTTGTTTGTAGCTAACATGATTTCTTTGTCTACTGAATTAGGCTGGTGGATAATTGATTTGATAACAGCGATAGCCGCATGAGTTAATCTAGTTAGGGTGTTAGAATCGGTACTATTTTCGTGACTACTTAATGAAAGTTTGAATGAATTTAATACTTTGTTGTGGTCAGCGCCGGTTTGGATTTGGGCAATGCCAAGATAATAATAGTAGGCTTGAGTTTGTAAATCAGAATTGATTAAGTCAAGCGTGTCATCATTATTTAAAAAATCAAGTAACTGTTGATAATGGTGATTATTACACAAGGTGGAAAGTTGATTATTTAATTCTTGATTATTGCTAATATGATAATTTGTGGATAAGCTAATTTCAGCGATGCTAATATTTAGTCGTTCACATAAAAGAATTAGCAATTTGGCGTTTGGCATATATTTACCATGTTCAATTGATGACAACATCGGTTGTGAACAGATATCTTGTGACAGTTCTTTTTGAGAAAGATGCTGTGAAGTACGAGTATTTTTAATAGTCTCCCCAAGTTCGTTATTCATAGCGACTCCTTTAGATTTTGATATGATACTATCACTTAAAATTAAGATAATCAAAATAAAATTATTGATATATTATAAATAGAGTTATGCTTTAGTAAAATAATTATTAATTATAGGTGAAAAGATGTTGAAGGTAACAAAGTCAGATAAAAATAATGCACTCTTATCAATTTTGTATCGTACAGATATGTATATTTTACAAAAACAAATTTTAAATGAATTAAATATTTCAAGAAGAACCATGTTTAATCGGATTGATCAATGTAATAAATCATTAGCTGAAATTGGATTAGACAAAATTGTAAGTACTCCCAAAATGGGATACACATTGACTCGTGAATGCAGAAAACAACTGAGTAAGTATAATGTTATTAATGAAGATGTTGAAATGAAATCATTAGAAAATAATCAAGTTAATCGAATTGATCAAATTATTATTTTGTTGCTAATGGATTCTAATGAGTTATCAATAAACAAATTAGCACAACGGTTTTCTGTATCAAGAAACACGATTATTCATGATTTTAAAAAAATAAATATTGATTTCTCGGAATTAAATATTATAAATACGACTACAGGGAAAAAGTTAGCCACAGATGAGTATGTGGTGAGAGAATTTATTTTAAAACAATTACAGAATAAATCTGAAGTGTTTTTTTGTTGGATTGAAGGTTTACAGGTTGTAAAAGGGTTTGATTTTAGAGATATGCAACGGACGGTTAACATGAAATTTACTGGAACGTCAATGGATATTCTGAATGCTTTTGTGGTGGCTTGCTTTTATCGTATTTCAATTAATAAAACTATTTCTAGTGCAAAAATTGATGAAAAACTAATTCCATATATTTATACGGTTCAAAAGTATTTTGAATTATTGTTTAATGAAAATAATTTAATCTTGAGTAAGAATCAATTAAATAAAGAAACGGCAATGTTAGCAAAAGTTACAGTTTGCTTACCGATGATTATTGATGGAAATATTAATAAAAGGTCTGTATTGTATAAGAAAATTCAAACTATTACTGCTGAGATGATTTTTAAATATGAGAATCTAATTGGTGAAAAATTTAATACAGAGTCTTTCTGGGGATTGCTAACTAATCACGTTGTAACGGCTTATTTTAGAATCATTTTTAATGTTCCTTTTGAATCAAATGAAATTGAATTAATTAAAAAAAATTATCCTAAATTAATTGGATATACAGCAATTTCTTGTGCACCACTAGAAGAGTATCTTGATCAAACTTTACCGGAAAACGAAGTTGCTCTGATTTGTCTTTATTTTGGAGCTGCAGAACGCAACTTAGAAAGCGAAAGTGTTAAAGATTTATTCATTCCTGAAAAAATAAAAACTTCAGCAGAAGCAGATGCTTTAATTGTGTGTTCTAGCGGTATTGGAACATCAGTTATGTTACTTCAAGAATTAAGTAAATCATTTCCAATGATTAAATTTTCTAGTTCACTTGAGATAGGTGAGTTACGGGATGTGTTGCTGTTGAAGAATAAAGCACAGATGGTAATTACAACAGTTCCAATTGAAGATGATGTAATTAATATTCCTGTTGTTCAAGTGAGACCAGTACTATCTGCGAAAAATTATGAGCGGGTTCATATGGAACTTAGAAAAAAATTTCCAAGTCTTTTCCATGATAATAATGAAAATATTGATATGTTGATGGGGGCAATTTCAAAATATGCTGACATTAATGATGAAGAGGGATTAAGAAATACATTGATTGATTATATGAATCCTAAAATAAATGAGGATAAACTAAATATTGCAAATGATACTTTGGGCATTAACGATGTTATTGATAGTACTAAAGTTGAAATTATTGATAATTCAACAGTTAATTGGGAAACTGTTGTTAAAAGCGGCTGTCAACTGCTTGGTGATGCGGTTGATCCGATCAAGTATAGCAGTAAGATTATTGAGTTAGTTAATATGTATGGTCCTTACATGTTAATTCATAAAAAAATTATGCTTGCCCATGCAGGAGTTAAAGATGGAGTTAATTCTGTCGGTTTGTCGGCTATTCTAAGTCGTCATCCAGTTAAAATAAACGTAAAAAACCAAATAGAAAATATTTCATTATTTTTAGTTTTGTCACCAGGAGAAAATAAAGAGCATGATTATATTTTAGAACAGTTAATTGATTTAATTAGAGATGAAAATAGATTAGATTTATTGCTAAATAGTCAAAGTAAAAAAGATATCATAAAAAATATTACGTTAGGGTAATGTAACTACATCAAAAAAGAGCCATATGGGCTCTTTTTTGATGTAGTGAATACTTTGCATAATAAGTAGTCATGAAATTGCACTTTGTAAGCCTTTGCAAAAATAGTATAACTTATTTGTAGGAAAAAATTATAAGGAGGTTAGGTTTATGGATTTGATTGATAAAAGATCTGTATTTGCAAATTTAGAAGTTGATTCATCAGATCAAGTGATTGACGTATTATCAAAGTCATTATTTGATCAAAATCGAGTTATTTCATCATTTGGAGATGCTGTAAAAGCAAGAGAAATTGAATATCCAACTGGTATACCAAGTGGTGATATAACAGTAGCCATACCACATACTGATGTTAAGTATGTAAAACAAGCATCATTAGCATTTGCAACTTTGAAAAAGCCGGTTGCTTTTAGGAATATGGGTGATAAAAGTCAAACATTAGATGTCCAGATTGTCGTTATGCTGGCAATGGTAGAACCACATAGTCAAGTTACAGTATTGCAATCATTAATGTCATTATTTCAAGAACAAGATTATTTAAAAGAACTATTAACACTTGATAAGCAAGAAGATTTATACGAACATATTTCAAAATATTTTAAGTCGTTTGATGTGTAGTTGATAAGTTGAAAGGAGATATATATTATGAAGTACATAATTGATACTATTATGTATATTATAGGTCTGGGACCTACTGTAGTGATGCCAATTGTTATGTTAGTTTTTGGACTAGCTGTACGCGTTCCATTTACTAAGGCTTTACGTGGTGGTTTGATGGTTGGTATTGGGTTTATTGGATTAAATGCAACTGTTTCTATTTTGACAGACGTCATGAATCCAGCCATTAAAAATATGGTTTCAGTAATGCATATGAATTTAAAAGTTATTGATGTTGGATGGCCTTCTGCAAGTGCTATTGCCTATGGCACAGCTGTTGGTGTTAGCATGATTCCTTTGGGTATTTTAATTAATATATTTATGCTGAGTACTAAAACTACTCAAACAATTAATGTCGATATTTGGGATTTTTGGCATTTTGCATTTAGTGGCTCGTTGGTATATGCATTATCAAAAGATATTGTACTAAGTCTTTTCTTAGCCAGTGTAAATATGATTGTAATCATGGTTATTGCTGATAGAACAGCTCCATTAGCTGAAAAATATTTGGGATTACCGGGTATATCGATTCCTCATGGTTATGCAGCTTCATTTGTACCAGTTGCACTTATTATAAATTGGATTATGGATCGTATTCCAGGTGTTAATAAAATTCACCTTGACGCTAAAGGATTTAATAAAAAATTTGGTGCATGGGGCGAACCTACTTTGCTTGGATTTATTATTGGTATTTTAATTGGTGCTATTGCATACTCAGCAGTTCCAAGTATGTCATGGGCTGATAAAATAGGGAAAATTGCTCTGATGGGTGTAACTTTATCAGCTGTTATGGTAATTACACCTAAAATGGCGGCTTTGTTACTTCAAGGTGTTGTTCCTATTTCAGCTGAAATTCAGAAATTTACGCAAAAGAAATTCTCTGGGACTAGAAAATTGTACATTGGTATGGATACTGCAGTTGGAATTGGTAACCCTGTTGTACTTGCCTGCGCTACTTTGATGATTCCGATTGCAGTTTTATTCGCCTTTATTTTACCAGGAAATCAATTTTTACCAACTATTGGACTCGTTGGATTTGTGTTTATGTTCCCACTTATAGTAGCTGTTGTTCATGGTGACTTCTTTAGAGCTTTTATTGTTGGCGCGGTGAATGTTGTTTTAGGCTTGTGGATAGGGACTAATTTAGCCCCACTAATTACAAGTGCCGCTCGTGCTGCTAAATTTACAATTCCAAAGGGATCATCATTAATTTCAAGTGTTGATTATGGTTCAAATCCATTTCCTTGGTTCTTTGTTCAAATTGCAACACATAAGCTATTAGCTTACAGTATTTGTATTGTATTAGTTGTTGTCCTAATGTTATGGAATAGATCTAAAATTATTGCTGAAGAAAAGAGTATAGCTTCAGAAGGAAATGTTGAAAGTAATTAAATTTAAATATGAGGTGGAAGAAATGAAAAAGATTTTAGTTGCATGTGGAGCAGGCGTTGTTACAAGTACCGCTGCTATGAATAAATTACAAGAAGAACTAACAGCTCGGGGTGTTGATGAAACTAAGTATAAATTAGGTCAGTCTTCAGTTGCAGAGGTTCAGTCACTCGCTGATCAATATGATATGGCGATTACTACAACACAATATGATAATGATGAGATTAAAATTCCAGTAATTAATGGATTACCATTATTAACTAATATTGGTGCAGAAAAAGTAATTGATGAAGTTATTGCTAATTTAGATTAACAAAAGTATTAGGACAATAACCAATTAATCAATGATTTGAATATATTTTTACTTTGTTAACTTTAATAGACGATTTATTCTTTATTTTAAAAAAGAATAAATCGTTTTTTTAATTTAATTTTAAATATTAGTGAATTTAAAAATGTTCACAATCTGTATTTTTTTGATTATTTAAATTCAATAACATATTGGAATTATAGGTGGACTATTGATTGTGAATTTAATTTGAGTAAAAATTAATACTTGACTATTTTTTTGAAAGCGGATACAATTACAGTCGTAAAAGTTACTTAACCGGTTAACTTGAACCAATTGCTTTTATATAATCATATTATGCTACAAAGCCGTTATATATCAATACTTAATTATTTTTTGTTAGGGCGTATATATTTTTTAATTTTATTAACCGTTTAACTAAAGAATGTAATGGAAGGGTGATGCTTGTATGTTATTTTCGAATCCGATGGCTATTGAGATAGCAGATTATAATAAATTGCAAAAAGCAATTGATTTTTTACGAAATACTGACTTGAAAAAAACGCCTTTAGGACGTAGTTATAAAGAAGGCGAATCATTTTATTGTCAAACTTTGGAATATGATACTGAAATTATAGATAAATTTGATTTTGAAATCCATGAAAAAAGATTAGATTTACACTACATCGTTGAAGGAGAAGAAAGAATTGATGTATCACCAGATACAGAATGTTTTGCATTATCAGATTACAACGATGATCGAGATATCCAATATGTAAAACAACCTAAAAGATTTAATCAAGTTTTATTACACAAAGGTGATTTTATTTTGATTGGTATGCATGAGCCGCATCGAACAAATGGAATGTTAAATGAAAAAAAACATGTTAGAAAAATTGTATTAAAACTTGGAAGGTAGGAATGATTGGAATGAATACTGCGACATTAAAAAGTAAGTGGACTGCAAAGCAAATGTTTATTATTGCAGGAATTTGGCTAGCATTTTTAATCAGTTTTATTACTAGACTATCGTGGTCTACTATTATGCCAACAGCAATTGATTCACTCCATTTTACAGTACAACAGGGTAACTCATACGTTACTATTTTCTATATAGGTTATGCTATATCGGTACTTCCTGGGGGAATGCTGGCAGATAAATTTGGATATAAAAAAATGCTTTTAGCTGCAGTTTTTGGTAATTTTATTGTCATGATAGCCATGGTATTTATGCATGGATACTGGATGGGTTTTGGATTAAGATTTATTCTTGGTTTAGTAAGTGGTCCAGATTTGTCAGCATGTTTAGGAATAATTACTGAATGGTTTGACGGTAAAAAGCGAGCAACAGCAACGGGTATTTTTAATACATGTACTTCATTTGGATTAACCGTTATTAATATTTATGCTCCTTCAGTAATGATACATTACGGTTGGAGAGCAACTATGGGTGTAACTGCATTATTCCCATTAGCAGCACTATTCTTTGCATATTTTGCATTGAAAGGTAATGCACCATTTCCACAACAATTTGGTATTAAACGAGTAAACGGAGAAGTTAAAGCAGAATCTTCATGGGCAAGATTAAAAGGAGCTATTAATAATCGAAGCGTGTGGATGCTAGCAATCACAGGATTATTTGCAACTGGAGCTAAATGGGGAGTTACTAACTGGGCTAATTTATTTATTGTTAAAAGTTTAAAATTCAGTGTAATTACAGCTGGAACAGCAATGTCAATTTTTGGTATCACCTCACTTGTATCTATGATTGTTGCAGGATGGATTTCTGATCACTCTAAATGGTCTCGACATGTTTGGGCATCTATTTTTATGGCTATTTTTACGCCAACAATTATTGGTTTTGCATTGACACCTCATGGTAATTTACCAATGCTTTATTTTTGGACAGGTGCAATGGGTGTTGGTGCATTTATGTTTAGTACTATTACAAATAATCTTTCAGTTGAAGTTGCACCTGCAGATCAACGTGGAACTGTTTCTGGGTTTATTAATGCATTTAACCAATCAGGATCTTTTCTTGCACCGGTTCTATTGGGACAAATTTTGGCATCTACGGGTAGCTATGTATCTGCATATTTAATTATTTCAGTATTTCCACTTATTGCAGTTGTAGCATTATTATTTGTACGTGAATCTGACGCAGATAAATATGCATCAGTATCAACAAAAAATATGGAAAAATAAAGGAGAAATTAATAATGGAATTTGGATTAAGTAAAAATCATACAAACAATATAAAGGTTCAAGAACGTATACAAATTGCACTAGATTGGTTAGATTCTAAATCAACTGAAGAACTTTTGGCTGAGAAAATTGGTAATAAGGTAATTTCGGATGGAGTTGAGCTTCGTTTTCAAAGTTATGATAGTCGCGAATACGACACAATGAATTATGAAACGCACCGTGAACATGTAGACATTCATTATATGATTAAGGGTGCAGAATGGGTTCGTTGGGCAGATGAAGGGACTGCAGACCAAGTTAGTGAATATGATCCAGAGATTGAAATTCAATTTTTCGGGCATCCAAAATCACAACATGGAAAAGCATTGTTAACAGATCGTCATTATGCGACTTTTTATCCAGATGATTTGCATGCAGCACATGGAGTTGTCGATGGTAAAATTGGGCACAATCGTAAAGTAGTAGTAAAGGTTGCAATTAACTAGATTTATTTATAAAAAATGATAAATATATTTATATTAAGTAAGGAGTAATAATTTATGGAAAAGAAAAAAGTTTTAGTTACAGGTGTAATTCCTGAACAGGGATTACAAAATCTTCAGGAAAAATGTGATGTAACGTATTCAGATGGAGAACCATATTCACGAAAATGGATTTTAGATAATATTAGTGAATATGAAGGATTATTGTTAATGGGAACTAAGGGCGATAAAGAGTTAATAGATGCTGCGTCAAAACTTAAAGTTATTGCAGTAAATGCTGTTGGATTTGATCATGTAGATATTGAATATGCAAAAGAAAAAGGAATTGTTGTTGCTAATGCACCGCAAGGTGTTAGAGTGCCAACTGCAGAAATGACGATTGCTTTATTACTTGCCACCGTTCGACGTTTACATGAATATGATTCAATTGTTCGTTCTGGTGATTGGGTAGATGTAAGTGAACAAAAATATATGGGTATGAGCCTTCAAGGAAAGACCTTGGGAATCTTCGGTATGGGACGAATTGGTAGTACCGTTGGAAAATTCGCTCAAGCACTTGGTATGAAAGTTATCTATAATGATGCGCACAGGTTAACTGAAGATTTAGAAAAAGAATTGGATGTTAAATATGTTAAGTTTGAAGAATTGGTTGAAAATTCAGATGTAATTACATTACATGCGCCAGCATTATTAACTACGGTAGGGGTCTTCAATTCTAACGTATTTAGTAAAATGAAAAATACGGCTTATATAGTAAATGCTGCTCGAGGAGCTCTGATAAATCAAAGCGATTTAGTTGAAGCTCTTGAAAATCATGATATTGCAGGTGCAGGATTAGATGTATTTGAAACTGAGCCAGATATTCCAGAATCATTACGGAAGTTGGAGAATGTTATTATGTCTCCACATGCTGGTACAGGGACGCTTGAGGCTAGAATTGACATTGCTGCAGAAGCATCAAATAATATTATTTCTGTTTTAGAAAATGGAAAAGCAACTAATATGGTTAATAATGTTGATAAATATATGTAATGTATAAAATAAAGTGTTGATGGTTTCGGACATCAATACTTTATTTTTTTCTAAAATATATTATTTTGCATTGAAGAAAATTAATGGTAAAGTTTAGATTAAAGCTAAATTTTTAGTATTTATAAAGTTTCAAAAATATAATAATTATTTATTGACGGTTTGTTATATGCTTATTAATTAATAAAATACATATAATTTGAAACTATTATGGTCGGAGGAACTATTTTGGAAAAGTTAACAATAAAAGATATTGCTCAAATGGTTAACGTATCAACAGCTACAATTTCTAATTATCTTAATGGTAATTACTCAAAGATGTCTACTAAAACTAAAAATAAAATTGAACAAATGATACAAGAAACTAAGTATATTCCAAGTTCAATTGCACATGATTTAGCAACTAATGATACAAAAACAATTGGTGTATCAGTGGCTGATATTACAAATCCATTTACATCTACAGTTTTATCAGGAATTTACGATGCTTGTGGAATATTAGGATATACAGTTATTTTTACTAATTCTAATTCTGATCCATCACAAGAAATTGAAAATATAAATAAATTAAAGCGACAAAATGTTTCAGGATTGATTATTGATCCAGTCGATGCACAAAGCCCAATCTTTAAAACTTTGAGCAATGATGATGCAGTTATGCTTGATAGAGAGGCAATGAACATACAGATTGATACAGTTGTAACTGATAATTTTAATGCGGTTAATAATTTTGTTTCAACTATGTTAAAAGAAGAATATGATGAAATGTATTTTATTACGTGGCCGATTGAACAAGTTAGTACACGTTTACTTCGTTATCAGGGATTTTTAGAGGCAACTAAATATAAAGATGATAGTCACTGTGTGGAAATTAGTAATCATGGAAATGATATTGATAAATTAAAAGAGACGTTAAATAAGATTATTATACAAAACAAAAATAAAAAAATTGGATTTTTTTCAATGAATGGAAAAGTTTTGATTAGTCTGATACAAGCCATGAGGTCATTGAATAAAAGGTACCCCGAAAATTATGGTATAGGATCATATGAAGACCTTGACTGGATGAAAATAATGACACCGGGAATTAGCTGTGTTCATCAAGATTCATTTGATATGGGTGTAACATCGGTAAAAACACTAATTAATAAGTTAGGCTCAGATAACAAGGTAGAAAATAATCCCAAAAGAATTGTTGTTACAACAAGAATGGAATTAAGAGATTCTTTCTAATACAAGGATAAAAGGCGTTGACAGGTGTATAGAAAGCGAATACAATTAGATTTATAGTTAAGCGGTTAACCAGGGCTTTTATTATAGGTTTTTGTTTGTCCTATTGTATAAAAATATAGGTAATAATTGAATTTTTTTAAGTCTTAAGTTAAGCGGTTAACAATTTTTTTGATTAAAACATAACTGAAAGGGATTTATTAATGAAAACAATAAAAATTTTTTCGGATGAGTTAGACCATTGCTATGCAATTATGCGTCTAAAAAATAAAGAATATGACTTCTTAGTGGTTGCTTCGGAGGAAAATCAACCTTGTTTTGCATATGACTTAAATGATAATTATAAAAAAACAATCGTTTGGGATGATGTTGGTGGCACCATGACAATGATTCAAATACCAGGGACTTTAAATTTTTTGGCTACTCAGAGATTTTATCCTGGATTTAATTCAAAAAATTGCAGAATTGTAAAAGAAACATTCAACGGTACTGACTGGGACCAGACAGTTATTGGTGATTTCCCATATATTCATCGTTTTGATTTGATAGAAAATAAAAATGGATTGCAGTTTGTTGGCTGTTCAATTGCAAACTCAAAAGAAAATGCAGATGATTGGACTGATCCGGGAATGATATGGGTTGGAAACTATAATGATGAAACAGAACAGGTTGAAAATATAAGGCATTTAGATTTTACTTTAACAAAAAATCATGGATATAAAAACATGGGCGCATATTCTTTAGTTACTGGTACTAGTGGTGTATATCGTTTAGATTATCCTACACAAGAAGAAGATTGGAAATTAACTCAATTAGTTGCAGTAGAAACAAGTGACATTGTAACTGCAGATATAAATGATGATGGTAAAGATGAATATCTTACTATTGAAGGATTTCATGGACCATATACTAGAATATATGATTCAAATTTTAATTCTATTTATAGGAGTGGTGCAGAAACACCATTTGGTCATGCTGTTTGGGGAGGACTAATTGGTAATAAAGAATATTTTATTTTTGGATATCGTGATGGAAAGCAAGATTTAGAATTTATTAATTTTGAAAATAATAAAATAAACATCCAATTGATTGATAAACAAGTGGGTCCAAGTAACGTAACGGTTTACGAAAAAGATAAAGTTCAATATATATTTTCTGCTAACCGAGAGACAAATGAAGTTGCTGTGTATAAAATTTGCTAATTTAATAAAAGTTATGACAGGTGAAAATTTATGAATAAATATTTTTTAACTATTGATAATGGTGGAACTAATACAAAGGCAATAATATTTGATACATTGGGGAAACAACTTGGTGTCTCATCGTTTCCTACTATGAGAATTGAAGAAAACTCTGGATTTCATGAGATTGATTTGAATGTACTTTGGTTATCAATTTGTGATGCAATTAAAAAAGCGATTCTTGATGCAAATATTAATCCCCAAAAAATAGTTGGCATTTCATGTGTTGGACATGGTAAGGGACTGTATATGCTTGATCATAGTAAGCATATATTTACTAATGGAATTTTATCAACTGATTCAAGAGGAGTTGAAATAGCAACAAATTTTGAAAATCGGGTAAGTGAAATATTCTCTATTAGTCACCAACATGTTATGACAAGTCAATCTCCAATTTTACTGAATTGGATTAAAAATAACAAGCCTGAAATATATTCAAATATTGGGTATGTCCTTTCTGCGAAGGATTTTGTACGATCACGATTAACCGGTGAAGTTTATCAAGAATATGGAGATGCGTCAGGTAATAACATCTTAAACTTGGAAACAAAAGAATATGATTCCAAATTGTTTGATTTTTTTGACATACCAGAAATGATGGATAAAATGCCACCATTAAAAAATTATGATGAATTATGTGGATTCGTGTCAGATGAGGCAGCTTTAGAAACAGGGCTAAATGTAAAAACTCCTGTGTTCGGAGGTATGTTTGATATAGATGCATGTTCAATCGGAACTGGAGTTTTGAATGATGATTATTTTAGCGTAATAGCTGGTACTTGGAATATCAACGTATTTCCATCTAATAAACGAGCTGATTTAAAATCAGGATTAATGAATTCTATTTATCCGACTGGTGATAATTTAGTAGAAGCATCAAGTGCAACATCTGCTGGGAATCTTGAGATGACTTTACAAAGCTTAATGGGAGAAGAAATAAAAAATGCTACTGAAAACAATATAAGTATATACGATATTTTAGAAGATTTTTTATTGCATACTGATGCAAGATTTTCTAAAGTAGTATTTTTCCCATTTTTGTATGGATCTAATGTTAATCCAGATGCAGAAGGTGCATATATTGGAATTCAGAGTAACACTACAAAATCATCTATGGTGCGTGCTGTATATGAGGGAATAGTTTTTTCACATCGATATCATATTGAACAACTTTTAAAAGTATTGGGTAAAAAGCCCAAAGCAATTAGATTATCTGGTGGAGGAACTAATTCAGATGCTTGGGTTCAGATGTTCTCTAATATTTTGAATATTCCAATTCAACTTGTAGAAGCTACTGAAATTGGTGGCTTAGGGGGAGCTATTGGATCGGCTATTGGAAGTGGTATTTATGAGAATATAGATGAGGCAGTTAAGAAAATGGTGCATTTACGTTCTGAATCGATTCCTGATAGCCAACAGTCCAATATTTATGAGAACAAGTATCAAATGTATCTTAAATTGCTTGGTAGCTTGGATAATACCTGGGATGATTTAAAAATAATGCAGGAAGGACTCGAAAATAAATGATTTCATTAGGAATTTATGAAAAGGCTTTGCCAAATAATTTAAGTTGGCGTGATACTTTTGAACTAGTAAAAAAATTAAAATTTAATTTTTTAGAGTTTTCAATTGATGAGAGTGATGAAAAATTAGCTCGTCTTGAATGGACACGTGATGAACGTGCTAGTTTTAGAAATGATATGTGGGAAACTGGTATTAGAATAAATACAATGATGTTATCTGGTCACAGACGTTTTCCACTTGGATCGCAAGATAAAAATATTCGAAATAAATCTTTAGAAATGATGCAAAAAGCTATTGATTTAGCAATTGATTTGGGAATTAGAAATATTCAAATGGCTGGATATGATGTTTTTTATGAAGATAAATCAGTAAATTCAAGAGAATTATATGTGGAAAATTTAGCTAAATGTGTTAATATGGCTGAAGAAAAGGGTGTCATGTTGTCAATTGAAACAATGGACGATCCTTTTATTAATTCTCTAACTGAAATTGCACATTATAAAACTCAAGTTAGAAGTCCATGGTTACAAAGTTATCCTGATCTTGGTAACTTAACTGCTTGGCCCGAAAATGATGTTGCTAAGGAACTTGAAAATAATATTGCTAATATTGCTGCAGTTCATTTGAAGGATACTCTTCCAGTTACTTCTACATCAAAAGGTAAATTTAAAAATGTTTCTTTTGGTGAAGGAACAGTGGATTTTGAAGGTTGCCTTCGAACTTTAAAGAGATTAGGGTATTCTGGTGGATTAACAATTGAAATGTGGTGTGGTTCAGAAGAGAATGCAATTGAACAAGTTATGAAAGCGAAACTTTTCTTTGACCAATTATTTAATACAATTGGTATTGTTCAAGAACCTGTAAATGATGTATAAAAACTACTTGGAGGTTTTATGATGCTCGAAGATTTAAAACAAAAAGTTTATGACGCTAATATGTTATTGCCTAAGTTAGATTTAGTAACGTTTACCTGGGGAAATGTCTCACAAATTGACCGTGAATCTGGTTTATTTGTAATTAAGCCATCAGGTGTTGATTACGATAGGTTACGTCTAGAAGATATGGTAGTTGTTAACTTAAAAGGTGAAGTTGTTGAGGGGGATATGAATCCATCAAGTGACACACCAACTCATATGTATTTATATAACCATTTTCCAAATATCGGTGGGGTTGTTCATACGCATTCACCATGGGCAGTTTCATTTGCGCAAGCTAAAAAAGATGTCCAAGCCTTTGGCACAACCCATGCAGATACATTCTACGGGGATGTTCCAGCAGCTGATGCCTTGACACAAGGCGAAATTGAAGGCGAATATGAATTAAATACGGGTGAAGTGATTGTACGTACTTTTAAGGAACGTGGAATTGATCCCGATGCTGTACCAGCTGTTTTAGTTAGTCAACATGGACCATTTACATGGGGAAAAGATGCGCATGATGCTGTTCATAATGCAAAAGTGTTAGAAGTTGTTGCTGAAATGAACTATCATACCTCAATGTTGAATCCACATACAGATAATCACGTACCACAATATTTATTAGACAAGCACTACTATCGTAAGCATGGTGCAAATGCATATTACGGTCAAGACAATGCAAAATCTAAGGATCATGCAAAACACTAATTAACATTAATAAAATGACACATTTACCTTTATTGGTAAATGTGTCATTTTTAATTTTTATAAATACTAATTATTGTAATAAAGTTCATAAACAATTTTATTTAAGCGATTAAATTCTATATTATTCAGTACATTATCAATTAAGAAAATAGGTACAGTTGCAGTGATTACGTTTGATTCAGTGATAATTAAATCATATTTTTTTAGAGTATTATCATAGAGGTTATTTTTAGTACTATTTTGAATGCTTTTAGTGAAAATTATAGTAGGAATAATATTATTATCTAATATAGTTTTAATTAGATTTTGACTATAAATGGGTAATGAAGATAATATTAGAATTTTAAGTGGACTATTTTGTATTTTTTTCTGTGAAAAATTGTAAAAAATCATGGATAATATTGTAATTTGTTCTGGTAGTAAACCAAAAGGAAATAAGTGACTAAATAATGAAAGCGTATCTAAGTCATCCAATGATTTAGATACATATTTTTCAAATGGTTCACTTTGATACAAATAATCATAGTTAGAAATTGATTTATAATTGACTGCATACCAAAATGGTTTTAGTTGTGTCTGTATTTCTTTTATCAAATTTTCAATTTCATATTTATTAGCATCTATTTTTGATAAAAATAAAACTTTATGGACAATTTTTTGACTTAGGATTAGTAAATCTTTAAAATCATCAGCATTAAAATGTGCATCGCTTTCTTTTGAAACACTAAGTAGTTGTAAAGTTAAAAATAATTTTGAGTCTATTGATACGTTAAAATCAAAATTAATTGATAATATTTGTGAGAATTTTTCAATTACAAAGTATTCCTTTCTAAGCATAAATTTTGCTGAATCCTGAGCTGAAAAAAGTTGTTGTTTTTCTTGTAAGATATAACTATCAAAAAGTGCAGATGAAATTGAAAATAAAGTAAGCGCAATTGAATCATAGGATGAAATTTCTTTTGATAGATAACTATTGTAAAGCTCTTTAAGTTTATTACTCACTAAAAATAGTTTTGAATCTGAAAATTTAACATTTTGTGCTTTTAAAAAATAAGTTAGTAAATTTGAATTGTATTGCATTGAATTTAAGACTTTATATAGATGAACCAGACGATCGTATAATGGCTCTTGGAATTGGAAGCCTATTTTTTTTGAAAATACAGGCTTAAATTGCTGTCGATTTTTTAATTCAGATATATCTCGTAAGATAGTATTTCTAGACATACCAAATAATTCTTGAAACTTTGCTAATGTCCATTTTTGAGACGGGAGCGATATTAATATATCCATTAACAATTGACGTTCGGAGGACAAAATATAATCATCATAAGTTGATAATTCAGTTGTTAATAAATTTATTTGATCTGCATTGACTTTTTCATTTGGAAATAAGAAATTTTGATGAACTAAACGTAACTCGTTATTTGCTCGTTGTAATGATGAATATATTGACCTTTTGGGCAATCCAAGTTCATTTGCAATTGATTCAACGTTTGGCAAAATTGAGCGAGAAGATAGATATTTGATGAATTTTGAATAATTTAAACTGGATGACTGCATAAAAACTCCTTTTTGAGCCGATACCTAATTTTATTATACATTGAAATCGTTTTCTTTTACAGTCTCATTAAACGGTTAACTAAGCGGAACAATGGTACTGTTTTTTTATTTTATCAGGGAATATGATGAGGTTACGTCAATATATGTAAGCGTATACATCAGCTGGCGAAAACTGGATAAGGGTGGTAATCAAATCATGAGCAAACCGAAAAATATAAAAGAAGCAACTAGAGAAAAT
This sequence comes from Paucilactobacillus oligofermentans DSM 15707 = LMG 22743, assembly GCF_001434315.1. Lineage (GTDB taxonomy): Bacteria > Bacillota > Bacilli > Lactobacillales > Lactobacillaceae > Paucilactobacillus > Paucilactobacillus oligofermentans. Next base: position 542,078 of record NZ_AZFE01000031.1, on the reverse strand, counting down.
TGGATTCAAAGTACGTTTCCGGAATGGGGAACATGGCTTAATGAAGAAATATCTGAATCAGTTGTTCCAGAAAATAATTTCAGAATGTGGTGGTTAGCTAACAATGGTGTTTGGTTAAAAACATATGAAAATACTAATATTTTAGTTGATTTATGGAATGGTACTGGCAAGCAGACACATGGTAATGGTCTTATGAAAGATGGCCATCAAATGATGCGGATGAGTGGTGTAAAAGAAATGCAACCGAATCTTCGTATGCAACCATTTGTGATTGATCCTTATGCTGTTAGTGATGTAGACGCGTTATTGGTTACACATATACATTCTGATCATTTAGATATAAATACTGCTGCAGCAGTGTTACAAAATAGCGGTCCAGATACAAAGTTTATTGGACCTCAAGCTGTGGTCGATATTTGGAAAAGCTGGGGAGTCCCAGATAATAGAACAATTGTTGTACATCCTGGTGATGAAGTTAAGATTAAATCTGTAACAATTAAGGCTTTAGAGGCATTTGATAGAACCGCATTATTAACAGTATCTAATGAAGAAAAGATAGAAGGAAGTTTACCGCAAGATATGAATGAAATTGCTGTTAATTATTTATTTAAGACGTCAGGTGGCAATTTGTACCATGCAGCAGATTCGCATATGTCAAACATGTTTGCAAAACATGGAAATGAAAATGAAATTGATGTTGAAATTATTAATTATGGAGAAAATCCACGTGGGATTACTGACAAAGTTACATCGATTGACGTATTAAGATCTGCGGAAGACTTAAAAGCTAAGGTTGTTATTCCAGTTCATTACGATATTTGGTCAAATTTTGATGCTGATCCTCAAGAAATAGTTAAACTTTGGGAAATGAAAAAGGATATTTTAGAATATAAATTTCATCCATTTATTTGGAAAGTAGGAGGTGAATATACGTTTCCACAGGATAGAGATAAAATCCAATTTCATTATAATCGAGGATTCAAAGATGTTTTCTTACATGAAAATGATGTGCCGTTTAATTCTTTCTTATAATAAAAAATGATACGGAGATAAAGAAATGAGTATGCTAAATTATTTTTATGATAATGACCTAGTTAGAATATACGAAGAAGACCCTAAAGATTGGCGAGAAGCGTTAAAGATTTCTAGTGAAAATTTAGTAAGTAAGAAAATTATTGGTAATAAATATGTTGATGAAATTATTAGTAATGTAGAAGCTAATGGTGCGTATATAGTGATTGTACCAGGCGTTGTAATGCCGCATGCACTAGCTACTAGTTCAAACGTTTACGATACAGGAATTAGTTTTTCAAAATTTAAAAATCCTATATATTTTGAAAGTGATAATGACGAAAAGCAAGGCAAACTATTTTTTACTTTAGCTGCTAAAGATGAAAATCAGCATTTAAAAAATATTCAAAATTTAATGGATTTGCTATTAAAAGATGACATTATAGAAAAGCTATCAAATATAGATTCAATGGAAGATTATTTAAAAATAATGAATGAATTTTAAGCCGTTATAAGCTAACTAAAATTGAGGTGTTAAAAATGAAAGTTGTAATTGATGGTATATTTACAGTTTGGAGTTATTTCGCAAGTAATATATTAACCCAACCTGCTTATATGATTGGATTCATCGTATTAATTGGATATCTACTGGAAAAGAAACCTATATATGACTGTTTAGCTGGATTTTTAAAGGCAACCATTGGTTATATGATTTTAATGGTTGGTTCGAATGGCTTGGTTACAAGCTTTAGACCGATTCTGACAGGTTTAAAAGATAGATTCCATTTAACGGCCACCGTTATTGATCCTTACTTTGGGCAAAATGCTGTAACTGATGGTGTAATGAAAACCTTTGGGCGATCTTTCGGTGACGTTATGATTTTGTTATTAATTGCTTTTGTCTTTAATATTTTATTAGTTCGTTTTTCTAAATATACTAAAATGCGAGCAGTATTTACAACGGGTAATGTACAAGTCCAACAAGCTGCAACAGGTTTTTGGATTCTATTATTTGCAATTCCAAGTCTGAATAGGATTGAAGTTCTACTCGTTATGGGAGTTCTATTAGGATTATATTGGGCAGTTGGATCAAATTTAACTATTAAACCAGTACAGCAATTAACTGATGGTGGAGGATTCGCTGTAGCTCATCAACAGATGTTTGGGATTGCCTTAGTAGCTTGGATTTCAGATAAATTTAATAGTAAATCTAATGTAAAAGGCAAAAAACAGGCAAAACGCTTGGAAGACGTCGAATTACCAGGATTTCTTAAAATATTTAACGAAAATATGGTTGCGACAGCTATCTTAATGTTCTTGTTTTTTGGGATAATTATGGTTGTTCTGGGAAGAAATTACTTTAATGGAGTATATACAGCAACAGATGGATTATCAGGATTGGCACCTAAGGCTAGTTTCTTCTTCTATATTCTTACTACTTCTTTAGGTTTTGCAGTTAATTTAGCAATTCTACAATTAGGTGTTAGGACTTTCGTTGGTGAACTTACCGAAAGTTTCACAGGTATTAGTGATACTATTTTACCTAATTCAGTACCTGGTATTGATGTTGCAGCAACGTTTGCGTTTGGTGAACAAAATGCCGTTACTATTGGATTCTTATTTGGGGCATTAGGACAATTTTTAGCTATTGGAGCTTTGATTCTATTTCACTCACCAACCATTATAATTGCAGGATTTATTCCACTATTTTTTGATAATGCCGTTTTTGGAGTTATAGCAAATAATAGAGCGGGTGCAAAAGCAGCAATGATATTACCATTTTTATCTGGAATAATTCAAGTTTGTGGTGCAGCACTTATTTCAACGTGGATCGGTATGTCAAAATATGGGGGGTATCTTGGAATGTTTGATTGGGATACACTGTGGCCTGTATTTACGGTTATTCTCAAGTATCTAGGATATTTCGGTATAGTTGTTGTAGCGCTGATTTTAGTTGTTATTCCACAAATAGAATATCGAAAAGATCCAAAGAATTATTTTTTAATGGTTGAAGATTATGAAGCCTACAAAGATTCAAAGAAAAAGAAGAAATAATAATTAAAATTAAAGATAGGGGTTAATTAAAATGAGAATATTAGTATCTTGTGCCAATGGATCAGGGACTAGTTTAATGATGATGAAGAGTGTACAAAAATCAATGAAGAAACTAGGAATACCAATTTCAGAAATTAATCATACAAGTATTTCTGAAGGTAAATCAACGGCTGCTCAATATGACGCAGTATTTACGCCATTAAATTTTATGGATATGTTTGCAGATGCTGAAGAAAAAGGCGTTAAAATTGTTGGTGTAAAAAACGTTATGAGTGAACCTGAAATTACAAAACGAATTCAAGAAGAAACTGATTTTGAAGAAAAATATAAAAAGTGAGGTCCTAAAAATGACAAAGCCAAATTTACAAATCGCATTAGATCAAAATACTTTAGCTGAGGCCGCAAGAATTGCACATTTAGCTGGACCTGTAGTTGATATAGTTGAAGTTGGGACAATTCTTGAATTACAAGCAGGTCAACAATCTATTAGTGTATTAAGATCTATGTTTCCTGATAAAATTATTGCTTCTGATACTAAATGTGCGGATGCGGGTTCTACAGTAGCTAAGAATTCAAAAGATGCCGGAGCAGATTTAATGACAGTGATTGATTCTGCTACAATTCCAACGATGAAGTCAGCGCTATCAGTATTAGATGGAATACAGGTTGAACTTTACAGTGCATGGAATTGGGAATTAGCAAAAGAGTGGAAAAAAATAGGTATTAAGCAAGTCATATATCACCAAAGCCGCGATGCATTACTAGCTGGTGAGGTATGGGGAAAAAAGGATTTAGATATTGTTCGTGGGTTTATTGATTTAGGTTTTAAAGTTTCAGTTACTGGTGGATTGAACATTGATACTATCAAATTATTTGAAGGTGTACCTGTTTATACCTTCATTGCGGGTAGAGCCATTACTGGACAATCTGATCCTAAAGCTGCTGCTGAAGCGTTTCAGTCTGAAATAAAGAAATACTGGTAGTGGTTATGGTTAAAATTGGGATTAACGAAAAATCTTTACCATTTGATTTAAACTGGTTTGATAAATTAAATTGTGCGAAATCTTGCGGATTTTCATTTGTTGAATTATCAATTGATGAGACTGACGCTAGAATGAAACGATTAGATTGGAATAAAGAACAGAGGCTTAATTTAGTTCAGGATGTTTTTAAAAGTGGTGTACCAATTGATACTATGATGTTATCTGCATTACGAAAGTTTCCATTAGGATCAGAAGACGAAGATGTTTATGAAAAATCTTTTGAAATTTGTAAAAAAGCTATTTTATTAGCTAAAGATTTAGGAATAAGAAATATTCAAATTGCAGGATATGATGAATACTATGAAAAAAAATCGTTATTAACTAGAGAAAATTTCATTGAAAATTTAAGAAGGGTAGTAAATTTTGCAGCTGAAAATCAAGTTATGATAGCCATTGAAACAATGGATGATAAGTTTATAAATTCAATTGCTAAGGTTAGAGAGGTTAAAAAAGATATTTCATCTCCCTGGCTGCAAGCATATCCAGATTTGGGTAATATTTCAGCTTGGCCAGAAAATATACCAAGTCAAGATTTGGCTGAAGGATTAGAAAATATTGTATCGGTTCATGTAAAAGATACTATTAAGGTTACAGACAATAATCCGGGGAAATTTAAAAATGTTCCATTTGGCGAAGGTGATGTAGAGTTCTTTGGACTTTTTAAAACATTACATCGTATTGGATATAACGGAACGTTAACAGTAGAAATGTGGTCTGAAAAAAGTAATAATTCTGTTATGTTAATGCATCAAGCTCATGATTTTATTTTAGAATTATTAACTAAAGCAAAATTAGTTGTAGATAAATAGATAAAAATTTAAATAAATTGAGCATTACCCTTAGAGTTAAAGCAGAAATACTTAAACTTTAAGGGTTTTTATTATCCCACTTGAACCAAACATCAAATAAGCCTAAAATGTATCTCGTTAACTATTTCACAATTAAAATTTGGAGGTACCAAAATGGCCCGTTTATTTGCAAGCCCAGCTCATTATGTACAAGGAAAAGGTGTCTTTAATGAACCAGAAAAGTACATGGAATCATTAGGAAAGAGACCACTATTATTAACTGGTGCAACAGCATGGCGCGTAGCAGGACAAACATTAAATACCGCATTAACAACCGTAGGATTTACCGTTACCAAAGTTGACTTCAATGGTGAATCTTCTGATGAAGAAAGTGAACGAGTTGTTTCAATTGGTAAAGCAACTGAATCCGACTTTATTATTGGGCTTGGTGGTGGGAAAGCGTTAGATACAGCTAAGAATATTGCTGATAAATTAGATATTCCAGTGGCTATTTTACCAACCATTGCTTCAACTGATGCACCAACATCAGCACTATCAGTAATGTACACTCCAGAAGGCCAATTTAAAAATTATGCGTTTTATTCAAAGAATCCTGATTTGGTTTTAATGGATACAGAAGTAATTGCGAAGGCACCAGTTAGAATGCTAATTGCCGGGATTGGGGATGCGATGGCAACCAACATTGAAGCACAAGATGTTGCTCGAGGCTTTAACAATTCAATGCTGGGTGGTAAACAAACTTTAGCTTCATTAGCAATTGCACAAACTTGTGCGGATAATTTGTTTGCACATGCTTCAGCAGCAGTTGCCGCGGCAGAAGGTAAAGTTGTCACTCCTGCACTGGAAACAATTGTTGAATCAAATACGCTTCTTAGTGGATTGGGTTTTGAAAGTGCTGGATTGGCGGCTGCCCATGCTATTTATAATGGAATGACAGTTTTAACTGGTGAAATTGAATCATTAATGCACGGTGAAAAAGTCGCATTTGGTTATCTTTGCGAATTAATGCTAGATAATGTGCCAGAAGCAGAATTTGATAAATTTTTAAACTTTAATCGTCAATTTGGTTTACCAACCACTTTTAAAGATCTAAAAATTGAAAATATTAGCTATGAGGAACTCTTAAAAGTTGGGCAGCAAGCTACTATTCCAAGCGAAACTATTCATCAAATGCCATTTGAAGTAACAGCAAGTGACGTTGCTGATGCGTTTGTTGCGGTTGATCGATATGCCCAAACACATTAATAAAAACTAATAGTTATTTTAGTTGAATAACTAGGAACGATGAATTACACTATATGTGTAAACGATTTCAATAACGTTTGTTTCAGAATTACAATCTAAAGAATGGAATGGAGAAGATATCATGAAATACGGTAAAACAAAAGAAGTATTAAATCAATTAGTGGCTGATTTAAGTCAATTAGCAATGGTAGTACACCAGACTCATTGGTACATGCGTGGTACTAACTTTTTAAAGTTACATCCACTAATGGATGAATGGATGGACGATTTGAATGATCAACTAGATGAGATTTCTGAACGATTAATTACACTGGATGGTTCTCCATATTCAACTTTAACTGAAATGGCTGAACAAACTGGAATCAGTGATGAAAAGGGTAGTTTTGCTAAGACAACTCCTGAACGTTTAGCAATTTTAGCTAAAGATTATCGTTACTTAGCTGGTGTTTATCAACATGGAATTGAAGTTAGTGATGTTGAAAAAGATTTTAGTACACAGGATATTTTCATTGGCTTTAAAACGGCCACTGAAAAGCGTCTCTGGATGATTCAAGCAGAATTAAATTCAGCACCTGAAATTGATTAATAGTAATTATTAAAAAGCATTATCTTTAATGGCCATTTAATATGGTTAAAAAGATGGTGCTTTTTTGTTTGGCTGAAATTAGTTAAGGTGTACACTAACTGCACGATAAATAAAAATAGAATGAAGATGAAAAAATGAAGGCATTATATTTTAATGATTTTGGCACATCAGAAGTGCTAAATTATGGTGACGTTATTGATCCTGTGATTAATCAGGATGAGGTATTGGTAAAAACTAAGCTAATTGGACTTAATTTTGCAGATATATATCGACGACGTGGGGACTATCATATTGAAGCTCGTAATCCCATGATTAATGGTTATGAAGGAATGGGAATAATTATTGATACTGGCAAAAACGTGACACAATTTAAATCTGGTGATCGAATTATTTTTGCGGATGTACCATTTGCCAATGCAGAATTAGTCAAAATGAATTGGGAACACGCAATTAAAGTTCCAGATGAAATTACCGATGAAACTGCAGCTAGCATTGGACTACAAGGGTTAACGGCTGATTTTCTTGCACATGATTTGGCAAAAAATAAGCCTGGTGATCAAGTATTAATTCAAGGGATTAGTGGTGGCTTAGGCCAGCTTTTAACTCAAATATTAACAGCGGATAAAGTTAAGGTGTTCGGTGTTGCTTCAAGCGTTAGCAAACAAAAACAAGCGATGAATTTAGGTGCTAAAAAAGTATTTATAAGAAGTTCTGATTGGGATAATGATTATGTAGATATATTTGATGCAGTTTATGATGGTGCCGGAGTTTCGCTAAATCAAAGTCTAAAGGTGTTAAAACTAAAAGGACGAGTTATTTTTTATGGAATGGCAGGTGGTAATCCACCAAAAATTGATCCAATTGAACTATTGAATCAATCTAAAAGTATTATGACAGGCGACTTGTGGCATTATTTAACTGATTATGAATCACGGAAATATCGGAGTAATCGATTATTTAAATATGTAAAAGATGGTGAAATCATTGTAAAATCACCGAAAATATTTTCTTTGGCAGATGGAAAAGCGGCCTATGAATTTTTAGAAGCTGGTAATAGTGCTGGTAAAGTTTTATTACGTCCATAATTACGATGAAATTAAAAAGTAGTCCAATGATTGGGACTACTTAACGTGCTTTAAATAAGCGGTGGCAAATTTGCGAAAGTGCAATGATAATTAAAATGCCAACGATTTTTTTGAGTATCGAAAAACTGCTAATAAAGGCAACGGCAGCAATCGCAATGATTTCTGCACTGAAAATTAGATATTTCATAATAATCCCCCAAGAATTAGTTATAAATTTTTAAGCGGGTGCTTGGCTTTCTTGTGCTAGTCCATCAAAGAAATGTTTTAAGGATACTTTTCCGCCAGAAGCACGATCGCCTTTTAAATATTGTGCTTCAGTTCTTACATTTCGATATTCATAAAGTGAATTAGCATATTCAACGACTAATTCATCCCCCATATCATCTAAAAATAGTTCAGCCAGGTTTGTAAGTCCGGTCTTAATTGCTCGTCTAATTCGTTGAAAGAGAATTTTTTTCTCGCAAGCGTTGATATTATATTGGGTTTCAAAATTGATTTCGCGAAAGGCAATTTCTTGATTAACCATGATTTGAGTAATGGCTAAAATGTCGGAAGAACCATTTTCAGAGGTAATCCCAAGAAACCGTAAGATGGCTAACATTTTTTCTTTTTCAATTTCATGCTTTTCAGGCGTTGGTGCGTTAGCTACGGGTGATTGCCCGCCGACTAGTGATTGAATATTATTTAATTTATTAGCCATTTGAATATTTTGAGTGACTCGTTCGGTTACAGTTTTAACTTCAATCAGATTAATCGGTTTATCAATAAAAAATTCTATTCCAGCTTCATAGGCTTGGGATCGTAAATCACTATCACGAACTTGGGAAATCATGATAAACCGCAATTGATGTTTTAATTGGTTCAGTCGTTTAATCAGATCGATGCCAGAAATTTCAGGCATCAAGAGATCGACTAAAACAATATCAACGTTGAGCATCATAATTTCAGCTATACCTTGTTTAGCATCGTTAGCTGTACCGACAACGGTGTTAGCTGGGTTTTCTTCTAATATGCGCTGTAAGTTCATGGGGATTGATGGATCATCATCTACGATATAGAAATTCATGCTGTGACCTCCTGAAGTAAGCGTCGTTTGCTGAGAGTTATTTTAGTATTAGTGCCTTCATTCAGTTTGGAAGTTATTTCAATTGTACCGTTAAACTGTTCTTCCACAATCGTTCGAACATGGGATAAGCCAATTCCACGGTAAACATCACCAGTAGTTTCGTTAAATTTGGTGGTAAAGCCGGGCTGAAAAATCATACTAATCGTTTTTTCGTCCATTCCACTACCGTTATCTCCGATGTTAATAATAATGTGATCACTCGCATCTTCAACGGTAACAGTGATAACGCCGTTGAATCTTCCTTTTAACGCATCAATACTATTGAAAATTAAGTTAGACAAAATTGAAACAACATAGTAGTGATTAGGAACAACGAGTTCAACTTGATTTTGACAGGTGATGACGATGTTTTGTTTGCGTTCTTTAATGGTACCGCGAATATAACTAGTTACAACTCGCAAAATATCAGAAAACTTCATGGCGGAGTCATTGCCGTCATCAAAATAATCACCTAAACCGCGAATCACATTTTGATAATCTTTTTTTATTTCATGGACATCGTGAGCAATTGATAAAGCCATGACCTGATTCTGTGGATCAGCATTAGTTCCTTGCAAATTTTGATTTAGTAAGTAGGCATTCTTCATTACGTTTTCGATTTCACTAATGTTCTTTTTCATAAAATAAACTTCACTTTTAACTGAGGCAGCAATCCACATAAAGTGATAATAACGTTGTTCATGACTGTCTTCACGCATCATCAAAGTGAAATGATGATATGAGAAGGTTAAGACGCAACTAATGATGCTTCTGATTAAAGCCGCGATGAATAATAGCTGGAATAAACGGTAACTATAATGAGAAAAGTGATTTAGTAAACTCACCTCTAAAAGATTTGATACATAGTCACAAATAATAATCGTTAAGAAAAATGAACTGTTATGTAGTTGTCCACGATGCCAATACATAATGTAATAAATTGCACCATAGCAGAGGTAAAAGGCAATATCGGCTAGGATAAATGTAACTATTTTGTCGCCGGCATTGTCGTGGCTAATGAATAGTAAGATTCCGCGAAAAATTGGCGAAACGACTGCAATAGATAGCATCAACTGAATCGGATTTAGGTCTGCGTTGAAATATAGGAAAACTGACATAATTAGCGGTGAAAAGGCGAAAATAAAGCCTGGGGTGATTACTTGAAAGTTCACTTGTGAAGCGAGGGCAATACAAACGGTCGCAATTAAGATCCGACGCCAACGACCATAGTTGATGAAACGAGTTGGTTTAAGCAAAAAAATTCCTCCTTTGAATTAGGGTTTAAATCTATTTGTAATTATTTGAGCAAGAACGTGAAGTTTTATGAAGTAATTTGAAACCGCTTACTATAATGATAATTGTAAATAAAAAAGGAGGACAACACAATGTTAAATCTACGTAATCGGAGTTTTTTAACTCTAATGGACTATTCACCAAAGGAAATGGAATTATTATTGCAATTATCTGAAGATTTGAAGAAGGCTAAGTACGCTGGAACAGAACAACAAAAATTGGCTGGCAAAAATATTGCCTTAATTTTTGAAAAGAGTTCAACTCGTACTCGCTGTGCCTTTGAAGTTGCTGCATATGATCAAGGTGCTCATGTAACCTATCTTGGACCTAGTGGCTCGCACATGGGTAAAAAAGAAACTGCTGCAGATACTGCACGTGTCTTAGGTGGAATGTTTGATGGAATTGAATATCGTGGTTTTTCACAACGAACGGTGGAAACTTTAGCTGATTACTCAGGTGTACCGGTTTGGAATGGTTTAACTGATGAAGATCATCCCACTCAAGTGTTGGCCGACTTTTTAACTGCTAAAGAAGTATTAAAGAAAAACTACCGTGACATTCACTTTACTTATGTCGGTGATGGTCGCAATAACGTTGCGAATGCTTTGATGATTGGTGCCGCTACTATGGGTATGACTTTCCACTTAGTTTGTCCCAAAGAACTTGATCCAACGCCTGAACTAATGGAAAAAGTTAATGCTCGTGCTGCTAGAACCGGTGCTAAAATTATGGTAACTGATGATATTGATAAAGGGGTTAAAGATTCAGATGTGTTATATACCGATGTTTGGGTTTCAATGGGTGAAGCTGATAGCATTTGGGAAGAACGAATCAAATTATTGAAGCCATATCAAATTAATCAAGCCATGATGGACAAGACTGGTAACCCTAATGCAATTTTTGAACATTGTTTACCAGCTTTCCATAATTCAGAAACTAAAGTTGGCCAAGAAATTGCTGAAAAATACGGCCTAACTGAAATGGAAGTTTCTGATGAAGTCTTTGAAAGTGATGCTTCCGTAGTATTCCAAGAAGCTGAAAACCGGATGCACACCATTAAAGCAGTAATGGTTGCAACTTTAGGCGAATAAAATAGGCGGTGAATTAAATGTCAAAAATAGTTGTTGCCCTAGGTGGTAATGCATTAGGCAAATCACCAGAAGAGCAATTAGAATTAGTTAAACATACGGCAACTTCATTGATTGGATTAGTTGTTGAGGGTCATAAAATTGTCGTCAGTCATGGAAACGGGCCTCAAGTTGGGGCAATTAACTTGGGGATGAATTTTGCCGCTGAACATGATCAAACCGCAGCGTTTCCATTTCCAGAATGTGGAGCGATGAGCCAAGGTTATATTGGCTATCATTTACAACAAAGTTTGCAAAATGAACTTCATCAGCGGTGGATGAATAAAGATGTTGTGTCATTAGTGACGCAAGTTGAAGTTGATCCAACTGATCCCGCTTTCCAAAATCCAACTAAGCCAGTTGGAAGTTTCTACAGTAAAGAAGACGCCCAACGTATCGAACATGAAAAAGGTTATGTTTTTAAAGAAGATGCTGGGCGTGGCTATCGTCAGGTAGTTCCTTCACCATTACCAAAATCAATTATCGAATTAAATAGCATTAGTGAGTTATTTGAAAATGATAATCTGGTAATTGCTGGTGGTGGTGGCGGTGTGCCAGTCGTCAAAACGGATGGTTGTTTAAAAGGAGTCCCAGCGGTAATTGATAAGGATCGTTCGAGTGCATTACTAGCGAGTGATTTAGACGCCGATCAATTAATTATTCTAACCACAGTGGATGATGTTTATATTAATTACGGCCAAACAGATCAAAAAGTTTTACGTGACTTAAGTATTCAAGAAGCGCAAAATTATATCGACGAAGGTCAATTTGCAGCAGGCAGTATGCTGCCTAAAATTGAAGCATGCATGGGCTTTGTTAATGCAGGAGATAATCGTTCAGCACTCATTACTTCACTCGATCATCTTGATGAGGCTTTAGCTGGAAAAGTAGGAACACTAATCACTAAAACTGGTGCGTTAGTTAAATAATAATATAACGTGACATAAACGTGATGCTAGAGATGCTTATTTTAACCTGCTTCTTTAGGGTCACGTTTTATGGTTTAAATAAATATTAATTAGGGGTGAAAATCATGACCGAGGTCAGAAAGAAAAAAAGATTTAAGTTTAAAATGCCAGGCGCATTCGTCATTTTGTTTGTTTTGACGATTGTAGCCGTGGCAGCAACGTGGCTAATTCCGGCTGGTAGTTATTCTAAGTTGACCTATAATAAACCAACTTCAGAATTACAAATTAAAAATCCAGGTGGAAAAACTGAAAAAGTTCCAGCAACTCAGCAACAGTTAGATAAATTAGGCGTTAAAATTGATATTAAGCAATTTACGTCTGGTGGAATTACAGATCCGATTTCCATTCCTAATACGTATCAACGTTTGAAACAACGTCCTGCGAGTGCAGCTGCTGTCCCTAACAGTATGGTTCGAGGAACAATTGAAGCCGTTGATATCATGGTATTTATCTTTGTTCTAGGTGGTTTAATTGGGGTTGTTAAGGCTAGTGGTGCGTTTGAATCAGGATTGATTGCTTTAACTCGAAAAACTAAGGGTCATGAATTTGCACTAATTTTCTTTGTTTCAGTTTTAATGGTGTTAGGCGGAACCCTTTGTGGGATTGAAGAAGAAGCAGTTGCCTTCTATCCGATTTTGGTGCCGGTTTTCATTGCGATGGGGTACGACTCCATAGTCTGTGTGGGGGCAATCTTCTTGGCAAGTTCAATTGGGACGGCATTCTCTACGATTAATCCGTTCTCAGTTGTAATTGCGTCAAATGCTGCGGGGATTGACTTTACACAGGGACTTAATTGGCGGATCTTTGGTTGCGCAATTGCTGCGATGTTCGTTATTTTCTACCTCCATTGGTATACTAAAAAAATTAAAGCCGATCCAAAATCCTCATACTCATATGAAGATCATGCATCTTTTGACAAAATGTGGTCGGTGGTATCAGATGATGGTGAAAATGCGGTCTTTACAGTTCGGAAGAAGATCATCTTGGTATTATTCGTGATTACCTTCCCACTAATGGTTTGGGGCGTTATGTCTCAAGGTTGGTGGTTCCCAACCATGGCGGCCTCATTCTTAACGTTTGCTATTTTAATTATGATCCTTACTGGAACTGGTAAAATGGGTATCGGTGAAAAAGGGGTCGTTGATGCCTTTGTTGAAGGTGCTTCAAGTTTAGTTGGAGTATCATTGATTATTGGACTTGCTCGTGGGATTAACATTGTCTTGAATGAAGGAATGATTTCAGATACGATGTTACAATTTTCATCGACCTTAGTTAAGGGCATGAGTGGACCAATCTTTATCATTGTAATGATGTTTATCTTCTTTATTCTTGGCTTTATCGTACCATCTTCATCAGGTTTAGCAGTGCTATCAATGCCAATTTTGGCACCATTAGCTGACACAGTTGATATTCCTCGATTCGTTGTCGTTACAGCTTATCAAATTGGTCAGTATGCAATGTTATTCCTAGCTCCAACTGGTTTAGTAATGGCGACATTACAAATGCTTGATATGAAATATTCTCACTGGTTCAGATTCGTTTGGCCAGTTGTAGTCTTCTTATTAATCTTTGGTGGTGGAATTTTAGTTGCTGAGGTAATGATTTATTAGATGAAATTAAAAATGAGTTGCGATATTAAATCGCAGCTCATTTTGTTTGGGATATTTAACCCATAATTTTCTTCCATAAGCTTTTATCTGGTTTACTAAATGAGAATCCTTCACCTAGAGTTTCGGAAGTATCACTTACAGTAATAAACGCTGATGGATCGATTTCTTTGATTAATTCGTACATGGTTGAAACTTCAGATGGATCGACAACGGTGTAAACAACTTGTTGTTGATTTTTGGTATAACCACCTTGTGCATCGAATAGGGAAGTTCCACGTTCTAATTTTGCCATAATAGCATCGGAAATTTCGACTGATTTAGCTGAGAAAATTAAAAAGGCTCGTGCGGAGTAACCATCTTTTTGAGTGAAGTTAAGCACTTGCGCAAATACAAAGGCCATAATTAAGGTGTACATCATATGAACGATGTCTAGATAAACTAGGGATAGTACTAACACTGATGCATCTAAAGCGAAAATGGTTCTTCCCATTGGAAGATTTAATTTGCGTTCTAATACCAAGGCGATAACATCAGATCCACCGGTAGTGCCACCGAATCTCATAATGATTCCGAGCCCGAGGCCACCAAGAATACCGGCAATAATGGCAGCAATTAAGGCATCATGATGCAAGGGTGGGTTCATCGGAACAATTTGCCAAAACCATAACCAAAATGACAAACTAATGGTACCAAACAATGTATAAATAATTGAACGACGACCTAGAAGCTTATAGCCGATAATTAATAATGGAATATTCAATATTAAAGTTGTGTAGGCTGGGTTTAAACCAAATAAAGCTCTCAGAATTAAGGTAATACCGGAGATGCCGCCTTCAGCTAAATTATTAGGAATATTAACGTTAATTAGTGACCAAGCGTATAAGGCTGATCCGAGAATAAATGCAATTAAATCCCGAATACGAATTTTTTCTGATGAGTTATTCATTTGCGGACTCCTTTAAGTAGTTAATATAGGTAGTATATCACTACTAGAGTAAGCGTAGATAAAAAACACCATCCTTGATGTTAAGGATGATGTTTCACATGTTTGGAATAATCAGTATTAATTATCTGATTCGTTCAAATAGTATATACGAAATTGTTACTATTTATTTTTTAATTTAATTTTACGATAAATTATATAAGTTATCAGTAGTAAGGTTACTGGTAACAAGATGATCCATAAAGAAAGATAAAAAATTTTTTCATCAGTTTTTGGTAGAAGGTCTGAATCAGAAGTGTGATTTTTATTAATGTTTTTTTTATTTGAACTTTCTGTTGGTAAATTATATAGGCTTGGTAATGGGCTTTTAATAGATGTTGTTAATTCTTTAGAAGTTATATTAAAAACATTATCTAAATTAATATTGGGGTTTAGATTTAAATCAAGATCTGGTTCGGGAGTAGGATCTGGTTCGGGAGTAGGATCTGGTTCAGGAGTAGGATCTGGTTCAGGGACAGGATTTGGATCTGGTTCGTCGTCCCAGTCCCAATCTTTATCAATTGGTGGTTGCAAATCCCATTTATGGGTTTCGCCGCCAACTACATTGACAGTATTAGCAATTATGTTACCGTCGATGTTCGCATGAGCATTAATAATTGATGACGGAGCGAGAATACTCCCCATAAAACGGCCAGAAAAGTTTAAAGTACTAGATGTGTTACCGAAATTAAACAATAAGTTAGAAAGCCCAAAATCTGTTCGTTCAGCATTAGGTAAGGCAGAAATGTTTTCTCCATAAAATAATTCTGTTTTGGTTGGTAACCAATACTCACCATTTTTGGGGACATCGGTTACATTGATAATTATAGTTGGATTATTAGTTTCAGCTAAGCCACGAATATAAATCGATTGTGGATCTGTTAAATATGAAAAAGGAATTGAAATGTAAGCAACACTTGCATTACTTTTAACAATTTTTGAAACATCAATAGTTCGTTTGTTCATATCATTAAAATTATAAATTACTTCTGAGTTATCAGGTCTAGATGCATAAGTAGTGGATCGCTGTATGAGTTGTTTGAATTCATAATCCATGTCAATGTATTCATTACCAACAGCATCTTGATTAACATGTGTGCTTGAAATATTCGTCATAGTTACGTCATTGATTGACACGTTATTATTGTTATTTAAAACATTAGTTAAAGAACAAAGGACAACTTTACTTTTGTTAGCACGAAATGCGTTGGGCAAAATTGGGGAATTAATATTTTTAATATAAAACAAATCGGAATTGTAATTGCGAGTACCAAAATCTGTCTGACCATGAAAGCTTGATGTAGCAATGTTACCGTTAGTATCAGCTGAGAGGGTAGTACTCTTAGAAAAAATATGAAATTTTGATGGAACTGCACCTAATGCATTATTATGATCCAATGGAATTCCAAAGGCCGCTAAACTATCATCTTCATAAATAGTAGATGGGGCAGTTGAAATAATAGGATGTGGCAGCGAACTATTAGAAACTATATTTCTATTTGTTGAAGAATAGGTGGATGAGCTACTATCGACTGATTTACTAAAGATTGTTAATTGGTTTGTGAAAATAGTTAAGAAAAAGATGGTTAGGCCACATGTAATAAAGCTAATATATAATAATTTACGAATTCTTTTAAATACTTTAAGGTTAGTTGCATTTCCTTCGGGGTTCATAATAGTTTCCTCCTTGGGTTGATAACAATTAATCTATAATTAGAATAACAATAATATGTGAATAAAATATGAATTCTACTTTTTAAATAATGCTAAACATAATTTAAAAGTTATTTACATAATTTATTGCACAAAAAAACGACCACCGTATTTAGTCGAGGGTGATCGCAATTAAACACTCAGTATTAGAGTGTGGCGTGTTAAACACGCAACCAGATGTATTTCAATCTGGTGAGTTTTGGCAACCTGTCTTCAGTATACTATATAATAATGATAATTACGACTGGTTAGTTGAATCTTGCTGTGATTTTAGCTATACTCAATTTCTAAACAGAAAAGGATGTGATTTAAGTTGAAAATGTAATTCGTTAATTAAGAATATAAATCTGTACTCAATGAGTGGGGATTATTCGTGGCGATTACATTGATAACTTAAATTATTTAATAACGTATTTTATTATGAATACGGAGTAAAACCAATAGAATAATTCTTTTATTGAGCCAATGAGGTGAAATAGATGGGAACCATAAAAATACAACAAATGTCATTTAGCTATGACGGTGCAAAAGAAAAAATATTTTCAAATGTGAATTTATCAATTGATGGAACATGGAAATTAGGCTTAATTGGCCGCAATGGTCGTGGGAAAACAACGTTGCTGAGAATTTTACGTGGACAATTGGCATATCAAGGTTTGGTAGAAGCCAATTTACAGTTTAATTATTTTCCAGCACAAGTTGATAATTTAAATGAAGTCACGCAGACGCTGGTGCTGCAATCTTTACAGATTGATGAATCAGAATTATGGAAAGTCCAAATTGAAATGGATCAATTAGGTTTGACTGATGATGTTTT
Organism: Paucilactobacillus oligofermentans DSM 15707 = LMG 22743; assembly: GCF_001434315.1. GTDB lineage: Bacteria > Bacillota > Bacilli > Lactobacillales > Lactobacillaceae > Paucilactobacillus > Paucilactobacillus oligofermentans. The sequence continues at coordinate 524,629 of NZ_AZFE01000031.1, read as the reverse complement.
GTGGAAACCATTTTCTGAGTTAAGCCCAGGTCAACAAACAAAATTATTATTAGCCGTTTGTTTTAGTCAGCCAGATCAATTTGCTTTGATTGACGAGCCAACGAATCATTTAGATGCGGCTGGACGGCAAGTGGTGGCTAAATATTTACAACAAAAAACCGGGTTTATTATTATTAGTCATGATCGAGAATTCTTAAATCTGGTGATTGATCACGTGATTTCAATTGATCGCCAGCAAATACAATTACTAAAGGGTAATTATGATACTTGGAAAACAGTGTTTGATCAGAATAATTTAAATGAAGCTAATCAAAAAATTAAAATTGAACGTGAAGTAAAACAACTACAACAATCTGCGGCGCAAACAAAGTCGTGGGCTGAAAATGCTGAAAAAAGTAAAAATAAAAGTAATCATCAAAATCAACAAGTTAACTTAGATAAGGGATTTATTAGTCATAAAGCAGCCAAAGTAATGAAAAAAGCACGGAACACGTTAAAGCGAACAGAAGCCGGAATTGCTGAAAAAGAGGAACTTTTAAAAAATGTTGAGACGATTAATGCGTTATCAATGAACTATATGGCCTGTCGAAAAACTATTTTGACGGTGCAACAACTGCAAATAAAACGTGATAATCGAACGTTATTAAAAACACCGTTTGATATCTCAATTGAACCTGGTCAACGCATTATTTTACAAGGAGTAAATGGTAGTGGTAAATCAACAATTTTACATGCGATTTTGGATCAGCCAACTTTAAGGAGCAAGGGTCAAGTCAATTGGACCACTAATGTGAAAGTTTCTTATGTTAGCCAAACGTTTGATGATTTAGCGGGTACTCTAAAAGACTATGCTAATTTCTATCAGATTGAATTATCGGAAATATTAAATATGTTACGAAAACTAGGATTTGAACGTGAAACTTTCAATGTGTTACTACAGGATATGAGTATGGGTCAGCAGCGCAAGATATCATTAGCGAGGTCAATGTGTGAAGCGGCTAATATTTATATTTGGGATGAGCCACTAAATTATTTAGATGTAATTGCACGCCAAGAAATAGAAGCATTAATTGATGATTATCAGCCGACGATGATAGTTGTTGACCATGATAATATTTTTACTCAGGCAATTGGTACTAAATTTTTATCGATTTAGGGGAACATTACTTTCTTTATAGATAAAACTTGTATTATAATTATTGCTGGGGATAATGGGGTGAAATTATGAAGCAACAACAAATTAAAAATATCCTAAATGCTGGAATTATTGGGGATGCATTGGGCGTGCCAGTTGAATTTAGTCAGCGTGATACTTACTTTATTGACGAAATGACTGGTGATGGTACATGGGATCAGCCGGCCGGTTCGTGGTCAGATGATAGTTCAATGACCTTGGCATTAGTTAAAAATTTAACTGAAGATGGCGACTATCAAGATTTAATGATTAAATTTGCGAGTTATGTTTACGATGGAAAATATACACCAGGTGGTGAACCGTTTGATATTGGTAATACAACGAATCAAGCCGTCCAAAATTATGAACGCCATGATTTTGCACCACTTGAATGTGGATTAGATGATGAAAAAGCTAATGGTAATGGAGCAATCATGCGACTTGCACCGTTGGCAATTGAGTTATTAAATCAAGCAGATTTAGATACACGTTTTGGAATGATTATGGAGTACACTTCCTTAACTCATCGCCATCCACGTGCGATTGTGGGTAGCTTGATTTATGTTGAAATTTTACGAGAATTAATGATGGGGTCTGAATTAGCAGATGCCTTGATGAAAGTGCAAGATGAACTTACTAATTCGAGTTTGGATCAATTATACTTAAATGAATTTAAATATTATGAACGAATTTTTGATGGTGGATTCAAAGATTTACCAGCCGATGAAATTAAAAGTACTGGCTATGTAGTTGATACTTTAGAAGCGGCAATATGGGTACTATTTAATCATTCTGATTTTGAAGAAGCGGTCATTGCGGCAGTTAATTTGGGCGATGATACTGACACCATTGCATCAATTGTTGGTGCAATGGTTGCTAGTCAAACGCCAGAAATTAAAATTCCAATTAAATGGTCTAGTAAAATTATTAATCGAGCTTTGATTAATGAAATTATTGATCCATTTGCAGCTAAATATGGTGAATCAGCGTAACTAGATAAATTAAAAAAGATTGAATGCCTGTATTAATAGGTATTCAATCTTTTTAATCTTGAATTAATTTCACACCCAAGACAGTTAAATGGCTGTTTTCGATTAATTGAATTATGAAGTGCGCAAGAGTTTCGGGGTCGAATTTTTCATCAGATTTTAACCACCAATTAAGGGTTCCCATGAAAGTTGAAGTCATGTAAGAAAAGACGAATTCATTTGGGATAATATTGCCATTTTGGGTGATTTTAAGATGATCAAGGAAGCCAGTAGTAGTGTCACGAATTAAGTTTTCAAGGCTTTCAATTAATTGATTACGCATTGAACTATCCACAATTAAAAAAAATAGTGCTCGATTATTATCGATATTTTGGAAGATATTAGCCAAGGTGTGCTCTAATGCTGGCAAGCTGACGGTGTTTTTATCAAGAAAAATTTCAGCATGCTTAAATTCATCGAAGTAACTTAATACGGTATTAAAGCTTTGATCAAATAAGTCTTGTTTATCTTTGAAATGAGCATAAAAAGTAGCCCGATTAATCATGGCTTCATCAGCAATTTCTTGTACTGTTAAATTATCAAACCCTTTTGTATTAACTAGTTTAATAAGCGCAGTAAAGACCATTTTTTTAGTTCGAATGACACGCAAATCCTCGTGTTTGACCATGAATTAGTTACCTACTTTTCAAATTTAATCTCAGTTTACCAGAAAATTTAATTAATAACCGACAAAATCAATAGTTATGTTAAATAAAATACATTTTTAAAAATATTGTTCATTGAAACACAATCCATAAGGGATTAAACTAGGTTTAATTTTAATAGACAAGTTGTTGTATATCTTGGCTGTTGTTGGAGAACAGTTAGCGACTTGAATATTGTCTAAATGCTAATTTAAAATATTGAGCTTTTAAAATAATTGATTTAATCAAATAATTTTAAGTGATAGGGAGATTGGTATGAGTAACCGAAAATTGATTGGTGGTATTGATGTCGGGTCAACGACGGTCAAGTTAGTTGTAATGGATAGTGAAACACGGAAGACGTTATTTTCACGATATGAACGTCATTTTTCTGATGTACGCGCAGCTAGTGAACGGGTGATCAAGGAAGCACTTGAAGAATTAGATGGTAAAGAACCAATTTCATTTACGATTACTGGTTCCGGTGGGATTGGGTTGGCTAATTTACTCAAATTGGAATTTGTTCAAGAAGTAATCGCTTGTACGAAAACGGTTGAAGAATTAATTCCAGAAACCGATGTCAGTATTGAACTGGGCGGTGAAGATGCTAAGATAACATTTTTTGGTGCTTCGTTGGAACAGCGGATGAATGGTAGTTGTGCTGGTGGAACCGGGGCATTTATTGATCAGATGGCATCTTTGCTAAAAACTGACGCCAATGGTTTGAATGTGATGGCGCAAAATGCTGAAAAAATTTATCCGATTGCTTCTCGTTGTGGTGTATTTGCAAAGACAGATGTGCAACCATTGATTAATGATGGGGCTCATAAAGAAGATATTGCGGCTAGTATTTTTCAAGCAGTGGTTAATCAGACAATTTCGGGCTTAGCTGCGGGACACAAAATTAAAGGTAACGTTGCTTTCTTAGGTGGACCTTTGTACTTTATGGATCAATTACGATATCGGTTTATTACGACCTTGCAGTTACCACCAGAGCAGGTAATTTTTCCAGAGGATCCGCAATTATTTGTTGCTAAAGGAGCGGCTTTGTATGCGGTAGATGAGAAAGCCACAACCTTAGCTGATTTATTAGAGTTATTAATTAATGGGGATCATTCAGTGATGCAACCGACGCATCATTTGGATCCTCTATTTGTGGATGACGAAGAATTGCAGCAATTTCGACAACGCCACGGGAAAGCACAAGTTGAAAAGCGTGATTTAAGTACTTATCAAGGGACGGCATTCCTAGGAATTGACGCAGGCTCAACCACAACCAAAGTAGCTTTAATGAGTACAGATCATAAGTTACTTTATACTTACTATGATAGTAATGATGGTGACCCATTAGCAAAAACAAAGGCAATTTTGAAAGATATGTATGCTAAATTACCTGAAGGTGTTCGAATAGGAAAAACAACGGTTACTGGTTATGGTGAACATTTAATTAAGAATGCTTTGATGGTTGATGTTGGCGAGGTTGAAACGGTGGCTCATTATAAAGCTGCTCAATTTTTCCAACCTAATGTTGATTTTATTTTGGATATAGGTGGTCAAGATATGAAGGCCATGACGATTAAAAATAATTCACTATCAACGATTAAATTGAATGAGGCGTGTTCATCTGGCTGTGGCTCATTTTTAGAAACCTTTGCAAGTTCGTTGAAGTATGATATCAAAGATTTTGCACAGGCTGCTCTTTTAGCTAAATATCCCTCTGATTTAGGTTCACGATGTACAGTGTTTATGAATTCCAAAGTGAAACAAGTCCAAAAAGAAGGGGCATCTATTGGTGATATTGCAGCCGGTTTATCGATGTCGATTATTAAAAATGCACTTTATAAAGTTATCAAAATTAAACGTCCTGAAGATTTAGGCGAACATATTGTCTGTCAAGGAGGTACTTTTTACAATGAAGCGGTATTGCGAGCCTTCGAAAAGATCTCCGGGCGGGAAGTTATTCGTCCTAATATTGCGGGACTAATGGGTGCTTATGGGGCAGCGCTGATTGCAGAAGAAAATTATCAAGCAGGGGATGAAACAACGTTGCTTCATCCAGAGCAAATGGATAATTTAACTGCTACGAAAGAATATATGCACTGTGGTGGTTGTGAAAATAATTGTGAGTTAACAATTACCGTTTTCAATGATGGACGTCGTTTTGTTACGGGTAATCGATGTGAACGTGGGGAAGAACGAGGCCTGAAACTCCGAACACATAAAGATAACGGTAAGATTAATTTAGTTGAAGAAAAATATAAATTATTGTTTAGCTATCGTCCATTGAAGAAAAAGCAAGCTGTTCATGGTCGAATTGGGTTACCACGGGTTTTAAATATGTATGAAAATTATCCATTATGGCAGACATTTTTTAATCAAATTGGTATTCGAGCAGAGTTATCGCATAAGGGAAATGAAGCTCAATACGAAAAAGGTATGGAAACAATCCCGAGTGATACAGTTTGTTATCCAGCTAAGCAGGTTCATGGACATATTGCTAAGTTAATTGAAGATGGCTATGAACGGATTTTTTATCCGGCAGTAGTATATGAAGTGAATGAAAATAGTGATGCGCAAAATCATTTTAATTGTCCAATCGTGCAATCTTATCCGGATGTAATTAAAAATAATGTCGATGAAATTCGTAATGGGGATATTGATTATATTGATCCATATCTTAATTTAGCTGATAGAAAATCGACCGCAAATAACTTATATAAGGCGTTCAAACACTTAGGGATTACGAAAAAGGAAATTATTGTAGGGTTAGATGCTGGTTATGCGGCGCTTGAAGATTTTAAATTAAAAATTCGCAATCGTGGTGAAGATGTTATGCGAATGCTACATGATAAAAATGAAAAGGCAATTGTACTTGCGGGACGTCCATATCACTTGGATCCACAAATTAATCATGGAATTTCACAATTGATGACCGCAGAAGGGTTTCATGTTTTAACAGAAGACTCAATTGCTCATTTAGGTGATGTAAAGGGATTACGAGTCGTAAATCAATGGGTTTACCATTCGCGACTTTATGCCGCCGCTCGTATTGCTGCTAAAAATCCACAACTTGAATTCGTTCAAATGAATTCATTTGGTTGTGGGTTAGATGCAATTGATACAGATCAAATTGAAGAAATAATGGAACAATATAATCGTCTTTATACAGTACTAAAAATTGACGAAGGGACTAATATGGGCGCTGTCAAAATTCGTCTACGTTCATTGAAAGCGGCTGTTACTGAGCGTAATCGGCTTCATGTTTTACCTGAAAAGCAACACGAATTGGATACGCCGATTAGTTTTACTCCAGAAATGCAACAGGCTGGATATACTTTGTTGATGCCGATGATGTCACCAGTTCATCAGCATGGATTAGTCGATGTTGCCTTACAAGCATCTGGATACAAAGTAGTTAATTTACCTATGGAAGATCATCAAGCAATTGATGTTGGTCAAAAATTTGTGAACAACGATGCTTGCTATCCAGCAATTATTTCAATTGGTCAAATGTTGGAAGCTCTTCAAAGTGGTAAATATGATTTAAATAAAACTGCGGTTATGATGACTCAAACTGGTGGTGGTTGCCGAGCTACTAATTATATTCCGCTTATTCGTAAAGCGTTAAAAGATGCTGGATTTTCACAAGTGCCAGTAGTTTCAATGTCGATGGGAAATCAAGGGGTTGAACACACTTCAGGATTTAAAATGACTTTACCATTATTGAAACGAGTCGCAATTGGCTTCTTATATGGCGATTTATTTGAAAAAGTTGTATATCGGACGCGTCCTTATGAAAAAGAACCAGGAATTATTGACAAAATGCACGAAAATTGGCTGGAATTAGTTCGTCCCAGTGTTGAAAAAGGTAGTTTCTCTGAGTTTAAGCAGAATGTTGCACAAATCGTGAAAGATTTTGATACAGTGCCATTAAACGAAGTTATCAAGCCTAAAGTTGGACTAGTTGGTGAAATTCTAGTTAAATATTCGCCAATTGCTAATAATGATATTGTTCATCTACTAGAAAATGAAGGGGCTGAAGTGGTAGTTCCAGATATTGTTGGGTTTATGAACTACTCATTGTATAATCAAATTTATCGTTATCAAAAATTAGGAGCTTCTGCGAAGGCACGAATTTTTGCGGAAACCGTCTTAAAAATGATTGAATGGTGCGAACAGCCAATGCAAAAAGCACTGGCTGCGTCAACTCGTTTTGATGGGATGGCAGGTATAAAATCCGTCGCAGATGATGCTAGTAAAATTTTATCATTAGGAAATCAGACTGGTGAAGGGTGGTTCTTAACTGGTGAAATGATTGAATTATTAAAAAATAATGTGCCTAATATCATTTGTATGCAACCGTTTGGCTGTTTGCCTAATCATATTGTTGGCAAGGGGATGGTCAAGGAACTTCGTCGCCAGTTTCCTGGCGCTAATATTGCTCCCATTGATTATGATCCGGGAACATCAATTGTTAATCAATTAAATCGAATTCGGTTAATGTTAGCAACGGCAGATAAAAATTTAAAAAAGCACGTTGTTAGTTAAGTTAAATAAATTAGCTAGATATTTAAAAAATGAGAAGACATGACATTAGTTGTGTTTTCTCATTTTTTATTCTATTTTAGAGCTGGTTGAACTCAAAAAGTGTGCGAAACGAAACTAATTTATTATGGGGAATAAGTTACATAAAAATGCAATTAAATTTAGTACTTAGGCGTTGAAGCCAACATATAATTCGAAATATGAGTGAGATTAATTTATACTTGTTTACAGATGAAATTTATAAAAAGGAATAAATCATGATTAAAGAATTTTGTGCTGAAAATTTTAATAATGTACCCGTGGCAATCGCAAATGGGGCTAATCGAATTGAACTTTGTGATGATTTGTCAGTTGGGGGAATTACGCCAAAAGATGATGTGATTAAATTGGCTGTACAACATGCTCATCAATTTGATGTCAAAGTGATGACGATGATTCGCCTAAGTGCAGGTAACTTTATTTATGATGACGCTGAAATTAGACGTATGCGTTCAACGATAATAAAAGCTAAGCGGTTTGGGGCTGATGGAATTGTCGTAGGCTGTTTGACAACTGACAATTGGATAGATGAAAAAGCAATGATACAATTGATTGCTGCTGCAGGTGAAATCCAGATTACGTTTCACATGGCCTTTGATTTAATCCCACTTGAACGCCAATTTGAAGCGGTTGATTGGTTAGCTGCTCAAGGTGTTACAAGAATATTGACGCATGGTGGGGCAATGAACAAACCGATTGAAGCACATTATGAATGGCTAAAAACGTTAATTAATTATGCTGATCAACGAATTGTAATTTTGCCAGGCGGTGGAATTAACTATCAAAATGTTGATGAAGTCGTTAAAAAATTAATGATTAGTGAAGTACATGGAACTAAAATTGTTAAACTTAATTAAAAAATCTTCCATAACCGTGATGTAAAAATAACCTTTGCATTGCGGCTTTTTTAAAACGATTAAAATAAGATGAGAAAAACATTTTGGCTAATAAATATCCATTACAGGCTTGTTATCCGCAGTTTGAAATAATGTTTCATTGACATTTAATATCAATTTGTTAAACTAAATTAATCGGATTTTAATTTAATTTGGTATTTACATATATTTAAAATATATTCATAAACATAGTTTTATTTAATTACATTATTCAGTAGGAGGAATGACATGGCTAGCTTGAAAGAAAAGATTTTCCGTAAAGAAGATCCGTCAGTTTATAAAACTAAAGATTCTCACTTGGTACGATCATTACGAGTGCGTGATTTTATTGCGTTGGGGGTTGGAACAATTGTTTCAACAGCAATCTTTACATTACCGGGAGTTGTGGCTGCACAACATGCGGGTCCATCCGTAGTTTTATCTTTTCTAGTCGCAGCAATTGTCGCAGGTTTAGTGGCCTTTGCATATGCTGAAATGGCTTCTGCAATGCCATTTGCGGGTTCTGCATATTCATGGATTAATGTTATTTTTGGTGAATGTTTTGGTTGGATCGCTGGCTGGGCTTTATTGGCAGAATACTTTATTGCCGTCGCTTTCGTTGGATCAGGATTGTCAGCTAATTTTCGTGGCTTAATTGCGCCGCTAGGGATTACTTTGCCTAAAGCAATTTCAAATGCATTTGGAACAAATGGTGGGGTGATTGATATTGTGGCAGCTGTCGCAATTATCTTGGTCGCATTATTACTTTCTCGTGGGGTCAGTTCAGCTGCACGAATTGAAAATGGATTAGTTATTTTAAAGGTCGGAGCAATTATTTTATTTTTGATTGTTGGCGCAACAGCAATTAAGGCCAGCAATTATGTACCATTTATTCCTAAATATCATGAAACAAGTGACGGTGCTTTTGGGGGCTGGCAAGGAATTTATGCTGGTGTATCAGAAATTTTCTTAGCGTATATCGGATTTGATGCAATTGCTGCTAATTCTGCCGAAGCTAAAAATCCTTCAAAAACCATGCCTCGTGGAATCCTAGGCTCACTAGCGATTGCGGCTGCTTTGTTTGTTGGTGTTTCGTTAGTATTGGTTGGGATGTTTAAGTATTCTAATTATGCAAATAACGCTGAACCAGTTGGCTGGGCACTCCGCCATGCTGGTCATCCAGTAGTTGCGGCTGTAGTACAGTCAATTTCTGTATTAGGGATGTTTACAGCCCTAATTGGAATGACGATGGCAGGCTCTCGTTTGCTATACTCATTTGGTCGAGATGGAATGTTACCAAAATGGATGGGTAAACTGGACAAAAAGAACCGTCCGAATCATGCGCTATTCACATTAACAGTTATCGGAGTCGTTGTAGGATCATTGTTGCCATTTGCATTCTTAGCACAATTGATTTCTGCTGGGACGTTAATTGCTTTTATGTTTGTTTCGTTAGGAATTTATCGTCTGCGTCAACGTGAAGGAAAAGACATTCCAGAACCAGGATTTAAAATGCCATTTTATCCGGTTATGCCAGCCCTAGGATTTATTGGATCATTATTTGTTTTCTGGGGATTAGGAAACGATGCCAAGATATATGCAGGAATTTGGTTCCTAGTAGGCTTAATTATTTATTTTGCTTATGGAGCTAACCATTCATATCTTTCAAAACAGAAAGAAGATGTAGATAGTGGGGCAACAAAAGAATAGTCAGCAATTATTAGCTAAAGAAACAGCTGTTTTATCAAAAGCTGCCCGAGTTAAGTATTATGATATTGTGATTGAAAGTGGCTCTGGGGCTGAAATAACTGATGTAGATGGTAACGTTTATATTGATTTATTAGCTAGTGCCTCGTCTACTAATACAGGGCATTCGCATCCACATATAGTTCAAGCGATTCAAGAACAAGCTGCTAAATTAATTCAATATACTCCAGCGTATTTTGCCAGTGCTCCAGAAGCTGAATTAGCACCACGATTGGCTGCTTTGGCTCCGATTAGTGGTGATGTGGCACTAGCATGGGGGAACTCTGGATCTGATGCTAACGATGCAATCATTAAATTTGCTCGCGCCTATACTGGTCGCCAAAATATTGTGAGTTTTACGGGTGCATATCATGGCTCAACGTATGGTGCAATTTCAGTTTCAGCCGTTAGCTTGAATATGAGCCGAAAAATTGGGCCACTTTTACCTGGTGTTGTGAAGGTGCCCTATCCAGATCCATGGCAACGATTAAGTGGTGAATCTAATGATGAGTTTGTTGATCGGATGTTTGCAGCTTTTAAGCAACCATTTGAGACTTACCTACCGGCTGATGAAGTAGCTGTAATTTTAATTGAACCAATCCAAGGTGACGGTGGTATCATCAAAGCACCAACTGCATATATGAAAAAAATTTATAATTTTGCTAAAGCAAATGGAATTTTATTTGCCGTTGATGAAGTTAATCAAGGAATGGGTCGAACTGGAAAATGGTGGTCAATTGAGCATTTTGGAATTGAACCCGACTTGATGTCAGTTGGTAAGTCACTAGCTTCGGGATTACCACTCAGTGCAGTAATTGGAAAAGATGAGATCATGAACTCGCTTGGGTCACCAGCACATACATTTACGACGGCGGGTAATCCGGTAACAACGGCTGCCGCTTTGGCCACAATTGACGTGATTGAAGATGAACATCTACTTGAACGGTCAGTTAAATTAGGTGCTTTGGCTAAAGAATATTTTGAAAGTGCTCAAAAGAAATATAATTTTATCGGTGATGTTCGGATGTATGGTTTAGATGGTGGAATTGATATTATTAGTCCAGAAACTGGTAAGGGCGATGATGAAGCAACTACTAAGTTGATTTATCGAGTCTTTGAGCTGGGAGCTATTATTATAAGTTTACGTGGTAATGTACTACGTTTTCAACCGCCGCTAGTAATTACAGAAGCACAATTGAATAAAACTTTTCATATTTTTGATCAAGCATTTGAAGAGTTATACCAAGGAAAACTTAGCTTGCCGGCTAATGCAGATGAAATTGGCTGGTAGTAAAAAAATTTTAATCGTAATTAACTGAACCTAGTATTAGTGGGTTTTAGGTAATTGCGGTTTTTTGTTTAGGTAAAAATAATGGAATACTACTAGTTAAGTCGCGTGAAATTAAGCTAACTATCAAGGGCAGATTCTTGACAGTCCGTCGTTAAAAAAAGTAAGATATTTGAGACTAAGTAAGCGAAAGGTGATGGCCAATTAACAACGGATAGACGCCATTAACATAATTACTATGAACGTAATGATTTTAGTTTTTGTATTACTCCTGGCATCAATTGTTAGTATCTTAATTGCACAACTAATACCTAAAATATCAGTTAATTATATTAGTATGATCATTGGTGGATTATTATTTTTAATTCCGGCAGCCGTGGGCAGTTTGGATAGTTTTAATTCAGAAATTTTTATGGGACTAATTATTGCACCGCTGTTATTTTTTGAAGGCCAAGCGATGCGCCTTAATTTAGTTAGTAAAAAGCTAAAACGGATTTTACAAGTAACGGTTAGCTTGGTAATTATTACGATGCTAGTTGGTGGTTTTGGTGTTTGGCAACTAACACATATCAATATTGCATTAGCATTTATGTTGGCTGCGATTAGTACGCCAACCGATGCAACCGCATTGGAATCAGTGACTAATGGACTACAAACACCTAAAAAAGAATTTACGCTACTAAAATTAGAATCGCTATTTAATGATGCTTCAGGAATTATTTTATTGAATATGGCAGCGTTATGGTACACCAATGGGCATATTAATGTTGGTGAAACAATTATCAATTTTATCTATTCAGCCGGTGGCGGAGTCCTGTTTGGGATGGTGACGGCGTGGATAATAATTTTATTTCGGCAAGAATTATTACGAACTTCATTTAATTCGTTGAATGCCCAAAATGTATTATATGTAATTACGCCATTTTTATTATATTTTGCCGCAGAAGCAATTCATGTTTCAGGGATTATTGCTGTTGTTAGTGCAGGCCTAGTTCATAATGCTGAAGCACAGCGAAGCCGATTAGTTAATCCACCCCAAATTCGCTTGGGCTTTGATTTAATTTCATTAATCACGGAAATTTTCAATAGTGTGGTGTTCGTAATTTTAGGGTTCATGTTTATTAGCATTATTAATGATGGTGCCATTATGAATCATGCTGGTGGTTGGTTAATGGTGGGGGTTACTTTTTATCTGTTAAATACGATGACGCGCTACGTATATAGTCGTTTTCGAATGAAGATGTTGCGAAAAGATGCTTTGATTTTTGCCTTAGCCGGGGTTCATGGGGCGGTGACTTTATCATTAGCATTTACCGTTGCAGAAATGCATATTAAAAGTAGTGAGTTTAATTTAGTAATTATGTCGGCCTGCGTGTTTATTGTTTTGAGTATGCTTATTCCAACGATTGCCTTCCGATTTATTTTAGATAAAACGGCATCACAAACCGAAATTTTGGCTGAAGTTAGTTTAATTCGAAAAGAAATGGTCCAACGAGCCCTCGCTTCGGTGGATAATATGTATTTACCTAAAAATGTTAAACGTTCGGTTAAATTTGATTTATCAACACAAAATGAACGAACGAAAACACGCGATTTTGTACATGCTTGGCTAGAAGCGGTTCATCGCTCTGATTTTAATGAAGATGAGCAAGAACTTGAAATGCGGGCATTTATGAATGCTTTTTTACAAGAACGAAAATATCTTGATATGATTTCACAACGCGAAGCTAAATATCAAAGTTATGTGTTTGATATTTATAAGGAAGTTTTACTAGCAGAATCGTTAGTGATTACACCAGATTTGTATGGTCGTGATTAATAAAATATTACCAAATAAAAGCCCAAATTCATTAACTGAATTTGAGCCTTTTTAAATATTAAATTAATTAACTAGTTACTAGTGGAATTGCATTCCACCATCAACTTCAAGGGTTTGTCCGGTAATGTAGTTTGAATCTGGACCAGCTAAGAATGCAACTCCAGCTGCAACATCTTCTGGTTCTGAAAGACGTTTCATCGCGATATCTTTGGCGAATGTTTGCATCCCCCATTCGTCATCTTTACCAGCATTTTTACCAACTTGATGTGCAATGTCCATCATCATTGGTGTTTTAACAATCCCAGGAGCATAAGCATTCACTGTGATTCCTTGATCAGCATAATCACGAGCAACTACTTGAGTAATCCCACGAACGGCGAACTTAGTACCACTGTATAGGGTTAGGTTAGGGTTACCAACTACCCCGGCTTGTGAAGTTGCGTTGATGATTTTACCACCGTCACCTTGTTTTAGGAATTGCTCAATGGCTGCTTGCATTCCCCAAATATCACCAGCAACGTTAACATGGTAAACCTGATCAAATTGTTCAGGAGTAATGGTTTCTAATGGAGTGGTTGGTCCGAGTCCAGCGTTATTAACAAGAACATCTAACCGACCTAATTCGGCAACGGTTTGCTTAATTCCAGCAAAGAAGTTATCGCGATCAGCAACATCTAATTGAACGCTGATGGCTTTTCCGCCATTGTTGTTTATTTCGGTTGCAACTTTGGCTGCCGTTTCAACCTTTAAATCAGCAACGGCAATTGCAAAACCATCATTTGAAAGTCGTTTAGAAATTGCTTCTCCGATTCCTTGAGCTCCACCGGTAACAAATGCAACTTTTCCATTTAATTCTGTCATAATAAACTCCCCAATATATTTATTTTGTAATCGCTTACATTAAACCATGAAAAGCGAAATTTCACAAACAAAATGCGTAGTTTTAAAGATTTAATATTAAGTCTTTAATGTTTGCCCATTAAACCTTAATATATAGGCATAATGGTTTACATTATTAGATGTTATTTGATAGACTATTCTGTACGTGTTTAAATTATTAATTGAGGTGAAGAAATGAAGAAACAAACAAAACGAGCAATCTTAGTTTTGCTGGTCAGTGAATTTTTAGTATGTCTAGGAATTAGTTTAGTCATACCGGTTATGCCGTTCTTGAAAACTAGTTTACATCTTACGGCTTTTGATATGGGTGTAATGACCTCGTTATTTGCGTTGGTTCAATTCGTTGCTTCACCGATTGTTGGTCGAATTTCAGATCGAATCGGTCGTAAAAAAATCTTAGTGATTGGTTCACTGCTGTATATGTTATCTGAAATTTTATTTGCGGTAACTAATAATTTATTGATGTTTGATATCTCACGAGCTGTTGGGGGACTTTCAGCTGCAATGTATGTACCAACTTCGATGGCATTAGCCGCAGATATTACGACTAAACGAGAACGTGCTAAAGTGATTGGCTGGTTATCTGCGGCCTTTAGTGCGGGATTAATCTTAGGGCCTGGGATAGGTGGAATCTTAGCTAATATCAGTCTTAAAACGCCATTTTGGCTATCTGCATTGCTGGGGCTATTAGGAACATTATCATTGTGGGCATTTTTGCCAAGTGATAAATCCATGGCGATGCATGAGGATGACGCACCTGAAGAGAAACATAAATCAGTTAATGTCTTTTTAAAAACGATGACCGTCCCAATGTTAGTGCTATTTGCAATGATTTTGGTATCGGCATTTGGACTACAAGGGTTTGAAAGCATCTATAGTTTGTATGTAAATGAAGTCTTTAAGTTTACGATGAGCAACATCGCGTTAGTTTTAACGCTTAACGGAATAATTTCCATTATTATTCAAGTGTTATTCTTTGATCGACTGGTGGTTTGGTTTAAGGAAGCACGAATCATTCGTGCCTGTTTCTTTTTCAGTATCATCGGGATTGCCTGGATTATCCTTGCCCATTCGAAATGGGAAGTTGTCATCGCAACGTTAATTGTCTTTACGGCTTATGATATTTTACGGCCATCGATTACGACGTTGTTGACCAAGATGAGTACTTCTGATCAAGGGTTGATTAATGGGATGAATATGTCACTTACAAGTGTCGGAAATGTGATTGGGCCATTAGTTTCAGGTGCGTTACTTGATATGAATTATCATTTGCCATATTTAGTTGTAATTGTCTTTATGATTATGTCGTTTGTGATCGCATTCTTTATTAAAAACGTTAATAGTGGTGAAGTTAAGGTCAATTAAAAATATTATTAATTAAAAAACGCAAATTCTCAATCGAGAATTTGCGTTTTTATTTTTGTAGGTAATTATAGTGATAATGTTTGTCCAGGATAAATGATGTATGGACTTACAATGTTGTTCTTAGAAGCTAATTCTGACCAATTTAATCCATTAGTTTGAGCGACTGTATATAGTGAATCGCCACTAACGACGGTATAGCTGGCAGTGCTACTTGATAAATTAATTGACGATGTTTTATTACTAAAATTAATCGTTTGTCCAACTGTAATCAAGTTAATGTTAGAAATACCATTGATAGCTGCCAAATTTGCAACGGTTGTTCCGTGATCGGCCGCAATGCTATATAAATTATCGCCACTTTGAACGGTATATGAATTGTTATTAGTTGTAGATGACAGATCAGTTGCAACGTTACCTAATGTTAGTACTTGTCCCGTTAAAATTAGATTAGTATCCGTAATATTATTTAATGAGGCTAGCGTAGCGACGCTAATACCATACTTAGCTGCAATTGCTGAAAGTGAATCGCCGTTTTGAACGGTATAAGTTCCACTTTTAGTGGTGGAAGTATTGCTGGTCGTAGCGTTAGCGGTTTTAATCGTTAAAACGTCACCGATATGAATCAAGTTAGCATTTTCGATATTGTTTAATGTGACAAGATTAGTAACTGAGACGTTGTTATCGGCTGCAATGCTAGATAAAGTATCGCCACTTTGAACGATATACTTCATATCGGTTGAGCTCGTTGAATTATTGGTTTCAATATTTGTTGAAGTAGAAGTAACTAGTAAGGCTTGGCCAACGTAAATTAAGTTTGGATTACTGATGTTATTTAATGAAGCTAGCTTACTTGTTGTGGTGCCATGGCTATTAGCGATACCAGATAAGGTATCTCCTTGTCTAACCGTGTAGTAATCTGAACTATTATTATTTGCACCGGTTGAAGTGTTTTCATAGTTTGCAGAATCGTTGGTACTTGAAGAGCCTGAAGTTGAACCATTAATTGACGAATTTGAAAAAGCAATTGTATCAAGTTGAGTTAGATTATACATTTTAATTAAGCTAATCAGTGATGAAGCGTAATTTGGATCGGTTGCATAACCATCGGCCTGTAATTTTGAAGCAAATGAAGCATAATCTTGGTCACCAAGTAAGTTGTTATAACGAGAGTTTTCAGATAAGAAAGCACCATGATCTTCAACGCTTTGGGAATTATTTTCATAGGCCCGGAACAAATCATAAATCGTAACGTAGGCGCCGTTAATATATTCTTGAGTTGGATAATTAACAGAATTACCGTTATATGAACCCTTGATTCCAAATAGATTATGCGCTTGGGTTGATAAGTCGGATTGGCCCCAGCCGCTTTCTAAAATTGCTTGAGCAACGGTGACTGAAGGTAAGACGCCGTATTTATCCCAACCAGAAATGGCCCCAGTTTGAACACTTTCAATAAAGTTTTGTAAACGATCGTTGTTGCTAAAAGTGGGTTGATTATTAGTGACTGTAGTTATATCAGCTTGTGGAGCAATAGCTTCAGTAACGACATTAGAATCTTCAACGGCAGGGATTTCAGCTGCTGATGAAGTAGCTTCACTGGTTATTTCGGTGGTGCTATTAGAATCTGCTTGTGAAGCGCTTGATGCAACTTCAGAATTAGCAGGTGTTTCTGGAGCAACTGCACTTGATGCAACTGTACTGTAAGTTTCAGCGGTGGCTGCAGTGATTGGAGTATCACTAATTGCAGTGGCAGTTGTAGCTGCAACTTCTGAAATTGTGGCTGCGGTACTTTCTAAAGCTGCACTAGAAACAGCTGCATTAGATTCAGCAGCAGCGTTAGAGATAGTTGCGTCAGAATCGCTAGTACTTGCGACGGTAGTGATATCATCATCAGTTGTGGTGCCTAAGACAGTAACGTTGCTATTAGTAATGTTTTCATCATCATTTGAAGTAGATTCGGTATCATTGTTAGTAGGAGGGGTTGTTGTATCAGCATGAGCAGCAACACCCGTGGCCCCCAAGCCAACTGATAAAGCAGCAACACCAGCAAAAGCCCATTTGCGACCTTGTTTATACATCTTATAATGTAAATCTTGTTCTGTTTCAGATTTCATAATTAACCTCTCCCTTTTTGTTAAATTGAACGTAAAATCCATTAAGTACTAGATTTCGGAATAACCTAAGAAAGAATAAAATTGATTAAGGAATTCTTAAGGTTATCAGTGAATTAAATGTAGCACGCAATATGGCTCTGTGTCAACTATTTGTATGGTACAAACTAGTTTGAATAGTATAGATGAATGTGACGGAAAGTGTAATTTGGGTTAGTGGTAAAACCTAATTTATCGGTAATTCGATAATCGTTTAAAATTTAACATCACAGACAGTTACTTTTATATCCTGTTTATTAAAAAATAAATAAAAATCAACTTAGTCAAAGTTGATAATTACTGGTACATGAAAAATGTTAGAACTTTTTACCTAAAATAACTAAATCACGATTGATACCATCCATTTCGGCAATTTCTGGTAAAAAAGCCCATTGTTCGTAATTAAATTGTTTGAACAATTTTTGACTAGGGTGATTATGACCAAAAACATAAGCGAGAATGGTTTTGATTTCAAAGTTACCAGTTTGGCTTTCGACGAATTTAAGCGCTTGGGTTCCAAGGTGATGGCCACGATAATCAGTATCGAGATAGATGCTAATTTCAACAGTGTGATCATAGGCAATGCGACCATAAAAATCAGCAAGACTAATCCAGCCGACCGTGTTACCATCAGCTTTAATTAACCATAAAGGCCGATGTTGTTGGTTATGTGAATCAAACCAAGCTTGTCGATCTGCGACCGTAACTGGTTCCAAATCGGCCGTTGATTGGCGGGTCGGAACGGCTTGATTATATATTTGAACGATTTTTGGTAAGTCGTTTTGGGTCGCAAAAGGGAATGATATTTCCATAAATGAGGATACTCCTTAAATTAAAATAGTTCATTGTCAGTACGCGACAACGAACTATAGTGGATTTTATTAGTGTAGTAATTACTTGTAATTGCGCATAAATTTAGTTAGAGCATTGACTTCGTCTTTAGTGGGCTGAGTTTTCATTGATTTAATGTTATGAATTTGTTCCACTGAGATTTGAGTGCTAAAAGCTATGTCATTATCGGCAAGGTGTTTCTTTTTTTCGAATTGGATAATTTGTTCTGCAAAATCACTTAATTCATTACTCATAATTTGTCTACGCTCCTATTAATTGATAGCTACTTGTTATGGAATATTGTAGCGCTTTTATTTAAAAATAAACAAGTTAAAGAAGTGAAGGCTAAATTAAATTATTAAATTTGGTAATAGGGATAAGCGATACAAGATTTTATCGTCAGTCTATGGCATAATATAAGAAGAATATACGAGATAGGGGAAATGAATATGTTCATGGGTTGGAATTGGGTCGGAATATTATTATGGATTGTCGCAATTTGCTTTTTTGTTTGGATAATTCACTTTATTCGAGTTAAACAGCTAATGCTGATTATTAGTACACACAAATCATTTGATAAAAGGCTATTTGTGAAGTATGTAGGATTGTTAATTTTATCATTCCTATTTATTGGAGTGATGTCATGGCTGAGTTTCTTTAGACCAGTCGATATGACTAATCAAACCGATGTTGATATTACCACTAAATATAATCGCTTAGAATTGAAACAAGTTAAAGATGGCTATTATTATGTAACTGCACAAAAAAGTAAAAATGGGGCACAACCAATTGTGTCATATACGTATTTATCAGAAGGTAGCGAAACCACGATTAGTAGCCGCAATGGAACTATTTCGCGCGGAACTGATCCAGTCAATATTGATGCATCGGTGTATCCTTGGAACAAGGAAAAGCTTACAGAGTTTGATGCGCAGACCGCACATGCTTTCAGTGCTGAAATGACGATTAAATATAAAAAGACATTTTTAAATGGCCTTGGTGTTCGTAGTGGTCACGCGGTTGGCTATTATACATTAATCCGAGTACCATCAGCTGATTTTATTTATTCAAAAACTTCAAAATAAACTAAATTTTAAGGGTTCGTGACAATTGTCGCAGCCCTATTTTTATCAATAGGGGCACGTTAATGCTTAATTTATCATTACTATTATTAGAACGGGTGGGAATTGTGATTATTCTCGCTTTTATCTTGGTCAATGTTCGCCCGTTTCGAAAATTATTATATGAACGAAAAGATTGGTCGGCTAAAATTCAATTAATTGTTATTTTTTCATTATTTGCAATTATCTCAAATTTAACCGGCGTTAAGATTGATGCCAATAATAACGTGGTGTCGTCAGCCATTCTAACTAATTTACCAGAAACCTTTTCAATCGCGAATACACGAATTTTGGCAATTACGGTTGCCGGAATTATTGGTGGTCCCGAAGTTGGGACCGTGGTTGGAATTGTGGCCGGAATTCATCGAGTGATTCAAGGCGGGTCAACTGGCTGGTTTTATATTGTCAGTTCCGCAGTAATTGGCTTTTCATCGGGATTCTTATTTAAAAGTACCATGTCAAAGGGGCACATCGATTTCATTACGCCATCACAAGGCATTTTTGTGGGCTTATTTATGGAAGTAATTCAAATGATGTTTATTGCCTTTTTTAGTCCAGCTGGCTGGGAATTGGTTAAGTTTATTGCAGGACCAATGATTATTGTTAATTCAGTGGGAACGTATATCTTTTTATCGATTATTCAAACGTCGTTAAACCAAGAACAAGAGGCTCGAGCGATTCAAACGCATGCAGTTTTGGAACTGGCCGATAAAACGCTGCCGTATTTCCGTACGGGGCTAAATTCGGCCTCTGCTCAAAAAGTTGCTGAAATTATTTTAGATTATACCAATTTTTCGGCCATTAGTTTGACCACCACGAATATGATTTTGGCACATGTGGGTGCGGGTAGTGATCATCATCTGGCAGGTGAGCCAATGATTACTAAATTATCGATGCGTTCAATTCGTACTGGTGAGTTGGAAATTGCGTATAGTAAAAAAGAAATTGGTTGTGCTTATCCTAAATGTCCATTAGAAGCAGCTGTGATTATTCCGTTGTGGATCAATGATGAAGTTGCGGGAACCTTAAAAATGTATTATACGAATGCGCAAATGATGACTGCGGTTGAAGAACAACTAGCGGTTGGTTTAGGCTCGATTTTCTCAAGTCAATTAGCGCTAGGAGCTGCTGAAACTCAGTCTAAATTAGTTAAGGATGCTGAAATCAAATCATTACAAGCTCAAATTAATCCACACTTTTTCTTTAATGCGATTAATACAATTTCGGCAATGATGCGCAAAGATAGCGAACAAGCGCGTAGTTTATTATTACAGTTAAGCACATATTTTCGTTCGAATTTGATGGGGGTTAGAGAAACCGAAATTACGTTAGTGCAAGAACAACGACATGTTCAAGCATATTTGTCCTTAGAGCAAACACGGTTTCCAGATAAATTTGAAGTTCATCAAAAAATATTAGTTTCTAATAAAGTGAAGCTACCACCGTTTACGCTTCAAGTATTAGTAGAAAACGCCATTAAACATGCGTTTTCAAATCGTAAAAATGGGAATTTAGTTGAAATTTTAATTGCTCCAGAATCAGATAAGTTAAAAATTCAAGTCACTGATAATGGGAGCGGGATTGATCCAGCTAAATTATCATTATTAGGAGTTGAAGCAGTTGATTCCGCTCATGGTAGTGGAACCGCCTTGCAGAATTTAAATCAACGATTAGTTGGCCTATATGGTAAGGCAAGTTCGTTGCAATTTAATTCAACACCAACTGGAACAAGCGTGACAACGTGGATTCCATTTAAAGAAGGGGAGGATGAGTGATGAACGTCTTAATCGTTGATGATGAAGCCTTGGCGCGCGAAGAACTAGTTTTTTTAGTTAAAGATAACGTGAAAATTTCATCAGTTCATGAAGCTGATACAATAGATTCAGCATTTCGAATCATTAGTGAGTTTAAAATTGACTTACTATTTTTAGATATTCAATTAGGTAATGAAAATGGTTTTGATTTAGCCGATGATCTCAAGGAACGGAAGAATGCCCCTAAGATTATTTTTGCAACGGCATACGATCAATATGCACTGGACGCATTCAATGCCAGTGCGGTTGATTATGTGTTGAAGCCATTTGAACAAGAACGAATTAATGAAGCCATTGATAAAGTTAGTGAAATTGAACCCGTTCGTGATTTAACCAGAATTACTAATCCGCGCATTTCGATTACTGAAGATGAGAAGACGGCAGTTATTCTTAAAAACGACATTATTGCCGCATATGTCGAAAATGGAGATCTTATTGTGAATACTACGCAAAGATTGTTCAGAACTAAGCAAACATTAGTTAAATTTGCTGAGAGCTTAGACCGAGAACATTTTTTGCAAGTGCATCGGAGTTATTTAGTGAACCTTGATAAAATTGCGTCGGTAGAGCCTAGTTTCAATCATACCTATGAACTTACTATGAATGATGGTAGTAAGATTCCGGTGAGTCGATCGTTTATTGCAGAAATGAAAAGAGCATTAAGTATGTGAAATTAAACACAACCGAGGTATTCTGAAATGCTGTCAGGGTATTTTGCACTTGAAATGTGCTATTTAAGAGCTGAAATCACCGATTTCAGCTCTTTTTTTATATAATGTGTTTGTAAATGTTAACAAGTGTTAACAAACAAATTAGAGGAGGTTATTAACATGGCAGACAAGCAACAAGAAAAGAAGTCAGCACCAATTCTTACCCAAATGGGTATCTTCGCCGCAATTTTATTTATTTCTAGTTTAATTTCTAATTGGCTTGCTACAGCGATTCCAAGTTTTCCTGTACCAACACCAGTTTTAGGTTTAGTTATTTTATATGTTTTATTATCAACAAAAATTATCAAACTCGAATGGGTAGATAATTTTGGAAGCTTAATGATTAGTTTGATTGGTTTCATGTTCGTACCTTCTGGAATCTCATTAGCAACTAGTCTTGATTTGATGGCTAAGCAAGGGGTTCAAATTGTTATCGTGGTTATAATTTCAACAGTACTAATGTTAGTTATTACAGCCTACACTGCATGGCTTTTAATTGGTTTAAAAAACAAGATCAGTAAAAACCCAATCAGTGAAGAAGAATTCGAAGCAGAAGCACAGAAAGGGGCGAAATAACATGGATGTTGCATTAGCATTACCATTTACTGGTATCTTTATCTCATTGATGGTTTATCTTTTCGGCCAATGGCTATTTAAAATTGGTAAGGGCTTCTTCTTATTCCAACCATTGTTCGTTGGTATGGTCCTTGGTATTTTCGTCCTTGTATTAATGGGGATGGCCATGGGCAAATCAACCATTGATGTCTATACTAAATTTTACAAGCCAGGTGGGGATATCATTTTCTGGTTCCTAAACCCAGCTACAATCGCGTTTGCCATTCCTTTGTACAAACGTAACGATATTGTTAAAAAATATTGGTTAGAAATTATCTTAGCATTGGTTATTGGTTCAACAATTTCATTATTCTGTATCTTAGGAATTTCAACATTGTTTGGATTAGATCACTCTGCCGTTGCCGCTATGTTGCCACAAGCAGCTACAACTGCTATCGCACTTCCAATCTCTACTGCTATTGGTGGTAATGCTTCAGTTACAGCTATGGCTGTTATCTTGAACGCCGTTATCATCTATGCCTTAGGTGACTTCTTGATCAAGGCCTTCCGTCTTGGCAAATCACGTATTGGTACTGGACTTGGTTTAGGTACTGCCGGACACGCTGTTGGTTCAGCTAAAGCTATCCAAATCGGTTCTGTTGAAGGATCAATGGCTTCAATCGCCGTTGTTATTATCGGGGTTGTTGTGGACTTGGTTGTTCCAGCATTCTCACATATTATGGGATTCTAAATTAATAAAATATTGTATATGAACGTCTACATCATGTGCAATTTAAAAAAATATCGCTAACTCAATTCGAGTGGCGATATTTTTTTGTAATTAGAAAAAGTGAACATATATCATTCTTATGTTATAAGATATTACATGGTTGTGGGATTAAAAGCGGGTTAAATTCTTAAATATTGACTTTTTACGATTATTTAACTGAATGTTGTTGACTATGAACGGGAGTGATGTTATATTTCATGACATCAACAATGTTTTTAAATTAATGGTAAGGGAGATAAGCATTTGAATGAAGCCAATACAGCGTTTTTAGTTTTAGCAAGTATTTTAGTATTGTTTATGACTCCGGGATTAGCCTTTTTTTATGGAGGTCTAGTTTCAAAACGAAATGTTGTCAATACCATGCTTTCCGTATTTTTTATTACTGGACTAGCTATCTTACTTTGGATTATTTGTGGTTATAGTTTGTCGTTTAGTGGTGATCATTTTGGAATTATTGGTAATTTCCATCAATTTTTTCACCAAAATTTTGATATGACGAAGATGACGACAACGACGACTAAAATTCCCAATGGTTTATATTCATTGTTTGAAATGATGTTTGCGATTATCACCCCAGCACTATTTGTTGGTGCAGTGGTGGGAAGGATGAAATTCAAGTTTTTATTCTTATTCATTATAGGTTGGTCAATTTTAGTTTATTATCCAATGGTTCATATGGTTTGGAGCGCTAATGGTATTTTATTTAAACTGGGCACGCTGGATTTTGCAGGTGGAACCGTGGTTCATATCAATGCGGGAATTACGGCCTTAGTGCTTTCAATTTTCTTAGGAAAACGTACTGACTACCACGAGCCAGAACATTATAATTTACCCTGGGTTCTGTTAGGAACAACGATTTTGTGGATTGGTTGGTATGGATTTAATGCAGGTAGTGCGTTTGGAATTTCAACGGTGGCAGTACAGGCAACGATGACGACAACTGTTGCTGCTGCTTCGGCAATGATTTCATATATGATGATCGATGTTTTTAGAACTGGTAAACCAACTTTGGTTGGCGTTTGTACGGGGACATTATGTGGTTTAGTTGCGATTACGCCAGCTTGCGGGTATGTCACGATTACTGGGGCCTTCTTTATTGGAATTGCTGGAACTTGCGCCAGTTATTTCTTTATTAATTATTTGAAAATAAAATTTGGTGTTGATGATACGTTGGATGCGTTTGGCGCACATGGAGTTAGTGGGATTATCGGCAGTGTTGCCACTGGTTTGTTTGCGACGAAATCAGTTAATACTGCGGTCACTCATAATGGTTTGTTTTATGGTGGCGGTTTTAAATTGTTGGGCACACAATTATTTGCAACGGGCTTCACCGTGGTATTTGTAGCGATCATGGTGACCATCATTACCTTAGGACTTAAGAAAATGACTGTAATGCGAGTTTCGAAACAAGAAGAACGAATCGGGTTAGACTTTAGCGAACATGGGGAACGCGCTGATTATACAATTTCAGAAACGGTAGATTCAGAAGTTGATACATTCCGTAAAGAGTTCCAAGGACAGTTGGCGCAGTTAAATAATCGTAAAAAGTAAATTATAAAACTAATTAAAAATTCATAATTAATGCGTATTTATTCATTTAGTTGAATAGATGCGTTTTTTTATGTATACTTAACAACGTTGGATTTTAAAATGGAGGTATAAATAATGAAGAAGATTTATAAACTAATATTTACAGTGATGGCAATGTTAATGGTATTAACGCCTGCCTTTACCAGTGTGGCTCAAGCAGCTGATACTACAACTACAAGTAGTTCATCTTCAGCTACAACCACTGTAAGTGATGATTCATTGGCAAAAATCAAAGCCAAGGGTGAAATTGTTCTAGGAACCAGTCCTGATTATCCACCATATGAATTTATGGCTAAGGGTAAAGTTGTTGGGATGGATGTTGAAATTGCTAAAAAGATTGCCAAAGATATGGGCGTGAAGTTAGTAATTAAAAAGATGTCGTTTGATTCACTACTAGTCGCTTTGCAAACTGGTAAAGTTGATATTGTGATTTCAGGGGTTAACCCAACGGCTAAGCGGGCTAAAAGTGTTGATTTTTCAAAATCATACTATAAAGCCGGTCAATATATTTTGATTAATAAATCAGATAAAGGGGTTTATAAAAATCGAAACTCATTTAGTGGCAAACAGTTAGGTGCTCAAACTGGTTCATTACCATATAATTTAGCTAAATCGCATAGTAAAGGTGCAACGGTTAAAGGCATGGATACTGTTTCAGACTTAGTGATTGCATTGAAGTCACATAAAGTCGAAGGAGTTGTACTTGATGAACCAACTGCGAAAGCTTATGCGGCAAATGATTCGAGTATTGTTGCGGTTGACGGTCAATTTGATTTAGGTTCAGATGAAACTAATGATGTGGTCGCAGTTGCTAAAGGGTCAACTAGTTTAACTAACGAAATTAATAAATCAATTACTGATATTAAATCAAATGATTTGATTTCTGGTTACTTGAAAACGGCTGGCTCATATATGGACACCAATACAGCTAACACTTCGATGTGGCACTATTGGAAGTACTTTGCTTTAGGAATCAAATATACAATCGGAATTAGTGCAATTTCAGTTGTGCTTGGTTTCTTAATTGGGGTGCTATTAGCCTTCATGCGGTTGTCGAAAGTTAAACTTTTCAAATGGATTGGAACCGCGTATGTTGAATTTGTTCGTGGCACACCATTAATGGTTCAAATTTTGTTTGTCTACTTTGGATTGGGTGTAATTGTAAATATTCCAGCGGTAATTTCAGGGATTATTGCGGTCTCATTAAATAGTGGGGCTTATATCTGTGAAGTAATCCGTGGGGGGATTCTCTCAATTGATAAGGGTCAAGATGAAGCCGCTCGGAGCCTTGGCTTGAACTCGAACGATACGATGTTTAGTGTGGTATTACCACAAGCAATTCGTAATATTTGGCCAGCCTTAGGGAATGAATTTGTTTCCTTGATTAAGGAAACATCAATTGTTTCAATTATCGGGGTTTCAGATATGATTTATCAATTGAAGATTGTTCAAGCTGATACTTATCGTGGTGTGATTCCGATTGTAATCACAATGATCTTGTACTTTATTTTAACCTTTGTAATTACCAGAATTTTAAGATATTACGAAGTTAAAATGAATAGCAAAATGAATCGAAAAGTTTAAATGCAATAAAAAAATAATCACTGTAGCCTGTTATGAAAGGTTACAGTGATTATTTAAGTTAGAAGTAATAAATCCCCATATCGTCGGCAACAATTACTTTACCGGTATATTCTTTGCCAGAATTGGTATTAAAGCCTAATTTGTTAAAGGCGATAGCAATGGTTAAATCGGCGTGGACGGCTTCATTTAGCGGAATCCCAGTATCAGAATTTAGGCCAGAAGGGACGTCGATGCTGACCGTAGTAGCTGAGTGATTAATTGCTTGGATTGCGGTTAGATATTCACCAGTAACAGGACGGTCGATGCCAACACCAAAAATAGCATCAATGACTAGCGTAGCCGAAGACAATGAAGCTAAACGGCTAGTTGTAGGAATCTTATAGTAGTCACAAATTTTACTTTGAGTAGCGTGTTCAGAACTTTCGTGTTTTGCGTTACCGACATTAATTATGGAAACGTTAACTCCTTTTATCTTTAATAAGCGAGCGACGGCCAAACCATCGCCACCATTATTACCATAACCGGCCACAATTACAACTTTAGACAAGTCATAATGCTGCGCTAAAGTGATATCACGAATGGCTAGTGAGGCACGTTCCATGAGAACTAATGATGGAATACCGATTTTTTGAATTGTAAATTTATCTAATTCCTTAAGTTCTTTAGTTGTTAATGATTTTATCATGGTAAGCCCTCCAAATTATTAATTGGAAACATTTGCCACTATTATAGTTCAAATCATCAATCTAATGTGTAACAAATGTTATAATAAGCGCAATAAGTGAGTTTTATAACGGAAAGTGGTGACGTTGATGAATTTGAATGAATATCTTGAATATTTTAAAAATATGCAAAACAAAGAGTTTCGCTGGACCTCAACCAATACCGAGGATGGCAATTTACAGATGGGTTATCCAATCTACGATCAAACCATCTTAACTTTTATTCGTGAGTTTAAAACAAGTGATGATTTTGATAAGCAGTATAAAAAAACGTTAAAAGCACAAAAAATCAGAATCAAAATGAATCAAAAAATTGTTGATCAAGTATTAGCAATTGATACAATTGATATCTTGAAGGCAATGTTGACGCTCATCGTAACCTCTGAAGAAGTGGACGAAGGTAGTTGGGCACGGGCATTACAAGAAGGCTTTTTATATCAAGTAACCAGGGCACTATTGGCGAAACAAAATGAAGGATAAATACGACGTCAATAAATATTTTGGTATTCCAGTAAATACAGATAATTCTGGTGCATATCAATTAAAAGTTGATGATCATGGTGATGTTAAAATTCACACGTGGCTAACTGGTAAGCATACTAAGGGTAAATTTAAGCAGCCTGGTCAGCTATTATTAACCGAAAATAATTTGATGGTCATGATTGTGGCGGAAGAAAAAATGGCATTTAAGGATCGTCATGCCGAAGTTCCGTTACAGCGATTTACGAGTGAATTTGCGACTGAAGAACTATTGGCACAGGGATTAAAAATTTATAGCAACGATAATTAAGCATTTTTATACAGTTAATGGTATATTATTTTCAACGATATTTAGAGGTGAAAGTATGTTTAATGTTTTTGGAATGCTTAAAATGTTTAGTGTTAATCATCATCATATTAGTAACTCGCAAATTGTGGTCACTGACCAAGCTGGAAAACCCAATAGTCTGTTAACTGATTTATTGCGAGATGTCATTAGTAGTATTAATATTTTTATTAATATTGCTGATGTTATTTCCGTCGAAGAATTGGTTGCTATTTTTGCGGAACGAACCCCGCTACCTGCTGATGTGTTGAGTGAGTATGAAAAAATTTTGAAACAAGATATCTTACGGGTTAATTTCGCAACCCGTAAGGGCCAAATTGAATTGATTTTTCCAGAGGTTTAATAAATGAAGACTTTAGTGATCGTAGCTCATCCAGAAATTGATAATTCAACCACGCAACAGTTCTTTAAAGAAGGACTAGCTGGGTTTGATAATTATGAATGGCATGAGATTAAACAAGAATTTGAAGTAGCATCAGAACGATTGCTGTTAATCAAGGCTGATCGAATTGTTTTTCAGTTCCCACTTTATTGGTATAGTGCCCCGGCAATCCTAAAGCAATGGTTGGACGAAGTATTTTCTGTTAATCAGCTTGATTTAAGTGGTAAAGAACTAGGACTAGTTGTTTCCACTGGATCACCGTCCAAGGATTTTCAAGCTGGTGGAACGGAAAAATATGCCATGTCAGAAGTTTTACGACCATATGAAATGTTAGCTAATCGGATGGGGATGAAGTACTTAACTCCAGTCGTAATTCACCAGTTTGCTTATTTAAAAGAAACTGATAAGCAGCAATTATTAGTACGATATCAGCAATATGTTACTAATGAACAGTTTGCATCGTTTAACGGTCAAGTTAATTGGTTTGTTAAGGGTTTAAATGAACGAGTCGCAGATAATCCTGAAGTAGCTAAATTATTATCAGTGTTAGAAGAAAATGAAGAGCAACGTCACGATTTAAGTTGGAATGTGGAACAATTTAAGCAAGATGAGGATTGATATGGATACACAATTATGGGTTGAGCATGAATTAGATGTGTTGATAAGTGAAAGCAAAACATATCCTGATCAAGCATTTTATCGCGAATTAAAGCAATTATTTATTGAGCAGTATCAACGAATTGAACAATTACAAGGTGAATTAGATGGGCGAATGTGGAATCCATCCCAATGGTAAAAGGAGTCTAAAACGATTAACGTTTTAGGCTCCTTTTAAAATAGCTCTGACTATATTGTTCGTCTTTAGCGGCATAAACGACAATCGCATTTTAATTTAGTTAACGACAATCTGTTGTGGTGCCCAGCTATCCATGTTTAAAGTTTCAAATTTATAATTATTGGCTTTACCAAATTCGATAATTCGTTTGACGGCATCGATGGAGTTTTGTTTGGTGTCATGCATTAGGACCACGTTTTTAGAATGGGGAACTAAGGTCGTAGTAACGTGTTGATAAGGTTCTTCAGGAGTAGCTTCAAAGCCACCATCACCAGAAGAAACGTTCCAATCAAAATACTTATAACCAGTATGAACTAGTTGCGGTAAAATTTGGGGCATTAAGCCATGGCTGACCTGGTTTGCACTGCCACCAGGAACACGAACCATCATTGAACGTTGGCCAGTTAAGCGAAAGACACGATCACTAATTTGTTGTAAATCAGTAAAGTAAGCAGCTGGTGAGGCATAAACGGATCCATAATCATGTGTCATCGTGTGCAAGCCGATTTTATGACCGTCAGCACATTCTTGTTTAATTAATTGATTAGAACCGTGACCAGTAACGAAGAAAGTAGCGTGAATCTTTTCTTCTTTTAGAATTGAAAGTAGTTGTGGGGTTGTCGCGTCATCAGGACCATCATCAAAAGTGAGATAGATGATATTATCATTTTGTTTTTCTGATTCAGCTGTTGAGCTACTAGCGGCAGCTTTTTTAATAGACTGACTAGCGGCTTTTTTTGAGTTTTGTTTGGTACGATTGCGGCTTGATGATTCACTAGCCTGCTTGACTGCACTTGCGTGCGAAGAAATGGCAAATATTCCAAACGCGATAACAATGCCCATTAACGCGATTAATAGTACTTTGATTTTCATAAGTTATGTTCGACTCCAATTAAATTTTGCGTGGTTAACGGATTTAATTGTACTTTAAATATATGTATAAAGCACTATTAAATGTAAAGGCGGTGAACAATTTACAATTTTTTTGAGATAATTGGACAAATCGTGAAAGATTCCTTGTAATCAAATTACGAATGATATAAAATAAATTAGTGTTATTGTTCGTATTTAATTAAGAAAGTAGGGAATTGACTTGTCAGCAATCAAAAATTATTTTCAATTAGATGAATTAAAGACTAATTTCCGGCGCGAAATTTTAGCCGGTTGTACTACATTTATCTCAATGGCCTATATTTTATTTGTTAATCCGAGTGTGCTTGGGCAAACGGGAATGGACAAGGGTGCGGTTTTTACCGCAACCGCCATCGCAAGTGCAATTGGCTGCATTTTGATGGGTGTGTTAGCTAAGTATCCAATTGCAACCGCTCCTGGGTTAGGCGTGAATGCATTTTTTGCTTATTCAGTGGTCA
This sequence comes from Paucilactobacillus oligofermentans DSM 15707 = LMG 22743, assembly GCF_001434315.1. Taxonomy (GTDB): domain Bacteria; phylum Bacillota; class Bacilli; order Lactobacillales; family Lactobacillaceae; genus Paucilactobacillus; species Paucilactobacillus oligofermentans. Next base: position 493,926 of record NZ_AZFE01000031.1, on the reverse strand, counting down.
TCGGAATGGGAATTCCTTGGCAAACTGCATTAGCTGGTGTATTTATTGCCGCTATTATTTTCCTACTAATTACGATTTTTAAATTACGAGAAATGATCATTGATGCGATTCCCAGCGATTTAAAATTCGCGATTTCAAGTGGAATTGGTCTGTTTATTGCTTTTATTGGGTTACATGGTGGTGGTTTGATTGTCGCCAATAAGTCAACGGTCGTTGGTTTAGGTACGTTGAATGTGGGTACCACATGGTTAACCATTTTTGGATTATTAGTTACCGCAATTTTAATGGTTAAAAAGATTCCGGGTGCCATTTTTGTCGGAATGTTCCTAACAGCGTTATTAGGAATCTTTACTGGATTAATTGATTTACCTTCCAGTGTGGTTGCAGGAGCTCCAAGTTTGAAGCCGACTTTTGGGGTTGCATTAGCACATATTGGCGACATTAATACGTTGCAATTAGGGGTAGTTGTTTTAACCTTCTTATTAGTAACCTTCTTTGATACCGCTGGAACTTTAGTCGGTTTAGCACAACAAGCAGGGTTTATGAAAGATAACAAGATGCCGCGTGTTGGTAAGGCATTGATGTCAGATTCAACGGCGATGTTAGCTGGCTCGATTTTAGGAACTTCACCAGTGGGTGCCTATGTTGAATCATCGGCTGGGATTGCAGTTGGTGGTCGTTCGGGATTAACCGCCGTTACTACTGGTGTGTTATTTATTTTTGGGATGTTCTTTTCGCCACTATTGTCAGTGGTCACTACCCAAGTAACGGCTCCAGCTTTGATTATTGTGGGTGTGTTGATGGCTCAATCAATGGCTAAAATTAATTGGAGTGAATTAGAAATTGCCATTCCATCGTTCTTAATTTTGATTGGAATGCCACTGACTTATAGTATAGCTGATGGAATTGCGATTGGGTGTATCGTTTACCCACTTACAATGCTGGCTGCTAAACGGGGTAAAGAAGTTCATCCATTAATGTATGTATTGTTCTTTGTTTTTATCGGTTTTATGTGGATTTTAAATGTATAATTAATTTTTAATATTATTTGAAAGTAGGGAATTGGTTTGTCAGCAATTACGAAGTATTTTCAGTTAGATGAGTTACATACTAACTATAAGAGAGAAATTTTGGCCGGGTTTACGACGTTTATTTCAATGGCGTATATTTTATTTGTTAATCCGAGTGTTTTAGGTGCTGCGGGAATGGATAAGGGAGCGGTCTTTACGGCAACTGCCTTAGCTAGTGCAATTGGTTGTATTTTAATGGGTGTCTTAGCTCGTTATCCAATTGCAACGGCACCAGCGTTGGGAATTAATGCCTTCTTTGCATATTCAGTTGTTATTGGCATGAAAGTTCCATGGCAAACGGCATTAGCTGGCGTATTTGTTGCTTCGTTAATTTTCTTGCTAATTACGATTTTTAAATTACGAGAGTTAATTATTGATGCGATTCCAACGGATTTAAAATTTGCGATTTCAAGTGGAATTGGCTTGTTTATTGCCTTTCTAGGTCTTAATGATGGTGGCTTAATTGTTGCTAATAAATCAACGGTCGTTGGTTTAGGATCGTTAAGTGTGGGAACAACCTGGCTCACTGTCTTTGGCCTAATTGTGACAGCCATTTTAATGGTTCGTAAGACTCCGGGAGCCATTTTTATTGGAATGGTTTTGACCTCATTATTGGGAATTGTAACCGGATTAATTGATTTACCATCCAGCTTAGTTGCTAGTGCACCTAGTTTGAAACCAACCTTTGGTGTCGGAGTGATGCATATTGGTGATATTAATACCTTACAATTGGCGGTCGTGGTGTTGACGTTCCTATTGGTAACCTTCTTTGATACGGCTGGAACCTTAGTTGGTTTGGCGCAACAAGCTGGGTTTATGAAAGATAACAAGATGCCACGGGTTGGTAAAGCATTGTTATCAGATTCAACAGCAATGTTAGCCGGCTCGGTATTAGGAACTTCACCAGTTGGCGCATATGTGGAATCATCAGCTGGGATTGCAGTGGGTGGTCGTTCGGGAATTACAGCAATTACCACGGGAATCTTGTTTGTCTTAGGAATTTTCTTCTCGCCATTATTGACAGTGGTCACTACGCAAGTAACTGCTCCAGCTTTGATTATTGTAGGGGTATTAATGGCGCAATCATTGAAAAATATTTCATGGACTAAGTTAGAAATTGCGATTCCAGCATTCTTGATTGTATTGGGGATGCCGCTAACTTATAGTATTTCCGATGGAATTGCGCTTGGATTTATTATGTATCCAATTACCATGATTGCTGCTAAACGTGGCAAAGAAGTTCATCCATTAATGTATGTCTTATTTTTTGTCTTTGTTGGCTTTATGTGGATTTTAAATGTAAATGGCTAAAAATAATAATTAATTTTAAATGTAATCAAAGAAATCGACCTACAAATTGTAGGCCGATTTTTTAGTAGAACTTATTTATTATGAATGAGAATATCATCAATGATCGAGGCTAAGGTGATTCTTTGCATACTGCGTTCAGCATCAGTTTGAACTTGACTGTATGCTTTATTTAAAGCGGTTTGAATATTACCACCAACGATACAATTGGGGTTAGTTTTTTCATCAACATGTAAGAAGTTATGATCAACTTCAATTGCATTGTAGACATCTAACAAAGTTATCTCATTTGCTGGTCGGGTGAGTTTGGGTGAAACTGAACCTGGTCGAGTTTCTAATAAGCCACCACGAACAAGCGAGGCCATTAATCGACGAATTAGACTAGCGTTGGATTCAATACTAAGGGCAATCGCATTGCTGGATAAGTCAGCGTCGTGATAGATTTTGACATACGATAAGATATGCACAGCGTCACTTAATTTGTGGGAATACTTCATGATTAATACCTCGGTTTATTTATAATCCCATTGTATTACATTTTGCATGATTTAGATAATTGATTTAAGCTCATCGGCTACTGAATTTAATGGTCGACCCAGGATATCAGCTAAGTCAGTTGATGGAACGTTAAGATTGCCATCGTGAATTAAGGTTTGGAACATAGTAACAAGTTCAGCCGTGTCATCATCTAAACCTGCTGCTTTTAAGCCGTTAGTATATGACTGGTCATCAGTAGAGATTACTTCGAATTCTTTACCAGATACGGATTTAACTGCATCAGCAAGGTCAGCATAAGTAATTAGATTACCGCTGAATTCATAAATATCTTTAGGCTGGTCGTTAGCTAATACTTTTGCGGCAGCTTCCGCATAATTGCTTTCAAGTGACCAACCAGCTTTGCCATCACCGGCAGCATAAACGAATGGGTTGCCAGCAATTGAACCATCAATGGTGCTAAGTTCGTTTTCTAAATACCAGTTATTACGGAGAAATGAATGGGTAATTCCGGCGTCAATAATAGCTTGCTCCGTAAAGGCATGATCTAATGCTAATGGCGTTGTAGCATGTGGAGTATCTGGAAAACTAGTGTAAGCAATGTACTTTACGCCAGCATCTTTAGCAGCTGCGACAACGTTAGCGTGCTGTTGTTCCCGAGAAACCTCAGCACCGGGTTGTGATGAAATGAAGAGCAATTTATCGACTCCTTGCAGTGAAGCAGTTAATGATACTTGATCAGTATAATCACCCTTACGAACGCTAACACCTGTTGGAACAATGGCTGCGGCCTTTTCAGTGTTACGAGCAAGAGCGATAATGTCGCTTGCTGGAACGAGTGAAACTAGAGTTTTAAGAGCGGCTTGACCGAATTTACCAGTGGTACCTGTGATTGCATATGTTGTCATAATAAAGATCCTTCTTTCCTGTTACTTTTTAAATAACTTGTATGGTTAATATAGCCTGTTACTTTTAAAGTGTCAAGTAGTAACGCTTAAATTGTGGTTATTAATATACGAAAATCGTGGCCACGGGTATAATAGATAACAAAATAACGATGGAGGAATTTAAATGACAGTCAAACAAGAACAAATTAAAGATGACTTATATAAAGCGGTAAATGGTGAGTGGATTAAGACTGCCAAAATCCCTGCTGATAAACCAGCAACTGGTGGCTTTAATGATTTAGTTGATGAAATTGATCAGTTAATGATGAATGATTTTGATGGCTTTGTAGAGCAAAAATCAGCAACTGGTGCGCTTGGACAATCAGTAAAATTATATCAATTAGCGGCTGACTTTAACCGTCGTGAAAATGAAGGATCCGCACCATTAAAATCAGTGTTATCACGAATTGAATCCTTAACTTCGTTTGTTGATTATCAAAATAACTGGGCTGATTTTATTTTAAGTGGATTGCCAAGTCCAATTAGTTTTGATATTGATGCAGATATGAAAAATGCCACGATGAATGCGTTGTTTGCTGCGGCTCCGGGACTGATTTTGCCTGATAAAACGTACTATGAATCGGATAATCCGCAAAAAGAATCGCTGTTACAAGTTTATCGCTCGATGATGGAAAAACTATTACAAGGGGTGGGTTATGATGCAACGAAAGCGACTGAAATTATTGATCAGGCCGTGGCTTTTGATGCCTTGTTAGTACCGAATGTGAAGAGTGCGGAAGAATCAGCGGATTATAGTAAAATGTATAATCCACAAACGTTTACTGAATTTACCGCACATACACAAGCAATCGATTTAGGAATAGTTGTTAAAGGAATTATTAGTGCAGAACCTGAAAAAATAATTGTTACCGAGCCAAAATATTTTGAAGCCATTAGTGATATTTTGACGGCGAGTCATTTTGCTGAGTTTAAGGGTTGGATGATTGCTAAAACAGTGAGTGGTTTAGCTGGTTATTTGACGGATGAGTTACGTGGCATCGGTGGCGAATATAGTCGGACGTTATCTGGTAGTCAAGAACCAATGAATCAACGTAAGTATGCTTATTATTTGGCAAAGGGTGAATTTGACCAAGTTGTTGGTGACTATTATGGCCGCAAGTATTTTGGCGAAACGGCGAAAAATGATGTTCATCAAATGGTTGAAAAGATGATTAGTGTTTATCAATCACGATTAACTAATAATACTTGGCTCAGTCCAGCAACCCGAGAAAAAGCAGTTTTAAAATTAAGTAAACTAGGTATTCAAGTTGGTTATCCAGATAAGGTAGATTCATTATATGATCGATTAATGGTTGATGAAACCAAACCATTATTGACGAATTTATTAGCCTTTACTAAGATTGAAACGGAAGACGTATTCAGCCGTTGGAATCAACCAGTTGAACGTGATCGTTGGGAAATGAGTGCAGCGACGGTTAATGCTTACTATCATCCATTTAAAAATATTATTGTATTCCCAGCTGCCATTTTACAGGCACCATTTTATAGCATAAAACAAAGCAGTAGTGAAAATTATGGTGGCATTGGGGCGGTGATTGCACACGAGATTTCCCATGCGTTTGATAATAATGGCTCGTTGTTTGATGAATATGGTAACTTGAATAATTGGTGGACTAAAGAAGATTCCAATCAGTTTAAAAATAAGGCCCAACAAATGATTGATCAATTTGATGGGATTGAATTTGCCGGTCAAAAAGTGAATGGAAAGCTTACCGTCTCAGAAAATATTGCGGATGCTGGTGGCTTGAGTTGTGCTTTAGAAGCGGCAAAAGCAGAATCAGACGTAGATATCGCGGCCTTTTTCGTTAATTGGACAACGATTTGGCGGATGAAAGCGACGGAACAATATATGCAATTACTATTGTCAGTAGATGTTCATGCACCAGCCAAGTTACGAGCTAACATCCAAGTTAAAAATTTAGATGAGTTCTATTCAACTTTTAATGTTAAATCTGGGGATGCAATGTTTTTAGCTGAGGATCAACGAGTGAAAATTTGGTAAATAATTAGAGTGTGAAACGGGCTGTTTAGTTCGAGAGCACTAACAAAAAAATAATCCTAATCTGGAACTTCAGATTAGGATTATTTTGCGTTAGGCAACGGAACTGGATCGTTGAACACGTTTCGGGAAACTTCGATTTTTGGGTACTGCGATTATTTGCGTTAGGTAAGTAATTTGATTACTTTCACACGTTTCAGAAAATGTGGAAGGCGATTGAAATGGCTTGTTAAACGAGTTTCAGAAAACATATTCTTGCCTTGGAGTTAACTATAAGGTTTATACTTGTGAACAATAGGAGGAGTAAAGTATGAATATAAAAGAAGCTGCTACAAAGTTTGATTTAACGGCTGATACTCTAAGATATTATGAAAGAATTGGCGTTATGCCACCAGTTACGAGAAATCAAAGTGGTTACCGTGATTATCAAGTGCGTGATTTGAATTGGATTTATTTAGTTAAAAAATTACGAGATGCGGGATTAACGATTGAGTCGTTAATTGAATTTGCAACCCTGGCCCAAATGGATCGAACTCAAGATGTGCAAGCAGCACAAAAAACAATTTTAAATGATCAACTAGAAGTAATTGACCAAAAAATCCAAGAACTCAATGATACGCGTAAATTATTAAGCTTTAAAATTGATACTTATGATGAACATTTAGCGTTGTTTGCAGACGGAAAAACTATGCCAGATCCACTTTGGAAAGAAAATTTATAAAGCCCTTGCCTTGAAGCTCACTTCAAGGTTTACACTAACGGAGAAATAATAAATGGAGGCAAGAAAAATGAAAACAGTTAAATTAAGTAATGGTGTTGAAGTTCCAATTTTAGGATTTGGTACTTTTCAAATTACCGATCTAGTCGAAGCAGAGAATGCGGTGAGAGATGCAATCCAAGCTGGATATCGTCATATTGATACTGCACAAAGTTATCTAAATGAGGAAGCCGTTGGTAAGGGAATTGCTACTTCAGGCGTTGACCGTAAGGATCTTTTTGTAACTACCAAAATTTGGGTTGAAAATGTTAGTTATGATGGGGTTAAAGCATCTTTTGAACGATCATTAACTCGTTTGGGATTGGACTACATTGACTTACTATTAATTCATCAACCATATAGTGATGTTTATGGTGCTTGGCGAGCAATGGAAGAACTTCAAAAAGATGGTAAGGTTCGAGCAATTGGTGTTTCTAATTTTGGTGTTGATCGGGCAGTTGATTTAGCAGAATTTAATGACGTGACCCCACAAATGAACCAGATTGAAATTAATCCATTCCAACAACAAGTAACTAATGTTGACGCATTGAAGGCAGAAGGAATTATGGTTGAGGCATGGGCACCATTTGCGGAAGGTAAGAATGATATTTTCCACAATGAAATCTTAGGTTCGATTGGTAAAAAATATAACAAATCAATTGCTCAAGTTATTTTGCGCTGGTTAGTTGAACGAGATATTGTTGTTTTAGCTAAATCGACGAAACCAGAAAGAATGCAACAAAATTTGGACGTGTTTAATTTTGAATTGACTGAAGAAGATAAAAAACAAATTGCGACTTTAAATGATGGTGAAAGCCAATTCTTCTCACATGCTGATCCTGAGATGATTAAATGGATGGCAAGCAGAAAACTGGGTGTTTAGAAAAAAGAGTGCGAAAACTCGCGTTTAGCGTCCATGAGATAACGAAGATTCACCGATGATAGTTATTTTCTATCGTTGGTGAATTTTTGTTATATGTTAGGAAGTTGTGAGTTTGAGCATGTTTAATAAATGAAGAGAACATATTGAGCAACTAAATGGCTTTTTAATAACTTTCCGAATATGCTGTAAGTAGAGGTGATCATGATGGATGAACAATATTTGAAAGCAAAATTAACGCCAGAAGCCTATGAAGTTACACAAAATGCCGCCACCGAAGCGCCGTTCTCAGGTGAGTATGATCAATTTGATCGTGAAGGGATTTATGTGGATGTGGTAAGCGGTGAACCGCTATTTTCTTCAACCGATAAATATGATGCTGGTTGTGGATGGCCGTCATTTACTAAACCAATTATGCCATTAGAAGAAATTCGTGATTCGTCATTAGGAATGGAACGAGTTGAGGTTCGAAGTACAGAAGCTAATTCTCATTTGGGTCATGTTTTTGATGATGGCCCTAAGGATAAAGGTGGGCTGAGGTATTGTATTAATTCGGCTGCCTTAAGATTTGTCCCCGTAAATGAATTAGATGATGCTGGCTTTAGTGAGTATCGTAAACTTTTTAAGTAAATTAAAATGCACGCCACTATACAGTGACATGCATTTTTTTGTTATCTAAAATTCTTGATCTTTTAATTCTTTTCGATTCAAAATTAAGTTTAAAATAACGGCGGTAACACTACCAACTACAACGCCATTGCTAAGCATGATTTGTAATTCCGTGCTGAGATGTTGGAAAATTTGTGGGTAAGTATTAACTCCAATGCCAAGCCCAATCGACATTGATGCAATTAATAAGTTACTGTTTTTAGAAAAGTCGACTTTGTGTAAGATTTGGATTCCTTGAACCCCAACCATTCCAAACATGACGATCATGGCACCACCTAAAACGGCACTTGGAATAATGGTTGCTAAAGCACCGATTTTAGGAAGCAGTCCAAGAACGATTAGGAAGAAAGCAGCAAAGTAAACTGGTTTTCGTGTTTTAACACCAGATAATTTCAAAACACCCACGTTTTGCGAGAAAGTTGAGTAAGGGAAGGTGTTGAAAAGTCCACCTAGGATAGCAGCAATCCCTTCGGCACGATAACCTTTCTTTAAATCTTTGGTACTGATTTTTTGACCAGTCACATCACTAAGGGCAAAGAAAACCCCGGTTGATTCAATCATGGTAGTTAAGGAAACCAACATCATGGTAACCATTGAAGAAGCGTTGAATTTTGGCATACCAAAGTAAAAGAATTGAGGTAAGTGGAACCAAGAAGCTTCGGCAACAGGAGCTAAAGAAATCACACCCATCGCGCCAGCCAAAAGGGAACCAACCAAAATTCCAATTAAAATTGCGATTGCTTTGATGAACCCTTTCGCAAAGGCACTAATTCCTAGAATAATAATCATCGTCACTAATCCAATCATTAGGTTGTTAGTACTACCAAATGATTTCGCGGTTAAATCACCACCGCCCCAGTTTTGAAAACCGACTGGTACTAAGGTGAATCCGATAATGGTAATTAAAGATCCGGTAACTACTGGGGGAAAAAGATACTTAAGTCGGGCGAATAATCCGGCAATTAAGAAAACGAAAATTCCGGCAGCGATAATGGCACCGTACATATAGGTAATCCCTAATTTACCACCAATTGAAGCTAACGGAGCTACAGCCTGCACTGCACAACCAAGTACAACCGGTAACCCAATTCCAGTTAATGGGGTTGTACGCAACTGGAGTAAAGTTGCGATGCCGCACATGAAAATATCGGCTGAAACTAAATAAGTCATTTCGGCTGTGTTGAAGTGAAGCATCGAACCAATTAAAATGGGGACTAAAATGTCGCCTGAATACATGGCTAATAAATGTTGAATCCCTAAAATAGCAGCTTTCCAATTGGAAACGTTAGCTGATGGTTCTGGTGTTTGTAGTGTAGTTGCTTCCTTCAAAATAATCCTCCTGTGCTAATTGCCCGTAATAATTAGTCTAAAAAATAAAAAGAGACTGAGGCGAAGGCCTCAATCTCTATATACGAACCGATTTGTATGTCGGATTATTTGAATTGTGGTCTATAAACCAACACTTTCCGTGTAACTTAGATTATCTAGCAGTGAACTGCTTCGATAACCTATCGTTACTACTCAAGTGTAGACCGGTTTATAGAACAACTTAATTCATGCGTATAGTCCGAAGTTTAAGGCTTCGGGTAGAGACTCGCCGACCATATTACGGCATTATATAGGCAATTGCTTTTTAATTTAGTAGTGAAATATTAACACTGGTACTGAGTGGTTTCAAGCGTTTAACGGAAAAATGATAATGTAAACGCTCGCAAATTAAAACTTGATGAATAAATGTTAAAGGTAACTATTTGAATTGGCCAGTTTGAGCGTAGTGACTAATTTCACCTAACAAAGTACTAATATTGAGTCCGAATCGCAGTTCAGTTTCAGCATCAGCAGTATATTTTAACGTTTCATAGGTTCCGTCAACTGCCATTGTAATCGCACTGCCAAGTGTTTCTTCATGTAAAATGAAACCGGCTAATAAAGCCGCGAAAACATCACCACTACCAAAAAAGTGACCATCAATAATTGGACAACGATAATATTTGAGCTTACCAGCTTCCAACCAAACACAACCGGTTTGTTTATCATCACGAACGTCAGTAATAATTGCATGCGCATCTTTAGGCATTAATTGCTCTAATGATTTGAGCAACATCATTTGTTCATTTTCGGATGGCTTTTCGCCGATTGTAATTCCGGTTAGCAGTTGAGCTTCAGTAGTATTAGGCACAATGATATCAGCGTTTTGCAACATTGTCTTCATGGCGACTGAATACCGTTTGGGGATTCCAGGATAAGCTTCACTTTGATCAGCCATTACTGGATCGAGAATGACTAATGGTGAATGCTGGCCAGACAGATAGTTGCTCATTTGAGTGACTAATTCTTCGGTTCCGAGATAACCAATTAAGGCACCCGAAAATTGAATGTTTTGTTGTTGCCAATGTTTAAAAGTTGAATCTAGCCATCCATCAGTGAGTAACTTAGCTGGGGTTTCGAAGCCTTCAGTTTGGGTTGAGAGGAGGCTGGTTGGTAAGATTGCGAGTGGTAGTCCGAAAGCTGCTAGAATGGGATTAGCAACATTTAGTGAGAGACTACCAATGGCAGATAAGTCTTGCGCAACTAAAAAGGGGTGTTCTAGTTGTAATTTTTGCATGGGGAATGGTCCTTCCTAAAGGAAATTAAACTTTTAAGATTTGTTTTAACTTTAAAGCAATTGGGTAACCAACGATGGAACCAATGATTCCTTGAATGGCGTTGGCTGGAATGCCGGCTAGCCCTGCGACGGGTTTATATAAGATGGCGTCAGTGATGAAATAGCCAAGTACCATGATGAATATACCGATAATAATGGCTAATACTTGAGTTTTCCGACGATGTTGATAGCCTAACCAACCGACAATTAAACCTTCTAGCCCATGAATTAGCAGTGAAAAAAACATATATTGGGCATATCCCGAAATTAAATCTAATAAAAAGCCACTTAAAGCGCCAACGATAAAGCCGTCGCGCTTACCAAACATAATGGCTGCAATAATGATTCCAGCATCACATAGGTTGACGTTACCATGCGTCATGGGGATTGGAATTAGAAATATCCTGGAAACGACCACCGTGATGGCAATCATCAGGGCTAATATTACTGAGCGACGTACAGAGTAAGATGAACTCATACCAAGAAACCTCTTTTCTCTTACAAGCTGTCTTCTATTATAACTTTTTAATAATTAAAATTGAAAAAGAAACCAATTAGTTATCTAATTGTAAAGTAAGGAAACATAGTCGGCAAACATTGTGGTTTAAAAATTGGCGCTAAAAAATGGCTTCGACAAAGTTTGATTTGTCAGAGCCATTTTTCTGTAAGTTGGTTTTAGGGTTTATATCTGTTGTTGTTTAATCGTCTATTTCTTTGTAATCAAAGTAATTAAAGGTAGCTGGTTCTTCGTAGCCAGCGTAATCAACGGCTGCCAAGCCAACGAATGCACCGGTGAAGAAACCACCGTAGTTTTGCAATACATAATCATCAGAGAGAATGGCAGCATCTAATTCAACTGGTATTTCATGCCAAGTTGAACCATCAAATGAATACTCATAAGTATATGATTGTTTGCGAACTTTAGTCTTGAACCAAACATATTCAGTTCCATCAGGAATCTTAATGGCGTCATCCTTAAGGTATGATGTGTAATTATTGTTGTCATTTTGAGCGACTTCAATCACAGCGCCATTTTTTTCGTTCCAAGTAATGAAAATCCATGACCAATGTTTATCGTTATAAAAGTTAGTTAAACCAGCCATTTGTTGATAAGAATATGGGTTGAATTTAACTTTGGTTTCAGCATCAAAGTTAAAAGCTTGCCAGCGTGAAGCGATCATTGAAGTATCGAAAGTTCCAGCTAATGATCCACGACCGATTAGTTTTAATTCGCCATTGCCATATGAACCCATGGTATCAGTGAATGGAATTCGAAGGGTGTTCCAATCGATATCAAGAGCTGGTTTGTCGAATTCATCATGACGTGAGTGATTGCTAGGGGCATCAGTCAAGATAGCATCTTTGGGTGCTTCAACTTCAACTTGACCACCATGACCACCAACGACACGAGGCCAGTCTTGGTCATCCCATTCAACTTTTTGGATTGAAGTTTCACGACCAAGCGTGCTCCAACCACGAGGGTCAGTAGATGATTCGTTTTTATGATTCCAAGGGCGTGAAACAAGTGAAGCATAGTACCATTCGCCACTTGGTGTATCAACCAAGGCACCGTGACCTTGTTTTTGTAAGTAAAAGTCTGGTGTGTCAAAGTTAGTAATAAATGGGCCGTCTGGTTCACTTTCAAATGAATGTGGATCAAGAGTCTTCGAACGAGCGACAACTTCTTGATGAGTAAAGACGGTTCCGCCTTCAGCAGCAAACAAGTAATATTGTCCCTTAATATTATACAAATGTGGACCTTCAACTAGTTTTACAGCGGTACCGTCGTAAATAGTGCGAGCGGTATGAGGCATTAACTTCATCGTAGAAGTATCAAATTCAGTTAAGGTAATACCGTCGAATGGATGGTTATATTCACGGTGATCCCAAGTTTGTTGAACTAAATATTTTTTACCATCGTTATCATGGAACAATGAAGCATCGAAGCCAACACCGTTAACTTTGATAGGGTCTGACCATGGGCCACGAATATCAGTAGCGGTAGTTAAATAGTTGGTCATATCCTTGAAGGCACCTTCAGTAATTTTAACATCGGTATAGATGAGCCAAAATTTACCGTCAGCATAAGACAAGTCAGGAGCCCAAATGCCGCCAGACGATGGATTACCTTTCATATCTAATAAAGTGGTAGTTGATAATGGTGATGGAAGTAAATTCCAATGCACCATATCTTTTGATTCATGTAAACGAACTCCAGGGAACCATTCAAAAGTTGAATTAGCAATATAATAAGTGTCATCAACGCGGATCATACTTGGGTCAGCGTTAAATCCAGGGAGAACAGGATTAGTAATTTTCATAGTAAATTTCCTTTCCGATTAGTTATTTTACAATTGACCTTCTTTTTTACGTTCGTCAATTTCAATATTGATCTTTTTAACATCATTGTCGCTTAGTGGGTACTTACTCATAATGAACATTGCAACGACTGCAAGGACAACTGGAACCCAAATCATTGAAATTTCGATACCCATCAAGGCTGAGGCACTTTGTGTTTTAGCAGTACCATCAAAGTGAGTGAAGGCATTGATGTATCCAGGAATGATACCACCTAATGCAAGACCAATCTTGAAGAAGAGTCCCATTAAGGCGTTAATAATTCCGGCAACTCGTTTCTTAGATTTGTATTCACCATAAGAAACAACTTCAGGTACCAATGACCACATGTAACCAGTAGCAGCGGTAATTCCCCATTGTTGTAAGAAACGACCGATATAACCAAGTGCAACACTGTCTCTAAAGGCTGGTAATGACCATGCATAAAGAATCAATGTCCCAATAATAAAGAGTGTTAAGAAAATATAGAAGAATTGTTTCTTACCAATACGTTTACGCACGATTGGCCATAAGAAAACTAAGAAAATACCCGGAATTGATCCAATCAAGTTAATTGATGAAATCCATTCTGAATGACCGACTGTATATTGCATGTAGAATGGCCATACAGTATTTCCGAAGAACATGAATGTGAATCCGATTAGGAAGAAGAGTCCTAATACTAAGAGTGGACGATTTCGTTTTAATTCAGCGAATAAATCAGAATATTTAACGTTATCAGATTCTGCCTTAGTAGGAAGCACACGTTCTTTAATTCCGCCGTAAGTACACATCAACATAATAAATCCAATTACCATGTAAATGGCCATGACAGTAAAGTATGCTGTACCAGCCTTAGGAGAAGTATAGTCACCTAAATTCATGTGAAGTCCGAATAGACCAATGTCTTTAGATTGTTTGTCTGGTGATGCTAATTGAACGAATAATGGCAAAAAGGTGTAAACAAGTAAGTTACCAATGTTTGCCTCAGTCATACGAACTGTAGTTAAGGTTGAAACTTCATCATTATCACGAGTTAATGATGCGTTTAATGCACCATAAGGAATATTAACAAGTGAATAAGTTAAGGCAGTTACAAGGTATGCGATAAATGCATACATGATATTTCCGCGAACTGCATCAATTGGTAAGAAAAGCATTGCTGAGAAAATAGTTAATGGAATACCGGCGTACACAAGGTATGGACGATATTTACCACTTTTGAATTCGTGCTTATCAATTACTGCACCAACCCATGGATCCCAGAAGACATTAATCCAACGAACAACAAGGAAAATTGTTGCACCAGCTGCGGCTGAAATACCGTAGACAGTTGTTAGATAGAATAAAAGCATGGAACCAATCGTACCGAAAATTAAATTTTGAGCCAGATCTCCGGCTCCGTAACTAATTCGCTCACGCCAAGATAGCTTGGCAAATTCATTTGTGGATGAACTTTGAGGATTTGAGGCCATAATAGTTACTCCTTTCTGAATATGAAAAATGTGAAATAGATAACAATTAGTTGGTATATTGAACCAACAAAACAGTACTTCTTAATTGTATCCGCTTTCAGGATATAAAATAGAGTATTTGATAACAGGAATTTGTCAAATTATAACCAAAAACCGATTTCATGTAGAAATCGGTTTTTAATAAAATTATTCGAAATAACCACTCTCTTTTAGGGAACTTACCTTACGTTTGTGATTAATTTGTTGTTGATATTTACTAGGTGTTAATCCAGACCATTTTTTGAATTGTTTACTAAAACTAGATTGGTCAGGGGCACCAATCATGTAGGAAATTTGCTCAATTGAATATTCAGGTGTACCTAATAATAATTTAGCTTTGCGATATTTTTGCTCTTCAATAAAGTGTAACGGTGTGATTCCATAGACCTTTTTAAAGACTCGATGGCCATACCCAGAACTGATATTATGTGATTTACAAATTAATCCAAAGTTGAGCCCTTCTGGGTTAGTGTTTTCGATGGCAGTTTCAATCGACATTGCAATTGATCGTGCTACTTGGGCTTCACGTTCACTATATTTGGCATGGCTTTGATTTTTATATTTAGGTAGTATCAGCAATAAGCTATGGAGAAATTTGAGAAATTCAATTTGGATTAAAAGTTTTTTTTCGACGAGTGAAATGTCATTTGAATCACTGATAACAATGATTGCTTTCGCCGCTTTAATTGCAATTTGTGCGATTTCATTATTCGCATGTACGACGTCGTTAGCGATAATGCTAATGATTTCTGATTTTAATTGTAGACTTTCAATATTAAAGTGAAAGCAGATATACGTCATTTTTTCTGATTTACTCGTATTGTAGTTAGTGTGTAACGTTCCTGGCGAGATAAAGAGCGCATCACCGGGTCCATAAGTAATCTCAGTGTTACCAATGGTAGTAGTTTGATGTCCTTCGACCATACACATTAATTCAAATGCTTGGTGTTTTTGCTCAAAAAAAGACCAACCGCCAGGAACGGTTCGCATATGGCCACCGAAAATATGTAAGCTGGATTCAATGGCTGGAATTGATACAAATTTTTCCATAATTACACCTCAATTGTAAAAAAACAGTAGCGGAAAAGGTTTAAAACAAATGGTTGATTTGCCGTTAAAATGCTGTATCGTAGTAATATGAAGAGAGAAAACTAAGTTGATAAATTATTTCGGTAGTAACTAAACTGTATCCGTTTTCATTATAGCAGTCTAGTTGTTTTTTTGCTCAAAATTGGTTAAATCATGAACAATGTGTAATTTTCACAATGTTTGACGTATAAAAGGAGAAGGTTAATCGTGACAAAATATAGGTTACAAGTCGTCGTCTTTGTACTAACGGCTTTTATGTTGGGATGTAATGAATTTATGGTCGTCGGGGTGATTTCCGATATCGCCAAGTCGTTTGATATGTCGATTGCGATTGTTGGTTATTTGGTGACGGCATTTGCACTGGTATACGCAGTTAGCACGCCATTTATTACTATTTTTACCAGTCAATACAATCGGTTTAAAGTGTTGCTAACATTGATGGTCGTTTTTATTATTGGGAATACTTTAGGAGCATTGGCTTCTAATTATGCAATTTTGATTGTTTCACGAGTAATGACGGCGATGGTTGCCGGTTCAATCATTTCATTAATTATGACGTTTGCAACGACAATTGCACCAATGAACAAACGGGCTGGATTAATTTCATGGCTGTATTCTGGCTTTAGTATTGCTTCAATTATCGGAATTCCAATTGGAACGACGATTAGTACAAATTATGGCTGGCGAAATGCGTTTTGGTTAGTATCAGTCGTAGCCATCATGACTTTTATTGCCCTCATCTTTATCTTGCCACGGGATACAAAACAGGTGAAGAGTACTTTATTAGGTCAGTTAACTTTATTAAAGGATTCAAGAATTTACGTAGGTGTGTTTGCGATCCTGGGTTCAGCGGCCGCAATTTATGGTTACTACACTTATATTCGACCAATCCTTACTGACACACTTGGTTTTAGTTTAGGCATGTTAAATATTCTGCTATTTGCCTTGGGAATTACGAGTATTATCGGAAACCAATTATCAGGTCGAATTGCGGATAAAAGTGGAATCACGAAGATGCCCCAAATTTTTATTTTTGAAATGTTTCTACTATTGATAATGCCATTTGCGCTGAACCTAAAAAGTACCGGGCTAATTGTGTTGTTGGTAGTCGGTGTGGTGACGTCATTATTAGGTGCACCGATGCAAGTTCATTTTTTAGGAGTTGCGGAAAAAGATTACCCTCAATCATTAGTGCTGGCTTCGTCGTTAAGCTCGATTTTCTTTAACTTTGGAATTTCGTTGGGTTCAGCAACCGCTGCGGCATTATTAGGGATCATTGGTTTGCAAAATATCAGTTTTATTGCCTTTGGCTATGCCTTGTTAACCTTTGTTTTATTAGTGGTCTTAAACAAAATTTTGAAACGAAATCCAGTCAGAGAGTCTCATTAATTTGAGGCTCTTTTTATTAGCAATCAATGAGAGGATATCGCTTAATAATTTGAGTAATCAGTGATAGAGTAAAGGCAAGAAATAAGCGCTGCCACGAACTACAACAGAGAGTAAGCTAAAAAATTGATGAAAGCAGGGAATAAAATTGGCAAAATATACATTTAAACCAACTGATGCTTCAAAATTACAAGATAACTATGACTTGATCGTGATTGGTTCGGGGGGAGCAGGCTTAACGAGTGCCCTGCAAGCAGCTGAATTGGGATTGAAACCATTAATCCTGGAAAAAATGCCACGACTTGGTGGTAATACAATGCGGGCCTCATCCGGAATGAATGCGGCTGAAACTGAAGTGCAAGTTGAACATAAAGTGATTGATGATATGCAGGCGTTTTATGATGAAACTTACATTGGTGGTGGCCGGGCGAATAATGAGAGTTTATTAAAGTATTTTGTAACACATAGTGCGCTCGCAATTAATTGGTTAACGCAACATAATATTGTGTTAAATGATTTAACTTTGATGGGTGGCATGACCAAGGCACGGACTCATCGACCACATGATGGTGCACCAGTGGGTGGCTACTTAGTCACGGAATTACTAAAACAAATTGAAAAAGCAAAAATTCCAGTCGTAGTGGATGCACAAGTCACCGAAATAATGCGTGATGGTAAAATCACGGGAGTTAACGTAACTATCTCGGGCAATTCAATGCAAATTAATACGTCAGTGGTTGTGCTTGCAACTGGTGGCTTTGGCGCTAATGCCAAAATGATTAGTGAAGTACGACCAGACCTCGCCGACTATCGGACAACTAATCAAGAAGGGGCAACTGGTGATGGAATTCAGTTGGCGAAACAGGCGGGCGCTATGTTGACCGATATGGATCAAGTCCAGGTCCACCCAACCGTGCAGCAAGATACTGATCACGCGTATTTAATTGGTGAAGCCGTTCGTGGTGAAGGGGCCATCTTGGTGAATAACCAGGGTGAACGCTTTACGAATGAATTGGCAACGCGAGATAAGGTAACTGCCGCAATCGAGGAACTACCAGAGAAAAGTGCCTTTTTGGTCTTAGACCAAGCCGTTTACGATCGAGTCATGGCGATGAAATTCTATGATAGTATTGGACTCGTCATCCACGGGGACACGATTGCTGGGTTGGCAGAAAATATGGAAATTCCTGCCGATAAACTAGCATGGACGATGACCGAATGGAATGTAGCGGTTAATAGTCATGGTGATAGTAAGTATCAGCGGACAACGGGGATGCATCATGAATTAAATCATGCGCCATATTATGCTGTTCATATTGCCCCAGCGGTTCATTACACGATGGGCGGGGTGACAATTAACGATAAAACACAAGTCCTCGATACAACGGGACAAGTCATCAAAGGATTATTTGCGGCTGGCGAAATTGCCGGTGGACTACATGGCCATAATCGAATTGGCGGTAACTCGATTGCCGAAACCGTTATTTTTGGCCGTCAAGCTGGTAAACAAGCGTATAAATATCTTGTTTAAGCGTGATTAATCACTATTTTTCAATTTTTGTAAATAAATAAAACCAATACTGTGTGAATGATTGAAATCAAACGCCTGGCGGGGATTATTATGAAAGCAACATTTACTTCAGCACTACTTTTAGCTGCCTTATCAGGTACAATGTTAGTATCAGCAGGACAAGCCTCAGCTGCTGACTTAACAGGATTGGACGGTACATCAACAGCTGACTTTACTGTTAGCACAAAAACTGATCCTACTGATCCCACTGATCCAAATGGTAAGTTAGTATTGCAAGCAGTACCTTCATTTAACTATGGTGAAGTTAAGGCATCAGATATTTATTCTGGTTTTAATGATAAAGCCGCTACAACTGCTGGTGATATCAAAGTTAGTGATACTCGTACTGGTTCTGATAATTGGCAATTGACTGCTTCAATGAGTCCATTTGCTGCTGGTTCATCAACATTGTCAGGTGCAGCCTTAACATTAGGTGCAACGACTAGTCCTATTGGTGCAAACTTTGCTGGTGCAACTATTACTGATGAGGGCGCTGGTACAATTGTTGCTGAGGGCATTGGTACATTGCATGGTGTTAACGTCTTCACGATGGCTCCAGCTGCTTCGACACTTACATTAGGTGCTAATGCAGATGCAGCTTTGGCTGACAAGGCTGCATATTCTGCTGATATCACTTGGACTTTATCTTCAGATGGCCCAACTGCACCAGTAGTTACACCTTAATAATTACAATATAAACAAATAAGTTTTAAAAAGGGCAGACAAAGCGATTTGTCCGCCCTTATTTTATAGGAGGCTACAAAGTTGGCTAAAAAGAGAAAATTAGTTGTCATGTTAGGGATCTTAGGTCTATTGGTTGGAATTGGAAGCTTTATGCCGAAAGTCCACGCTGAAGGGGCAGAATTTACAATTACTCCACAATTTGGTGCAGGACAGACTGATGGTAGTGTAGGGTATTTTTCTATCAAAGCTGACGATGACCAAACGTATCCATTGACGGTTAACGTTCAAAACTTAAGTACAAAAACAGAACATACCTTTACGGCGAAACTGGTAGCCGCCTCAACGACGAATAGTGGTTCGATTGACTATACACCAAACAACCAATTGATGACTAAGAGTAAGGCGCCGCTATTACCTGACCTTGCTGCTACTAAGTCGGATCGTAAACAAACCTTTACCCTTGAACCAGGTGCTTCTAAGGACATTACATTTAATGTTAAAGTTCCAAAGGAGGGCTTTAAAGGGACGATTTTAGGAAGTGTTTATGTTAAACGAGCATCTTCTGAAACGACTCAGAAAAGTGGCGTAGGTATTAACAATCAATTTGCGATGACGATGCCAGTTATTTTGGCACAAAATTTTGACCAGAAGGTTAAGCCTAAACTATCATTAACGATGGCGAAAATGAAGTCTGGTACTGGTGCACCGCAAGTAGTTGGACGTATTGAAAATAGTTCGCCAACGATGTTTGGTCAAATCAAGATGCATGCTTGGATTACTAAGCAAGGTCAAACGAAGAAGCTTTATCAAAAGAGTGCTACGAAGTTGGCTATGGCACCTCGTTCAACGTTTGAATACGCAATTGATACTAATAACAAGCTTTTACCAGCTGGAAAATACACATACTATGTAAAGATGAAATCTGGTGAAAAGACGTTTAATTTGAAACACAACTTCACTGTTGACCAAGCAACACGCCAAAATGTTAATAAGTCGCTGATTAACCCTGATAAGTCAATCAACTGGTGGATTTGGGGACCAGTCGCAGTATTAGTTATTTTGGGAATTGCTTTATTGGCCTATTTTATAGGCAAAAAAAGGAGTGCAGGAGATCATGAAGCATAATTTATTGCATCGCAATAAATTGTACTTAGCATTATTGGGGCTGATTGTGGGAATGGTAATGACCTTCTCGCAAACAGTGAATGCTGAGACAATTGATAGTACTAATCAAAGTACAATTAGCTTTACGGTCGATTATGATGGAGGAAACCCAGGCTTGCCTGGTGATGGTGGCGATGGTAATACCGGTGGTAACAATAACGGCGGTGATACTAATGGCAATGGAAACACCAATAATGGTAACGGTGGAACCACTGCTCAACCAAACATTCCAAATAATGGACAAGTAATACATTACGGTAATGGTCAAAGTAATAAAGGTCTATTACCACAAACGGGTGCAGTACAAGGATTAACTGTTAGTATAATTGGAATTGGTTTGTTATTCATGCTGATTTTCTTGTATCGACGCTCTCAAAATAAGAGAGAAGGGGTCGCATGAAAACAAGGAAAGCAATCTATTTAGGATTGGCGACCTTATTGGCTTTAAGTAGTCTTTCTGCACCAATGACAGTCTTGGCAGCTGGAACTGATACAAGTTCAAGCAGTAGCCAATCTTCGTCTACTAGCAGTTCTTCATCAACGAGTAGTGTGCCATCTTCATCTAGCTCAAGTGCTAGTGTTGATAGTTCGTCTGCTAGTCAAGATACTAAAATAACAAAAGTAGCTTTGCAAGATTCTACTGATCCTGTAGGAACGCCATCCGATGCAACCGCTGCATCTAAAAGTGGCTGGAGCTTTATTTTAACTGTTTTGAGAAAGGGATTTAATTCTAAACTACCAGATCAATATATTGCGATTCAAAATATTGCTAAGGCAAAAATTTCTGGTGTTAAAATTTTAACTCCTTTAAATTTTCCAGCTCAAAAATATGATGTTGATATTTATCGTTGGCATTGGGATGAAACGAATAAAAAGTGGGTTAGGGATGCTGCAAAAAGTGTTAAAGCAGAAGGATTTTTATTTTCAGAAATTTTGGGCTTCTTAACTACTAATAACTATAAGCTGTCTGACCTTACTGTAGGAACTTACTATTACCAATATCATTATTCTTATAATGTGCTTTTTACTAAGCATGAATTCTTTTCTAATCTATCAAAAGTTGTTGTTACGCCTGAACCAATTCCTGCAACATCAGCTGATACGGATACAGATAATAGTGACGGAACGCCAAAAGTTATATACTCAGATGTTGATTATGAAGCTAATGCAATTTTAACGCCTAATAATTCAACGGATGATACTGAGTGGTTAGTTGGTAGTAGCAATGATAAGTTAACGTTTTCTCCTTCTGATACAAGATCTACTAAAATTATGGCAGGGGATGGGCATACAAACCAATTAACTAGTAAGTATATACCAGATAGTTATTATACTGGTAAAGTTAATACGGATCCTAAGGCACCTGGGATTTTGGCAAACTATAAAATTGCTGTCGGAACTTTAGCGCAAAAGGCAAAGAAACTATATGTAGGTGGATTGCCAGCTTATAATGCTGAGTCTGATGCCGGTGGTACATGGTTGGTAGGCGGATTATCTGATTTACAGACAGCCTCACAAGCAAATACTAAATGGCATTATACTTGGAAGTTCACTGATAGTAGTGGTAAAGCAATTGCTACTCCTGGAACCGCTGATGGGGTAACTAATGTTGAAGGTGATGTTGATAACATTACGAACTTAAATTCTGCTGCACCGCTAACTTTTACAAAAGATAGTTCATTTATGAAGAATGCTGCTATTGCAACCGCTGCTAGCAAAAGTTATCGTGCTCAAGTAACCTTTACTACCAATCTTGTGGATGATGATGGAACAACTCAACCAATAAGTGTTGTCTCGAATAAAGCAGAATTACAATCAACTCCTGTTTTACCAAGGTTAAGTCTTGATGAAGTTCCTAGTTTTGATTTTGGTGATATTACAGCTACTGATATCTATAATGGAACTAATGATAAATTAGCTGCCAAAGAGTCACAGTTAGCGGTAACTGATACTTCAGGTGGTAAAACTTGGAGCCTATCAGCAAAAATGTCGAGATTTACTAGTGATCAAGGTAATCAACTTGAAAATAATGTAAAAATATCTGATACTGGAGCTGATATTGGAGTAGGACTTGTATTAGTCGATAATGGTGTCATGAATGCTGTTAGTAATAGTTATGGTGGTGGATCTTATAGTTCGAAAGTTAATGGTAAATTACAAATGTCATCTAACCATAAATTACAGATAATGGATAATGAAAAGTATAGTAGTACCATTACTTGGGATTTAAGTGGAGGAACACCACCGATTGATCCAGCATAAGTAGATGAAAAATAAGTTTAGTATTTAATTTATCTTCGTCAATAGTATTGATGAATTCTAATATTAGGAACATCCTTTGGGTGTTCTTTTTATTTTCTATTAATTTCTCAATTTGAAAATTAAAATTTACAGCGGTTAAAGATACTATTTTTATTCTTCTTTAAAGCTGTAATAGCTATATTTCATTGATTATATGCTTATACGTAAGGCTCCTCACTGACAATTTTAATATGTTTTTTGCCTTTGTATTTTTTCTTTTCGGTTTGGTTTAGACGCTCAGATTGTATCATAGGAGGTTATATCCTTTTTTATACAAAAAATCTGGTATTTTTACTTCAATATGTAAATATTTTGAGTGTAGGGCAGACAATTATCGTGTGTTATTGTAGCAAAAATGTAGGTATAATTAAGGTATATAGTAGTGGTGTTAATTAATGGGAGCTGTGATTTTAATGAGTTTGGTCATCATTAGAATTGCTGTATAAAAGTTTTATTGAAAGCTATGGGGGATTAATGGGATGAAAATTAAACGGGTAGTTTATTTAGGATTAGCGACCTTATTAACTTTAAGTAGTTTTGCTGCACCAATGACAGTGCTGGCAGCGGGAACTGATACTAGTTCAAGTAGTAGTCAAAGCTCATCTACAGGTAGTTCTTCGTTAACTAGTAGTGTTCCATCATCATCTAGCTCAAGTGCTAATGCTGATAGTTTGGCTGCTAGTCAAGAAACTGCAAAAAGTGTAGTTGCTACTCAAGATGATACTGAGCCGCCAGCTCCCACGATAGAAGGGGATGGAGTTGAAAAGGCTGATTGGAATGGTTCGTTCTTCGGTATAGGTGGTATAGGTGTTCCGATTATTACAGGATTTCAAACGCAACCACAATCTGAACAGTATGTAGTTGCGAATCAATCAGATCATACTGGAGTTGCTGATTTGGGATTCAAAGCTGCTTTTGTGGGATCTTTAAATCCGCTTAGTTGGGCGAAGGTCACAGTAACTGAAACTCTATGGACATGGATTCCGGCTGAATCTAGTGCCACGGGTTCTGCCCATTGGCAAAGAACGCTTAAAAATTATACTAAATCAAACTCATTTTATTTGCTTGGTAGTGCTCATTTTGATAATACAAGAACTTTACCGATTGGAAAATATTATGTTCAATATACTGGATCATTTCCTGGCTGGATCGGTCCTGATAATAAGATATCAAAAATATCGAAGATTGATATAGTTGATGCTCCGATTAAGGCTACTGCAATTACTCCAGTTGTACCTGATGTACTCTTTGCAGGGGCTTCTTATGATGGAACTGCCACAACGACTCCAGTTAATGCAACTGGAGTGATTAACTGGACTAGTGATTTAAGTGGTGTTACTTGGGATCAACAAACTGGACGTAGTTCGAACTTTACTGTAGATAATGATAAACAATCAACGGATGTTAATAGAAGTACTACTAACCCAGGTCTTCCTATAGCTTTCACGTCAACAATTACTGATTTGGATAATTCTGGTAATGCAACTGGAGCCCAACATGCTGGGACTGCTAATT
Organism: Paucilactobacillus oligofermentans DSM 15707 = LMG 22743; assembly: GCF_001434315.1. Taxonomy (GTDB): domain Bacteria; phylum Bacillota; class Bacilli; order Lactobacillales; family Lactobacillaceae; genus Paucilactobacillus; species Paucilactobacillus oligofermentans. The sequence goes on along the minus strand of NZ_AZFE01000031.1, from coordinate 469,576 downwards.
CATTTATTGGTGGGCTGGCAGCGAAAGTGATGGATGCTGATGAAGGTGGAACTTGGTCACTGGATTCTTCAGGATTGAATGGTTTAGAAACTTCACTTAATCCTGATGGTGGGGATAATGTTTCTTGGAGCTATCAGTGGCAATATAGTACAACTGGTGGTAAATCCGGAAGTTTTAAAGATATAACTTCTAGTGATGATGGAGTTTCTAATTTTAAAGGAACAACTTCTCATGCTAGTGATTTGGCTAGTTCAGCTAATACTTTAGCTTTTAGCAAAACTAGTGGGTTTGTTACTAATGCCGCATCTGCAACGGTTAAAGGGACTGACTATGTATTAAGGGAAGTGCTGACTGCTAATGCTACCGATCAAGATACTGGAAAGGTTACAACTATTGAAATAGATTCTAACGCTGCTAGTTTAACAGTGAATCCGGTAGTTGGTAGTTTAAGTTTAGATAGTGTCCCTGATTTCAACTTCTCCAATATAACTGCAACAGATATTTATAATGGAGTAAGTGGAACTAAATCATCTGACAAGTCTAACTTAACGGTTACTGATACAAGAGTAGCTGCTAATAAAAATTGGTCACTATCAACAAAAATGACGAGAATGACCGATGATGCTGGTAACAAACTTGCTAATAATATTACGATATCAGATACAAGTATAGGTGATACTGGATTACAAGTAACGGATACTGATAAATCAGTTACTTCGACGTCTTCTGCTACTGGTGGTACTTTGAATAAAGCAGTTAGTGGTGCACTTTATCTAATTGCTGATCATAAAATGCAGTTAACTAATGATGACCATTTTAGTAGTACAATTACTTGGAATTTAACTTCAACGACGCCAACTGCGACTGCGTTGAAGTAGATATGTTTTTAGGTTAATAATTTTAAAAGCTTTGGTTAGGGATTATTCCTAACCAAAGCTTTTTGTTTGGGAAAAATTATTGCGGATTAATTTTAGTTTATAGTTACATAACTATATCGTGTATCACTTATTCAAAATAAGTAAATGAATAAAGCGTATGGCATACAATTCAAATGTTTGATTAAAGTGAATTAATCTGTATAATTCAAAATACGTAACAGGCTTAACTATTTTTATTTAATAAAATTAATGATTTAGCTTTGGGAGCGATTGTTAAATTCATTTTTACAAGTACTACCAAAATATGGGGGATTAATTGAATGCAGATTAAACGAATAATTTATTTGAGTTTACTAATGTTAGTGACTTTTAGTGGTGCGATGATTATTACATCGTCAGTATCTGCGGTAGATACTAATGAAACTAGTTCTATTAGTAGTCAAAGTTCTTCTTTTGATAGTAGTGAAACCAGTAGCAGCCAAAGTGCCGCTAGTTCAAGTGCCGCTAGTTCAAGTGCCGCTAGTTCAAGTGCCGCTAGTTCATCTTCTGATAAATCAGCAAACGCCAAAAGTGTAGTGGCACCTCAAACTGATCCAGCTGCACCAACTGCAGATGATGGAGTACAAGAAGCTGATTGGACTGCATCGTATTTCATCATTCCAATTATTACTGGCTTTCAAGTTCAACCTCAATCAGAACAATACGTTGTGGCTGATTCATCAGGGAATGCTACGGTTGATTTAGGCTTTAAAGCAGCTTTTTTCTTTTTTCCAGTTTTGGGATCGTATTTAGACTATACACCAACGCAGTGGAAGTGGAATGATAGTACGGGTAAATGGGATAAAACGGTTATTAAAACTCAAACGGCAAGCTTTTTACTAACGGGTAATCCGAAAATATCTTATAAACCATTGTTGTCAGTTGGAACGTACTATTACCAAATTGATGGTGCGTTTCGTGGTGCTTTAGGGAATAAAGATAGTAAAATATCGAAGTTAGTTAAAGTAGTTGTTGTTCCTGCAGCTGTACAAGCAAAGTCAATTTCAATAACTGTACCAAACGTTATTTTTGCTAATGCTGCATATGAAGGTAATGCAGTTACAGATCCGGTCGATGCTACTGGTAAAATTTCTTGGACTGGTAGTTCACCTTCTGGAGATTGGAATGAAATAACTTGGGATCAACAAACTGGACGAAATTCAAACTTTACCGTAGATAATGATAAGCAACCAACAACGATTAATACAAGTACAACTGATCCGGGAACACCAATTTTAATAGCTGCTAACATAGATAACGCCACTGGTGCAAGTGGAACTGCTAATGATACGAAAACAACCTATGTCGGTGGTTTGGTAGCTAAGAAAATGGCTGCTGATGAAGGCGGAACGTGGTCGCTAGATGCAGCTGGTTTGAAAGATTTAGAAGCTTCAGTTAATCCGGCTTCGGGTACGAATGTTACCTGGAATTATCAATGGCAATATAGTACGGATGGTACTGGTAAAGACAGTTCATTTAAGAATATTCCCGCGGCTGCTGATGGTGTAACCAATATATCTGGAAATGTTTCTAGTGCTACAGAGTTGTCAAATACCTCAAATGTTCTAACCTTTAGTAAAAATAGTAGCTGGGTAAATGGTGCCGCAACAGCCACAACGAGTGGAACGGACTATGTAGTACGTGAAAAGTTAACTGCTACAGTAACTGACGAAAGTAAAAAGGTTACGAATATTGAAATTGATTCTAACGCAGCCGGTTTAACTGTAACTGGTGCTACTGGAAAGCTCAGTCTCGAGGAAGTTCCATCATTTAATTTTGGTGATGTATCAGCTTCGAATATTTATAATGGTACGATTGTCGCTAGTCAAACAAAACCAGAAGCAAAATCAACTTTAACGGTTAGTGACACACGTGTTGATAGTAATGATTGGACATTAACTGCTAAAATGACCAAGTTTGAGAACGGTAACTCTACAGGCTTAGATACTAATACAATGTTACAGATGAATAATTTGATGGATGATGTATCGGCAATTCTTACTGATAATGATGTTTCTACTGAAGTATTAAGTTCTAAACAAGGTGATGCAGGCTCGTGGGAAACAACCGGCCAATTGCTTTTAAATGCTAATCCTAACGTGGAGTTGAATAATGGGGATAATTTTAGTAGTACAATTACTTGGAATTTAACTGCTGGTACGCCAAACGCAACAGCCGCTAAATAAAAAATGGTTTAATAAAACCCGATTAATTAGATTTTTCTAATTAATCGGGTTTTATGCTTAAAATAATATTAGATAAAATATCGTTAATTAATAATTTAAAATAAGTATTGCGGATACCTAAGTGAATTTAATATACTATTATACTCACGGTTTTACCTATTCTTAGTAAGTAAACACTTATATTGTTTAGCTTTAAGAGCTTTACCTGTATAATTTATATTACATGAGGGCTTAAAAATTTTTAGTAGTAGTTTTTATAATGGAATATAGTGTAGGCAGTTAGTTTGCTTAAAAAAATAGCATCATAGTATAATTTAACTGGATATAACTTATTATGTGATTAATTATTGAATGAATGATAGATAAAAATATGTATTACGATTTAAAACGGGGGGAGGAGAATTATGAAATTAAAAAAAATGGTTTATTTGGTCTTAATAGCTATATTAACTTTGGGGAGTTTTACTAGTTTATCAATGCCAATTTTAGCAGCCGAAACTGCTAGTTCAAGTTCTGGCAGTCAAAGTTCATCTGTGTCTAACCAAACGAGTAGTGATTCAGATTCAAGTACTACTAGTTCAATTTCTTCGAGTGCAATTAGTGATTCAAAAACCGCTGATAATTCTGTGACTGCGCAATCTAGAGCTGCAACTGTAGGCTCGCAAGCTGATTCGGATCCTGTTGGAACTCCATCTGGTGCGAATACACCATCTAAGGATTCATGGAGCTTTTTATTGACGATTTTTAGAAAGGGTTTTAGTATTCAACCACCTTCGGAACAATATATTCCTGTCGCTAATATTTCAAAAGCAAAATTTTCTGGTATGCGAATTGAGACTGGAATTCATCCCTTGTATCAGACTTTAAGTGTTGCACGGTGGCATTGGGATGCTAAATTAAACACTTGGGTAAAAGATGGCAACCAGCCGACTGTTAGAGCCTCTGGTTTGTTAGGCCTGTTTGGCTTTTTAGATGTGAATGATTACAGTATTTCATCACTCACAGAAGGAGCTTATTATTACCAATTTATGTTTACAGAAGCTGGGACTAGTTATTACTCTAATCTAGCTAAAGTTGTGGTAACGCCGAAGCCAGTTTCAGCGACAGACGTTGACACAAATACTGATAATAGTGATGGAACGCCGAAAGTTATTTATTCGGATGTTGATTATGCAGCGAATGCAATTTTGACACCTAATAACTCAACGGATATGCCTGTTTGGTCGGCTAGTAGTTCTAATGATAAACTAACGTTTACACCGTCTAGTGCACGTGCAACCAAAATTAGGGCAGGAAATGGAACGTCTACAGCTAGTGGGAATACACCAGATAGTTATTATACCGGAAAAGTTAATACTGATCCCAAAGTTCCGGGAATTAAAGCTAATTATAAAGTCCTGGTTGGAACCTTAGCAGCCAAGACTAAATCTTTATATGTTGGTGGCTTGCCAGCTTACAATGCAGCAGCTGATGCTGGTGGAACTTGGGCAGTTGGTGGGTTATCTGATTTGGATACTGCCACGGCTTCGCCAAATAAGTGGCATTACGCTTGGAAGTTTACGGATGGCAGTGGTAAAGAAATTACTACGCCAGGATCAGCTGACGGAGTCACTAACGTTGAAGGTGATGTGGATAACATTGCTAATTTAAATACACAATCACCATTGACGTTTACTAAAAATAGCTCATTTATGACTAAAGCTGCTGTAGCTACTAATTCAGGAAAAAGTTATCAAGCTCAGTTAACAATGTCGACCCAAATTGATCCAGCTAATGCTAAAACTAAAATTACGATCGTTTCAAATAAAGCTGAATTGCAGGCCACACCGATTGTTAGTCGTTTGACCTTGGATCAAGTACCTTCTTACAGTTTCGACAATATCACATCCTCTGATATTTATAATGGAACTCAAGATAATAAAACCGCGAAGACATCTAGTTTGGCAGTGACTGATACCCGTGTCGATCAATCTTGGAGCTTATCAGCAAAAATGACTAAAATGACGTCTGATCGTGGAACCCAACTTGAAAATAAAGTTAGCATATTAAATTCGGTTAGTGGAGAAACGCCTGTGAAGGTCACCGATGATAATAAAGATAATCTGGCATTAACTAGAGATAAAGGTGGGTCATTAACCACGCCCATAACGGGGGCATTATTTGTAAATGCTAATCACAAAACACAGTTAACTGATGGTGAACATTTTAGTAGTACGATTACTTGGACGCTAACTGGTGATACACCGACAACTAAAACAGCTGAATAGAGTTATTGAACTGAGATTGTAATTTTAAATAAAACTCCCACAATTGAATTTATTCAATTGTGGGAGTTTTTGTATAGCCATGTTTAATCAAAAAATGAATTTACTTATCAACAAAAGCAATATAAATGATAACTTTAATCATAATGATTATATTAATCATGTGATAATTAAATTTAATAAAACCACTAATAATAGTCTGGCTTTTTTGTAAACTTATTAAAGTTAACAGAAGTGTATGGCAAACAATTATGCTATGTAATTTCACTAACAATCCATGTACAATTTGAATTGTAAGAGAGGTTAAGGTACTTAACTGTCAGCGTTAATAAAAAATATAATTAATTCCATGTGAATATATTCTAATAAATAATATTTGTATTAAATTGGTATTAGCTAATGCTATTGGTTGATAATTAATTATACAAATAGTGTTCATAATAATCATGGATAACTAATTATTATCGGATTTTCGTAGGATTCAATTATGAATGATATTGGAATTAGATTAACGATGTGGGAATGCTTTAATGGACATTACTATCAAAAAATATATGGAAAAGAGATGTTATGAAGCTAAAAAAAGTGATTTGTTTAGGATTGGTCGGATTATTTACCTTTAGTAGCATTACAAGTGTACCAAGTCGAACGCTGGCAGTAGAAACTAGTGATTCTAGTGTAAGCAGTCAAAGTTCATCAGTAGTTAATAGTGATAGCAGTACTACAAAAACAGAATCAAGTGTTAATGATACTGCTATTAGTGATGCAAGCTCGAATGAAGTTCAAACTAGGGCTGACACAACGGAAATGACACAAGCAAATGATACGAACCCATTGGCACCGACTGCGGCAGATGGAGTTCAAAACCCAAGCTGGAGTGGCTTACATATTATTTTGCCAATTATACCTGGGATTATTGTACAACCGCAATCAGAACAATATTTAGTGGCTGATTCAAGAAGTAAGATGGCGGTCGCTGACTTATCACTCAAAGTATCAACTTGGTTACTATTAGTATTAGGGAGTAATGTGGTAGTAACTCCAACCAGATGGACGTTACAAGGTGATCATAAAACCTGGATAAAAACGACTGATTCAACAGTTAGCGATCACTTTTGGACTAATACAAATCCAAAAATGGAACTACCAACTAACTTAGCGGTTGGAACTTATTATTTTCAATATGATGTGACAGTTCATGGACTGTTGGGCCTGGGAACAAAACATAAAACTTCAAAATTGGTTAAAGTAGTGGTTGTTCCTAGTCCGATTGATGCAACCTCAATCACGATGACTGCCCCCAAAGTGGTTTTTGAGAATGCTACTTATACCGGAACAGCGATGACAACGCCCAATGATGCTACTGGTTTAATTGAATGGAATAGTTCATTAGCTGACAAAATTATGTGGGATCAAAAAAAGGGTCGAAATGCTAGCTATGTTATGACACAACCAATGGATATCAATACGAGTACAACGAACCCGGGAATTAAAAAACAAATTTCAGCTCAAATCACCAATACTGAGACCGCTACTTCCGGGAATTTAGTTGATTATAAAGATATATATGCGGGAGGCTTAGTAGCGAAAGAAATGGCTACTAATGATGGTGGTACATGGTCGCTTGATGCACAAGGACTTTCAGATTTAGGTGACGTGACAACACCAGAAGATGGTAGTAATGTTTCCTGGAAGTATCAGTGGCAATATAGTAATAATAATGGTAATACGTTTACCAATCTGAATAATAAAAATAGTGAAGGCGTTAGTAACTATCAGGGAAGTATTCAGCAGGTTACTGATTTAACTGCTGCGGATAATGTACTAACTTTTACTAAAAAGAGTGGTTTTATTAAACAAGCAGCTGCCGCTACGAAGGCAGGTACTCCGTATGTAATGCGGGCGGTATTAACGGCATCAATTCCAACCGGTAATGGAGATACACAAGATATCACAATTAATTCAAATAAGGCACAACTTTCAGTTACTGCACCCGTTGGGCATCTAAGTCTAGATAAAGTACCAACTTTTAACTTTGGTGATGTAACGGCAGCCGATATTTATAATGGAACGATTGGAATGAAGCAAACAAAACCGGAAGCTAGATCAATTTTAGCAATTACGGACTCACGGGTTGATAGTGATGATTGGAGTTTATCGGCCAAGATGACCAAGTTTATTGATAATGAAAAAGCGGAACTGACATCAGAGTCGATGATACAGATGAACAATATTATGGGAAATCGTTCGTTGGTGATTTCCGATAATAATACAAGTTATAATCTGTTAGATTCAAAGGATGGAAATGCTGGAACATGGGTGACCACGGGACAATTAATATTGAATGCCAATCATCAAGCTAAATTAATGGCAGGGCAACGTTTTGGTAGTACAATTACTTGGAACCTAACTTCATCACAGATTACTGTGAAGGCCGCTTGATTATTAAAATAACCAATCAATTTTATTTGAGAAAATTAAATGGATTAAGTTGATTAGACAATGCGTTGTTAATTAATAAGTTAGCACAAGTCTGCGATTTGCTGTATAATATTCTAGTTAACCCTTTTAGATGATCCTGGAGGTCAAATGATGGCAGAAGATAAAAAAGCAGCAGAACCAGTAGCAAAAGTAGAACCAGCAGTAGAAACTAAGACCGCTACTGAAACTAAAGTAAAGCCAAGGGACAAATCAAGTCGTTTATCTTTGTATGAAGAAAATGAAGTGAATGCTCAATTTGACTTAGGACAACAAGTAACGTTTACGAGCGAAGCAGTGAAAGAACCTGCTGCTGCCGTAATTACACGCAAATATACTAACTCTTGTTTAGTTGATTTTGCGGAAAATGAAGATTTATCACGAGCTATTAAGGATGAATATCATTCAAAGATGGTTGTGAGCTACAAACGAATTACAATTATTAAATAATTTAAAAAGGCAATTCTAAGTTAATTAAACTTGGAATTGCCTTTTTGATTTAAATAAAATGTTGAATGGTGCCACTTTCCCAAATAATCATGATTCCAAGGCCGATATAGATGATGGCAATAATCCAGTCACCAAATTTATCCAGAAAGTTTTCAACCAACTTGATTTTAGCAAGTTTATTTCCGAGTAACCCAGTTGTAAGGATTCCGAGCATGAAAATAACAAGGGCAAGGCTAGTTTGTGGTAGCGTCAGGGTAACGAAATAAGGAATAAATAACCCAATATTATCCGCTCCACAAGATGCAAACGTAATTAAAATTACCGGAATAATTAAGTTGTTGAGCGATTTACCAGTTAATTTAGTTTCAACGGTCTCGACTTCTTCTTCATCTGAAATGAGAGCTTTGATACCGAAGTAAATGGGAATAATCCCTAAAATCCCTAAGATCCATTGGTCAGGGACCATGTGCAGTACATAAGCAAAAAACAAACTAATCAAGACTAATAATCCGGAGCCGACGAATTGACCAATAAAGATTTGGCGATGGTCCGCCTTTGATGGGTACTTATTGAACAGCATCATCAAAATAACGATTAAGTCCAGAGCAGTCGAAAAATAAATCACGAGGGCACTAATAATGGTGGTTAGCAAAATTCAATCTCCTAATCTAAAATGTAACGGCAATAATTTTAACGGTATATTCTGAATCCGGTGAAGTAATACTTACGGTGTCACCCACCTGGTGGTTAATGACGGCTGATCCCAATGGCGAATTGAATGACATTTTTCCTGCGGTAATATTAGCCTCTTGTTTACCGACAACTAAGTAAGTGTCCGTTTCGTGATCATCTAAGAATTCAACCGTAATAGTTTTACCAATTTCAACTAGGTCATTATTGGATGGGGTCACGACTTGGGCATACTGAAGCTGCTTGTTTAAAAAGCGCAAGCGGCCTTCTAAACGACGCAAATCTCGTTTGGCGGAACTATATTCAGCATTTTCTGACAGGTCACCTAGTGCCCGTGCAGCCGCTAAAATTTGAATTTTTTCTGGACGGACTAGCTTAAGTTGCTCGATTTCGGCTTCAATTTCAGCATAACCAGTGGGGGTCATTTTATTAAAGTAAGGTTCCATTTTGATACTCCTTGTTAAGTTATGCTCATTGTACAGGAAATGGGGACATAAAGGTAAAATTAAATATTTTTATGAAAGCGTTTAACCCCGATAACATAAGTATTATAATTACATTATGATATAAATTTGGAGGAAAATTATGGCTGCGAAAAACTATAATATAGGTTTGGATATTGGGACGAGTTCAATTGGCTGGGCGATAGTGGATGATAATTATCAATTAATGCACGCAAAGGGTAAGTATGGATATGGAACGCGGATTTATAGTGAAGGGCAAACGGCGGCTGACCGGCGTGGCTTTCGGACAACCCGACGGCGCTTGAATCGACGGAAGTGGCGTTTGCGATTACTCCAGGATTTCTTTGAACCATATATTTTACCGCAAGACGAGGCTTTTTTTATTCGGCAAAAGCAATCTAATTTAGTCCCTCAAGATACTAAAAAACAGTATCCGGAGAGTGTCTTATTTGATGATACTTCAGATAAAGATTTTTACACAGAATATCCGACGATTTATCATTTACGACAGGCACTAATGACGGAAAACCGGCAATTTGATATTCGTGAAGTTTATCTAGCAATTCACCATATCGTTAAGTATCGCGGTCACTTTTTAAACAATGCTCCCGTAAAAACTTTTAAAAGTGGCAATTTAGATTTAGCAATTAAATTTAATGAACTAAATGAAGAATTTAAAAGTGTTTATCCTGACTTAGAATTACAGTTTAATCTTGATCAGATTGATGAAATCAAAAAAATACTACTAGATAGCACTAAATCACGATTTGATCGACAAGGTGAAGCAGTGAAGTTAATTTATACGGTCTCAGAAGTTAAAACTATTGAAAAATTGCAAAATAAGATTGTAAAGCAATTTTTGAGTGGTATTTTAGGCTTGAATACTAGATTTGATGTTCTGACAAATACTGAGAGTGATGATTCAATGTGGAAATTTTCACTGGATTCAGAAAGCTCTGATGATGCATTAGATGAGATCATTGCTCAACTCGATGATCCGGCTATTCATGTGGTGGAATTGGTAAATGAGATTCATTCTTCAATCACTTTGGCTGGGATTGTTCCTGAAGGCCAAGGCTTATCTGAATCAATGGTTGAAAAATACGAAGCACATAAAGCACACTTACAATTGTTGAAAGCCGTTGAAAAGTTAGTTGATAAAAAGGCTGCGGATAAATTGGAAGTAGCCTATGACCAATATATCAATGGTAAAGACAGCAAGCAGTTCATTAAAGAAGATTTTTATAAAGCAGTCCAAAGTGAAATTAAAGGGGTGGCCGGGGATGAAGTTGCCGAGATTAATCAGTTAATTGAGCTGGACCAATTCATGCCTAAACAACGGACGAAGGAAAATGGTGCCATTCCGCATCAATTACATCAACATGAATTAGATGTAATTATCGAAAATCAATCGAAATATTATGATTGGTTAGGCGAAAAAGTTGGAAATGAATATAAGCTTGATAAGTTAGTTTCATTCCGGGTTCCATACTACGTTGGACCATTGGTTGATACTGCAAGTAAAGAGAAAAAAGATGAGACTAGATTTGCTTGGATGGTTCGTAAAAATCCAGAATCGACTGAAGCAATCACCCCATGGAATTTTGAAGATATCGTGGATAAGAATGCATCGGCTGAAAACTTTATTAAGCGCATGACGACCAAGGATAAATATCTACTTAATGAAGATGTTTTGCCTAAGTGTAGTTTATTAACACAGGATTTTGAAGTTTATAACGAACTAAACAATATTAGAGTTAATGGAGAAAAATTTACTGCCGAACAAAAGCAATTAATTCATGATGAACTATTTACGAAGCATGCAAGTGTGTCTATTAAACAATTGAAAGATTTTCTGGTTAGTGAGTTAATGTATGTCCGTGATAATTTAAAAGTCGAAGGTTTGGCTGATGAAAAGAAATTAATGAGTAGTTTATCAACTCAATTTGACTATCAAAAAATTATTCCAGATCAAATTAATGACGTGAAGTATCGCGAAGATATCGAACAAATCATTGAATGGTCAACCATTTTTGAAGATGCGGCTATTTTTAAAACTAAATTAAAAGAAATTGATTGGCTAACTGATGAACAAAGGAACAAATTAGCTAACAAACGGTATCGTGGTTGGGGTAGTTTATCGAAACGGTTATTGGCATGCTTGGTTGATGAAAATGGTCAACGGATTATCGATATTTTACGTGATAGTAGCGATAATTTTATGATGATTGTTAATCGTCCTGAGTTTAAACAAGCAATTTTTGATGAAAATGCTAATTTAACTGAGACCAATAGTAAAAAAGATATGTTTGAAATGATTGATAATTTTTATACGTCACCTCAAAATAAAAAAGCAATTCGCCAAGTATTATTAGTAGTTCAAGATATTCAAAATGCAATGGGTGGCGTGGCACCACAAAAGATATTTATTGAATTTGCTCGTGAAGATGAAGTGAATGGTCGTCGGACTAATTCTCGCTATAGCCAAATCCGTGAAATGTATAGTAAGGTCACAGATGATGTTATAAATAAAACAGTTCGTGGTGAATTAGAAGCCAATAAGGGTTCTCTTAATAAAGAAAAGCTATTCTTGTATTTCCTTCAAGGTGGAATTGATTTATATAGTGGAAAAACAATTAATATTGATAATATTTCGAGTTATGATGTTGACCATGTTTTGCCACAATCATTTATTAAAGATGATTCAATTAATAATAAAGTTTTGGTTAATGCTAAAGGTAATCGAGTTAAAAATGACAACGTTCCGATGGAATTATTTGGTGCCAAAATGTACCCAACTTGGAAACGAATGGTTGACACTGGGATAATGTCAAAAGCTAAGTTTAAAAATTTGACCTTGAACCCTGATAATGTTGATAAATTTAAGGCAGAGGGCTTTATTAATCGTCAATTAGTTGAAACTCGCCAGATTATTAAATTAGTTGCCCAAATTTTAAATGATAAATTGGGTGATGATACTAAAATTGTGTCGGTTAAAGCTAATTTGACCCATGATATGCGGGTATTCTTTGATTTTCCTAAAAATCGAAATGTTAATAACTATCATCATGCGTTTGATGCTTATTTATCAGCGTTTGTTGGTACTTATTTATATAAGCGTTATCCGAAATTACAACCATATTTTGTCTATGGTGAATTTAAAAAAATGGATAAACTTAAAAACATGACTAGTTTTGATTTCTTACGAGATTTAAAACACACCGATAAAGTTGTCGATAAAGATACCGGTGAAATAATCGCTGATAAATTAGCAGTAATTACCAATATGAATAAAATTTATGACTTCAAAAAAGTATTGGTGACACATGAAGTACATGAAAATAGTGGTGCGATGTATGATCAAACCCTTTATCCCGCTAAACTAGATAAGTCACTTGGTCGAAAAGGCGCTAAACAACTAATTCCGAAAAAAGATGATATGCCAACTGCATTGTATGGTGGCTATACCGGCTCAAAAGATGCCTTTATGTCGATCGTTCGTTTGAAAAAGAAGGATGAAGTTTATTATAAAGTTATCGGAATCCCTGTTCGGATTGCCGATTCAGTTCAACATGGCAAAGAAGTTGATGTTGAAGCACTAACACAGTTTATTGAAACTAAATTTACCAAAGAAAATTTAAATAAAAAAACTGGTGAAATTACTCGTAAAGTTGAGTGGTTTGAGTTGGTATTGCCTAAAGTGCTATTTGGACAGGCGGTATTTGATGGTGGGCAGCCATTTATGCTGGGATCATCAACATACCCACATAATTTAAGAGAGCTAGTCTTAACTAAAGATAGTGTTAAAAAAATTGCAGGTAAAGAATCAAATAAGTCGTACTTAGATGCTTATGATGAAATTATGGAGGCCATGAATAAGTATTTTCCACTTTATGATACTAATAAATTTAGAGAAAAGGTTATTGAAGGAAGATCTAAGTTTATTGATTTACCTGATAAAGATGAGTACGAAAACAACAAATTAGTACAAGTAGGTAAGTCTACTATTATTGATCGCATGTTTATTGGTTTGCATGCAAATGCTGCAAGAACTGATTTGAAAAATATTGGAATAACTACACCATTTGGGTTTATGCAACAAGCAAGTGGTATTAAATTAACCAAAGATACAGTTGTTTTGTTCCAATCTTCAACTGGGTTATTTGAAAGGAAGGTTGCCCTAAAGGATTTATAGACAATAAAATAGAGCGTTATTGATAATGAAATCAATAACGCTCTTTATGTATGGTCCCATACAGGACTCAGAAGATTAAACTTGGCTTGCGCCTTGCTTGATTTTAACTCAGAGTATCAAATCAATGAATTCGATGTGTTGAGTATCAGTCAACAAAGTTAGTATACCACATAATAATTTTTTTTAAAGGGGTGCTTTTATGAGTTGGCGAAGTGTGGTTATTTCGCAACATGGTAAAGTTTCTTATTCGAGTCGGCAATTAGTGGTGCAAACGCGGGATGGGACCAATCAAATTCCAATTGATGATATTCAAATATTATTGATTGCGTCAAATAATGTCGTTATTACAACTGCTGCGATTAATAAATTAGTGCAATCAGGTACTAAAATTGTATTTACAGGTGAAAAAGGTGAACCAAGTTGTGAAACGGTTGGTTATTACCCTAATAATCGTGACGTTGGAATTTTAATTGATCAATTTAATTGGAATGATGCACTTAAAGAAAAATTATGGACAAAAATTATTAGTAATAAAATTAATATGCAAATTAAGGTTTGTGAATTAACGGGGAATGTCACGACTGAATTAATCGATGAGTTAGATAAGCTCGAAGTTGGGGATGCGACCAATCGCGAAGCTGTGGCAGCCAGAAAGTATTTTACGATATTATTTAATAACGATTTTACTAGGCGAGAATATGATCCAATTAATGCTGCATTAAATTACGGTTATTCGATTTTATTATCTGCAGTCAATCGAGAAATTGTTGTTAATGGCTATCTGACACAATTTGGGATTCATCATCATAGTGAAGCTAATGATTTTAATTTAGGATCTGATTTAATGGAACCGTTTAGACCGATTATTGATTATTGGATTGCAAATCAAAAATTTAATGAATTAACGCCGGATATAAAGTTTGCACTGGTTGATTTACTGAACTTTGAACTTAAATATAATGGCGAAACAACTATTTTGAGAAATGCATTATCTAAGCACGTTATGAATTGCTTGAATTATTTGAGTGGAAACAACGACAACGTAGACATTAAGGTGGAGATATCTAATGAGGTACCGAATAATGCGATTAATGGTCATGTTTGATTTACCAGTTCAAACGAATGAGCAAAAAAGAAGTTATCGAAAGTTTCGAAAAGAGCTGATCAATGAAGGCTTTTTGATGATCCAATACTCAGTGTATGTTCGCGTATGTGTAAGTAAACAATCAGCTGGCTATATGGAAAAGCGAATTGCCGAATTTGCACCTGAAAATGGTTTGATTCAAACGATGATGGTTACCGAAAAGCAATATAATGACATGAACTTTATTGCGGGAGAGTTTAAACAAGATGTACGGAATACTTCAGATAGGACAGTGATATTATGAAGTTAACATATTCACCATTTAAGCCATTTGAAATAACAAAAGGAAAAATTACGGTAATTGAAACCGGTAATTATGATGTATATCGAAAAATGATTATGAATTTTAAGGATCTTGAAGATGATATTAATTTTAGCGATGACGACTATAAATTGATGGAAACGATTAAAGCCTTAAATTGGATTGGTGATCAAATGTTCGCCGATAATCTGAATAAACAGTTTCAAGCGAAAATATATAAACGGGTGTTTGAAATTATGCCAGATAGTTCACAACAAGCATTAATTGAACTAGCTAGAAAAATTAAGAATACCGTGACTGATGTAACTTATATGATTGATTTACCGCTAGAAGTAAATCCTGAGATTGATCTTTTAAAGATAATAAAATTTGCAGAAATTGAATACAATTCTATAATGACTGCGGGACCATATGATATAATTGAGGTAATTCTAAAAACATTAAGTGAATTAAATGAAACAAAAATTATAGGGATGATGAACGTTTCTGACTATTTGAGAGAGTCTGATTTTAAAGATTTGATTCAGCTAGTTAGGACATTAGATTTGAAAGTTCTTCTCATTAAATTTTCAGAAATTCAGAGGTCTGAGAAGTATGATGAATGCCGGTATTATTATATTGATAATGATTTTGTTGATTATCGTTTCTAACAAGATTAAAGGATAATTAGTAATAGACGGTTTTAGAAGAGTATCAAATCAATGAGTTCGAGACCAGTCGATATGGCATCAACTAATATCAATATGTTTTAGAAGAGTATCAAATCAATGAGTTCGAGACCCTCTCTGACAATATTAACACCTCCTTTTATGTTTTAGAAGAGTATCAAATCAATGAGTTCGAGACCATGTTTTTTTGTCGTCACTTGTTTCTGGTGGTTTTAGAAGAGTATCAAATCAATGAGTTCGAGACCTGTTACGGTTTTATTTCGTGCTTCATCATTGTTTTAGAAGAGTATCAAATCAATGAGTTCGAGACCATTATGAATAAATTTTATCGCGCGTTTATTGTTTTAGAAGAGTATCAAATCAATGAGTTCGAGACCTTTTTGTTGCTAAAATTCGACTGTTCACGTGTTTTAGAAGAGTATCAAATCAATGAGTTCGAGACCAAGTGATTGCAGCAATGGAACGTGAAGGTGGTTTTAGAAGAGTATCAAATCAATGAGTTCGAGACCCGAACCTAGAACTGAGCCGCATCGCATTAAGTTTTAGAAGAGTATCAAATCAATGAGTTCGAGACCGCCCTTAAAGATAGCGTGTATTCCTTCGCCGTTTTAGAAGAGTATCAAATCAATGAGTTCGAGACCAAATTCGGTGGCTTCTTCCATAACAATGTCGTTTTAGAAGAGTATCAAATCAATGAGTTCGAGACCCAACTTCTGCATTGAATTTCAAGCTTGGCAGTTTTAGAAGAGTATCAAATCAATGAGTTCGAGACCGCATATAAAAACACCTCCTAATATTATGTAGTTTTAGAAGAGTATCAAATCAATGAGTTCGAGACCTTCGTGATGTTTACGAAACGTCAGAAGATTGTTTTAGAAGAGTATCAAATCAATGAGTTCGAGACCTGAATAATCGTGTGGAAAGGCATCTGATGGGTTTTAGAAGAGTATCAAATCAATGAGTTTGAGACCATTTGATGAAGAAATTGAAGGTAATGGTATGTTTTAGAAGAGTATCAAATCAATGAGTTCGAGACCTTCTAGGCGCAATTAGCGCTGTTGGTAACTGTTTTAGAAGAGTATCAAATCAATGAGTTCGAGACCTGTAAAAAATTCATCTTTTTAGCTAAACTCGTTTTAGAAGAGTATCAAATCAATGAGTTCGAGACCGCTGGATCAGATATTACCTATTACATTTCAGTTTTAGAAGAGTATCAAATCAATGAGTTCGAGACCTGAACAAATTAAAGAATACGGCATTGATGAGTTTTAGAAGAGTATCAAATCAATGAGTTCGAGACCTACCGCATTTAATGCAGTGGCAACTGTTATTGTTTTAGAAGAGTATCAAATCAATGAGTTCGAGACCAGCCGAACATGGTAAGTATGAACGGATACAGTTTTAGAAGAGTATCAAATCAATGAGTTCGAGACCTTTTGAAGAACGAGTCTGGTTTTCTAAACAGTTTTAGAAGAGTATCAAATCAATGAGTTCGAGACCTAGTTATAATCCTAACCATGTTGCTCCGCCGTTTTAGAAGAGTATCAAATCAATGAGTTCGAGACCCCAACGCTGTTCAAGCAACTACTAGTGCATGTTTTAGAAGAGTATCAAATCAATGAGTTCGAGACCAGTCGGAACAGACAGTTTGGTTGTTGATAGGTTTTAGAAGAGTATCAAATCAATGAGTTCGAGACCATAAGCAAATAGTACTCGTTTTGTGCATCCGTTTTAGAAGAGTATCAAATCAATGAGTTCGAGACCAAAGATTAAAAATGAACAGGCCAAACGAACGTTTTAGAATAGTATCAAATCAATGAGTTCGAGACCACTAACGCCAAGATTGCTAATCTTGATGGTGTTTTAGAATAGTATCAAATCAATGAGTTCGAGACCTACCTTAGTTTATTTTTGGTTGTTCATTGAGTTTTAGAAGAGTATCAAATCAATGAGTTCGAGACCTTAATAAAGAAGAAAAGCACGAAGATGGTTGTTTTAGAAGAGTATCAAATCAATGAGTTCGACAACGTGAAGCATTAGAATTAAGTATATCTAGGTAATTAGGGATAAAATTTAATATTTAAAAGGCGCACCTAACAAAAGTTAGATGCGCCTTTTCATCATTATTACTCATTAAGATCATCATTTTTTCTATTTTTTTCAAATTCTTTGATTGCACCCCTTAGTAAAATTATCAAGTTCTTTATCTGGATGCTTTTTATATTCCTTAATGGCTTCTTCTAAATTAATAACAGGTTCATGCATACGTCTTTTTTGCGCTTCTTTAGCTTTTGTATCCATGGTAACCTCTAAAATTATTCTTAGTTTTTCGTCAAGATCTAAATAATTATTAACAATTTTTAATTCATTATTTTTTAGTAAAGTACTTTAATGTTTTGAATGTTAATTGCTATTTTTGCTCATCAGTCGTTCCAGCATCTAATCAAGACCAGGTATTTAAATTCTTGATTTCTGAGCTCTTTTTATAATTCTAATTTCAGCAGCGTCAGGTAATTGATTCTGTGTATGTAAACCTAATAATTCTTGTTTATCCATATAATGGTTAATTATTTGTTGAATTTATTATACATGAAATAGTTAATTTTAGAAACTTGGTTGAAGTGGAAACTGTTTTTATGTTAATATGCGAATGTGTGTTCGTGTATTTTGGGAGGCTATTTAATAATGACATATGAATATTTTGACGATAAAGGTAGCGAATTAGTTTACGGTAACTTTATTAATGCGGTGCGTGATATTAAAGTGTATCGAATTATAGTTACTAATGCGATTGTAAGCAATACATACTTTCGCTCAGGAGCAGGTTGGGAACGAATGGATTCTAAGGAGGAGATAAATGATGAAATTTAAAAAAATAAGAATGCTGTAATTAAGAGCTTTTTAAGCCCCTTTCGAATTACAGACAACAACGAATTAAAAAATGATGGAACAGTTCTTTTATAATTGGAGGTTGATTTGATGAAAACTATTGATATAAGAAAATGGCTATTGGACTTCGCTGGAGATTTAGTTAAAGGCGGTCCTGTTACTTATGAGGGTCATACATATATGGGTGACGAAGCAATTAATAAAGGTTTTGATGTTATTGGACTTGTACAACTCTTGGATCTTAAATATGGAAAAAATGAAAGATAGATTAAATGATTTTATTTGAACAATGAATCCTTGTGTGTAATAATGTGGTTACAGACATTTAGTGCGGACCACATTAGTGGTCTTAATATACGTGAGCTTTAGGCTCGGGGATTCAATTAATTTTGAATCCCCTTTTTTTGTTTTTATGTCAAAATATTAGTTATTTAAAACTTGGCAATATATAAAAACACATCCCAATTAGGAGCCAAGTAATGAAATTAAAAATAGTGAACTCTAAAAGAACTAATAATTTTAAAGATGCAGAATGTCAAAATAAAATTATGAGCTTATGGCAGGAAAATAGTGACTTTGTAGAAGAGGCATTGAAGCAATCAATGGTTGTCGCTTGTATTTATCATGATTACGAATCAGATTATACTGGTGATTATTCAGTGTCATTAGGGATTCAAAGCGATAATAGTACAGATTTTGATACTGCATTATATCAATCGAAAACTTATCCGGTTGATACTCAAGATGAACTTGGAGTTGTTAAAACCTGGAATCAGATTTGGGATGATGAAAAAAATCAATTAATCAATCGAGTTTATGATTTTGATTATGAAGAATATCTTCCTGACGGACAAGTCAGGATTAAAGTAGCGGTTAATAAATAAAATTAAAGAAGTGTTAAAAAATAGCTAGTAGCGGAAAATATCTGTAAATTAGAAGATAAAGCAAAAAAAATTAATTTATTATTTAAAGTTGTGTCACTGATAAAGAGCTAGTGTGGATACTTAATCAAATGATAAGCATACTTACTCTAAGTGGGCCTTTTTTGTTAAATATATTGCTAAATCATTAGCATAATTGAGTTAGTTATAAAATAATTATTTTAGAGATTGGCATCGTAGCGCTATGTATTAATTTTACGATAATTAAATAGGTTTTAATTAACCGATAAGTGAAACTAAATTTAATTAAAAGCCATCATTAAGGTTAAATGATGGTACTATAAAAAGTTCCATTTCAATCGGTAATTAACCCCGTGAAGTGTTGGTACCATTGACTTTGATAAGCATTTTCTTTGTATTATTTCAAGACTATATTTATACTGATGGTGTTCATATAATAAGTAATTGGAGTAATAATACAAAAGGACGTAAGAAATATGCAAATGAACATCAAAAAATTAATTATCACAGCGTTAGCTTCAACCAGTTTGGTGGTTAGTGGGGTTGCAATTAAAGGTGCGGCTGACGATTTTTGGTCAGGGCACAATGATTTAGCTCAAACTGCTAATAATATTGATGCCGTGGTTTCAGCTTATAATGTTAAAAAAGAAAAGTTAGCGACTGCTAAAACAGACTTGGCAACGGCTAAATCAGATTTAGCTAACGCACAAGCAAATGTGAGCCAATTAACCCAGCAGTTGGCGAGTTTACAAACTCAATATAATAATGATACTGCAAGTTTACAAGCCCAAATTCAAACTAAAATGCAAGAAGTCCAAACTGCTATCAACGATGGAAACCAAAAAGTTGCTGCGAAACAAACCGAAATTGATAACTTACAACAACGATATGATAATCTAAACTCACAAGTTTCATCATTGAAACAACAATTAGCCGAGGCTCAATCAACAGCTTCATCAGCTACTTCGGCGAAGGAAAGTACTAATCAAGATTTAGCTCAAGCTCAATCGGAAGCTTCTTCACTGAAAGCAAAGTCACAATCAGTAGCGGAATCCGTTACAAATGATGCAAATCAATAATATTATATGTAACAAAAAAGGGGCCTAATTTTCGACCCCTTTTCGTATCGTTATTTAATTTCAGAGATTTCAATTTGGTCATTAACTAAGGTAGCTTGTAACTTCTTAGCATCCAAGTGATCCAAGTAGAAATCAGTTACGTTATCACGAATTTGTTGTTCAATTACCCGACGGAGTGGACGAGCACCCATGGCTTCGTCATAACCTTGATCGATTAACCACGATTTAGCATCATCAGTTACCGATAAGGTAATGCCTTTTTTACTTAAGGTGTCATTAACTTCATCTAACATTAAATCAACGATTTTAGCTAAATCATCTTTACTTAGATGACTAAATTCTACGATACCGTTAAAGCGGTTCAAGAATTCAGGACGGAAGAATGGTGATAATCGATCCATTAATTTCGTCTCTTTATCATCAGTGTGACCAAAGCCAGCATTTGATGTGGCAATCACAACCGTGTTCTTAAAGTTGACGACATTTCCTTGACCGTCAGTTAAACGACCGTCGTCCATTAATTGTAATAATAAAGTTAATACTTGTGGGTTAGCTTTTTCAATTTCATCTAAAAGAATGATTGAATATGGGTTACGACGAACTTTTTCAGTTAACGTGTTGCTGTTATCTTCGTAACCAACATAACCCGCGGTAGTTCCAATTAATTTAGAAACTGCCGTTAAATCAGCATATTCAGACATATCTAAGCGAATAATACTTTCTTTGCTACCAAACATGTCCAATGCTAATTGTTTAGCTAATTCAGTTTTACCAACCCCAGTTGGGCCGACAAATAAGAAACTACCGATTGGTCGGTTACCTTCATCAAATCCGGCGCGGTTACGACGGATTGCTTTGGCAACCATTGAAACGGCTTCGTCTTGGCCAATCACTTTGCCCTTTAAACGAGATCCAATTTCTTTCAAACGTTCGATATCTGAAGTACCCATCTTGGCAACTGGAATTCCAGTTAGACGTTCGGTTGCTTTGGCGATGTCATTAACGGTTGCAACGACAGCTTCCGTTTGATCGCTATCAGCACTTTTTAATTGTGCTTCTAGTTTTTTAACTTGTTGCTTAGCTTTTCCAGCTGCAGCATAGTCTTCACTAGCGACTGCATCTTGTTGTTCTTTAGTAGCTTGTGCCAGTTGCTTTTCTAATTCAACTTTATCTGTGACTGGATGCTGAGCGGAAAGGTGAGCAGCCGTCATATCAATTAAGTCAATTGCCTTATCCGGTAATGACCGTTGTGGAATGTACTGAATTGAAAAATCAACGGCGGCTTTTAAAACATCATCTGGTAATTTAACATGGTGATGTTGTTCATATAACTTACTAATTCCTTGAAGAATTTTGAAAGTATCATCAGCATCAGGTGCATTCACCGTTACTTCGTTAAAACGACGGGCTAAAGCAGCATTCTTCAAAATCGTATTACGATACTCATCTTGCGTTGTAGCACCAATGACAGTGATATCACCACGACTAAGGGCTGGCTTAATCATGTCAGCGAGTCCTTTCGATCCTGACTCACCACCCATAGCGCCAGTTCCTAGAATTTGATGAATTTCATCAAAGAATAAGATTACGTTGCCATCAGCTTTGACTTCATCCACAAGGTTCTTGATGTTTTCTTCAAAGCTACCACGGTATTGAGTACCAGCTTCAAGGTTTGATAAATCAATACTAATAATCTTTTTATCCTTGATTGCCGCTGGGACATTTCCTGCCACAATTGCTTGGGCTAAGCCTTCAACTACTGCAGTTTTACCAACTCCAGCATCTCCAACTAAGACCGGATTATTCTTAATTCGACGACTAAGAATCTCAGCCGTTTTTTGAATTTCGTCATTCCGACCAATTACAGGATCCAGCTCTTTGTTTTGAGCGGCTTTGGTTAGATCACGTCCGAGCTTATTCAAAATACTGTCATCTTTTTGTGAACCATGTGATCCTGATCCTTGAGGTGCTTGTTGTGATTGTTTTGCTGCCGCTTGGCGCATTTGAGCCAATTCTTCAGCGGAAACCTCTTTACCATTAACTAAATAACGTTGTTCTGAGTTGACGCCATTCATACCACGCATCATTTCGTTGAAAATATCATCGATACCATTATTTGTGAAGAATGGGTCATTACCAAACATTGAGTTTGCCATAATAAATTCCTCCTTTATTGAGCGGAAGTTGATTACTTCATCTTGAGAAACTATGCTTCTCGCTCTGACCTATTTTTAATTTAATTTTGATTGTTGAAGAGGTATCTCTGTACCTCTTCGAATATTATAATAACTCATTGGTCAAGAAAGGTCAAACATTATGATTTATAAAAATATCAATTGAAATATACGTTTGTAGCATTATTTTATTTTAAAAGTTAATAAAGGTCAAAAAAATACTATCTCCAAAATAACTGAAGATAGTAGTGGAAAATTATTTGGTTTTGGCTTGTGGTAATAACATGGTGGTGCCGACAATTAATAACATTAAAGCGAAGGGACTGGGTTCAAACATAAAATAAGTCGGAATTGATAGATAGATTACGCAAAAGACGGTCATTCCGAAGAATGCGAAGCCAGCACCAACGATTTGTGAAGTTGAGACTTTTTTAAGTATTCCACGAATTAAGTAGAAAATGGTCAATGCCCAAATCAATAAGGCCGGAATGGTAATGTAGTAAAGGTTATATGATGCCCAAATATTAAAGGTAATCCCATATTGTGAGTAAGCAGCAACCAAACGTGGGACTTGTCCCAACATGAAGATTGCGAATGGAACAAGGATTACTAAGACCAGTTCATACCACATTGATTTAATTTGCCAATCAATTTTACCGTTAGCTTGTCGTGAACGCCAAAGATCAGCAGCGAACCAAACAATTCCAAGGGCTTGAATAATCATTGGTAGATAGAAATCGATAAAGTAGATTACGGGCATTTGGTAGAGCACCGAGCTTGCCATTAATTGCCATAAGATTCCGGTTAGAATTAAACTAATTCCAATTCCGCTAGTAAGGCCCGCTTGTCGTCCGACTAAAGCCGAAGTAAACCATAGTAATGCAGAGAGGGCATAAATTCCATATGATAAATATCCGGCTAAGGTTGCGGTTAGTGATGCGCTTGGGAACAGATAGTAGGTCCAGTAACAGGCTAATACTAAGACCACATTGGCGATTAACCAGATCCGTGCTGTTTTTTTGGTCAAGGTAGTACCTCCTAATTAATTATCGTTTCTATTTATTATACATTAAAATAGAATGATAAAATTAGAAGAATTTGCGAACATCTTATTAATTGAGTCCAGTGGCATGCTCAGCTATACTTACTAAAAAGAGGAGGAGATTATGATGAATAATTTTGAACCAGCACGAAAAAAGTTTAAAGTACCATCATTTATATTAGGATTAGCATTTTTATTTGTTAGTATTGCAGCCTTTATGCGTCCCGGTCGCGCTGTAATTGGAATCATGTGGGTGATTGCTGCGATTATGTTATTAAAAGGGTTATTTTCTTTAAATGGTTACTTTGAATTACGTAAAATTGTCGGTCAAAGCACGTGGTTTGTATTGGTTTCAGCATTACTAGATATTATTTTATCAGTTATTTTATTTACTAATTTAGATATTAGCATGCTATTTTTAGGTTATATGTTAGCATTTTGGTTTATTTTCGATTCGTTTAATGCCCTAATGTTATCGGGGATCAGTAGATTTTCAGTATTTAATGCGTTTTTAGGAGTCCTCGGTATTATTTTAGGCCTGATTATGTTGTTTAATCCACTAATTGGTTCGGTATTTATTGCTTATATGCTAGCCGGTTACCTATTTTTATTTGGTATCTTACTAATTGTCCGTGCATTTTAATTAAAGAAAAGACATTCAACCCAATTGGGAAGAATGTCTTATTTTTTGCCATGACTTTTGGGGGTTATTTTTTCGGTAATCAAAGTGAAATAGATACCGACTGCTAGAATCGCAATGCAACCAGCTAATGCCCACCAGCCATGTAATAAATCAAAGAAATAAAAAGATAGTTTATAGCCGTAAAAAACTCGGATAATCGGACCGATAATTAATGCAGCTGAGATTAATGACACGCCAATCGCAACGGTATGGATATCATCATTTTTGTATTTTTTCATGGTTATTCGGGTTCCTAACGTTATCTTATTTTAACTATATTCGTGAGCCAACTTACCAGCGACAGCCGCGGCAATCGCACCAACAATATCATCGACGAAGGTATTTACATCAGTCGGTGACGTATCAAGTTTACCAATGATACCTGGTTTAATGCGATCAACATAACCAAAGTTAGTGATTCCGATGGCTCCATACATGTTAGCGATTTGAAGTGCCAGCGTTTCATCGACCCCAAATACACCCATGTCATGGGCAACAATCGTTTGGAGTGGTTCGTCTAATTTGCCTTCATTCGCCATTTTATCTAAGTAAAGACCAACCATGACGTTATTTAATAATTCACGTTTGTGCATCACGTTAATCGTAACTTCTTCAAATGTTTCAATCGTAATATCGGGTAAAAATCCATGTTGCAATTCATAGGTGATTTCGGCAATTGAGCGAGGGGTAATCCCTTTTTTCGCTAATTCATCGACCACGTAATCGTAAGCTTTGGTATCTGGATATTTTTCTTTATCTTGCATTCTAAGTAACCTTCTTTCATCAAGTTATCATGCTCAGTATACCAGTTTAAATTTTCGGCGGAAATAAAACGCCCTACTAGTTTAGTGATGATTTTAAAAAAATATAAAACTACATTTAATGTAACATTTAGGATATGATGTTAAAAGAAAAAATATGAATGGGGACAATTATGGCACAACAAAAACAGTATCATTTAGATAGTATTGATCGTCAAAACCGACGCATGAATTACTGGGATATGTTTGCGACCTGGGTGGGTGCTAATGCCAATAATGGTACCTGGTTTATTGGTGGTGTGATTGCCGCCTGTGGATTAATTGGTGGTGTTGAAGCCTTAATTATGGGTTCAGCAGTTGCGTATGTTTTCCTCGCCTTAGTTGGTTATATGGGTTATAAAACGGGGGTCTCAACCACGGTAATTTCACGAGCCGCATTTGGTATTCGTGGCAGCGTTGGACCCTCAATTGTTAATCTAATTCAATTTATTGGTTGGACAGCAGTGAATACCTTTATTGCGGCCACTTCGGTATCATATTTATGTAATGAAATATTTGGTTGGCCGGTTTATGGTAAACCGGGTGGTCAATGGGGCTTGTTATTTGGAATCGGGGTCATGAGTGTTTTGCATTTGATTAGTGTGTCAGCCGGTCAAAAATCAATCCAGTTGATTGAACGAATCGGCATGATTATTGTGTTTGTTTTTGTCATCTGGGAAACAATTGTGGTCTTCAAACAAGTATCATTTACTGATATTGCCCATTGGCAGGTGCCAGCTAAATCAAAGATGTCGTTTGGGACCGCGTTAGATACTTTAGCGGCCTTTAACTTGGCTTGGGTAACTGCTGGGGCCGACTTTACTCGTTTTACAAATAAAAAATCGACGGCAACGACCGCTCCATTTTTAGGAGCGATGCTGGGCGTCTTTTGGTTTGCCTTTGTGGGGATTTTTGCCACGATTGCAATTGCCATTAGCAGTGGGGTCTATGATGCCAATAATTCTGATCCTAGCACGATTGCTTCTAAATTAGGGCTTGGTGCGATTGCGATGATTGTTATTATTTTAACCAGTATGACGGCCAATGCGGTTAATTTACAAGCGGCTGGATCAGCCTTGAATAATATGTTTCCGAAAATTAAATTAAAGCCATCACTTTGGATTGTGACCATTTTGGCGACCTTTGTGACGATGGTGCCAATGGTTGTTGGTAGCTTCCTAGATACCTTTGTGACGTTCTTGGATGTGCTGGGGATGATTTTAGGACCTTGGATTGCCATCATGGTGGTTGATTTCTTTATTATTAATCGTGGTAATTATTCTGTTAAAGACTTGGCCGCAGCCGGTGGTAAATTCTGGTATCACCATGGTGTGAGTTGGATTGCTTATGTCAGTTGGCTATTGGGTGTGTTCACGTATCTTGGGATGCAAAAAGTTGATTGGATGCAAGCTAGTGTGGGGGCGGCTTATCCAAACATGTTATTGATTGGAATTGTCTATTATTTATTGATGAAAATATTTCAAAAACAGTCAAAATAATTTTCTTAATGGTTTTATAAAATATTTCAAAGTTTTATGAAGAATCCTTCATATTTTCTTCATATCAACAGGTTATATTAGTTACATACCAATTAAACCTACTTCATAACTCCTCCAAAGTAATGAAGACAGTAGCTGGAGAGCAGCTACATCCTACTCCTATAATTAGATCGGCTTACCCGGGCCGGTCTAATTTTTTTTGTCGTTTTGATTGCACTTGAAAACGCTAACTTGTATTGTATAGATAACAATACTGATAAGGAGCAACGACGATGTTAATTAAAAACGTTCATATTGAATCAGAAGAAGATACCCAGGATATTCGAATTATTAATGGTAAATTTACTGAAATTGCAGCTAACTTAGACCGCCATGATAATGAAGAAGTAATTGAAGGTCATGAAAACCTCTTACTGTCACCATTTATCGACTCACATGTTCATTTGGATGCCACTAGAACCGCTGGTGATCCAGAATGGAATGAAACTGGTACTTTGTTTGATGGAATTCGGATTTGGACGGAAAGACGGAAATCGTTGACCAAAGAAGACGTTAAAAGACGGGCAATTGAAACGATTCGTGAACAAGTAACGAACGGTATTCAAGTTGTGCGGAGTCATGTTGATGTGACTGATCCTAATTTAACGGCGCTTGAAGCCTTATTAGAAGTAAAACAAGAAGTGGCTGATTATGCTGAATTACAATTAGTGGCCTTTCCACAGTCTGGTATTTTATCATTTCCACATGGGAAAGAACTAATGGAACAAGCTGTCAAAATGGGGGTTGATGTTATTGGTGGGATTCCTCATTTTGAATTCACTCGTGATTATGGGGTGGAGTCCTTAAAATTCATTGTCGGCTTAGCCGAAAAATATGATCGTTTAATTGATGTTCACTGTGATGAAATTGATGATCCAAATTCACGTAATCTAGAAGTTTTGGCAACTTTGGCTTATGAAACTGGTCTCGGTGATAAGGTAACTGCTAGCCACACGACCGCCATGGGTTCATATGATGATGCTTATTGTTATAAATTATTCCGCTTGTTAGAAATGTCGAACGTTAACTTTGTCTGCAACCCGGAAGTTAATTTACATTTAGGTGGTCGTTTTGATACTTATCCCAAGCGTCGCAGTATGACCCGAATTAAAGAATTATCTGAAGCTGGGATTAACGTTTCCTTTGGGGAAGATGATATTAAAGATCCATGGTATCCAATGGGTAATGGTAATATGTTGGATCAAGTTCAAATTGGAATTTTAGCCGGGCAATTAATGGGTCATCAAGATATTCAAAATGCTTATCAATTCGTAACTAACAACGCGGCTAAAACTTTACACATTTCGGATCGTTATGGAATCGAAGTTGGTAAGGACGCAAACTGTTTGTTAATGAATCAAAAGAATTTCTATGATGTTTTGAATGATCATGCTGAAGTATTGTATTCAATTCGCAAAGGTAAAGTATTAGTTGAAACCGAACCTAAAAAAGTACAAACTCACTTTTAATGGTGAAATAGTTATTGATAGGTGTTTATAAATAAATTAGTTATAATAATGGTAAATTAGATAGGAGACCTACTATGACAAACGACATCTTAGTTGTAACTACTGAAAATATTCCTGGCCGCCAATATGAAGTGATTGGGGAAGTCTTTGGCTTAACGACCCAGTCAAAAAATATTATGAGTAACATTGGTGCCGGTCTTAAGAACATTGTGGGTGGCGAAATCAAAGATTATACCAAGATGTTAATTGAAGCCCGCGATATTTCAATTGATCGACTACGAACTAATGCACGAGAAATGGGTGCCGATGCCGTGGTCATGATGCGTTTTGATTCCGGTGATATTAGTAATGATATGCAATCAGTCGCTGCCTATGGAACGGCTGTTAAATTTATCGATTAAAAATTTAAAATAGATGCAAAAAACGACACTCAGTTGAGTGTCGTTTTTTTTAGCGGATATTTTTATGAATAATTTGCATGTTTTGTTCAATTTGTGTTAATTCTTCAGCATAACCAATTAAGTCATTACTATACTGCTTAACCAATTCAGGATTCGAATTAGTTTTATATTTTAATTTATGTTCTAAGCTTGCCCACATATCCATGCCGACTGTTCTAATTTGAATTTCAACGGGAATTTCATAAGGTCCATCAGATTGAAAGACAGGAACCGTCAAAATTAGATGTAAACTACGATAACCACTTTCTTTGGGGTTATTTACATAATCTTTTCGTCTAATTAAAGTAACATCATCTTGCTTTAATAAGCTACTTTCAATCGCTTCAATATCATCGATATAATTAGTAACCACCCGAATACCAGCTAAATCAAAAATATTTTTTTTAATCGCATCAGTTGTAAAAGAAATGTCCTTTTTGTTCATCTTATTATATAAACTAGTCACGTCTTTCATTCGTGATTCCATGTGATGAATGGGATTGTAATCCAAACGAGTATGAAATTCAGCATCCAGATTTTCTAGTTTTGTACCAAATTCATTCATCCCGGAATGATAAAGTTGAAATAAGTTGGTCAAATCACCAATTTGTTCAGGTGTAATAATGTTAACGATATCTTTTACATCAGCTTTAATTTTACTAGGATTAAGTCCATTTTTGTGTTCGTTAATCATTAATCAGCCCCCAATAATTATTTATTAGCTAATTCACGCCAGTCTTTTGACCAAATTAATCCCATCGTGTTTTCACCAGTATGGACACATACAACGGGACCTAAGTGACTAGTATTAACTGGGACGCCAGGAAATTCTTTTCTAAATTCTGCCCGCCAAGCATCGCTTGACTCGAGATTATTAGCATCCAGAACCGCAGCTCGAATTGGATAATCAGTGCTTTTGGTGGTTTCTTTAAAATCGGCAAATAACTTGTTAAAGGCTTTTTTCATGGTTCGTTCTTTACTAATGGCAATGATTTGACCTTCATCATTAAAGGTTAGAATTGGTTTGATCCGTAGTAAGTTACCAACGAAGGCAGAACTATTCGAGATTCGACCAGTTCGCAATAAATGTTTCAAGTCATCAACAATGAATAAAGTGTGGGTACTATCCCTGAGTTCTTCGAGCTTTGGCATGATTTCACTAGCCGAATGACCGTTATTAACCATATAGGCCGCAAGTAGGGCTAAGTTAGCTTCACCAGCGCTCGCAACTTTAGAGTCAAATGGATAAACTTTTACCCGTTTGTAGTCTTTAACGAACACTAATAAGTTGTTAAAAAAGCTGCTGATTCCAGCAGATAAGTGGATTGAAATAATTTCATCAAATCCTTGATCAGCTAGTGCGTCATAGGTAGCTTCCATTTGTCCCAAGGTGATCTGGGAAGTTGTGGGTAGTTCATTGTCATTACGCATTCTTTCAAAGAAAGTGGGACTATCCATATCAATGTTCTCTAAGTAAGCTTGATTATCAAAAATAACAGTGATTGGAACGACGGTGATGTTGTATTCTTCAATTAATTTTGGTGGTAAATAAGCTGCACTATCAGTTACAATGGCAGTTTTCATAAGTTTGTCCTCATTTCTATTTGTCAGTTGCCATTATATACTAGTCAGTGGATTAAACTCAAATGACAAACGTGATACAATTAAAATAATAAATTATTCCGCGGATAGATAGGAGCCAATGAAAATGAGTATTGAAATTCCACAAAATATGGATGAAGTCGTGATGAATATCGCCCGTGAACAACAAGTTGGTCGCATCATTAGTGAAGATGAAGTGATTAAAACGGCGGTGATAGAATCTTTGCAGGCATTTGTTGATGAAGCAGCGGAAGGCCATTATGACACGATTAAATGGGATGGCGAAAAATTAATTGATATTGATATTATGGGCGACCAAATGGGACAAATTAAACCCACAGGAGTTAATTTTATTGAAGATTTTCGGAAAGATGCTCTTGGTCTGATGTTTCGACTTGAAGCGGTCGCAACTAAAATTACACGAGGATGATATAAGATGAAAATTAGACATGCTAAAGTGGCTGATTTACCGGCATTGATGCGTATTGAAACCAGTGGTTTTACCCCGGAGGAAGCCGCAACTGAAGTTTCAATGGCGGAGCGGATTCAAGTGATTGCAGATACTTTCTTAGTGGCTAATGATGAAACCGGGAATGTGCAAGGCTTTATTGTGGGTCCAGTTGTAAAGCAGCGTTATTTAACGGATGATTTATTTGATCAAGTAACCACGAATGAGATGATGGGTGGGTTTCAAAGTGTCTTGAGTTTGGCAGTTTCCCCAGAAGCTCAGCACCAACAAATTGGCTCAAAACTACTAAAACAATTAATCAAGGATGCAAAAAAAGCCCAACGGATTGGGATTACCTTAACTTGCTTAGAGCGATTAGTACCTTTTTATGAATTAAATGGCTTTGCCAATGAAGGACTTTCGAATTCCACTCATGGTGGTGAAATTTGGTATAACTTGGTCTTGGAATTTTAGCAATCAGGATATATTGAATAAATTCTAGATAGATAGGGCCTAAATCTACCATTATCAATGTATTTTATGTATAATAATAGTTACTAACATTTTGTAAGCATTTAATTGGAGGATTTAGTTGATATGAAGAAATGGCTTAAGATTACAGGAATTACTGCGCTCAGTTTATTGTTAATGGTTACGCTCTCTGCTTGTGGGAAAAGTAGCTCAAGCGATTCCGTTCAGTTGAAAACTAAAGGCACCCTAACCGTTGGACTAGAAGGAACTTATTCACCATATTCTTATCGTGAAAATGGTAAGCTAAAAGGATTTGAAGTTGAACTAGCCCAAGATGTTGCTAAAAAAATGGGCTATAAAGTTAAGTTTGTCCCAACTAAATGGGACAGCTTAATTGCTGGATTGGGTAGCAAAAAGTTTGATGTTGTCTTTAACAACGTGACAATTACTAACGCTCGCGCTAAGAAGTTTTCATTTACCGATCCTTACATTTACTCACGTGAAGTTTTGATTACTCAAAAAGATAACACAACTATTAACAATATTGATGATATTAAAGGTAAGAAGATTGTTGCTGGGGTAGGAACTAATAACGAAACCGTGGCCCAAAAATTTGGTGCCAAAGTTGTTTCATCAAGTGAATTTACCAGTGCATTGAATTTAGTTAAAGAAGGCCGTGCTGATGGTAATTTGAATGCGCGTGAAGCATATTTAAGTTATTTAAAGGATAATCCATCTGCTGCTAATGAATTTAAGTACACAGTTATTCCAACTAACAAAGTTAAATCAGCTAAGATTGCTGGCTTAGTCAATAAGCAAAATCCAGCTTTGACGAAAAAAATTAATAAGGCTTTAAAGGAATTAAAAGCAGATGGCACTTTGAAGAAGTTATCAGTGAAGTACTTTACCGCTGATATCACTGAAAAATAATCAGTAGTTAAGCTAATTCGTCATTATTCCGTTTTGACTACGGAATAAGGCGTTTTTAGTTTATAATAACTGTATCATTTAAGCAGAATAAAAAGTTTAGAGGGGAAATCAAATCATGTGGGAAACCATTGTTAAATCTACGCCTGAAATTGTTGGGGCCGGTATTAAATATAGTATTCCTTTGGCTCTAATTTCGTTCGTAATTGCGATGGTGATTGCTGTGGCAACTGCATTAGCACGAACTACTGAACCCAAAGGTAGTGGAGTTGCTAAATCCTGTTTCAAAGTTTTGCGCTGGATTATTAGCTTTTATATTTGGCTATTTCGTTCAACACCACTATTAGTTCAATTGTTTATTGTCTTTTTTGGACTTCCAAGTGTTGGAATTCAATTAGATGCTTTTACAGCCGGGATTATTACTTTCTCCTTAAACACGGGAGCATACTGTTCTGAATCAGTTCGAGGAGCAATTATTTCAATTCCTAAAAGCCAATGGGAAGCGGCATATGCAATTGGCATGTCTTACCCACAAGTATTATTTCGAATTATTTTTCCTCAAGCGATGCGCGTCGCGATTCCACCATTGTCGAACTCATTTATTGGTCTCGTTAAAGATACTTCGTTAGCTAGCTCAATTACGATTTTGGAAATGTTTACGGTGAGTCAACAAATTGCGGCTAAAAATTATGAACCAATGTTGATGTATTGTATGGTTGCGGTTTATTATGCTGTTTTCTGCTCAATTTTAAGTATCGGTCAATATTATCTTGAAAAATACACATCACGTTACATTGTGAATGGAGGCTAATTAGATGCTAAAATTAGAACATGTCGATAAAGCATACGCAGATCATCATGCCTTAAATGATATTAATTTAGACTTTAAAGAACATGAAACCACAGTTTTACTTGGACCTTCAGGGGCAGGTAAATCAACCTTATTACGGTCATTAAACTTATTAGAAGAACCTGAAAAGGGTATCTACAAAATTGGTGATCATACCATTGATTTTAGCAAAGATATTTCTAATAAAGAAAAATTACAAATTCGCCAACTAACGGGAATGGTGTTTCAAAGCTGGAACTTATTTCCGCATTTAACGATTTTACAAAACATTACCGAAGGACCAATTCACGTTTTAAAACAGGATAAAATTGCGGCACAAAAAGATGCAATGCATTTACTTGAATTAGTTGGATTAGTTGAAACTAAAGATCGCTTTCCTAATCAATTATCCGGTGGCCAACAACAACGGATTTCAATTTGTCGGGCCTTAGCCATGAAGCCAGAATATATGTTATTTGATGAACCAACGAGCGCGTTGGATCCAGAAATTGAAGCGCAAGTCTTACGAGTGTTGCTTAAATTAGCTAAAGAAAAACAATCGATGATTGTGGTAACCCATAATTTAGAGTTTGCCCGTCGGGTGGCAGATAAAATTGTTTTTCTTGAAAATGGTCAAATTGAGTTTGAAGGAACCAAGGATGAATTCTTTAATCATCCAACGGAACGGATTCAAGCCTTTTTAACCGGAATGAAGCTCTAAAAATAAAGGCGCCATACATTTAATTGTATGGCGTCTTTATTTAGTTAGATTTTTTTCTTTACTTCATAAGCGTTAGGATGACTTTTGTGACTTTCTGGTAGTGCATCCTTTGCGTAAAAGATGGCGTAGTCTTTGTCGTCTGCGCCTTTAGCAATTACTAAATCATCAATTTCTTTGGCATTCTTCCAAAGTTGCCCTTTGCGAACAGCCTCTTGGTAATCATTAATATTAGCAATTGAATCTCCGGGGTTAAAAAATATACGATCTGACATAGTAATCAACTCTCTTTCAAATTATTTACGGCTGAGGAAGTCTATTCTAACTTTATTTAATAGGTGACTGTCAATGGCTTGATAAAATTCATTGAGCCAGTAGCCGTTTTTTAAGGGTAGTTCAGTATCAAGTGCATAAACATATAAAGAATACATATGATCTTTATTGGGTGGTTGTGGCCCAGCGTATCGCTGCGTTTGTAATGGATCGGTAGCGCCAACAAGTCCACCAGCAGTGCTATTTCTGCCCTGAATCATTTTAAAGGTGTTATTTTGACTAGCATCTTCCGGGATTTCTAACATAGTTGCAGGAATGTTTGCCGCAGTCCAATGAATCCACGTGAACCCTGAGACTGGAATTGCATCATAATCTAGCATCACTAGAGCGGTTGTAACCGTACCAATTGGTAAATCGGTAAGCTTAATTGGAAATGACAATGATGGTTGACCATTGTATTTATTGTCATTGGTAGCATATTTACCATATTTATCTGGTAGGTAGCCATCAATGATTGGTAATGAAACTTGCATAAGCATCACACCCTCTCTTGGTAATAGTTCCATTATACATTGTTTTAACATGAGGGGCGAATGACAGCCTTTTGAGCAACAAAAAAGTACTAATAACAAAGATTATGAGTTATCAGTACTTAATTATTTTCGATAAATAGCTAGTTCATGATTGACGATTTCTTTAATCATTTTGTTAGATTCATGTAAGACTTCATTTGAATGCTCTGATGTTTGGAGCCAAGCTTGAAAATGGTCGATGACACCAGATGAGACAAAATTCATCGCAATGTTAAATTCTTCTTGAGTGTATTTGGGATTTCTTTCAAATTGATCAATTAAGACATTCGTTAAGATTCGTTTGATATCAGTTATGATGACTGAATAATTTATACTGTTAGCAATGTGAACGTAAACTTCAAATTGATCAAACATTAAGTCGGTCATACCATCAATAAATATAGAGATGCTAAATGTATCCGGCTGGACAAATATTTTCGTCATTTCAATACTCAGTTTATCTTCTAATACTTTCATAACATCATTTGTTGAATTGTAATGTGCATAAAAAGTTTTTCGATCGATATTAGCCCGTTTAGCTATTTCGCTAACTGTAATATCGGGAAAGTTTTTGACCTTTAAAATATCCAACAAGGCCTGGTTAATCAATACTCGAGAACGTAAGATTCGTTTATCCATTTTGAAAATCCCCCACTGTAAATGTTTACTCAGCTTTAAGACAAAGTATAATTAAAATCACGCCAGTAATTACCAAAAATATACACAACAATATTATTAATTTTAAATAGTATCCATACGTTAATAGTTCCCACTGTTAATTATCACCCTAATGAAACTTAATTACAATCAAAAAAACTAAATCATGGTCAATTGATTTACCATCATTTAGTATTTGAAAGTCATTAATTAGTTTAAAAAATTATTTTTAAGGGTTTGAATATCTGAATTACTTAATTCTAGATGTTGACTTAGATAGTTCGACATACTACCAAATGATGTATTAATGGTTTCCATTGATTGATTTAAATATTCGGGCGCAACGGTTGAAAGGGCACGGGTATTATCCGCAAAAGCCTGTGGCAACCCAGCACTTAGAATGGAACTGACACGATTATTAACGTAGTCGGCGGTAACAGAGTTGGTTAATAAATAATCATTTAAAATGGTTTTTTGGTCAACGCCCAAAGCAGATAGTAAAAAGACACTACCTAAGCCAGTTCGATCTTTACCAGCCGTGCAATGATAAAGGACAGATTGATTGCCTTCAGCACTAATTAATAATTTAAAAAAGTTTTGGTAAGCTGCTTTTGCTTGATTAGTCGTAACCATTTCTTGATAGATAGCAACCATGTGGTTAAAGCCAGCATGGGGATCGTCGGAATATTCACGTTGGATTTCTTCTTGGCTGTGAGAAGCATCGGTTTTATCTGTTTCAAAGACGGATAGGCGATGGTAAGAAGCATTGCTAGGTACTTTATCTGGTTGCAGTTCGGCTTCCTTAGGCGCTCGAAAATCGATATCAAAAGCCACGTTCATGCTTTGCAATGTGTTTAAGTCATCATGATCTAATTCATGTAAATGACCTGATCGAATTAATTTCTGCCATTTAATTGTTTGACCATTAGTGGTTTGATAACCACCTAAGTCACGGAAGTTATTACCGTGCGTGATTGATAATAAGCGTTCATTTGAGTTCATATGTACCTCCATCTACTTAAAAACCTGAGTTTGAATGATAGCCGCTAGTTTTTCACCGGCTATTTTAGAACCAGCAAGATTCGGATGAACCTGATCGGTGTATGGTATTTGCCAATCGTTCGTTTCCACCAGTATAACAGGTTCGTGATCAAATACTTCATGAAAAACACTTTGAAAACTTTGATTAAATGGAATAATAAATAAGTAATGACTATCTGGAACTAATTTAGTTAGCTGTTGATAGAAGTCAGTTAGTTTTAATTTAAAAGCTTGATTGGAATGAATAATATCGTTAGTACCAAGATTGATAACAATTAGTTCGGGTCGCTTTAGAGGGTAATATGTTTCGCTGTCTAATTTGGTTAGATATTCATTGGTGGTGGGAACGCCACCTAATCCGTGACGAATTAATCCGGCCGCTGAGTAAGCGATGTAGGTCGCATCAAGTTGTAAAATATCGGAACAAATGCCGACATAATTTGCATAGGGTGAATAATCAGCAGAGGTTTTTTTACCATTTACCCAGCATCCAGCCGTAATTGAATCACCAATAAAAGTGACGTGATGCCGATTAATATATGGTGTGATAATTGCTGGTTTGCTGGTTTGGATTGATTTAATTGCCAGACCTTGTTTGCCGGTCCAAATTTCGTCAACATCGGAGTTACCAGCAAACATAATTTCGATAAGATGTTGATTATCAGACAACGGTAATTCAATTAGTTCGTTAACGCGAAACCGGGTCCAAGTTAAACCATCAATGCGAATGGCGACTTCTTGTGGATTACCAAGATAATTACCATTGTTGAAACAATTTAACCGTAAGAATTGACTATGGTTGATTTCAAATTTTAGTGAACTACCTAAGTTAGTCGAATAGATAGTATCAATCCCATGAATTTGTTTGATAGTCCAACGACCAACCAGATTTGTATTATTTAAGATGTCAGTGGTTAAAAGGGTTAAGTCAATCATCATAAAATCTCCACACAAATTAGTATTTTCTTAATTTTACGACAATCAAAAACCTAAGTATATGGAAAATGATAAAATAGTAGGGTACTCAGGAGGTGCATTATGAAGCTTATTAAACAAATCGCAATCGCTGCCGTGATGTTAATTATCAGCATGTATGCAGCAATTGGCTCTGAAATATTAACGGTTCACGCAGATACAACGGCGGTTCAAACAACGGCTTTATCAAAATCATACGTTGTTTACGGAGCGGGAATGGCTTCCGGTGCGCAATCAAAAGTTGATAGTGCCTTAGGAGTAACAAGCAGTTATACGTCGTTAACTTCGACTGCCAGTGACTACGCAACGTATATTTCGTCAGATGGTACGACTGACTCTGCAATGATTAGTTCGGTGGCAATTGCCCCAGCGGCCTCTGGAACTGGAGTTAAAGTAAATATCGTTAAATATGATGGTAATAGTAATATCAGTAAAGTGACAGCCCAACAATACGCAATGGTTGCCACGATGGCTGGGGTCAATGATGTGATTATTACGGTAACGGCTAATCAATCCGTGACGGGTGAAGCTGCTTTAGCAGGTGTATATAAAGCTCTTGCAACCGATGGGATTCAATTAAGTACCCAAAATACGACGGCTGCTAATAGCGTGTTAGATGCGACCCAAACGGCAATTGATGATAATAGTGATGATAGTAAATATTCAGGTGAACTGATGGCTGCGGTGGGCGAAGTTTCATCTGATTTAGCTAAAGATCGCCAAGATAATGGGACAACTTCTTCACAATCGGAAGTTAAAGCGCAATTAGAAACGGCGCTGGAAAAATATAATATTGAGGATAAGACATCGTCAACGTCAATTACGTTGATTGTTAATGCGTTAATTCAAGTACAAAAAGCACCGGTTTCAACCACTAAATCGTATATTGATAATGCATCAAGCATTGCTGATTCATTGAAAAATAGTGCTGGTGATGCAATGTCAAAACTGAGCGATTTTGCTAATAGTGCCGATGGCCGTGCTTTGATGTCTAAATACGGTAATGTTTTCCAAAAAATATGGAATAAAGTGGTGCTTTGGATTCAAGAATTAATTGCTTATGTACAGACGTTACTTTAAAAATATTGCTGAAAGTACAGCTCAACGCTGTGCTTTTTTACTTGATTTTATCAAAAGTAATTAACCGTTTTCATTACTGTTAAAATAGCGTTTATCTAAATAAAATGATTGACAATTAGTTAGTTAAAGATTACGATATATTTAGTAAAATTTTACCAAAAATTATAACACGTTGAAAACAGGAGATTCCTAATGAAAAAAGAAGCTTTATTACAAGAATATCAAGATGTCTTTGCTAAACCAGCCGAAGCAGTTTACTTTTCACCAGGTCGAATTAATGTAATTGGAGAACATACAGATTATAATGGTGGTCATGTTTTTCCAGCTGCAATTAGTTTAGGAACTTTTGGTGCTTATGGTAATCGTGATGATAATACTGTTGCCTTGTCATCCGCTAATATGGATGAATCCGCAATCATTACTTTTGAACTTGGGGATACGAAACCCGAAACTGTTCCAGAACGTAAATGGATCAATTATTTTAAAGGGATGTTAGTTAAGTTAACTGAAGCTGGTCAAACTTTTGATCACGGATTTAATTTACTCGTACATGGTAACTTGCCATATGGAGCCGGATTATCATCATCAGCTTCAATTGAATTATTAATGGGTTATATCTTGAAAGACCAATTTAATCTTCAAGTTGAACAATTAGATTTAGTTAAATTAGGACAAAAAGTTGAAAATGAATTTGTTGGCTTAAATTCTGGAATCATGGATCAATTTGCGGTTGGAATGGGTAAAAAAGATAACGCCATGTTACTTGATACGAATACCATGGAATATGAATATTATCCATTGGCCTTAGGTGACTATATTATTGTCATTATGAATACTAATAAAAAACATTCATTGGCTGATTCAAGTTATAATGACCGTCGGGCAGAAAGTGAAGAAGCCGTTCACCGTTTACAAAAGAAGTTAGATATTAAAACCTTAGGCGAAATTGATGCAAAAACTTTTGATCGTTATGATTATTTAATTGCTGACGATGTGATGATTCGTCGTGCACGCCATGCGGTATTGGAAAATCAACGTACCTTGTATGCCAAGGAAGCATTATTAAATGGTGACCTAGTTCAATTAGGCCAATTAATTAATGCTTCACACGTTTCACTTCAATATGATTATGAAGTTTCAGGAATTGAATTGGATACTTTAGCCCATACTGCTTGGGAACAACCAGGTGTACTAGGGGCTCGGATGATTGGTGGCGGTTTTGGTGGTAGTGCGATTGCCATTGTTAAAAAAGACCAAGCTGAAGCTTTTAAAACCAACGTTGGTAAAGTTTATCGCGACAAGATTGGCTATGATGCTGACTTTTATGATGCTGAAATTGTCGATGGACCACATCAGTTGTAAAATAGATAATATCGTAATTCAGTAGGGATTCTGGCGATGATGCGAGAGTCCCTATGTTTAATTATTTAAGAGCATAAGAGGGAGCAGTAAACATGAAAGCTATTGAACAGTTTGTTAATCAAGTGATTGAATCTGGTACTTATGAAGAAATGGATCGATTCTATGTAGCGAATAAAATTCGTGGGTTTGTTGGGGATGACGATCAATTAAGAAATGATCAATCAGTGAAAGATCAATTAATTGCGTTAGCTATCAGCAATCAAAAAATTGACGATTCAGTTACCGCAAAAGAAATTTTGAATGATCAATTAATGGATTTAGTTACGCCAACGCCAGCTGCCTTAAATCGTCAATTTCAAGCAAAGTATGCAGAATCACCACAAGCTGCAACTAATTTCTTTTATGAATTTTGTAAAGCTAACGACTATATTAAAGTTGCGGCAATTAAGAAAAATGTCGAATTTAGTAATGAAACTAAATACGGTGATTTAGAAATTACGATTAATCTTTCAAAGCCTGAAAAAGATCCCAAGATGATTGCGGCGGACTCAAATTCAAAGGATGTTAAATATCCAATGTGCCAGTTGTGTATGGAAAATGAAGGCTATTTAGGTCGACTCGGCTATCCAGCTCGAAGTAATCATCGGGTGATTAGAATTAAGGTTGGGGATGAAGAATGGGGAATGCAATATTCACCCTATGCTTATTTTAATGAACACTGTATTTTCTTAGATTCAGTCCATGAACCCATGAAAATTAATCGTCAAACGATTACCAATTTAATTGATATTGAAAATCAATTTCCAGAATATTTTGTTGGGAGTAATGCTGATTTACCAATTGTTGGCGGCTCAATGTTGGCCCATGAACATTATCAAGGTGGAAAACATATTTTCCCAATGATGAAAGCTGACTTGAAACAAAAACTTGAATTTCCCAAATTTGATCATGTTCAAGCTGGGATTGTTAATTGGCCAATGAGTGATATTCGGTTGGAAAGTAATGATACTGACCAATTGGTTGATTTGGCTGAACAAATTATGAATAATTGGAAACAATATAGTGACGAGACAGTATCAATTAAGGCGTACACTGGTGAAACTAGCCATCATACCGTGACCCCAATTATGCATCGCGACGGTGATACATTTATTTTAGATTTAGTTTTACGTGATAACGGAACTTCAGCGGAATTTCCAAATGGTATTTTTCATCCGCATGATGAAGTTGCCCATATTAAAAAAGAAAATATTGGGCTAATTGAAGTTATGGGACGGGCAATTTTACCAGCACGTTTATTGACTGAAATGCAAGAGGTTAAACGCTTTTGGCTGAATGAAGATAACCAGATTGAAGAGATGCATCTGGCCTGGGCAAAGGAAGTGCAGGCACGACAAACCATTACCGCTAAGAATGTAGATGAGATATTACACCAAGAACTAGCAACCGTCTTTGCACAAGTGCTTGAAAATGCAGGCGTCTTCAAAGATGATGATCAAGGAAAACAAGCTTGGAATCGATTTATTGATCAACTATAAAAGAAAGGTGGCCCACAAATGGCAACAACATTAAAAGATATTGCAACCAAAGCAAACGTTTCGTTAGCAACGGTTTCGCGTGTGTTAAATGGTGATAGCTCACTATCTGTGGGCGAAGACACCCGACAAAGAATTTTTCAAGCGGCAGAAGAGCTGAATTATACGAAACATCAGCGAACTAAAGTGAAAAATAAATTTGCCAAAATTGCGGTTGTTCAGTGGTATACGCAAAAGCAAGAGCTAGACGATTTATATTATCGATCAATTAGAACTGGGATTGAAAGAGCGTGTGAACGGATTGGTTTTCAAGTGGTACAGATTTTTGAAAGTAAACTAGATCAAATTCCAACTGCAGTTGATGGAATTATTGCGGTGGGAAAATTTAGTAAGCGACAAATCCTGCGGTTTAAACAGATTTCAGGCAAGTTAGTGATTGTTGATTATGATGGTTTGCCTAGTGAATGTGATAGTGTCACAGCTGATTTTGAACATGGAACTCAGTTGGCCATTAGTCAATTTTTAAAAACTGAATTAGCTGATATTGGAATGATTTATGGTAGTGAAACGACAAGTGATCATCAAGAAGAGATTCCGGACTTAAGATTTCATTACTTTGAACGAGAAATGAAAGTTAAAAAGTTATTTAAATCAGACTGGGTTTTTAAAGGCGACTATAGTTCGCAATCAGGTTACGACCAAATGATTAAGGCAATTGATTCGTTAGGGGATCAGTTACCACATGCGTTTTATATTTCAAATGATCCAATGTCAGTTGGGGCCATTAAAGCTTTACAAGAACGTAATGTTAAAATTCCAGAACGCGTTAATGTAATTAGTTTTAACGATACAACAATTGCTAATTATATTTTCCCAGGGCTTACTTCAGTTAAAGTGCCAACCGAAGAAATGGGTGAAAATGCGGTCTTATTAATGGAAGAACAGCAGACTACTAATCGGGATTACCCTAAAAAATTAGTGTTGGGTACTAAATTAATTAAACGAAAAACTACTTTTTAAAACAAAATCCTTATGAATTCACAATTAAGTGAGTTCATAAGGATTTTTTTGATAATTAAAAATTTAAATGATGTTTTAGACCAGGGAAGAAGTACTTGTCTCCCCAACCGATTAAATAGCCTTGAAGGGCGATTGCTAAAACGGTTCCGATATTAACGGCAACTATGGTATGGGTTGCGATAACGGAGATGATAATTACTAAAATTGGTGGGATATTACTAGTCCATTGTGATAGTACTGAATTACCATGCATGAATTTAAATCGTAAAATATATGGTAAGTCATCATTTGGATGAATAATTAGATTTGCTCGTTGATAAAGTGACACGGCTAAAGCAATTCCGACAATTGCAATGGCATCTAAAATAATCCGCCAGTAGATTGGAAGGTTTGGGACACCAATCGCAACAAACCAATCACGCCAATACTGTAAAAGATAACTAAAAGGGAAAACGAATAACAAATTTCGGATTAATCGGAGATAATCAAATTTTTGAATGAGCAGTAAGTTAGCGACGGCAACGATCACACCCATGACCATTAGAACATTTCCTAATGAAAAGTGGAGCCATTCAGAGAGGTTGGTGGCTGACGCGGTCCAAACTGCGCTCCCCATATTAGTGGCAACCGTTAAAGCGTTAAAAAAAGAATTGATAATAATTGAAAAACAAAGGAAAAATATTCTTCCTGACAAGCCATTCTGACGCATAAAAAATACCGTCCCTTCTAAGATGACTTTATTTTACATTTATTATTAGATAATAGAAAGCTAAATACATTTAGTTTGAATAATTTGATGATTATGGTTCAATAATTTGAATTTAATGAAACTAAAAAAGTCATGATTTTTAATCATGACTTTTACGATAATTTACGATTTATTTGTTATAAGCTTCTTTAAATAATTCAACAATATCAGCGGCATTACCCTTACGAGGGTTAGGGCCTGCATTACCATCAAGGAGTGCATTTTTAGCTAGTAATTCGAAATCTTCAGGTTTAGCACCTAATTGTTTAACGGTCCGGATACCAACTAAATCAGACATTCTTTGTAATGCATCAATGGCTTTTTGACCGGCTTCCCAAACATTAAGGCCGTCGATATTTTCACCCATGAAACGAGCGATATCAGCAAAACGTTGTGGTGAAGCAATCATGTTCCACTTTTCAACGGTTGGCATTAAAGCTGCACAACATTCACCATGAGGAGCATCATATTGACCACCAAGTTGATGAGCCATGGCATGAACATAACCAAGATCAGCATTATTAAAGGCCATTCCAGCTAGTAGTGAGGCTTCAGCCATCTTAGTACGAGCTTCGATGTTGTGGCCATCCGCAACGGCTTGTGGCAAATATTTACTGATTAGTTTAATAGCTTGGATTGCTTGGGCATCTGTGATGTCATTGCGATGTTCAGAAACATATGATTCAACGGAATGAGTTAAAGCATCCATTCCAGTTGCAGCAGTTAATCCCTT
Organism: Paucilactobacillus oligofermentans DSM 15707 = LMG 22743; assembly: GCF_001434315.1. Classification (GTDB taxonomy): domain Bacteria; phylum Bacillota; class Bacilli; order Lactobacillales; family Lactobacillaceae; genus Paucilactobacillus; species Paucilactobacillus oligofermentans. The sequence goes on along the minus strand of NZ_AZFE01000031.1, from coordinate 425,852 downwards.
TGGAACATCAAGCATTAACATTGGGTCGTTGAATGATACTAGTGGAACGTTACGCCATGAAATAACAACGAATTTTAATTTAGTTTCTTCATTGGTAATAACTGCATGGCGGGTAATTTCGCTAGCAGTACCGGCAGTTGTGTTAACTGCCAATAGTGGAGGTAATGGATTTTCAAGGGTATCAATTCCAGCTAACTTAGTAATATCATCACCATTAGTTAAAATAATTCCGATTCCCTTGGCACAATCATGAGAAGATCCACCACCAACGGAAATGATACTATCACAATTAGCATCTAGATAAGTTTGTTTACCTTCATTAACGTTGCGTACTTTAGGGTTAGGTTCAACATTATCATAGAAAGCATAGTCAACCCCAGCAGCAGCTAATGAGGCTTCGGTTTGTTTAACTGGACCGTTTTCGAGGTTACGTAAAAATGAATCAGTGACAATTAAAGGCTTTTTCATACCGAGTAATTTTGCACGTTGACCAATTTCTTTAATCACGTTAGGGCCAAAAAAGTTAACATTGGGCATCATAAAATCTGTATTAGGTTGTACCATAATAAATTCCTCCAAAAATATAAAATATTAAAGCGATTACAAGGTAATTGTAACGCATTTCACAAGTATTGCAACGTCAATGTTTGTAAGGGGTATGAACGATTTAGCAGAGCAACTTTATTGTGTTTTTTGAGGAAAATATATAAAATTATTTTTTGTGGTTTAAACTAACCAGTTTTTAATTGTGATAAACTAATTTTAATCGGGTTTTAAGGAAGGAAGAGAGATCATGAAGAAATATCGAATGCCTAGACTTTCATTAGGATGGCAAATTATTATTGGCTTAATCATGGGGATTATTTTTGGGGTAATTTTTTACCATAATAAAGTCGCCATTGTCGCAATGCAAAATTTAGGAACCATCTTTATTAGCTTAATTCAAATGATCGTGCTTCCAATTGTGGTTTCCTGCTTGACGGTTGGAATTGCCAATATGGGTGATATTCATAAATTAGGTCGAGTTGGTGGAAAAACTTTGATTTATTTTGAAGTAATGACAACCATTGCAATTGCTTTAGGATTAGTTGTTGGTAATATTACCCATCCAGGAACATTTATTAATATTCATGATCTCCATGGTTCTGATATTTCTAAATATATCGCAACCGCCAAAACCGCATCACATACTGGATTATGGGATACGTTGATGGGAATTATTCCTACCAATTTCTTTGCATCTTTATCGGCCGGTGATATGATGCCAATTATCTTTTTCTCAGTTTTCTTTGGTCTCGGGACAGCGGCCATTGGCGAACGTGGAAAAATTATTATTGATTTCTTACAAGCTGTGTCAGAAGTGATGTTTAAAGTAACTAATTGGGTGATGAAATTTGCTCCCATCGGAGTTTTTGGCTTGATTGGAATGACGATTGCTGAAATGGGGATTGGTGCTTTGGCACCGTTAGGATTATTTGTCCTAATCACATATGTAACCATGGCCTTTTTTATTGTCGTAATTTTAGGCTTAGTTTGTCGGATGTTTAAAATTAAGTATTGGTCATTAATGCGAGTAATTAAAGATGAATTTTTAATTGCTTTTTCAACCGCCAGTTCAGAAGCTACATTACCTCGATTAGTTTCTAAAATGGAAAACTATGGGGTTAGTAAAGGAATTGTCTCATTTGTAATTCCAACTGGTTATACCTTTAATTTGGATGGCTCTGCAATCTATCAATCATTAGCGGCACTATTTTTGGCCCAGGCATATGGCATTCATTTGACCTTAACACACCAAATTACGTTGCTTTTGGTGTTAATGATTACTTCCAAAGGGATGGCTGGCGTTCCAGGAGCCTCATTCGTTGTCTTATTAGCCACTGTGTCGACAATTGGGGTACCAATGGCTGGGTTAACCTTTATTGCCGGAATTGATCGCTTTGTTGATATGGCACGGACGGCAGTTAACGTGGTCGGTAATTCAGTGGCCACGATTGTAATTGGTAAATCTGAAGGCGAATTTGACGTCGAAAAAAATAAAAAGTACTTAGCTGATTTTGAAAGCTGAAAGGATTAATTAACATGGCAGAAGAAAAATTGTTATCACGAAATGACGTTCCAGCAGCTTTGAAGTGGGACTTAAAGTTACTTTATCAATCCGATGAAGAGATGAAGGCCGATTTTGACGCAACTAAAAAAGTAGTTGATCAATTTACTAAATTACAGGGTAAGTTAGCCGTTGATGCAAAAAATTTATTAGTTGCCCTGATCTTAGGCAAGCAAATTGATGAGGAATTAGAAAAAGAATTTGTGTACGCATTTTTACGACGTGATAGTGATACAACTGATGCCACGGCGACTGAATTATACGGTATGATTTCGAGTCAGTTAAGTACAATTAGTGCCCAGATGGCTTTTATGGAACCAGAAGTTGTGGATATTGATGACGGTGTGATTGATCAATTTTTAACAGTTGAGCCTAAATTAGCTGAATTTAAATTTATGTTAACTAAAATCCGTAATGAGAAGGCCCATGTACTTTCTAAATTAGAAGAACAATTATTAAGTCGGGCGTCAAAATCCTTAAATGCTCCTGATGAAATCTATAATACTTTGAATGATGCTGACCTTACTTTTGGTATGATTCATGATGAAGACGGTAATGAAGTTCAATTAACTCATGGTAATCGTAGTCAATTTACGGAATCACAAAATCGTGAAGTACGTAAAGAGGCGGTGTTGGCCTATGAAAAGCCATATCACGACTTACGAAATACCTTTGCGCAAACCTTGAACAGTTATATGGGGATGCACAACATGCAAGCCGATGTTCGTCATTATGCCAGTGCCCGAGAAGCGTCTTTGAGTGGCAACCAAATTGATGAGCAAGTATACGATACGCTGATTAGCAGTGTGAATAGTCATCTCGACTTAGCTCATCGCTGGTATGCGCTGAAAAAGAAAGTTTTAGGCGTCGATAAGTTTTATAAATATGATATCAATGTACCAATTGCGGGTAATGATTTATTAAAAACAACTTTTGAAGATGGTAAAAAGTTAACTCGTGAAGCCTTAAGTGTCTTGGGACCAAAATACATGGAAGGCCTTAATCAAGAGTTCGATAATCGTTGGATTGATGCGGCCGAAAATAAAGGTAAACGTTCTGGTGGTTATCAAATTAGTGTTTATCAAGCTAATCCATTTATCTTATTAAACTGGACGGATAAATTATATAGTACGTACGTCTTGGCGCATGAATCTGGTCACGCCATGCATAGCTATTTTTCACAACGAGCACAGCCTTCAGAATATTTTGAAGCTCCAATTTTCTTAGCGGAAGTTGCTTCCACCTTTAATGAAAATATTTTGACGGATTACCTACTAGAGAAATATCAGGATGATCGCCAAATTAAAATCTTTATTTTAGAACAATATATTAATGGGTTTATTGGAACGATTTATCGGCAAAGTCAATTTGCTGAATTTGAACATAATGCTTATCAAACCCAAGCCAAAGTTGGCACTTTAACGGCTGATTATTTGGATAACATGAGTAGTGACTTGGTTGATAAGTATTACGGTCCAAGTGTTACTCCAACGGGAACTAAAACTCAAAGTTGGGCATATGTTCCTCACTTTTATATGAATTATTATGTTTATCAATATGCAACCTCAATGGCTGCATCGACCGCTTTATCAGCGCAAGTTTGGAATCATGAGGATGGAGCACTCGAACGGTATTATGATTTCTTGAGTGCAGGTGGTTCAGATTATCCAATTGAAACCTTGAAACGAGCAGGCGTAGATGCAACAGATAGTCAGTATTTAGAACGTGCATTTAAGGTATTTGAACAACGACTTGATGAAATAGAAGCATTATTAGCATAGAAAAAAGGGCGCCGGCAAAATTATTTTGTCGACGTCCTTTTAGATTGTGAATTAAAGCTAATTAGTTTGGTTTAATAATTTTTCGAGCTGCGTGTATTGAGATAACATCCATTCTTTGTAAGTCATCCCATTTGGAATAGTTTCCGTTACTTTGAGGACCGGAATGTTATTTTGTTTGGCAAGTTTGGTCATGTTGGTGACGGTATTACTAGAAACTTGCTTGTTATCAACAAAGAATTGAATCGAATGATTCTTAATGCCTGACTGCATGGCTTTGATTGATTTTGGAGAAGGATCAGCATCCTTTTCAATCGCATTTTCAAAGTTTTTATTAGCCACTTTGTAGCCTAATGCAGAGAGGGCATAATCGAACACCGGTTCACTAACATAAACATCATGATTGCTATTACCAGTTACTTTTAGTGAATCAATTTTATTTTGTACGGGGGCTAAAGATTTGATATATTTTTGGGCGTTGGCTTTAAAGTAAGTTTTATTTTTAGGATTTTTTTTTCCAAGATCAGTTGCTAATTGGTTTGCTAATTTAGACATCATTGTTGGGTTATACCAGATGTGGGGATTAGCACCAGATTTTAAGTGCATCACATTTTCACCAACACTAATCAAAGTACCATCAGAATTTTTAGCTAGTTGTGATAGCCATGAATCATAGCCCAGCCCGTTAGCGATGATAAAATCTGCTGAGCTAACTTTTTTGGCAGTATCCGCCGTGGCTTCATAATCGTGAGGATCGGTGGCTGAATTTTTGATGATTGAGGTCACAGTTCCTTTGTTACCAACGACTGCTTTAGCAACTTCACCATAAAAATTAGTACTAGTGACAATTGATATTTTGTTAGTTGATGATTCTTTAGAATTAGTACAACCGGTTAAAGTTAATACCATGGTAATAATAGCGATAATGGGGATGAAAGTCAGTTTACGAGATGACATGAAGAGATCCTTTCAATTTCTAAATAGTAATAATTATCATTTAACTATACAGAATATAATTAAAGTTGTAAATAGTAAAAATAAATTATTTGAATAAAAAGTGTTAATTAGTTGATATATATAAGATGAAATTTAAACAAATATCACTTATTAGCAATAATAAATAACCAAAAAGGTTGATTAATGCACGCAATTTAGTCAAAATAGAGATAGATAAATTTTTTATTTTGAGGAGAAAGAATTATGAATGAAGAAAAAAAGTATTTTGATGCGTTTATTAAATCGTATCTATTTTCATTAAAGTATTTACAAGATTTTATTTCAGCACCCGCCAGTGATTATAAAATATCATTTGATCAATATTTAATTTTACATGAAATTAAAGAGGCTACCGGTGATTTAACATTGATGGAAATTGCATCACGACATCGAGTATCACGTTCGGCAATTTCACGTCAAATTAGCAGCTTGATGGATCGTGGATTTGTGATTCAAAAGATTGATAGTAATGACCGTCGCCGGAAGATTTTACAATTAACCGCTGAAGGGAATAACGTTGAAGGTAAATTATTAGAAGCAGGGTTAGAACGGGCTCATGATTGGTTAAAAATTTTTGGAGCTAACAAATTATCAGATGTCTTGAAATTTATTGATGATTTTTCGACAGAAGTTATTTCGAAGGAAGAAACATATTTTTCTGACCGAATAAACGACAAAAAAAATAAAAGCTAAACTTAAATTCGAGGTAATGAGATGAAAATTTTAGTAATCGGTGCTCACGGAGCAATTGGACAAATGTTAATTAAGCAACTGGCAGCCAATGATAATGAAGTTCTAGCTGCCGTTCGTGACGTTAAGCAACTTGAACAGACTAAGCAAATTACACCAGTTGCATTTAATTTAGAAGATTCATATGAAACATTAGCTAAAGCAATGGTTGGTATGGATGCGGTTGTTTTCACTGCAGGCTCAGGTGGTAAAACTGGTGCTGATAAAACTATTTTGATTGATTTAGATGGTGCTGTTAAAAGTATGAAAGCCGCAGAGATGGCTGGAGTAAAGCGATTTGTATTAGTTAGTGCATTATATGCTGAAAACCCGGAAATGTGGTCAGATGGCATGCGACCATACTATGTTGCCAAGTATTATGCAGATGAATGGTTGAAAAATAATACGTCATTGAACTATACAGTTATTCGTCCCGGTTCATTGACTAATGATGAACCAACCAATCAAATTGCAGTTTCAACTGGTAAAGGTGATGCAGGCAAAATTCCGCGAGCGGATGTTGCAACGGTGATTAGTGAAGTCTTAGCTAATGAGCATATGGGTCATAAAATTTTCAATGTAATTACTGGTAATCAGGCTGTTAATGATGCGATAAATAATTTTTAGGATATCCAAGGATATAATTATTGTAATCGCTTCAAAAATGTTATAATGAACTTATTAAAGTTAATTGAGAAGGGATGAGTTATTATGAATCAAGTTTATCAAAATATCTTAGTTCCAATGGATGGTTCCAAAAATGCGAAGTTAGCCTTGGAAAAGGCTGTATCAGTTGCTAAACGGAATCACGCACATATTCATTTGCTTAATGTACTTGATACACGTTCAGTTACGTATAATTATGCGGGAATGTCAGATGGAAGCATTACGTATCAATTAGTTGGTGAGTCTAAAGAATATTTAAGCGCATTAGCTGATCATTTACGTTCAACGGATAGTTTTACAGATGTTGATATCCATATTCGATTAGGTAATCCTAAAACGGTTATTTCATATGATTTCCCACAGGACCATCCCGTTGATTTGATTATTATGGGTGCTAGTGGACTGTCAGCTGTACAACGTGCAATGATGGGATCAGTTACATCCTTCGTTAATCGGAACGCAACTGCTGATGTTTTAGTTGTTAGAACACCATTAGAAACTAAATAAATAATCTTAGCAAGTAATATTTGGCCGCTGTGTCAAACTAGTTACTTGCTTTTTTTGTCCAGTTCAGTGAGAATGGATATAAATTAGGAGGGATATTTATTTTTATTAGAAATGCTGAACCGGATGATGCTGAACAGATTGTGCCGTTGTTGTCCATGATTTATGATGAAATGGAATTGGAAGAGTTTGAATCAATTCCAGAAGCGGACCCACAGCGGCTAATTAAGCAATCTTTTAGTCATCGATCGATTTTAGATATGGTGGCCACAACATTAGTAGCAGTTGAAGATGGAAATGTAATTGGAGTAGCGTTTGGTTATCCAAACACTAATGAAGATGCGGTTAACCGAGTTTTCTTAGATGTTGCTCAAAAAATACCATCAATTAATACAGCTGAGTTATTTACCGATCAAGAAGCAGTCAGTGATGAATTCTATTTAGATTCATTAGCGGTTGATGAAGATTATCGTGGGTATGGGGTTGCGACTAAGTTAATTGATGAAATGGCTGCACATGCCAATGATTTGGAATACGAAACATTGGGATTGAATGTAGATTTAGCCAATCCAAAAGCTGAAAGATTATATCGAAGATTAGGATTTGTGGAAGAAAGCAAAATTATGATTGGCGATCATCAGTATCGTCATATGCAAGTTGATAGTGATACGGAGATGCTTGTATAAATTAGCTGATAAAAAATATAAAGGACCAATTAATCATTAATCGATTAGTTGGTCCTTTTAATATGCACTATTTTAAGCGAAATAAAAAAGTAACCCAAGGGCTACTTTTTAAATGATTATGTTTATTGTTCTTCATACCATGAATAGTGGAAGCTACCAGGACGATCATTACGTTCGTATGTGTGAGCACCAAAATAATCACGTTGTGCTTGTAGAAGGTTAGCAGGTAACACTTCTGAACGATATGAATCGTAATAAGTAACAGCTGCACTAAGAGAAGGAACGGGAACACCAGATTTAACAGCAAGGGCAACAACGTCACGAATTGAGTCTTGGTAACGTGCGGCGATATCCTTGAAGTATCCGTCTAATAATAGGTTAGTTAATTTAGCGTCTTTATCAAAGGCATCAGTGATACTTTGAAGGAATTGAGCACGAATGATACATCCTTCACGCCAGATTTGAGCCAATTCACCAAACTTAAGATCCCAACCGTATTCTTCAGAAGCAATTCTTAATTGTTCAAAACCTTGAGCATAACTCATGATTTTACCAAAGAAGAGGGCTTGACGAACTTTTTCAATTAATTCAGTTTTATCAAATTCAGGTTTAGATGATGGTCCAACAAGTTCTTTACTTGCAGCAACACGTTCTTCTTTCATCATTGAGATGTAACGAGCGTAAACTGATTCAGTAATAACTGATTGAGGGACACCAATTGCCAATGCATCTTCTGAAGACCATTTACCAGTACCTTTGTTAGCACCGCGATCTAAGATTGCATCAACGATTGGTAAGTTCTTGTCGTCACCAAGATCATCTTTACGAGTAAGGATGTCAGCAGTGATTTCAACAAGATAACTTTCAAGTTCGCCTTCGTTCCATTCTTTGAAGATGTCAGCCAATTCATCAACTGAAACACCACCAACACGGCGAAGAATATCAAAACTTTCGTCAATTAATTGTTCATCACCATATTCAATTCCGTTATGAACCATTTTAACGTAGTGACCGGCACCATTAGCGCCAATGTAATTAACACATGGTTTACCATCTTTAGCTTTAGCAGCGATTTGTGTCAAAATTGGTTCAACCAAATCATAAGCTTCTTTTTGACCACCCGGCATTAGTGAAGGGCCTTGGAGGGCACCTAATTCACCACCAGAAACTCCCATACCGATAAAGTTAATTCCGGATTCATCAAGCTTCTTGTTACGAGCAATCGTATCGTGGAAGTTTGTGTTACCACCATCAATCAAGACGTCATGTTCGTCAAGAAGTGGCAATAATTCATCAATAACAGCATCAGTAGGGCCGCCGGCTTTAACCATCATCAAAATACGACGTGGCTTTTCAAGTGAATTAACAAATTCTTGAACAGTAAAGCTTGGAACAAGATTTTTTTCTGAATGATCTTTCATCATATCATCTGTTTTTGAACGAGAACGGTTATAAACACCAACTGTAAAACCGCGACTTTCAATATTTAAGGCAAGGTTCTTACCCATAACGGCAAGACCAACAACGCCAATTTGTGCTTGTTTATTAGACATTAGACACTCTCCTTCAAAAATTAATAACTGGTTACATACATATATTAACACGATTGTTCTAATACTAAAACTGAAAGTATTGAAAAAAGTTAAAAAATTCACAAATTGATTATTAAGAAAATTTAGTTATATAGGATTAAGGATGATTACGATGATGTTTATCATAAACAGTATTCTTTAGCGGTTATAACGTTACTGTTATAAGTAAATTAATAACTTGGTCACAACCTTACTTTCATTAAGTTAAAGCAGGATAAGGTTAATGATAGTGAATTGTTTTTCAAAGTAATTTTAGGTTAAATGATTTTAAAATTAACGGGTTTAAAAATAAATGATAAAATTGTTGACAAATAGTTCGGTACCGAACTATAATGATTTCCGTAATAAAGTTCGGTACCGAACTAAAATTAATAAGGAAGTGATCTCATGTCATTTGTTTCAGACGATCTAATGAAACAATTGAGCTTTATCGGTAGTGCCAGTTCAGCATTTATGAGTCAGCAACAACAAACGTTAACGGGGCAAGATCGAGTTTTAGCTGTATTAGCAAAAGAAAATAATTTAACGCAAAGTTATTTGGCCGAAATTTTAGATTTAAGACCAAGCTCATTAGCAGAATTATTAAAAAAAATGGAAAATAGTGGAGACATTATTCGAATTGAAGACGACCAAGACAAACGAGTTAAACATATTCAATTAACAACTCAAGGTAAAAGTAAAACATCTAAGTTGGCATCATCGAAAAAAAGTAATGCTAGTGATACTTTTTTGACAGGATTAGATGATCAGCAACAAGTTGAACTTAGAGATGCATTAGGAAAAATCATTGCTGGTTGGTCACCTGAATTTAGAGCGCATTCTTCACGGTATATTGATCCAATGGACAGATTACAGGCTATGCAACAAATGCGAGAAGAATGGCTTGAAAAGGGTGGTATTGATCGCAAGATGTCACGTCATGATTTACAAGTAATATTTGAAAAAAGATTCGAAGAATTTCATCAAAATAATCATGATTTAGATAAATGGAATCCCTGGAGTCGATTTAAAGATTAAGGAAAGAATATCTAGTTAATTAAAACTAGTGCATAGGACAGGGTTATGGATCGTAATGGAAGTTTTGAAGAATTACCAAAATCCAATGGAACATTTAAACTGAAAGATTTTTTAAAATTAATTAATAGTGTTAATCCTAAAAAGGGGTTATTTATTATTGGATTAATGTTTAGTTTAGTTACTAGTGGGGCAAGTTTGATTGTGCCACAGTTAACGAAAAAATTAATTAATTCTAGTGGACTATCACATCTGGATACGAGGATGATTGCAATCTTAGTTATCGCTTTTATTGCGCAGCTAGGATTTGGTGCGGTTGGCGGATTTTTACTGCGATATGTAGGTGAAACAGCGGTTAAAACGCTAAGAGAAAAACTATGGAAGCATTTATTGGAATTACCAGTCGGTTATTTTGATGATCATAAGTCAGGTGAAAGTAGTTCGCGAGTCGTGAACGATACAAGTGTGATTAAAGACTTGGTAACTTCGCAATTTCCAAGTTTTGTTACGGGTGCCATTCAATTAATGGGCTCACTGATAATCCTATTTTTAATGGATTGGAAAATGGCAACCATTATGTTTAGTGCAGTTCCTATTTTTGCTTTAATTATGCTACCAGTTGGTCGGATGATGTCGCAAATTGGTCGTCAATTACAAGCAACAACAGCAAGCTTTAATGCCGATGTTAGTGAGAAATTATCGGAAATCCGCTTGATTAAATCAAGTAACGGCGAAGCATTTGAACAGAATAGTGGTCGTAACTTAATCAGTAATATTTTTAAATTAGGAATTAAAGATGCAAAGATTGAAGCGGTAATTCAACCGGCAATGACAACTGCAATGTTGATATTATTCGTCGGAGTACTTGGTTATGGAGCAGTTAGGGTTCAAACTGGGACATTAACTAGTGGTGATTTAGTAGCATTTTTAATTTACTTATTTAATATCATTACACCAGTTACCACTTTTGCTACGTTCTTCTCACAAGTTACCAAAGCAATGGGAGCGACAGAACGGATTCAAGAAATGTTTGATACCAAAGTAGAGGCCGATACGATTTATACTGATCAACAGTATGATGTTGCAGGTAAAACGATTACTGCTGATAGGTTGTCGTTTAGTTATGATGAGGAACACCAGGTTTTACATGAAATTTCATTTGAAGCTAAACCGAACACTGTGATTGCGTTTGCCGGTCCTAGCGGTGGCGGAAAATCAACAATTTTTTCATTATTAGAGCGATTTTATCGGCCAATGGGTGGTGAAATTAAAATTGGAAATGATAACGTTGATCAAATTGATTTAGCGAGTTGGCGTTCCCAGATTGGATTTGTATCTCAAGACAGTGCTGTTTTTGCTGGCACCATTCGTGATAATTTACAGTATGGGTTGGATCGTGAATTAAGTGATGATGAATTATGGCAGGGTTTAAAGTTAGCTTATGCAGAACAATTTGTTGCAGATTTTCCTGAACGATTAGCAACTGAAATTGGTGAGCGTGGAGTTAAGTTATCTGGTGGTCAAAAGCAGCGGATTGCAATTGCGAGAGCATTTCTACGTAATCCTAAAATTTTAATGTTAGATGAAGCGACTGCTAGTTTAGATTCACAGTCAGAAGAAAAAGTTCAACAAGCATTAAATCAATTAATGAAGAACCGAACAACTTTAGTGATTGCTCATCGATTATCAACAATTGTCGATGCTGACCAAATTTACTTTATTGAACATGGAACGGTAACAGGACATGGAACGCATCTTGAAATGATTAAGAATCATCCGTTATATGCAGAATATGTTAATGAACAAGTTGTAAATTAAGTTTTAAATAAAAATGGAGTATCGTCATTTTGACGATACTCCATTTCATTTATATGATTATTTTTCTAATTTATAAACCCATGAACGACCATCACGTTCAAGTAATTCATCGGAAGCTTTAGGTCCCATTGTACCAGGACGGTAGTTAGGGAATTGAGGATCTTCAATGTTCCAAAGACGACGAATAACATCAACGAACTTCCAAGCATAAGCAACTTCAGACCATGAGGCAAAGTTAGTACTATTACCTTCCATGGCATCATGCATTAAACGTTCGTATGGTTCTGGAACTTCTTTTTCAGATTCAGCATCTTGGAAGAAGTCCAAATTAACTGGTTCGGTTTCAAATCCTTGGCCCGCACTTTTAGCATTAACTGTTAAAGCAAAACCAGATTTAGGTTCAACATAAATAGTTAATACGTTAGCAGACAATGCAGCATCTGATTGTTGTGGGAAGGCGAAGATGTCGATGAGTGGCTTTTTGAAGACAACATCGATACGAGTGAATTTATCAGCTAATTTCTTACCAGTACGGATGTAGAAAGGAACACCAGACCAACGATAGTTATCAAATAATAATTTACCGGCAACAAAGGTTTCGTTGTTTGAACCTTCTGGAACGCCATCTTCATCACGATAATCATTACCTGTTTCACCAGCAGAATATTGGCCACGAACAAAATTGCTAGCGGCTTCAACAGCTGAATATACACGTAGGCTACGAAGAGCCTTAACCTTTTCAACTCGGACATCAGCGTCTGTAAAGGCAACTGGTTGTTCCATAGCAAGTTGACTGATGATTTGCATAATATGATTTTGAACCATATCACGAAGTGCACCAGAAGTATCGTAGTATGAAGCACGTTCTTCAACACCGAGGCTTTCGCTTAGTGTAATTTGAACGTTATCAATATAACGATTATTCCAAAGTGATTCAATAATTGTGTTACCAAAGCGGAGGGCTTCGATATTTTGAATCATTTCTTTACCAAGATAATGATCAATTCGGAAAATTTGATCTTCATTAAAGGTTGAAGTTAATTCATCATTAAGTTTTTTGGCAGATTCATAATCACGACCAAATGGTTTTTCAATGACCAAGCGGTTATAGCCGTTATCAGAAATCAAACCTTGTGATTTGATGTTTAAGGCAATTTCACCAAAGAAGTTAGGTGCCATTGAAAGATAGAAGACCCGATTACCTTGGGCTTCAAATTTTTCATCAAGTCCCTTAATTGCATCATTCAAAGCAGAATAATGGGCTTGGTCAGTAACGTCATGAGCGACATATTCAAAATGGCTAGCAAACTTTTCAGCTTCAGCTGCTGAGTTTTCAAGTCCGCTAATTGATTCTTTAACTGCATCCTTGAATTGATCGGTTGACCAATCAGCACGTGAAGTACCAAGAACACCGAAACGTTCTTTTAAATATCCCTTTTGGTATAACTTGAAAAGTGATGGATAAAGTTTTCTTTTAGCAAGATCACCTGTTGCTCCGAAAAATGTAAAAATTGCAATATTCTCTTTTGTCAAAATGCCACTCCTTCAATTTTATGCCTGAATCAATAGACAAATTTCGTAATATCCTAATTATATACTCTCTTAAATCAATGTGCACGCTTAAAAATAAACCGGTTACACCGAAAATATCACAAAAAAACAAAACAATCAATTGGACTGTACCGATTATTGTATTTGGTAAACAGTTTTACTTGATTGTTCTTGAATTGGTATATATTGTTCAGTTATTTGAATTAAAAATAAATTTATTTTTTTCAGCTAAAATTCCGGCCATCATGAAGATAATTATGACTAAAATTATGAAAATTTCGCTAACATACCAAGAGCCAGTTATATTTTTCAAGGTACCAGTTAGGATTGGACCAATGGCGGCGAGCAGATAACCAATTGCTTGAACCATGCCAGACAATTTGGCGGTTTGGGTAGTAGTCTTAGTTTTTAAACCAAATAATGTCATAGTTAAGGTAAATGTCGTCGAGGTTGCAATTCCAAGGAGCGCGTTGATAACGATGAAATATGAAATTGAGTTAATTGAAAATAATAGCGCAACCACGCCTAAGATAGTTGTTGCAGCACTAATAATAATAACGGGACTTCGATTGGTCATTTTAACGGCTAAAGTTGGAACTATAAATGGTGGGATAATTGAAACGAGTTGAAATAGTCCAGCGAGTAAGCTGGCATGAGTTTCTGAAATTCCGCTCTCAATGGCGATTGTTGGTAACCAGGCAACCAAGGTGTAGAAAACTAATGAAGAAAGTCCAAAATAAATTGCGATTAACCAGGCACTTTGATTACACCAAGGATTTATTTTTTCAACGTTAGTTGTTTTTTTAGCATTAATTTTGGCAGTTCGTAAATTTGGTAGCCATAAAATAAAAGTGGTTAATATCAAGAAACTTAAAACTTGAATTGCAAATTGCCAATTAGTTGCTTTAGCTAAGGGTGCGCTGAATCCGGCTCCGATGGAACTAAACAATGCGAGTGAAAAGGTGTAGATACTAGTCATCATCCCAATTTTGTTGGGAGCTAATTCGGTAACAATCGCGGGTAATAAAACATTAATAAAAGTGATGCCCATCCCGACCATGATTGTGCCAATAAAGAGTGTGGGAATATTAATAATTCGTAAGTAGGAACCAATAAATAAAATTAATAAGGCAATCGCAATGGTAATTTCATTTCCTAAGCGTTGGCTTATTAAGGGGACGATAATTGAAATTAAACCAAAGCAGATTAGTGGGAGGGTTGTTAAAATACCGAGATTGCTGGCGTTCGTACCAATGGTCTTAGCAATCTCATTAATAATTGATGGAATGGATGTAATTGGCATCCGCATACAAGCGCCTAATAGAAAAATACCAAGTAAAAAGAAAAATCCTTGTCGATGTGTTTTTGACAAAAAATCACTTCCTATTCGTTTGCAAGTTAAATATTAAGGTTGAATGTCTGGCTTAAATAATTGAGTTGCAGCAACTGCGTTTTTCCAGCCATGATATAACAGCTGTCGCTTATCGGATTGCATAACGGGCTTGAAAATTTTTCCATCCGCAATAATTTGCTTAAGTTCATTGGTATTATCCCAATATCCGACGGCTAATCCAGCTAAAAAGGCCGCTCCTAATGCGGTAGTTTCTTCTTCGGCCGCACGATCAATTTCAATATTTAAAATATCCGCCTGAAATTGCATCAGATATGTGTTACGAGATGCACCGCCATCGGCTTTTAAGGTGGTGATGTCTAATTTAGTATCTTGAACCATCGTGTCGATAACATCTTTGGTTTGATAAGCGATTGATTGTAAAGTTGCTTTAATAAAGTCATTTTTATTAGATCCACGAGTGAGGCCAAAAACTGATCCGCGAGCGTCGGGATCCCAATAAGGTGAACCAAGACCATTAAAGGCAGGAACCACATAAACTTCATCATCGTTGGTAGAAGCTAAGGCCGCTTCACGTGATTCAAAAGCGTTATTAATCATCCCGAGGTTATCTTGGAGCCAATCAACGGCTTGCCCAGCCACGAAAATTGAACCTTCAAGGCCATAAGTGATTTTACCATCAATTCCATAGGCAATCGTGGTAATTAGATTACTATTTGATAGTTGTGGTTTGTCACCAGTGTTCATGATAATAAATGAACCTGGACCATAGGTGTTTTTGACATCGCCAACTTCAAAGCCTGCTTGACCAAATAATGCGGCCTGTTGATCTCCAGCAATCCCTGAAATAGGAACTGAAGCACCGTAAAATTGTAGGGTTTGAGTCGTTGCATAAATCTCTGAACTAGAGCGAACTTTAGGCATCATTTGAATTGGAATATTAAGTAAGTCTAATAATTCTTGATCCCATTCGAGGGTATGAATATTGAATAACATTGTCCGACTGGCATTAGAGTAGTCAGTGACATGTGTGGCGCTATCTGATAATTTCCAAGCAATCCAAGAATCAATGGTTCCAAATAATAAATCGCCATTTTCGGCTGCTGTTTGGGCGCCATCAACGTGATCGAGGATCCAACGAATTTTGGTTGCTGAAAAATAAGTATTAATATTTAACCCAGTTTTATCGCGAAATTTATCGACGTAACCGGTTTCAATTAAGTGGTTAGTAATTTGACTAGATTGTTGTGATTGCCATCCAATTGCATGGTAGATTGGTTCACCGGTGTTTTTATCCCAAACAACGGTAGTTTCACGTTGGTTGGTAATACCGATGGCAGCAATATTTTGTGGCTGAATGCTTGTATTAATAAGAATTGTGGCAATTACTTGTTGAACAGCGTTCCAAATTTCATTGGCCTCATGTTCCATCCAGCCTGGTTTAGGAGTGAAACTTTTCAGTGGCCGTTCAGTTTCTGCAATTTTAAAACCTTTGTGGTTGAATAACATTGCCCGAGTTGTTAAAGTCCCTTGGTCAATTGATAGTATATATTTGTCTGGTTTATTTAAAGCCATGTAATAACCTCCAATCGTGTAATAGGTGACTTCATGATATCATTTTTGATCACAGTTTTACACTAAAATGACATTGCTCGGTTTGACGTAGCTAGTAATTACCCCTATAATTGAAAAGCTAACCAATCGGTCGGAGGAAAATAAATGTCAGCACAGGTATACCCATATCTATCATTTGAAAGTGCAAAAAATGCTATCGCGTACTATACAGAGGTCTTTTTTGCGACAAACCAATATCGTCAAGAAATCTCAGAAGACCAAGCTGAAGGCTTTGGATTACCACTAGATAAGCTTGAAGATACCACGATTCATGGCGGCTTTACGATTGCTGGCGCTAAAATAATGTGTGCAGATGCAATTATGGCAGCACCACAGACATCGTCACGCGTTTCAATTTTATTGAATTTTAGTCAAGATGATAGTAATGAAGCCCAAGCACTATTTGATCATGTCGCACAATCACAAACGGGAAGAGTTATTTTTCCAATCAGTGAACAAAGTTTTGGTGGTGGCTTAGGTCAGTTAGTGGATAAATATGGAATTACTTGGATGTTCCGAGTCGAATCAAATAAATAACGATAAGCACTGCGTCTTCTTTGGGTTGTATATGGGAGATTCAGTGCTTATAATTTATTTGAGATCATATTAAAAAAATAAACTTGAGGTAAAAAATGACCAAGACGTTAAAATTAAAATGGATTGTGGTGGCAAGCTTTTTAAATAATGCTGGTGCATCACTGATGTGGCCATTGACGACGGTTTATATGCATAATTATTTGCATCAAAGTTTGTCTACTGCTGGGATTGTATTATTATTTATGGCATCAGCAATGGTGGCGGGAAACTATTTAGGTGGTTGGTTATTTGATCATTGGAGTCCATATAAAACGGCGGTCGTGTCAGTTACAATTGCAATGGTGGCAGTGTTTTTATTGATTTTTTCAATGATTGGCCAATTTTTGCATTATTATTAACGATTGTTGGTTTTGGAGATGGAGCTAATATCACGGTTGTTAACGCCTATGCTGCTTCAGTTAAACGACAACAATCTAGATTTGTTTTTAACATTTTATATATGGCATTGAATCTAGGTGTGGTAATTGGGACATTGGCAGTTGGTATCTTGTTACCAATGGGGATTCAAATTGTGTTTGGTGTAACCACGATGTTTTATGTATTATTTTTCTTGGTGACAGTATTTACGTTTAATGTGCCAATCGAGAAATCCTCAATTAAACCACTGGATGAACATGTAGGTATTCAAAGCAAGCAAATATCAAAATTAGTATTGTTAATCTGTGGATTAGTTGTTGCGACGTATTTAAGCTATACGTTGTGGGAAAGTGTGATGGCGGTTCACCTAACTAATATGCACATTCCGTTTTATGCTTATAGTCTTTTATGGACGATTAATGGCGTTTTAATTTTAATCGGACAGCCATTTGTTAACATGTTAGCACCGTATATGAAGTTGAAACGACAAATTGAAATCGGCATTATTATTTTTGCAATCTCATTTATAATGTTAATCTTCATTCATTCTTTTATTGGCTTTGTTCTAGATTTTGTCGTGTTAACAATTGGCGAAATGTTAGGATTACCAGGTATTCCAGCCTGGGTTGATGAGCTTACACAACAATCAAATACCGGTAAATATCAAGGCATGGTTAACATTTCAATTTCAATTGGCCGGGCATTAGGCCCACTATATGGTGGGCTAGTAATCGATCATTTAGGTTACTCAAGTTTGTTCTTGTCAGCTGGGATATTGATTACTTTAAGTTTAGGGATTGTGTCATTACAAGTAACTAAAATGAGAAAAATTAGCTAAATCGTCTACATTCAGTAGGCGATTTTTTTGTTGAATGTATTTTTACGGTATACTAGGAGCAAAATTATTATTTAAGGTGGTTAATGATGGATAAAATTGTGTTGATTGGGGATGCTGCATCCAAAACGGGGATGGAAAAATATATGAGAAATCAATTTCCGTTTGTTGGGGTGCCAAAGCCAGAACGAGTAAATCAAACTAAGAGCTATATTAAGCAGTCGAAAATAGTTCCGGTTGATGAGCTAATTGAAACAATTAATGAACTCTATTATAGAAGAGAACGCGAATATAAATATTTGGCAATTGATTTAATTCAAGCTAATTATCAACGATTTACCTTTGAAAATATGGTGGTAATTGCTCAATATTTCCAAGAAAAGCCATGGTGGGAAACGGTTGATACGCTTAGGGTTCCATTTGGCAAATATATGTTATTACATCCAGAAATCACTGCTAAAATCTTTAATATTTTCAGTGGTAATGATGATTTTTGGATGCGACGAGTTGCGATTACAATGCAACTTTCATTTAAAGAAAAGACCGATACTAAAATTTTGACAGAAATGATTTTACCAGATAGGGCTACTGATGAATTCTTTATTCAAAAAGCAATTGGATGGGCGCTGAGAGATTATAGTAAAATCAATCCCGATTGGGTTCGTAAATTTATCGAAAAAAATGAACTGTCAAAATTGGCAGTTCGTGAAGGATCGAAATATTTATAATGAGATGATTATTCTCGAGTTTGTTTAATAACAGAGTTAATACGAGCTAATTTAGGGCTATTATGTTTAGATTCATCTCGCATTACTGACATATAAAGACAATCGATAATACTCATTTGTGAAATTAATGAAGACAATGCTTGTGAACGGTATTTTGAATCATCGGAAACAGAATAAAAGGTTGTAGTTCCTAATTTAGCAAGTGTTGACGCTGAAAAACTGGTAATTACAATGATCGGCACACGATTTTCTTTGAGAATCCGTGCCATTTTTAATGTATCCAAATTTTGACCTGAATGGGATATGACAATTGCACAGTCATTTTCATCCATTTTAGCCGCTTGCATTAGTGCCATATGATAATCAGAATTGAAAATTGCTTCGACTTGAGTCCTTAAAAATTTATGGTAACCATCTAGTGCAACAACTTCTGATGCACCTAATCCAAAAAAAGTTAGTTTTTGACAATTTTTTATTAAATCAACAGCTTTATTTAAAGATGTTTCAGTTAATAAATCAAACGTTTTGTTCAGTGATGAACTATTGGATCGGAAAACTTTTTCAGCAACTAAAATATTAGGATCGTGATTATCGATGTCAACGGCCGCAATATCTGGATTATCAAGCTGTTGTTTAATGGCTAGCTGCAATTCAGGATAATTATCGTAACCAATTCGCTTTGCAAAACGAGAAATGGTTGAGACAGAAGTATCAATGGAATCTGCTAATTCCTGGATTGATTTGTGATTACTTTTTTGCAAGTTATTGATTAGAAAGTCAGCTATTTTTCGACTACTAGCTCCGAGGCTAGGCCGTTTAGAATAAATTCTATCGAAAAGTTGAAGTGACATGTTTATCCTCCTGATTGATGATAGATATATTATACCAGATTGTGAAAACATTTGCATGGTTTGCATAGTTTTGACTTGCAATTTGATAGTTATTTGCATATAATGACTCGTGTAAGTAAAAACAAACAAAACGAAAGAAGGACTTTTAGTATGCGTGTTGGAATGATCGGCCTTGGTAAAATGGGTCTTAACTTAACGAAGAATATGCTTGATAATGGAATTGAGGTTGTTGGATTTGATTTGACAACTGAAAATGTAAAGGCTGCTGAAGAAGCAGGTGCTATTGCAGCGACAAGTCTTGAAGATCTTGTTTCTAAATTAGGTGACACTAAAATTGCCTGGTTATTATTACCAGCTGGTAAGCCAACTGATGCTACTATTGAACAATTAACAACACTACTTGGTAAAGGTGATTTAGTTGTTGATGGTGGTAACTCAAACTTTAAGGACTCAATGCGTCATAATGAAATCGTTACTGCTGCTGGTATGTATTTCTTTGATTGTGGTACATCAGGTGGCCAAAGCGGTGCACGTAATGGTGGTAACTTTATGATTGGTGGAGACGATGCAGATATCTTTGCTAAGTATCTTGATCCAATTTTCAAACCTATCTCTGAAGAAGATGGTTACTTATATACTGGTAAAGCCGGTTCAGGTCACTACTTGAAGATGGTTCATAATGGTATCGAATATGGTATGATGCAAGCTATTGGTGAAGGTTTTGATGTTCTTGAAAACAGCCAATATGACTATGATAATGAAGCTGTTGCTAAATTATGGAACCATGGATCAGTTGTTCGTAGCTGGTTAATGGAACTTACTGAAGCAGCCTTTGCTAATGATCCACATCTTGATGAATTGCTTGGACGTATGCATTCATCTGGTGAAGGTCAATGGACACTTCAAGAAGCTCTTGAAATGCAAGTACCAACTCCAGTTATTGCTATGTCATTGATGATGCGTTATGATTCAATGCGTAACCCAGAAACTAACTTTACTGGTAAAGTTGTTGCTGCAATGCGTGCTGGTTTTGGTGGACATGCAGTTGATAAAGCATAATTAAATTAATTAATATAAATCAGTATAACTCAATGAGTTATACTGATTTTTTGTATGCTGTAATAGCAATTGTGCTTATTTTTTTGTATGATAAAAGAAAGTACATTTCGGAGGAGTAATTAATGGCTAAAATTGAAATTAGTAAATTGTCAAAAAGTGATAAGAAAAATATTGGATTAGAAGATTTTTCTCATCAGTTTGAGTGTGAAACCGTATCAGCAATTGCTAGCGATAGCGACGACACAGTTAAGGTATTATTTGATATTTTAGCTGGACACTCTAAAGTAGATGATGGTGATGCCTTAATTGATGGTCAAAAAGCATATGCAAATCGAAAGAAATTGGCTTATCAAATTGGTTATTTAATGGCTGATGAACGCAATATTTTGCATGGAACAATAGATGAAATTATTAACGGTGTGATGAAAAAAAGCCATGGTGGAATTAGTAAGGATCAAGTAACCGCAATCTTAAAACAATTAGATATTCATTTAATTGAACCAGTTGATGGTTTGGAACCTGGTAAGTTGCAACAGTTACAAATTGTGATTGAAATTGCCAAAGGAAAAGCAGTTTTACTATTGGATAACCCGACAACCGCAATGAATGACTTACAACGAACGCAAATTTGGCAATTACTAAGAGATTTTGCAAAAAAAACCAAGGCAACGATTATTTTTAGTAGTACGTCGGTTGCTGAAATGCAGTATTTTGCTGATGAAATTATTTATCTAGCAAATGGCAAAGCAAGACATGTTCAAAAATTAATAACGCACGATACGACTGATTGCTTAGTAACTGTTAAAGGTAGTGGCTTTCCAGTTTCATTGGCAGAAAAATTAGGAAGCTTTGTTATTCAAGAAGCCGATGATGAAATTAAGTTTATTTTTAGTGGGAATATTCAAGCTCTATTACCATTATTAGAAAAAAGTACGATTAAGGATATCAGAATTAGTGATGTTAGTGTAAAAGAAGAATTAATGAGGTTTTAATTGATGAATCATGTGTTAGTTGTTAATCAAATGAATAATGATCTAGCTGCTATGACGGTTGATAAATTTGAAGACTATGACCTAGATAATGTCTTTTCTAAATTAAAAAATGATGATATCTTGTTATGGTTATCAAACTCGTCAAATGTTGAATCGCAAGTATTTAAGTTAATTGATGTAATTGATGATCAAAACTTGAAATTAAAAAAAATGGTGATGCTTGTGATTGCGGGTGTTAATGGTGAAATCATGATTGATCAGCAAGAAAAACTGTGGGGACCTGATTTTGAAAATTTAATTTTAGATTCTCAATATGCCATTAAAATGATTGACGAACTGGAAATGCCATATATAATTGTGAGAATTCCAATCGTGGTGAATGAAGAAACAGCGGTAGAAATTTCTAATGAAGGTAGTCAATTTAAGGGTAATCAAATTGGTCTTCACCAGTTGGCTGACGTAGTAGTTGAAGCATGTTTGACAGATCATTACTTAAATCAATCAATTGGGGTTTCAGAAGGATAAATAAAAATGGTGGTACAAAAAATGAGTATTCGATCACAATTTAAAATGCCCAAAAGGTTAGTCGTTAAAATCGGGACGAGCAGTTTGATTTATCCTGATGGACAGTTAAATCTAAAAACAATGGATGAGTTGGCGTTCACGCTTAGTGCGGTACAAAATCGTGGCTTGGAGGTAGTTTTAGTTACTTCAGGGGCAATTGGTGTTGGCCTAGATCAAATGCATCTGACTAAACGGCCAGTAGAGATTGCAAGGCAACAAGCAATTGCAGCAATCGGTCAAAATGAATTAATGGCAATTCTTAATCAACGATTTGCCAGTTATAGTCAGCAAATTGGGCAGATTTTGTTAACTCACGATGTGATGGATTATCCAATTAGTAAAAAAAATGTGTTAAATACGTTCGAACAACTGTTATTAATGGGGGCTATTCCGGTTGTGAATGAAAATGACAGTGTCTCAGTTGATGAAATGGACCACTTAACTACTTTTGGTGATAATGATCAATTATCAGCATTAGTTGCAACAGCAATTGATGCTGATTTGTTAATCATCTTGTCTGATATCGATGGACTGTTTGATGCTGATCCACATACTTGTACGAATGCTAAAACCATTCCATTAATTGATGAAATTACTGAAGCAGTTGTTAATTTAGCTGGTGGAACAGGAACTAGATTCGGGACTGGCGGAATGGTGACTAAGTTGAAAGCAGCTAAACGAGTTATTAATGCTGGTCATCAGATGGTTTTAGCAAACGGCGAAGACCCAAAAATTATTTTTGATATTTTAGCTGGAAAGTCAATTGGGACATTATTTGCAGCTGATTGTTAGACGAAGGGGTGAATTTTCATGGATGATTTAATTCGAATGGGCGAACAAGCGCAACAAGCGTCACGACAGTTAGCTCAGTTAAGTACCGCGCGTAAAAATAAAATCTTGAAATTAGTGGCACAGGCATTACGTCAATTTAAAAATGAAATTATTGTAGAAAATAATCAAGATCTAGTGAATGTAACTGGATTAACAGATAGCTTTATCGATCGTCTTACCTTAGATGATAAGCGAATCGAACAAATTGCGACGGGGGTAGAACAAGTAGTTACGTTATCTGATCCAATTGGTGAGATTAATAAAGGTTGGAAAACGGAAGATGAATTAGCAATTACCAAGCAACGTGTGCCACTAGGGGTGATTGGGATGATTTATGAAGCACGCCCGAATGTGACGGTTGATGCATTTGCATTAACGTTTAAAACGGGAAATGCAGTCATTTTACGGGGTGGGAAAGAATCATTATTGACAAATATTAAATTGGTCGCGGTGATCAAAAAAGTACTTCGTGATAATGATATTAATGAACATGCTGTACAAGTTTTACATGATACAGCACATGAAACGGCTAATAAAATGATGTCTTTAACGGATTATATTGATGTCTTGATTCCTCGAGGAAGCGCAAGATTAATTAAAACCGTGGTTGAAAATGCAAAAGTACCTGTAATTCAAACTGGCGCCGGAAACTGTCATATTTATGTTGACGAATTTGCACAGGCTAAAATGGCAGTTAATATTATTGTTAATGCGAAAACCCAACGGCCATCTGTGTGTAATGCAGCCGAAAAAATTGTGATTCATTCGGTGGTAGCAACAAAGATTTTACCAATGATTGCTAAGGCATTAAAACCATTTAATGTAGAATTACGCGGGGATGAACAAGCAAGAAAAATCTTACCTGATATTAAGCTAGCTACAGAAGAAGATTGGCAAACTGAATATAACGATTATATTATGGCAATTAAAGTTGTCGACTCGATTGATGATGCAATTAATCATATTAATAAATATAATACTAAGCACTCGGAAGCAATTATCACGGATAATTATGCTAATAGTGAAAAATTCTTACAGCAAATCGATGCGGCATGTGTCTATGTTAATGCATCAACCCGGTTTACTGATGGGTTCAAATTTGGATTTGGTGCTGAAATTGGAATTAGCACTCAGAAACTTCATGCACGAGGCCCAATGGGACTCGAAGAATTAACGTCAACGAAATACTTAATTCGAGGTCATGGTCAAATTAGAAAGTAAATTTAAAAATAATAATAAATTCAAAAAAACTATTGCACTTTTTTTGCCTTTCTGGCAGAATATTAAGAGTACGTTAGTTTTATTGCTCATTTAGCTCAGCTGGCAGAGCACTTCACTAGTAATGAAGGGGTCACAGGTTCAAATCCTGTAATGAGCATAAATATATTATTTGAGGCCATCCAATCGATAGATTGGGTGGCTTTTTATAAATGCTATTTTTTGTTATCCTACATTGATATTTAAAAAATCATATATATTCCAATCATCTATAAAGTGCGGCTTTTTTCTAGCTGCACTTGGTGTTGTTCCAACTAATGATTTAAAAGTTCGACTTAAATGTGCCTGATCGGAAAAGTTTAATTTTGCCGCAATTTCTGAAACAGACAAATTTGTAGTAGATACTAATTGTACAGCACGATTAATTTTTATAATTATCTTAAAACGAGAAATGGAAATACCAACTTCTTGTTTGAAAATAGTAGATATATAATGTTCAGAAAGTCCTAATTGATTACTTAATTCCGGTACTGTTATATTTGTTTCCGGTGAGTTAATAATTAACTGATATATATGCCTAATATTTTTTGATAGATGAAAGTTTTTAAGATTCTGAACATGAAATGCCATGTCTTTTAATATATCTTCTATTTTGTGCATAACATCATCGAATACGGAAAGTGATTCAATAGTAATTACATATTGATCATTTAGTGAGTATGCTTGATCGTAGTCCATACCTGCATTAATAGCTGCTCGTAAGGTCACTGATACACATATAATTCCCCAATTTTTAATACTTCTGATTTCCCCTTTATTTGATAAGATTCCAATCCTTCCTGAATTAATTAATCGCATAAAGGTAGAATGAATTGCTGAAGAATCACCTAACATAACTGCGGATTTTAATGCGCGCTCATAAACATAACTTATATGGACGCCATCTTTATTTATGTTTACTGTATTTATAGTATCGTCTAATTGAGTTGATGTAATTGCATGATTAAAGGATATATCTATATCATCATTGTCTAAATTTAATTTAATTAGTTTTGCAAAGAAACGTATTTGTTGATAACATTGAATTTTATCTAAGATCACGGTGCTTAGTATTTTTGACAAATAAATTATTTTATAATTTAAATTTATATGTTCACTTTTTTGATTATTATTAATAATTTCAGGCCCAATTAAATAGGTAACGTCTTTTTTTTTGAAACAAAAGGTAAATAAAGTTTGACTGTGACATAAAACGAAAAAGCCATCATGTTTCGGAATTAGTTTTAACATAGATATGTAAGAATTAGTAAGAATAGTTCCTTTTTTAAATTTAATATTAATTTTTTTATTACAAGTTTGTAGCTCAATTGA
Organism: Paucilactobacillus oligofermentans DSM 15707 = LMG 22743; assembly: GCF_001434315.1. Taxonomy (GTDB): domain Bacteria; phylum Bacillota; class Bacilli; order Lactobacillales; family Lactobacillaceae; genus Paucilactobacillus; species Paucilactobacillus oligofermentans. Next base: position 400,043 of record NZ_AZFE01000031.1, on the reverse strand, counting down.
AGGGCTACTTAATGAGCTCATATACATTTGTTCAAGTGTCATCATTCTTAAACTCCTTTAAAAACATTCAAAAAATAGGATATATGTTCAAGTTCAAATAAACAAACAGTATTATACTACTTTTTGTAAACGCTTACATGTAACTACTATTAATTATTTAGTTTTTATAAGTTAGTTTGATTTTAAGGAGGAAATTATTTTGAAAATATATGTTAATTCGAATACATTTCGTAGTGGGGATGGAACAGAAAAATTCCCTTATAAATTTATTAATGAAGCTGCTCAAGTGGCTCTTCCAGGTGATGAAGTTTTGGTTTTGCCTGGTACGTATCGAGAAAATGTTAACCCGGTTTATTCTGGTACAGAAGATAAAAAAATATCGTATAGAAGTGTGGAACCTTTAAAAGCTACTATCACAGGAGCTGAAGTTATTAATCATTGGGAAAAATATCAAGGTGATGTATGGGTTACACAAATTAATAATAGTGTTTTTGGAAAATATAATCCATATAAAACGTACGTAGCTGGTGATTGGTATTTTGGACCGGTAAATAAACATACAGGTGCTGTGTACATGAACGATATTCAATTTTATGAAACAACATCGTTAGATGATTGCATTGAAGGAAAAGAATATGCAAGATCTTGGGATCGTAATAATTCTATATATAAATGGTATACAAAGCAAAATGAAGAAAAAAACGAAACTATTATTTATGCTAACTTTCATGAAAAAAATCCTAATGAAGAATCTATTGATATTAATGTTCGTCGTGAAGTATTTTGGCCAAAAGAAACGGGTATAAATTATATTACTGTTAGTGGGTTTAATTTAAATAAAGCCGCTACTACATGGGCACCACCAGCTGCTTATCAAGATGGATTAATCGGTCCACATTGGTCCAAAGGATGGATAATTGAAGATTGTGATATTAGTTATAGTAGGTGTGCAGGAATATCACTTGGAAAATATAAAGATCCGGATAATGATCACTATTTTACTTATAAACATATTAAAAGCCCGACTCAGATGGAGCGTGATGCAGTATGCCGCGGTCAGTACCACGGATGGTTAAAAGAAACAATTGGACATCATATCGTTAGACGTTGCGATATTCATAATTGTGAACAAGATGGTATCGTTGGGAGGCAAGGTGGCGTATTTAGTTTAATTGAAGATAATCATGTTCATCATATTAATAATATGCAGGAATTAGCAGGTGCCGAGATTGCTGGAATTAAAATACATGCAGCAATTGATGTTATTATCAGGCGTAATCGCTTTGACCATAATACTATGGGGCTTTGGTGTGATTGGGAAGCTCAAGGAACTAGAATTACACAAAATATATTCGACCATAATTATGCTCCCGATGGGACAGCCCCACGTTTAGATGGTGCTATGGCTAGCCAAGATATTTGGGTTGAAGTTAGTCATGGGCCAACAACGATTGATAATAATTTGTTGTTATCTAAATCATCATTAAAAATTCCGACCCAAGGACTTGCCGTAGTTAATAATTTAATTTTAGGAGCATTTACATTCATTGGAACTGGCACCGATTGTCCTGGAGGTGGGGAACCACAGCCTCGTTACACACCATATCATATTCCACATCGTACCGAAGTTGCTGGATTTATGACTATTCTACATGGAGATGATCGTTTTTATAATAATATTTTTATTCAAAAATGGCCGGCTATTAACCCTAATCCTGAAGATAATGAGGAAGTTGGAACTGCCGTATTTAATGATTATCCAACATATGAAGAGTGGTATGAACCATTTAAGTATTTAGAAGGTGAAATAGCTAAAGAAAAAGATATGGAATCACTTAAAGAGAATCACTTTGCTCATCTACCAATATGGGCAAGTGGAAATGTATATTTTAATAATGCTAAAGCCTGGGAAAAAGAATCAAATAATTTAATTAATAATAAAGATAAAATAGAATTTGAACTAATTGATACTAATAAACAATTATCAATTAAAACGAATTTATATGATTTTATTGATGATTTTAGAGACAATGTTATTACTACAAATGATTTGGGAACAGCGTTTGAGCCGGAGCAACGTTTTGAGATGCCGAATGGTGATGATATCAATTTTAATGAGGATTATTTTGGTAATCTTAGAGGTGTATCCACAATTCCAGGTCCATTTACCTCCTACAAAGTAACTACTAATAAATTATGGTGAAAGCATTTAGATAATTTATAATCAAGATTTAAGTACTTTAGAGGAGGATGAAAATATGGACGAAAGTAAAGTGATAGTAAAAAGTAAATTCCCTTATCGTTTGGGATTTGGACTATTATTTGGTTTATTAGGATGGTTAATCCCCTATTTAGGAGTCAATTCAACATTATTGCCTGCTAAAATTCAGCAGATTGCTCCAAATGAAAAAGTTCAAATTATTGCTGTTTTAGCAACAATTGCAATGGTAGTTGCAACAATTGCAAATATTGTTGAAGGGGCACTTTCTGATAGAACTGTTAGTAGATTAGGCAAACGGAACCCGTGGATTATATTTGGTATGATTAGTACGTTAATTTGTTTTTTCTTTTTAACAAAAGTGACAACAATTACGGGTATTATTATTAACTGGTCAATATTTCAAATTGCTCTTAACATGATGGTCGCTCCCATCGTGGCGTTTATAGCAGATAAATCACCAAAGAAATATAGAGGATCAATTTCCGCTTTTTATGGTGTAGGTATGAATATAGGAACTCCTGTAGGTACCATAATTGCTTCACAATACCTAACTAATATTAATATTGGTATTTATATTTTTATGGGGCTAGAAGTTATTTTTACAATTACAGGATTATTGTTAATAGGAGATGGCAGTAATAAAGGTGAAAAAGTAAAAAAATTAAGTGGTTCAGAATTGCTAGAAGCTTTTATCTTTCCAATACACGGCGATGTTAGAGACTTCTATCTAGCTGTTTTTGGTAAACTGCTATTTGTTTCAGCACAATTTGTCATTACCGGTTATCAATTATATATTTTTATTGATTACATGAAATTGTCATCAACCAATGCTACTCATAATTTATCGATTATGTCTGTTATTTTATTAATTACAGGAGTTTCGTTTGCAATTTTGGGAGGTCCGCTTGCTGATAAATTTCATAGTTTAAAATTGTTAGTGGCTGTATCTACGATAGCTATGGGCCTTGGAGTAGTTATACCAGCAATTGATCCGGCCCCTTGGACAATGTTTATTTATGCAGGATTAAGTGGTGCAGCAATGGGAATGTATAATTCTGTTGATCAGGCATTGAATGTATCAGTGCTTCCAAACCCAAATAATGCTGCAAAAGATTTGGGTATTGTTAATTTAGCTAATTCACTTGGACAAGTACTGGGACCAATAGTAGCTTCAATAATTATTGGGTTTTCTGGTTATAGAATGATGTTTCCAGCTGCAGGCATAATGTGTCTAGTTGGTGCTGGTTTAATTCTTATGATTAAAAAGGTACGCTAACAAATAAAAATGATTCCTAATTATTAAATCTACATATAATAATTAAGAATCATTTTTTATTCAGTAGATAATTCCATCAATCGTTCTCTTAATGCGTCGTCATAAGCAGTTAAATACAAGCCATATTTACCACGCTTCATTAAAACGTTTAAGACATTGGCAATAAATTCTTTGTATTCGGCTTTAGTAAACTGGATATCTTTTCTTTTCTTGAAAATTTCTTTATGTGAATATTTTTCTGGAATAATTGTCATTGTGTCAGTTTTTTTATCATAGCCAAAAGATGGCCCAATAATCATCCCTACATAATTTAGGTCAAATCCTTGTAAAGTATAAATCGTTCCAACTTGAGTGATTGAACCTTCACGTTTAGCCCAATGAGTACGTTGAGGATCCCATTCGTCCCAAGGCAAACTAAAAGTATCCATTTCCACGTTATGTCGACCGTCAATACGTGGAAAGCCTGAGGTTGCAACAACACGGCTCATACCGACTTCTTTATTCCTTGTTTTGATATTTTCAAAAAGGTCTCCAGCGGTATCAAACATTTTAAATTCAAACTGTCCATTTTTAGGAAAGGCAGCTAATGGCTTTTGGGAAGTTAAATTATCCATCCAAGCGACTTGTTCATCACTGGCAACCATTCGATATTGAAAGTTCATATCAAACATTTTGTATGGATGATTACCAATCGTTTTAAATAAAAGTTCCTTATCCCAGTACATTTTAGACTGAAAGACTTGGGCGAAGTCATACACAACCACCACAACTTTGGCTAAATTCATTAAATCAGTTAATTGGTTTTCACCACGGTAATGTGCATATGGTTCGGATTTGGAATAAAGTAAGTGGGCTTCATCAACGAAAATCACATCGAACTTTTTGTGGTTTTTTTGAGCATCGTTAATTAAAGCGGTTGGACGACGAATTGAATTTACATTCATATTGGGGATGGATTCACCAAGGTCTTGATAAGCCTTATATAATTCTGGGTGGTTAACCACTAGAGCAGTTTTGTACTTCTTATCAGTCATGTATTGACGGACTAATTCCATTAATACAACAGATTTTCCGGTTCCGGCAGCGCCTTGAATGATGGCTACCGAATGAGAATCAGTGTTCATTCCTTGTTTAATATAATCATTGATATTGGCAATCATGTTTTTTTGATCATCTGAAAGGTCATCAACAAAAAATTGTGCTTGTAAAATCTTATTCATTTTTAAAACTCCTCGCTTTTTAGCTATCATAGTTATTCTAGCATAATTACAGCTGTAAAACGCGCCAATAAATATCGTTAAATTTACTAATTTTGGGTATGAAACACCCGTATTTAACGTGCAAATTAAAGTATACCAAAGAGTGAAATTTTTGGTATCTATAAATTTATAGGTACTTTTAGTTGACCAAATGAAATTCACAAGCTAAACTATAGTCATTCTGAAACCGCTACCGTGAACGATGATTTCGTTTGTGGGGATTGTGAATATTATTACTTAAATTTAGGAGGAACAAAATGGCTTATAAAACAGTGAATCCATATACCAATGAAGTAGTGAAAGAATATCCAAATGCAACACCAACGGAAATTGAAGAGGCGCTGGATAGTGCTCAAGCCCTATATAAACAGTGGGAACTTGAAGGACCTGAAACGCGTTCTGTACAATTACATGAAGTTGCGGCGTTGCTGCGTGAAAATATTGATAAATTAGCTAAAACAATTACGCAAGACATGGGAAAACTTTTGCGTGAGTCACAAGGTGAAGTTGAATTATGTGCAATGATTGCGGATTACTTTGCGGATCATAGTGCAGACTTATTACAACCAAAAATGATTGAAACAATTGCAACGGGTCAAGCACAAATTAAAAAGCATCCATTAGGTGTGTTATTAATGGTGGAACCATGGAACTTTCCAATGTATCAAATAATGCGTGTTTTTGCACCAAACTTTATGGTCGGAAACCCAATGATTTTAAAACATGCAGCGATTACTCCAGGGTCTGCGGCTGCGTTTGAAAAAATTATTAAAGACTCTTCGTTGCCAGATGCTAGTCTGACCAACCTGTTTTTGAATTATGATCAAGTATCTGATGTGGTTGCCGATCGTCGCGTTCAAGGAGTAGCGCTAACTGGTTCTGAACGTGGTGGACGAAGTGTAGCTCGTGAAGCTGGTGCCAACTTAAAGAAAAATACAATGGAACTTGGTGGTACTGATGCATTCATCGTGTTAGATGATACTGACATTGATACAGTGGCTGATGTGGCATGGAGAACACGCCTTTATAATGCAGGACAAGTATGTACCTCGTCAAAACGATTTATTGTAGCGGATAATCTGTATGATCAATTTTTGGATAAATTACGTGATAATTTTGCCAAAGTAATTCCAGGTGATCCGTTAGATCCAAAAACATCATTAGCACCAATGAACTCTAAAAAAGCAAAAGATAAATTACAACAACAAGTAAATGATGCAATTACCAGTGGTGCAAAATTATTTTATGGTAATGAAGCCATTGATTTACCAGGACAATTTTTCCAGCCAACTATTTTAACGGATATTAAACCGGGTAACCCCGCTTATTCACAAGAAATGTTTGGACCAGTCGCTCAGGTTTACAAGGTTAGTTCAGATCAAGAAGCCATTGATTTAGCTAATGATTCAGATCTTGGCTTGGGAGGCATTGTCTTTAGTGGTGATCCAAAACGTGGTGAAGAAGTAGCGTCGAAGATTGAAACGGGAATGGTTTTTGTTAATAATTTTATGGTGTCACTTCCAGACTTACCATTTGGTGGAGTTAAAAATTCAGGTTATGGTCGTGAAATGTATGAACTTGGCTTGAATGCCTTTGTTAATGAACAATTAATTGTGACTGCTAATCATCCGGATTTAAGTAATTTAGCTGGTGGGTTAGTTGCTACTGATCCAGAGTAATTAAAATACTAGTATCCAGATTAAAGCGTGAACTCGAATGAGCTCACGCTTTTTTTGCTTTTTAAAGTAAGCAAGCCAATCATTTAATAATGTAAAACGAATTATTAAATAAGAACAAATATTGTACTTTGTATCTTTACCCGGCTCTTAAATCTGTTTATACTGGTACTCATATTATTTTAATTGGAGTAGGTAGTTCAAATGAGTAGGATTTGAAACTAACCTAAAGTAAAAGGTGAAAAATGAAACGTCATACCGGGATGCATCAGTGGAACAAAATTGTCATTTTAATAAATTTTTTGGTAGTATTTAGTACTTTAATTGTCACTTTTGGAATGTTTGAACAACAACCTTACATGAAAGGCTTTGTTTTTTGGATAATTTGGATAATTAAAAATTGTGCGGTTATTGGAAGTCTTGGAATCCCAATTTTGTTAGGAATGCACAGTCAGTCATTAAAAGGTAAAAATAAAATTGTAGTAATCATTTTGAGTCTAGTTTGGATCATAATGATGATTGTTAATCTCTTTAGTACACAAATATTTACGACCCAAGGCAGCCTTTACTTAATAAAAAATATTGGTTCCGGATTAGTATCTTATCTAGCACTAATGTTATTTGGACCTATAATTAGTCAATACCTTCGTTCATTAGGATTGGTTAAGTTGAGAAAAATTACGGGTGGAATGGTAATTATCTATTTTGTATCTTATTTAACATTTGGTACAAAATGGATGGGTGTTTTCAATGGGCCAACCATTATTTTATTAATGGGACTATTTTTGATTGGAATTTGGATTAGTGTTGATCCGGTAATTCAGCGATTACGTTATTCCATTTTAGCACCGGGTACGGGAGTATTGTTGCTAATATCAATCGTGGCCTCTTGGATGAATACTAATGTAGTTGCATATGATCCGCATCACGGTTTGACGACAACTGTGCATTATCTTGATGGTATTAGTTTTAATCAACCGTTATTAGTGGCAGTTAGTATTATGATAATGGTACTAGTGCAACGATTATCGAAAAAATCACGTGATCTTAGTCCGGCTTCAACAGGATTATTGGGGATTAATTTTTTATTGATGATGTATCCGCAGGTATTTGCGACCGGATTGTCATTTTTAATTAAGCCGGCCGTCAATTGGAACCCCATAGTGACATTTGGAGTATTGCTAATTTTAACGGTTATTTTTAATAGTCTTATGTTTGCTTTAATTCAATTATTACTTAAATTTGTAAAAGTTAAAAAAGTGGCCAAAACTCAATGGCTAGCATTGTTCAAGAAAGTAACGATTGGACTTTGGCGAACCTGGTTGTTTATCGTTATCGCATGGATAATGACCGTAATTTCAATGTGGCAGCTGTGGGGCTGGAAGTTGAACATGATTCAATGGGTTGTGCTGCATCGAGAGTTAATTATCTTTATTAATGTACTCATGATTTATCTGGTGTTTGCCATTTTAATGTCAATTTTTAATCGGTATTGGTGGGCTTCAATTGCAACTTTAACTAGTTACGCCATCTGGCTATTAGTGAATGTTGTTAAAATTGCTAGTCGAAATGAACCCGTGCTACCCGTTGATACTTCCATGGTGACTTCGTTATCTTCAATTAATGATTTGTTGAAGTTGGTTTCGACAATGGCCATTGGTGGTGCAGTAGCCATTATGATCATCATGATTGTGATTGCTGGATTAGTGCAACATTTTGATGACGTAATCAGATGGGGACGTACTAAACGGATCATTATGTTATTGATATCGGTTGTCTTGTTAGGGTCTTTTTCGGTTGCTAATCATCCTGATACAATTGTAGCTAAAGGACTCAGTGCAGCCAAAGATAAGCCATATTTTTATTCGCAATTACGAGCAGCTAAACTTAACGGAACTGTGTTGCAATTTGCTAATAATATTGATGTAACGGTGATGAAGCAGCCGGTTGGGTACTCTAAAAAAGCAATGCTTGATCTCCAGAAGAAATATCAAGGACAAGCTCAGCAAATTAATAAAACTCGTCAGCACGATGATATGAAAAATCAAACCGTAGTCTTTGCACTGAGTGAAAGTTTTGCTGATCCAGCTGACGTGCCAAATTTAAAAGTCAATGGAGATCCAATTCCATATATTCATGAATTAGAAAAGTCTACAACTTCAGGAAAAATGATTAGTTCTGGCTATGGTGGTGGAACTGCTAATATGGAGTATCAGGCCTTAACTAGTCTATCGATGACTAATTTTTCACCGACATTACCAACTCCATATTCTCAACTTGTACCATATCAAGATCAAACGTTTGCAATTTCGGATATGTTTGATTATCGAGTAGCGATTCATCCATTTACTGCTAATCTTTATAATCGTAAACAAGTTTACAGTAAGCTGGGATTTGATAAGTTCTATCATTTACAAGATGGTGATAAATTAAGCTATACGGCTAAAATTCAAAATAGCCCATATATCTCTGATGCATCTGCTTATTCACAGACGCTTAAAGAAATTACGGATCATTCGGGTAGTCAATTTATCAACTTGGTAACGATGCAAAATCATATGCCATTTGATAATTATTATGAAAAAACCGACTATTCAGTTTCTGGGACCGCATATTTGGATGCTGAACATAAAAAGAATATCGAAAATTATATTCAAGGTATTCATTATACGGATGACGCTTTAAAAGAATTTAATCAACAACTTGATGAAGTTAAAAAGCCCGTTACGGTGGTTTGGTATGGTGATCATTTGCCTGGAATTTATAATGGTGATAGTATGCACCAATATGGTTTGCAACTACATGCAACTGATTATTTAATTTATGGGAATCAAGCTAGTTCAGCTCATAATGTTAAATTAGCTAAGCATCAAGTTGTATCCCCAAATGATTTTGCGGCCATGTTATTGAAACAAATGAGTGTCAAAGTATCGCCATATTATGCATTGCTTACCAAAGTATATGAAGATCTGCCAGCAATGTCGCTTAACCCATTTGATGGTGCTTCTAATAACACTGCTAATGGAAGCTCAATTATGGTTGATGATAATCAACATTTGGTTTCAAAACTTAACAAAAAACAAAAACAATTACTTCATGACTATCAATTAGTTCAATATGATTTGACCGCGGGGAAAGGATATCTTGCCCAGCATGGATTTATGAGCCATTAATTGTTAATAAGTTTATGAGTAATCAAAGTATTAAGACTACAGATGTTAATCTATCTGTAGCCTTTTTCTTTCTTTTAGTTAACATTTATATTATTATTAAGTGCATGTAATTTTAGTGGGGAGTAATAATGAAAAAAAATAGAGCGTTGATGACAATAGGTTTAATTTTGGGCTTATGCATGGTGATTTATATCGGTGGATCGATGTATTATCAGCAGCATTTTTTGCCTAGAACAACGATACTAGGTTCAAAGATTGCTGGTGAAAATGTTGAACAAGCTGATAAATTGCTTAGTCAGAAAATCAAAACTGCTAAATTCACGTTAAAAGAGAATGGTAAAAATGTTGTTATTGAGAAACAAGAAGTAGTTGGCATTCAAAATAAATTTAATGTGACACTTAGGAAAATTATGCGTAGTCAAAATGCATGGGCTTGGCCTGCACATTTGATAGGGGTTACTTCGAGTAAAATACCCAACAGTAAAGCAATGATTAATCAGACGGCTTTACAGCAGTTTGCTAGTTCAACGGTAACTAAGCTAAATGTTAATCGTAAAGCGTCCACAGATGCTAATTTAGCGTTTAAAAACGGTAAGGTAGTTACTACTAAAGAAACTCAAGGTAACCTGATTAGTGAGGATAAATTAGTTGCGGCGATTAAAAAGAGTGTTGATAACAATCAAACGAGTATTAATTTGAAATCAACATATACTAAGCCTGGGTTAATTGAAAGTAGTTCTAAGTTTGGCAAGTTGAAGACGAAAATGAATAAAATTGCTAAGGTTAACGGCGATTTAAAAATTTATAATGATACTAAAGTAGATATCTCATCAACTGAAATTACTGGCTGGGTTAAAGTTGTTGATGGTAACGTTACGTTAGATAAAACTAAGATGGCTGATTATTTAAATAAATTAGATGACCAATATGCAACATATGGATCATCTCGACAGTTTAAATCAACCGCCAGTGGTGTTGTGACGGTTAATGGTGGCCTATATGGGTGGACGATTAATCAATCAGAAGAAATTAAGCAATTAACCACGGATATTATGGCTGGTAAAAATTTTGACCATTGGATTATTACCAAGGGATCTGGTTACAGTAAAGACGGTGGCTCTGATATTGGTGGGACTTATGTTGAAGTTGATATTCAAAATCAACATGAATATTATTATAAAGATGGGGTCTTAGTAATGGATTCAGCAGTTGTTACTGGTGATCCAACGACTGATCATGAAACTCCAACCGGAACGTATAGTATTTGGAGTAAACAACCGGGTGCAACGCTTCGAGGGCAAAATGATAATGGTAGCGACTATGCTACTAAAGTTAATTATTGGATGCCAATTGATGACACAGGTGTCGGATTACATGATTCATCTTGGCAACCAAAATATGGTGGTGATTGGTACATGGGCCATGGTAGTCATGGGTGTGTTAACAATCCACCTGAATTTATTGCAAAATTATATGCTGCAGTTTCGGTCGGAACGCCAGTAGTAGTATTTTAGGATACTAAAAAGGACTATGTGAAGTAAATTCATAGTCCTTTTTGATTGGGAATAAATAAATTATCTAAATTAACGTGTTCATGGGCTAATAACTTAATTTTAGTATTGATTCCAGCAGCATAACCAGTCAGATTACCATTAGCACCCACGACTCGATGACAGGGAATTACAATGGCAATTGGATTGTGACCGACTGCGCCACCAATTGCTTGTGCAGACATGGGTGAATTAGCCATGGATTGTCCGATTTCTTTATATGAAATAGTTTCTCCATAAGGAATTTCCTGTAAAACGTTTAAAACTCGTTTTCTAAAATTGGTGACATTAGGAGACAAAATAAGTTCATCAATAGCTGGTCGTTCACCATTGAAATAATGACTTAGCCAAGATTTAACCACAAGTGAGTATGGATGAATTTCGTCAATGATGGGCATTTCAGTTAGTGAGTCTTGAAAGTATTTCTGGTTTTCAAACCAAATGCCATGCAAGGAATTGTTGTCGCAAACAATTGATAATTTTCCAAATGGTGATTTATAAGTGGATGAATATAGCATGATTACTCCTAACAGATAATTACTTTATCAGCGATAATGTCGTAAGGATAGCATAAAAATATTTTACTAACAATTAATAGATTTTATTAAGATAACATTTTGGAATTAAATAAAATAATCGTTGATTACAAAGTATGCAATCAACGACTATTATAGTTCAGTTTAAAATTTTATTATTGGGCAGTATAACCACCATCAACTACAAACTCGGATCCAGTAGCAAATTTAGATTCATTTGATGCAAGATATACACAAATCCAAGCGATATCATCTGGTTCGCCAATATGACCCATTGGAGTTTTAGAACGGTCAGACATGCCTTCTTCAGCTCCTTCAATGCCATCTACAAGCGGAGTCTTAATATATCCAGGATGTACCGTGTTAACTCGGACATCATAGTCTTTTAATGCAGCATCAACGGCAGCTGATTTAGACATAATTCGAACAGCTCCCTTGGTAGCGTTATATGCACCTAAATTAGGATCACCAATAAATCCTTCGATGGAAGACATATTAATAATAGAAGCACCTAAATTTTTATTCTTCATGCGCTTTATACCTAGACGAGTACCGAAGAAAACTCCATCCAAGTTAACATCCATAATTTTTCGCCATGTTTCGGTACTAGTTTCTTCAATTGAACCTGTTAAGCCAATCCCTGCATTATTAACTAGTGTACTAACTGGGCCAAATGCTTTTTCTGTGGTATCAAATAAATCAACCCAACCAGCTTCATCTGCGGCATCATGTTGAATAAAACGAATTACATCAGTGTTGCCAATCTTTTTTGCGGCATCTTCACCAACATCTGCATGACGACCTGTAATAATAACTTTAGCACCCTCTTCGACGAACCGGTGGGCAATTGCCCAACCAATTCCTAATGTACCACCAGTAATTATCGCAACTTTACCATCTAATCGATTACTCATAATTTAGAACCTCCAGATTTTATTAGTCAGGAAAGATAATATATTGACTCATGTGAACTATAGCACAATCGCTATAAGGTGTCAGTTAATTTTTACATTGTAAAGTAGTGATTTATACTATTAATAGGGTAGATATTTTTTTGAAATAAAAGTTAGCTTAAAAAGCCTAAATTTAAGGTTAACTAGTTTACAAAACTAGATGATTAAGTTAGGATAACTTGTAAGGGATGGTGAAGATAATGGCTGAAATCGAAGAATATGACAAATGGGAAAAGTCACTAGCAACAATTAATTTTCCAATTTGGGATGAACTACCAAAATTAGAACTATATATGGATCAAGTAGTTGCTTATGTTAATTCAATTATTGGTTCTCTAGGATTAGATTTAATTACATCTTCAATGATTAATAATTATGTCAAAAAAAATGTTGTGTTAGCTCCTGTTAAGAAAAAATATCAAGTGATGCATATTGCTGATATCTTAATTATTACGCTTCTGAAATCAACCTATCCGTTGGATGTTATTCGTTCGGGGATGAATCAAGTTACTTCGCACAAGTATCCTAAACAAGCGTATGATCACTTTGTAGAACTACTTAACCAACGATTGTCGACACATGAATTGGATGCAGATGGTGGTAAAACAATTGAAGAAAAATTAATGATTATTGCCGTTGATAGTATTATTACAACATTAAAAGCTCGTGAATTACTGAAGTTGATGGAACGTAATAATCAACCTCAAGAAATTAAGAAAACTAAATAAATTAAATTGAAGGCCTAAAAATTTAGGGCCTTTTTATTTTGTTTTTATCAATGTAAGCGATTACAATTTGTACACTAAATCACAAACTTTTTGATAATTGATTGATTTAATCCATTTTGGTTTGTGAAACGATGAAAACTCACTGTATAGGGAGATGAGCGACGATTGAGAAACTTTGAACAAAGTGCTTTACAAATTTAAAAAACTAAAATATAATGATACTTGTGAATTAAGTAACAATGATTTTTAGATATGACATGGAGGGAATACAATGATTAAAGAACCTAATAGCAAAGAAGTCGATGTAACAAAAATGATCGATGAACTCGTTGCAAAAGGACATGTTGCCCTAGATAAAATGGAAGATTATGATCAAGAAAAAATTGATCATATTGTACATCATATGGCAATGACTGCCTTAGACCAACATATGCATTTAGCCAAAATGGCTTGGCAAGAAACAGGTCGTGGTGTGATGGAAGATAAAGCCATCAAAAATATGTATGCTTCAGAAGAAATCTGGCATTCAATTAAAGACTTACGTACGGTTGGAATTATCAAAGACGATCGGGAACGTCAATTAATTACAGTTGCTGAACCTTTGGGAGTAATTGCTGGGATTACACCAGTTACTAATCCAACATCAACAACCATCTTCAAATCATTGATCGCAGTTAAAACGCGGAATCCAATTATTTTTGCTTTCCATCCACAAGCACAAAATTCAAGTGCTGAAGCAGCTCGTATTTTACGCGACGCAGCCGTTGATGCAGGAGCTCCAAAAGATATTATTCAATGGATTGAAACACCAAGCTTAGAAGCTACTACTGCCATTATTAATCATGATGGAATTGCTAGTATTTTGGCTACTGGTGGCCCAGGCATGGTTAAAGCTGCTTATTCATCTGGTAAACCAGCCTTAGGGGTTGGACCTGGTAATGGACCTGTTTATGTTGAAAAGACAGCACATATTAAACGTGCAGTTAATGATATTTTACTTTCAAAGACTTTTGATAATGGAATGATTTGTGCAACTGAAAATAGTGCTGTAATTGATGATGTGATTTATGACAAATTTATGAAAGAAATGACTGATCATAAAGCAGTTATTATTGATAAAAAAGATCATAAAAAATTATCTGATGCAATGTTTGATGAAAAACGCGGTGGTATTAAAGGACCAATCGCTGGTATGTCAGCAGTCGCAATTGCTAAGTTAGCTGGAATTAAAGTTCCAGATGATACTAAAGTATTATTAACAGAAGTCACTGAAGTTGGTCCACAAGAACCACTTTCACGTGAAAAATTATGTCCAGTACTGTCGGTTTATCATGCTAAAACACAAAAAGAAGCAATTGAAACTTGTGAAGCATTACTTGATTTTGGTGGCTTAGGTCATACGGCAGCCATTCAATCAGAAGACGATGAATTGATTACTAAGTTTGGGGTTAAGGTTAAGGCTAGTCGTGTGATTGTTAATACACCTTCAGCTCTTGGTGGAATTGGTAACTTATACAATGAAATGGTACCTTCATTTACCTTAGGAACTGGTTCATGGGGTAAAAACTCAATTTCTCATAACGTTTCAGCATTTGACCTTATTAACGTTAAGACTATCGCAAAGAGGCGTAATAATATGCAATGGGTTAAACTTCCAAAGGTTTATTTTGAAAAGACATCAGTCCGTTATTTAGAAGATATGCCGGGCGTACAAAAGGTAATGTTAGTTACTGGACCAAGCATGGTTAAATATGGTTATGCTGATATCGTTGTGAACGAATTGAAGCGCCGTCCTAATGGTGACAAGATTCAATATGAAATCTTCTCAGATATCGAACCAGATCCATCGACAGATACAGTTCAACGTGGATTGAACCAAATTCGTGAATTTGAACCTGATACCATTATTGCCCTTGGTGGTGGATCACCACTTGATGCTGCTAAAGGAATGTGGTTATTCTATGAGCATCCAGAAGCTGATTTCTTTGGTGCTAAGCAAAAATTCTTGGATATTCGTAAGCGTACTTACAAATTGGGAACACCTAAGAAGGCTCAATTTGTCGCTATTCCAAGTACTTCAGGTACTGGTTCAGAAGTTACACCATTTGCCGTTATTACTGATAGCAAAACCCATGTTAAGTACCCATTAGCTGATTATGCTTTGACACCTGATGTTGCAATTGTTGATCCTCAATTTGTTGAAACGGTACCAAAGAAAACAATTGCCGAATCTGGATTGGACGTTTTAGCTCATGCTACTGAATCATTTGTTTCAGCATTAGCATCAGACTATACTCGTCCATGGTCATTACAAGCTGCCAAGTTGGTCTTTGACAACCTTGAAGCTTCATACAATGGCGACAAAGAAGCTAAAGCTAATATGCATAATGCTTCAACTCTTGCCGGAATGGCCTTTGGTAATGCTTATCTAGGTATTAACCATGCGATTGCTCATAAGTTGGGTGGAGAATTTGGATTAGCTCATGGTCGTTGTATTGCAATTACGTTCCCACATGTAGTTCGTTATAATGCATCAGAACCTAAGAAAATTAACCCATGGCCTAAGTATGAATACTATCGTGCCAATGATGATTATGCTGCTTTAGCACGTTATTGTGGAATTCAAGGAAGCACGAATGAAGAATTAATTGAAGGATTTATTGCTAAATTTATCAAGTTAGCTCATGCAGTTGATATGCCACTAAGCTTAAAAGCAAATGGCGTTAAGAAAGCTGACTTTGACAAGTGTGTTGATGAAATGGCTGAATTAGCTTATGAAGATCAAACAACCACCGCTAATCCAGTTGAACCATTAATTGCTGATTTGAAACAAATCATGATTGATGAATTTGATGGTAAAAACGTCGAAAAATAATATTTAGTAAGACATGCGATTAAGCATTGTCTAAAAACAGATGATTCGTATTTTGAATCATCTGTTTTTTGATGGACTAAGTTTGTAGCTGAGTAACGATAAAATCCGATTTATACGGTAATATTGCGTATAAATTAGAAAGTGTATTGATTTATACGGACAAATATCATACAATGTAAGCGGATAACATTTTATGTTTCATAGTAAATAACATAATTAAATCGGAGGTTACTTCCATGAATACAGATCAAATTAAAAGTGCTATTGAAAATGGTAAGACGTCACTAGGAATTGAACTAGGGTCAACACGGATTAAAGCAGTACTTGTTGCCGATAACTTTCAAACAGTTGCATCTGGCGATTTTGTTTGGGAAAACGAATTGGATCAAGGAATTTGGACATACTCAATTGAAAAGGTATGGGCTGGAATTCAAACTAGTTATGCTAATTTAGCTACTGAAGCTAAGGACAAGTATGGCATTAATATTGAAAAAATTGGTTCCATCGGAATTAGTGCCATGATGCATGGTTACATGGCGTTTGATGCACAAGGCGAAATTCTTGTACCTTTCCGTACATGGCGTAATAACATCACTGGCCAAGCAGCGAGTGAATTAACAGAATTATTTAACTTTAATATTCCAGAACGTTGGAGTGTTGCTCATTTATATCAAGCTGTTTTGAATAAAGAAGAACACGTAAAGAATATTGATTTCCTTACAACGCTTGATGGTTATGTCCACTATAAATTATCTGGTGAAAAAACGGTTGGAATTGGGGATGCTTCAGGAATCTTCCCAGTTGATGAAGCAACAGATGACTATGACGCAGGTATGATTGAAAAATTCCGTTCATTGCAAAATGTTAAACAATATACATGGGATATTAAAGAAATCTTACCAACAGTTAAAGTTGCTGGTGAAAATGCCGGAACTTTAACTGATGCAGGGGCCGCATTACTTGATCCTAGTGGACAACTTCAAGGTGGCGCTGCAATGGCACCTTCAGAAGGTGATGCTGGAACTGGTATGGTTGCCACTAATGCTGTCCGTAAGCGTACCGGTAACATCTCTGCTGGAACATCAGCCTTTTCAATGGTTGTTTTAGATGAACCATTGAAGAAAGTTCATCGTGATATTGATATGGTTACCACACCAGATGGTGCACCAGTTGCCATGGTTCATACTAATAATAGTTCATCAGACATTAATGCCTGGACAAGTTTATTTTCAGAGTTTGCTAAAATCATTGGTGCTCCACAAAAACCAAATGATTTGTATGAAGCATTATTTGATAACTCATTAAAGGGTGATCAAGATGGTGGTGGTTTAGTTAACTTTGCCTATCTTTCAGGTGAAAACGTTACTAAGATGCCAGAAGGGCGTCCACTATTTGTTCGTAAACCAGATTCAAACTTTAATTTAGCCAACTTCTTTAAAGTTCAATTGTATTCAGCGTTTGCACCATTAAAGATTGGGATGGATATTTTACTTCGCGAAGAACATATTAAGACTGACGTTTTGATTGCTCAAGGTGGAATATTTAAGACGCCAGTTGTCGCTCAACAAGTACTTGCAGATGCATTAGATACACCAATTACCGTTATGAGTAATGCTGGCGAAGGTGGACCATGGGGTATGGCCGTGTTAGCATTGTACGCTAATAGTCATAAAGATGGTCAATCACTTGCAGATTATCTTGATGAAGAAGTATTTAGTTCACAAGAAAGCTCAACGCTTGAACCAGAACCTATCAGTGTTCGTGGTTATGAAAAGTTCATTGATAACTATAAAGCTACTCTTCCAGTTGAAGGAAAAGCCGTTGAAACAATGAAAATTAGCAAATAATTTTTATTTGAACTATACTAACAATGAAAATTAGTGACAAAGGAGATTTTATAATGCTCGAAGATTTAAAACAAAAAGTTTATGATGCTAATATGCTATTACCTAAGCTAGATTTAGTAACATTTACCTGGGGAAATGTCTCGCAAATTGACCGTGAATTAGGTTTGTTTGTAATTAAACCATCAGGTGTCGATTACGATAAGTTACGTCCAGAAGATATGGTAGTTGTTAATTTAAAGGGTGAAGTTGTTGAGGGAGATATGAATCCATCAAGTGACACACCAACACATATGTATTTATATAACCATTTTCCAAATATCGGTGGGGTTGTTCATACGCATTCACCATGGGCAGTTTCATTTGCTCAAGCTAAAAAAGATGTTCAAGCATTTGGCACAACACATGCAGATACATTCTACGGGGATGTTCCAGCCGCTGATGCCTTAACACAAGGTGAAATCGAAGGCGAATATGAATTAAATACGGGTGAAGTTATTGTTCGTACCTTTATGGAACGTGGCATTGATCCTGATGCAGTACCAGCTGTTTTAGTTAGTCAACATGGACCATTTACATGGGGAAAAGATGCGCATGATGCAGTTCATAATGCAAAAGTTTTGGAAGTTGTTGCTGAAATGAATTATCACACTTCAATGCTGAATCCACATACAGATAACCACGTACCACAATATCTATTAGATAAGCACTATTATCGTAAACATGGTGCCAATGCTTATTATGGTCAAAATAATGCAAAATCTAAGGATCATGCAAAACACTAAAATTATTCGATAAATATAAAAACACGATTACCAGTTATAGGTAATCGTGTTTTTGCTTTAATATTAAATTAAATATTTTGGTTAATTAACCAATTTGTCGATTGAATTTTTCAAATTGGAATAATGAGTCAATTTCCGTAAACATTTCTTGAGGAATATTCAAGTTAATCGCAGCTAAGTTAGTTTCTAGTTGAGATTTTTTTGAGGCACCTGTGATTAAACTAGAAATTTCTGGTCTTCTAAGCGCCCAAGCAAGTGCAAAGACAGATAGAGTAGTATTCAATCTGGATGCCATCTTAATGAGTTGTTCAACCTTTTCTAAATTGCTTTGCGTTAATAAAGCTTGGATTTGGTCTTGATAGGTTGCTCGTGATCCAGCTGGAATTTCTTGATTAAGACGGTACTTACCTGTCAATAGTCCTTGAGATAGTGGCGAGAAAGGAACAATTCCAATGCCAAACTTTGAACAAACATCCATAAGTTCATGCTCAATATAACGGTCAAACATGTTGTATTGGGGTTGGACAACAGAAATTCGATGTAAATGATTTTTTTGAATAATCATCTCAGCTTCCAATATCTGAACTGGAGTCCATTCACTAACACCGTAATATAATATTTTTCCGGTATCAACTAAATCACTCATCGCCTGCAATGTTTCTTCTAGAGGTGTGTCAAAATCGAAACGGTGGCAAAAATACATATCAAGATAGTTAGTTTTAAGATTAGTTAGACTTTTATTAATTTGTTCAAAAATATGCTTTCGAGATAGTCCTTTATCATTCGGACCTTTGCCAACAGGAAAGTAAACTTTACTAGACATTACTAACTCTTCACGAGGAAACTGCTTGAGTACATTGCCTAGAAATTTTTCTGCTGCACCATTACTGTATACATCAGCACAATCAAAAAAGTTTATGCCGTTATTATATGCAAGCTTGATTGTTTCCTCTGCCTTTGCCATTTTTGCAGAATCATCTAGCTGTGTCATCCAGCTACCAATAGCAATTGCACTAACTTTTAATCCTGAATTACCTAAATTTCTATATTTCATTTGATATCCTCCTAATTAATTGTGTTAACTATAAAACATTTTGCACAAAATATAACAATCATTTACTAAAAACGTGTATCTGTCTTGATTAATATTATCGGAAATTCAAGTTGAAGTTAATTTACCATAGGTATCAGATACATTACCAACAAGACTTGAGTACCAATTTGTTAGTGATTAAGAATTGTCAGGGATTGGAATTGTTGGGTCAACTTCAACGTTATTAAGATAAGTTTTGGCATATGAATTTCGATAATGCGTTGGCGTGATGAATGTAATTTGTTTAAAAACTCTAAGAAAGTATTTTTCATTATTAAAACTTAGTTCGTAAGCAATCTCTTTAATTGATAAATCTGTTGTTAGTAATAGTTCTTCAGCTTGTTTTGCTTTTACTAAATTAATAAAGTGTACGGTAGTCATTTGCTCATTTTCCTGAAATAATTTAGTTAAATAGACTGGGGTCATATGAAATTCTTTAGCAATTTTTTTTACATTTATTTTTTCATGACTATGAATTCGAATCCAATTTTTAATCATTTCAAAACGCATGGAATTTTTGGAATGGTTGGTAACCGATTTGCAATATTGATTGGAAATTTCAATTAAAATACTAGACATATAGTAGTTAGATGCTAATAGAACCGGTTGTTCTTCATTGGCGCTATCAAGTAATTCACGTACTAAGATTGCAATACGTTCAAAATTTATAATATTAAATAAAAATGGAATTTTGACTTCATAGTGGTTGGTATCGAGAGTGGAAGCGTATGAACTAGTTACTTCTCCGTTTGGAAAAAAGTGCATCCAATAATAAATACTGCCATTTGTAGATTCTTTGAACCCAAAGTGGCGAACATGTGGAGGTATAAGTAAACAGTCATTTTTATTTAGTGTAATTTGTTCGCTACCAACCTGAATATATATGTCGCCCTCAACTACTATTATAATTTCGTAGTCACCCTCATCAAAAATTATATCTTTATGCTTCCAACCAGGTTGAGCAATAAACTGTCCTACTTTATAAAACTGCAGTGGTTGAGTTAATAAAAATTTGTATACTTTATTCATATAAAAGTGCACCTCCTGTTTTGATTTGTGTACCATTGTCTAAATTTTATTAGTTTTAAGGTGAAAAGTAAAGCGCTATCATAATATATGTAAACGTTTACTTTGTCGGAAATTTAACTTCAATAACTGTACTGTTACTACTGAACGAGTTATTAATTTATCGAAAAATATAATGTAAATATTTTTTGGTTAATTATTTTTTTATGTTGATTTTGTATACCTAATAAATTTCAAAGTTAAGGAGACCTAAATTATGATTTATGAAAATAATAATTGTCTTTATTTAAGAAATGGAAATGAATTACTAGAGGTTAGACCTTGGGGAGATAATAGTTTTCGAGTTCGGAGTACAAAGTATCCCAAATTTACTGGACGTGATAATGCATTGACTGAGAATGTATCCGATACAACAGCACAGGTTGTTGTTAATGAACAAAACCATACTGGTGAAATTACGAATGGTAATTTAATAGCAAAAATTGATGTCTATAAGAATTTAAGTTTTTATAAGTCAAATGGTGATTTATTGCTACAAGGATTTCAGCGTAATCGAATTGACGATATGTCAGCTGGCGTTGATACAGAAAAGGTTAATCACTTCAATAGTGCTTTAAACATTGATTCAAGAGAATTTAAACCAATTCCGGGTGGTGATTTTGAACTTAAAGTTCGATTTGAAGCTCAACAAGATGAAAAATTATTCGGAATGGGACAATATCAACAGGACTTTCTTGATTTAAAAAATTCTAGATTAGAATTGGCGCATCGTAATTCACAAGCAAGTGTACCATTTTTAATATCTAACAAGGGATATGGTATGTTGTGGAACAATCCAGCGATTGGGGATGTTGACTTTGCAAAGAATGTTACCGAATGGCATGCATTATCGACTAAGGAAATGGACTATTGGATAACATGTGGTGATAAGCCAAGTGATATTGAAGAGCAATATGCAAATGTTGCCGGAAAAGTTCCGATGATGCCAGATTATGCAATGGGATATTGGCAGTGCAAATTACGGTATCGAACACAAGATGAGTTATTGAAAGTAGCGCGAGAATTTAAAGCTCGTGATCTTCCTATTAGTGTGATTGTTATTGATTATTTTCATTGGCCAAAGTCAGGTGAATATACATTTGACAAAGAATATTGGCCAAATCCCCAAGAAATGATTGATGAACTTCACGATATGGGAATCAGACTCATGGTTTCGGTTTGGCCAACAGTTGATGAAGATAGTTCGCATTATAAAGAGATGCAAGAAAAGGGATACTTGGTACAAACAGAGCGTGGAGCTCCTATTACCATGAACTTTTTAGGCAATAATGGATTCGTAGATTTTACCAATCCAAATGCACAGAACTATTTGTGGAAATTACTAAAGAAGAATTATTCGGATCAAGGTGTGGATCTATTTTGGCTTGATGAAGCAGAACCTGAATATACTGTCTATGATTTTGATAATTATAGATATTATGAAGGAAGTAATTTACAAATTGGAAATACTTATCCAGTTGGCTATTCTAAATCGATTTATGATGGTCAAAAAAGTGAGGGAAAGACTCAAATTATCAATCTTGTTCGTTGTGCTTGGGCAGGAAGCCAGAAGTATGGTGCTCTAGTTTGGTCAGGCGATATAGACTCGAGTTTTCAATCGTTACGTAATCAATTGGCTATTGGGTTGAACATGGGGATTGCAGGTATACCATGGTGGACCACTGATATCGGAGGCTTTCATGGCGGTGTAGATGATGATGAAAGCTTCAGAGAACTAGTAACACGCTGGTTTGAGTTTGCTACTTTTTGTCCGGTTATGAGAATGCATGGTGACCGTGAACCGCACACACAGCCATTAAGCAACGTTGGTGGAGGAAAGATGCCATCAGGTGGCGAAACAGAGCCTTGGGCATATGGTGAACAAGTTTATCAAATAATGAAAAAGTATATGCAATTACGTGAAAATCTTCAAGATTACATTAAAGTTCAAATGGGAAATGCCCACGAAAAAGGAACGCCTGTTATCAGACCAATGTTTTATGATTTCAATCAAGATAAAAATGCATGGAATGTTGAAGATCAATTTATGTTTGGTGATTCAATTTTAGTTGCTCCGGTTTTACATGAAGCAGAATCTAGTCGTTCAGTTTACTTACCATCAGGATCGTCTTGGATTGATGTTAATAGGGAAACTGAATTTAATGGCGGACAAACAATTAACGTAGAAACACCTCTGGAACAAATTCCACTATACATTCGAAAAGACGCAAAAGTTAGTTTAAAACAAGCATTTGATGTATTAAAGTAAAAAAATTGTAACAGATAATTGTAACTAGAGGAGATTTTGATATGAAAATTTTATCAACAAGATTTGCTGGACAGTCAATCATTTCATGGTGTCTACAATTAGTCTTCATTTATTTAGCGTGGAGGGTTGTTGATCATCGAATTCCAAATGACACGTCAACCATTGTTGGAGCAGCAGTGTTAATGCTACTTATCTATTTGAGTTTGTCTAGAGATAGTAAAAATAAATAATATATTAATTGGAGGATTTTATTATGGCTTCAAATTTTGATAGTACTGATCATAATGTAAAAACAGCACAGGCATTATTAGCAGAAGATCATCTTCCTTTTCACAGAAAAATAACATATGGCTTTACAGATATGGCAGGAAATTTATTGTACTGTATCGTTGGTTCTTATATGCTTTACTTTTTTACTAATGTATTCGGATTGAGTGTTGGAACTGCTGGTTCACTACTGTTGTTAGGACGTGTAATTGATGCATTTGGTGCTCCAATCATGGGAGTTTTAGTCGATCATACACACAGTAAATATGGAAAGAGTCGCCCATGGTTCCTTTGGATGTCACTTCCATTCGCAATTTTTATTTGGTTACTATTTACAACACCTTCATTTGGGATGACAGGTAAAATTATTTGGGCCGGAGCAATGTATATCTTTGCCGAATTAACCTATACTGCGATGTCCACGCCTATCACTTCAGTGCTTCCCAATTTAACTTCAGATTCTGACGATCGAATGTCAGCTAACTCGATTCGTTTGGTTTTAGGAAACGTTGGAAATTTTCTTGCCGTAACGTTTGTTATTCCTTTAGCCGGAGTACTTGGTGGCGGTAATGATCAAAAGGGATGGTCTTTGGCAGTTGGAATTTATAGTATTGTTGGCTTTATCTTGTTGATTATTGGTTTTTTGGATATGCGAGAAAAGAATATTGAACAAGAAGAAATTATCACCATTAAAGAAAGTTTTAAGGCAGCTAAAGGAAATTGGCCTTGGTTAATAATTGTAGGTGCTAATTTAATTTTGTGGACTGCATATTCTGCTCGTAATGCCGCACTACCATATTATTTCCAATATAATTTGGATGATAAAGGTTTAATTTCATTTTTTAATGGATTCTCAATTATCCAAATTGTTGGTATGGCAAGTGTTCCATTTTTTGCAAAGTTTTTACACAAATGGGGCACAACTGTTTTGACATTGGCCATAACTATGGTTGGACAAGTGATTATCGGTATTGCTGGAGATAATATTACTTTGGCACTTGCTGGTTGGATTTTAGCATGTATCGGTTCAGGATCAGCTATGACGATGTTCTTTGGTATGGTTGGTGACACAGTGGATTTTGGTGAATGGAAAAATGGAATTCGTGCTAATGGATTTTTAACTGCTATGGGGGCATCGTTCTGCATCCAAATGGGTTCAGGAATCGGTTCGTTCTTTGCGGCTAAAATAATGGCAGCGTTTGGATTCTCAGCGGCAAAAGCTGTGCAAAGTACAGGTAGCTTAAATGCAATCAGTTTTACGTTCATTTGGTTACCCGTTATCATTTATACATTTAGCTTAATTTTGATGATTATTTATCGAAAATGGGAAAAACATGAACCTATCGTGAACGAAGAACTAGCGGAACGTCACGCTGCAGCAGAATCAAGATAATAAAAAATTAAGTAGGTGATTAGCGATATGAGCTATCAATTAAAAAAGAATATGAAAGTACAAATCACTTCAGATTTTTGGAAAAGATATCGAGAACTAGTTGTAAATGAAGTGTTACCATATCAGTGGTCAGTAATGAATGATGAAGCAGACATTAAAATAGCACATGAACCAGGTGGTAATGCACAAGATTCAAAAAATAGTCATGCTATTGAAAATTTAAAAATAGCTGCTGGAATAAAAAAAGGAAACCACTTTGGCTATCCATTTCAAGATACTGATGTATATAAGTGGTTAGAGGCAGCTGCATATAGTTTTTCATACCACCCTAATGATGATTTAAAAAAGATAACAGACAATTTAATTGATTTAATTGCAGATGCGCAAGATAATGATGGTTATTTATCAACATTTTTCCAGATTGATGCGCCAGAGCGTAAATTTAAACGATTACAACAGTCACATGAGCTCTATACAATGGGACATTATATAGAAGCGGGTGTTGCGTATTACCAAGCAACAGGTAATCAAAAATCGATAGATATTGCCATCAAAATGGCAGATTGTATTGATCATAACTTTGGAATTGATGAAGGTCAAATTAATGGATATGATGGGCATCCTGAAATTGAATTAGCTTTAACAAGATTATATGAACAAACTGAAAATGAAAAATATTTAAAGTTAGCACACTATTTTTTAAATCAGCGTGGAAAGAATCCAGAATTTTTTGAACAACAAAATATAGTAGATGGTATTGAAAATGATTTGATTGATGGTATGAAATATTTTGAGCCTAAATATTATCAATCTGCTGAACCGATTATTGATCAAAAAACAGCAGATGGGCATGCAGTCCGCGTAGTTTACCTATGTGCAGGAATGGCTAACGTTGCTAGAATGTTGAATGATATGGAACTTCTAGAAGCATGTCATCGATTTTGGAATGATATTGTTCAAAAAAGAATGTATATTACAGGTGGAATCGGTTCAACTAATATTGGAGAAGCATTTACCTATGACTATGATTTACCTAACGATACTATGTATGGTGAAACTTGCGCTTCAGTTGGAATGGCATTTTTTGCACAGAATATGAAGGATATTGAGTTTAAGGGCGAGTATGGGGATGTTCTGGAAAAGGAATTATTTAATGGAACATTAAGTGGTATGTCATTAGATGGAAAACACTTCTTTTATGTTAATCCATTGGAGGCAGATCCAGATATTACAAAGAACAATCCTTCTCGTAGTCATGCAATTACGCAAAGAGCGGATTGGTTTGGTTGTGCGTGTTGTCCAAGCAATGTTGCAAGATTAATTGCGTCTGTAGATAAATATATCTATAACGTAAAGGATAATACGATTTTATCGGATCAGTTTATTGCTAATAAAACTATTTTTAACCAAGGTATTAAGATAGAACAGTCAAATAACTTTCCTTGGACAGGTGATATTAACTATAAAGTTGAAAATGAGAAAAATATTGATTTTAAATTTGGAATCAGAATTCCAGGTTGGTCGCAAGATAAATTTACGCTTAATGTAAATGGTGTTGAAAATAAAAATTTGGTTGATGGAATTGTATATGTTGACATAACAGATATAAATACTAAGATTGAATTAAAATTGAACATGGACGTTAAGTTAATGCAAGCTAATCCATTAGTTAAATACGATTTTGGAAAAGTAAGTGTTCAAAAAGGACCAGTAGTATTTTGTACAGAAGAAACTGATAATGAGTCACCTATTTGGACATATCAGCTAAATACTAGTGGAAGTATAACGTCTCAATTTGAACGTAAATTACTTGGTGGTGTAGAAACTATTACTGCAACTGCAATTAAAAATCCAATTAGTGATACAACGTTGTATCGTGAATATAATAAAATTAAAGGTGTGGAAACAGAGCTAAAATTTATTCCATATTATGCGTGGGCCAATCGGGAGAATGGTCAAATGCAGGTTTGGCAAAATATAAGTAATTAAGCACTAAAAAGGATGACATATTTATGTCATCCTTTTTAAGTTGCTATTCATTTAACTTTTTTAATGCAAGTGCAAAATTTCCAATAGTTGCTGATCCGTTATCATTTATTGATGGAGAAGTAATATATTCGTTGATATTTGGGACTGGAATATAGCCATTTAAAATATCAATAAATTGGTTTCTTATTTTAATTAGAAAATCTTCATTAGTAACTCCACCACCAATTACAATTTTTCCTGGTCGACACATTAAGGTTGTTTGAACTAATGCTTGAGCAACGTAATAGGCCATAATGTTCCATACTGGGTGGTTATGGGGAATATCTTTTCCTTTTTTTCCTAGTCTAGCTTCAAATGTAGGACCAGATACTAATCCTTCAAGACAATCAGAATGATAGGGACAAACTCCTTCAAAATCAAGATCATCTGGGTGCCGTTTTACAGATACATGCCCCATTTCTGGATGCCCAATATCGCCAATGAATTTACCATCAGAAATGATACCGGCACCTACACCGGTACCAACAGTGTAATAAACAAGCGAATTAATATTGGCATTAGACAACCGAGACATTACAAATTCTCCGTAAGCGGAGCCGTTAACATCAGTCGTCCAAAAAGTTGGAACGTCAATTTCTTTTTTTAAGTATCCTAAAAAATCAATGTTTCGCCAATCTAACTTGGGTGATGTAGTAATAAACCCATATTTATTAGAATTATGTCGTAGTTCTAATGGTCCAAAAGATGCAATTCCAAGTGCTTTAATATCGAATCTTTTAAAATATTCAATTACCTTATCTAAAGTTTCTTCAGGTTTTCCTGTTGGGATGTAAGTAACATCTTGAATCTGATAATTATCGTTACCAATAGCACAAACAAATTTTGTGCCACCTGCTTCAATACTTCCAATAAGCATGTTAGATCCTCCAAATTTAATTTGAAATTAACACACTATAACTGCATAATACGACGCTGCATTCGTATTATAATTGTAACCGTTTTAATATGCACAATATTAAAGTTCTTGGTTCTGGTTGTCAAGTGAATTAATAAAAGGTGTTGAATACATATTCCTAAATTTTGTTGGTGTTAGGCTAGTTTCTTGTTTAAATAGTCGCATAAAATATTTAATGTTTTGAAAGTTTAGATAAAGAGCAATTTGCTTAATTGATAGGTTTGTTGTTATCAATAAGTCTTTTGCTTTGGATATTTTCATCTGATTAATGAATTTTATAGTGGAAACATTTTGATATTTATTAAATAAGTGGGTTAAGTATTCTGGAGTAATATCGAATTTATCTGCAATATCTGTAACATTTAATGAATCTTCAATATGAGTGGTAATCCAATTTAGAATCCAATCAAATTTTGCAGGGACCGGTTTTTGTTGATTATCACTTATAACTTGAATGAATTGTGTACTAACTGTCACAAGTAAATTTGAAATTAAATAATTGATATTCAATTCAAGCTGATTTTTTTGATTCTTAGTTGAAAAAATATTTTTTAAAATTCCATTAATACTATCTTTGTTAGTTATTTTTCCTATTTGTGGAATAGTCATTCCATACCTACTTTTTTCGTTTAAAAATGGAGAAAATGATGTAATAATATTATTTTCACTATTAAAAGAAATAATTTGGCAAGTAAAATCTTTATCAATATTAGATATCTTAATTTCATAATCTTTTGGAAGTAGTAACCAATTCATATTATTTAAGTGTTCAGTGGTTTCGTTAATTAATAAAGATAAGTTACCTTGATCGATAAATAATATAGATAAGGGTTCTGTTGTTTGCTGAATCCATAATCTAAATTCATCATTTGTGTACCGATGAAAAGTACTGAATTCTAGAGGTTTATCTAAATTAAGTCTAAAAAACATAATTTTCTCCCACTACAGCATATTTGATTTGTATACCTATTAGCTCATTTTAGTGGTTTATTTATTTTTTGCAAGCGTTTACAATTATTTTGAATCAAATACATGTATTGTTTCAATCGAGTGACACGTATTGCTGCTAATGACAATCGTTTTAACATTTTAGATTATTTTATTTAAAAATAATGAGGTGGAAAATTTCATGGAAAATAAAGTAGGGAATAAGACATCATATTTGAAACAAAAAGTTGGTTTTCTTGAAAAGTTTAGTTATGCGCAACTTGATTTCGCAGGTCAATTGGTAGCGCAAGTGGTTAATGCATATTTATTATATTTTTTTACAGATGTTGCGTTAATTCCCACCGCAATTGCGGGAACTATTCTTTTAATAGCTCGAGTTGTTGATGCTGTTGCTGCACCGGTTTGGGGTACGTTAATTGATATGACGGATTCTAAGTGGGGAAAAGCGAGACCGTATTTTCTTTGGCTGGCTTTCCCATATGCCGCCGCAGGCGTGCTACTCTTCTGGGCACCAGCATTAAGTATGACTGGTAAAATTTGGTATTGTGGCATTGTATATATTATTTATGGAATACTTTATTTAGGCATAAACGCACCAATTACAACGATGTTGCCTTTATTAACTTCTAATCCAGATGAACGAATTACACTTAATTCATGGAGATTAGTTGGTTCTAATTTAGGTAGTTTTATGGTTAACCTCTTGGTATTACCATTAGTTGCATTCTTTGGATCAGGA
>NZ_AZFE01000031.1:147860-370439 GCF_001434315.1 Paucilactobacillus oligofermentans DSM 15707 = LMG 22743 | reverse complement strand
TTTAGAATTTTTATTGTTATCTTTGCTATTTTTAATTGTGCGTTGACTATCTTCTCGTTTTCAAATGT
This sequence comes from Paucilactobacillus oligofermentans DSM 15707 = LMG 22743, assembly GCF_001434315.1. GTDB lineage: Bacteria > Bacillota > Bacilli > Lactobacillales > Lactobacillaceae > Paucilactobacillus > Paucilactobacillus oligofermentans. The sequence goes on along the minus strand of NZ_AZFE01000031.1, from coordinate 370,371 downwards.
AAGAGAGCGAGTCAAGGTTGCAAGCAGTAAACGAGTCACGTTAAAACAAAGTGTTCGGGCTATGAATAAAAACTGGCCATGGTTTATCTTAGTTGCGGGTAATTTACTATTTTGGATTGCACAACAAAATCGTCAATCAGGAATGGTTTATTACTTTACTTATTATTTCCACAACAAAGGACTAGTTACTTTTTTTAATTCAATTTCATTAATTCAAGTATTAGCAATTTTGTTAATTCCATTAATGAATAAGCATATGACTAAGAGTCATATTTGGGCATTAGGTTTTGCGGGCGCTGTTTTTGGACAAGTAATTATAATGGTTTCAGGACATAGTATGGCTGGCGCAATTGCCGGTTGGGTGATTGGGATGTTGGGATCAGGAATTGCGGTATCAATGCCATTTGCGATGTTAGGATCAGCAGTTGATTTTGGCGAATGGAAAAGTGGAATCAATGCCGCCGGCTTATTGACGACAATTGGTTCGGCATTTTGCATGTCAATGGGACAAGGTATTGCGGGATATATTAATGGTGCATTTCTAAGTGCTTTTGGATATGTTGCGAATGCAACCCAAACTGCACATGCATTAACTGGAATTAGTCTTGATTTTAATGGAGCTACAATTGTTATTTACGCTTTAGCAATTATCCCAGCTTTGATGTATGGTAAGTATGAAAAAATGGAAGATAAAATTATCACGGATTTATCTAAGACACGTTTATAGTTGTTCATTATTATAATAATTAGTTTGTTTTTTGTAGATAAATAAAGTAACGGAGGTATTTAATAATGTCAGAATTAATAAGAATAAAAAGTAAATGTACTGAAATTGATTTTAAAGCTGAAGTTGGTGGAATTGTTAGTCTAGTTTATGTCGGAGAAATTACCGATTCAATATCAGATTTAATAATTGCTGCTGATGATCAAGCAACGATAGAAATACCTAAAAAAAGTGAGCCAGAAACAAACTTTTTTTCACCTGTTGAAATACAAATTACAGGGGGAGATACATTGCATAAAGGTGTTAAATTAATATCTTCGGCAATTAATAGACGACTTAAATTTGTTGAGCACGCTATTGAAGAATTTAATGGCGGAAAGAAGTTAGTTATCACCCAACGTGATGAAATCACAAAGCTAGAGGTGAAATCTTTCTATGTTTTATATGATTCAACGATTGCAATTCGTTCATGGACGCAAGTTATTAATCAAGGCGAAAGTGAAGTTGGACTTGAATATGTTTCATCATTTGCATTAAGTGGAATTGTTCAAAAAGGAGAATATGGTAAAAATTGGGCTGAAAGAGTTAAAATATCAGAACCAAGTAATGAATGGCAGTCTGAATTGCAATGGAATACCGCAAGCTTAAAATCATTAGGTATGAACTTTTTATCTGATGGACAACATTTAGAGGCTTCAACAAAAAGAATTAGTATGAATAATACTGGTTCGTGGTCATCGTCTGAGTGGTCACCTAACGGGATTGTAACTAATGAATATAATCAACAAGCTGCAATGTGGCAGATTGAACATAATGGCTCATGGCATTCTGAGATTAGTGATACAGGTGATGGTCGAGTTATTAGATTATCATTATTTGGACCAGAGGAAAATGATCATCAGTGGTGGAAATTAGTTAAACCAGGAGACTCATTTACTACAGTTTCAGTAGGGTTTACACAAGTTAACGGTGACAGTGAAGATGCGATTGGAGAAATGACAAAATACAGACGTCAGATTAGACGAAGTAATGATGATAATGATCGTCTACCAGTTATTTTTAATGATTATATGAACTGTTTATGGGGAGATCCTACTACTGAAAAAGAAATGCCGCTTATTCATGCAGCTGCAAAAGCAGGTGCCGAATATTTTGTCGTTGACTGTGGTTGGTATGCTCCTGGTGATTGGTGGGACAGCGTTGGGGAATGGAAAGCATCATCCGAACGTTTTCCAAATGGAATTCGTGAAGTAACTGATGAAATTAAAAGATTAGGTATGACACCAGGATTATGGTTAGAGATTGAAGTTATGGGGATTAATAATCCACTAGCGGTTAAGTTACCAGATGATTGGTTCTTTATGCGACATGGACATCGAGTAATTGATGTAAATCGATATCATTTAGATTTTAGGAACCCCGAAGTACGTAAATATGTATCAGACGTAGTTGATAGACTAGTAAAAGAGTATGGTTTGGGATATATTAAAATGGATTATAATATTACGACCGGTACAGGTACAGATCTAAATGCTGAGAGTATTGGTGATGGCTTATTAGAACACAATAGAGCTTATTTGAAATGGATAGATGAATTATTTGAAAAATATCCAGATTTAGTAATTGAAAATTGTGGTAGTGGTGGAATGCGACATGACTATGCAATGTTAGCTAGACACAGCATTCAATCAATGACTGACCAAACTGAATATGTTAGAAATGGGCAAATAGCTGCAGCTAGTGCTAGTGCAGTTACACCTGAACAAACGGCAATTTGGTCATATCCATTAATTGATGGTGACGATGAAGAAACCATTTATAACATGGTAAATACAATGTTAGTAAGAATCCATCAAAGTGGATATTTAAATGAGTTAACTGATCATCGATTTAATATGGTTTCAGAAGGAATTGATGTGTATAAAACATATAGAGAAGAAATTCCTTTCTCTACACCTATTTGGCCATCGGGGATGCCACATATAGATGATGATTTAGTCACGTTTGGTTTAATAAATAGTAAACATATTTATTTGGCTATTTGGAATTGTACAGATGATCAAGGAACGTTAAATATTGATTTAAATAAATATTGTAATGAAATTTCAATACAACAAATTTATCCTAAAAATCGAAATGATGTAACTTATAAAGTCCATGGAACTAAGATTAGTTTTAGTTTTCCAAAAGGTAAAATGGCTCGACTATATAAAATAGATATTTAATAATACAAAAAATGCTTGGTTTAAGATAAAATCAAGCGTTTTTTGTATTAATTTTTAAAGGGGATTACGATCAATGGGAACCTCAGGATCAAAATTACTAGAATCTAAAAATTTTCTTGTATAGGCATAACGGTATTTCGAAGGTGTTAAGTTAGTATATTTTTTAAAGTCTTTCATGAATTGCTTAGCATCAGAGAAATAAGCCAGGCTGGAAATTTGTTTTATCGGTAAATTGGTTTCTACAAGTAACTCAATAGATTTTTGAATCTTTAGTCGATTAATATATTGAATAATCGTTTCATTAGTATGATTTTTGAAAAATCGAACTAAGTATTTTGAGTTTAATTCAAACTTATTTGCAACATCAGTCACGCGTAGAGATTCACTTAAATTAGCCTGAATCCAGGATTTTATTAGACTTATGCGGGCGTCTTTTCTTGAGATTTCTTCTTGTGCAAGGGTTTTGAAGTAATCATTTGAAAGTTGAATGATTAGTTCTGTTAATAAATAGTCAATTGATAGAGATGTAAAGTAGCTGTCTCTAACCACATCAAGAAGTTGATTCGATAGTATAAATGATTTATCGGTATTAGGAAGACTAAATTTTAATGGCAACATGCAGGTAGTTTTTGTAAACATATTTTCTATTTTTAAATTATCTTGAGCTTTTAAATTATAGACTTTTAGTCCGTTTGGATGATTAAAAAAATGTATCCAAAAATATTGAGTGCCTGTAGGTGAATCTTGATAACCTTCTAAATTATGAAATGGTGGCAATGAAAAAACATCACCAGCTTCAACAATGATTTTGGACCCATCAACTTTTAAAAATAATGTTCCTTTAATTACTATTATTATTTCAAAATTACCATCATGAAACATATGCTTATGTTTCCAGTTTGCTCCAGCTTCAAATTTACCGGAAGAGATATGTAGTAAGGGCGTACTTATGTTTATTTTTGATAATAAAAACATGTTATCATCTCCTAAAAAATAAAAAGTCACAAAAACACACTAATTGTACAAATGATAAGTGATAAAAATACACCTTATGTATAAGATACACCATTTTAAGAATATTTGAAAGCGTATACAATAAGTGTATACAAATTATTATAAGGAGGTTTATAAAAATAATCGGATTAATAGTATTTGCTATTTATAAAATATTTTAATGGAAAGGTGTAATTATTAATGTCAGTATTTAAAGTACAAACCGAAACAGCTACAGTAATATTCGAAGTGTTGACAGATCGAAGAGTTGTAATTACAAGAATTAATTCTAATAACTTAAGTGATGCAGACATAGAATTAAAAAGACATATGCAAATTTGTGAAGTTCAAATTACTGGTAATAACTTTCATCATAAAGGAGTAAATTTTGTTGATACTAGTCCAGGCTCAGAACTTAAATACAGTAATCATAAAATTGAAGAAAACAATTTTGGAAAGTTATTGATTATAAAGCAACATGATGAACTTAAAAGTATTGAGGTAAGCAATTATTATCAATTATATGACAAGACGTCTTTAATTCGAAGTTGGGTAGAGGTTACTAATACTAGTGAGGAACATATAGGAATTGAATATGTATCTTCCTTTGCAATTTCGGGAATAAATCAATTTGATGATTTGTCAGGTAATTATGCTGAACATAATGAAATCTATGTAGCTAATAATAATTGGACTAGTGAAGCACAGTGGAAAAAACAGTCTTTAAAAGATGTGGGACTAGATTATTGGGTGGATGGTGAGAAAGGGCAGGCATCAACCAAGCGAATTAGTATAAATAATAATTCTTCATGGTCATGTTCTGAATATTCACCAAACGGAATTTTAACTAATACAAAAACCGGCCAAAGTGCAATCTGGCAAATTGAAAATAATGGCGCATGGCACTATGAATTAACTGATATTGGTAAAGGAAATCTTTTGGCATTAAGACTTTCTGGTCCAGAAGAAATTGATAATTCTTGGTGGAAAAATCTATTACCAGGTGAATCGTTTAAAACATGTACGGTGGCTTTTAGTCAATTAAATGGTGATTTTGAAGATGCAATTGATGAATTAACTGAATATAGGCGATTAATTAGAAGACCAAATAGAGATAATAAAAACTTAGCTGTTATTTTTAATGATTATATGAATGGTTTGGCTGGTGATCCAACAACGGCTAAAGAGAAGTCATTGGCAGATGCAGCTGCTAAAGTTGGATGTGAATATTTTGTTATCGATTGTGGTTGGTATGCTCCAGGGTACTGGTGGGATAGTGTTGGTGAATGGCTACCGTCTAAAGAACGTTTTCCTAATGGCATAGAAGAGTTAATTAAATATATTCGAGATAAAGGAATGACCCCAGGATTATGGTTGGAAATTGAAGTTATTGGGATTAAGAGCCCAATTGCTAATAAATTACCAGATGATTGGTTCTTTATGAGACATGGTAAAAGAGTTATCGATGCAGATAGATATCATTTGGATTTTAGGAATCCAGAAGTTAGAAAATTTGCTGATGAGGTGGTAGATAGATTAGTTGAACAGTATGGTGTTGGTTATATAAAAATGGATTACAACATTACAACTGGAATTGGTACTGATTTAAACTCTGATAGTTTTGGAGACGGTTTACTTGAACATAATCGAGAATATATTAAGTGGATTAAAAATGTATTCAATCGTTTTCCTGAACTGGTTATTGAGAATTGTGGTAGTGGAGGGATGCGACATGATTATGCGTTGATGGAGCAACATAGTATTCAGTCTTTGACTGATCAGACTGATTATGTTCGTAATGGTAATATTGCTTCAGTAGGAGCCACAGTTGTAACGCCGGAACAGTGTGCAGTATGGTCTTATCCATTAAAAAATGGCGATGAAGAAGAAGTTATTTATAACATGACAAATACAATGTTAATGCGTATACATCAAAGTGGGTTGCTTGATCAAATAAAAGGTAAACGTTTAGAACTTGTTACAGAAGGTATTCAAGTTTATAAAGGATTTCGTGATAAAATTCCTGACATGTTACCAATTTGGCCAAGTGGGTTGAACCAACTAGATGATCAATGGTTCAGTTATGGTCTTAAAGGAAACAAAGAGATATATTTAGCAATTTGGCGTGGGGTTTCAACATCAGATAATTTTGAAATTGATTTATCTAAGTATGGAAATATTAAAAAAGTTGAACAAATTTATCCGGTTAAGGTTGTTTCAGATGCTACATGTATAAATAAAGGAAACGTAGTAAATATTGAATTTAAAAACGATAAAATGGCAAGGCTATATCATATTAAATTAAAATAATGAGGTGAAAAATTTCATGGAAAATAAAGTAGGTAATAAGACATCATATTTGAAACAAAAAGTTGGTTTCCTTGAAAAATTTAGTTATGCGCAACTAGATTTTGCAGGTCAATTGGTAGCCCAAGTGGTTAATGCGTATTTGTTATATTTTTTTACAGATGTTGCGTTAATTCCCACCGCAATTGCGGGAACAATTCTGTTGATTGCTCGAGTTGTTGATGCTGTTGCTGCACCAGTTTGGGGTACGTTAATTGATATGACGGATTCTAAGTGGGGAAAAGCCAGACCATATTTTCTTTGGCTGGCTTTTCCATATGCCGCCGCAGGCGTGCTACTCTTCTGGGCACCAGCATTAAGTATGACTGGTAAAATTTGGTATTGTGGCATTGTATATATTATTTATGGAATTCTTTATTTAGGCATAAACGCACCAATTACAACGATGCTGCCTTTACTAACTTCTAATCCAGATGAACGAATCACGCTTAATTCATGGAGATTAGTTGGCTCTAATTTAGGTAGTTTTATGGTTAACCTCTTAGTATTACCATTAGTTGCATTCTTTGGATCAGGGAATGATGTTAAAGGATTTAGAATTTTTATTGTTATCTTTGCTATTTTTAATTGTGCGTTGACTATCTTCTCTTTCTCAAATGTAAGAGAGCGAGTTAAGGTTGCAAGCAGTAAACGAGTAACTTTGAAACAAAGTGTTCGAGCTATGAATAAAAACTGGCCATGGTTTATCTTAGTTGCGGGTAATTTACTATTTTGGATTGCACAACAAAATCGTCAATCAGGAATGGTTTATTACTTTACTTATTATTTCCACAACAAAGGACTAGTTACTTTTTTTAATTCAATTTCATTAATTCAAGTATTAGCAATTTTGTTAATTCCATTAATGAATAAGCATATGACTAAGAGTCATATTTGGGCATTAGGTTTTGCGGGCGCTGTTTTTGGACAAGTAATTATAATGGTTTCAGGACATAGTATGGCTGGCGCAATTGTCGGTTGGGTGATTGGAATGCTGGGATCAGGTATTGCGGTATCAATGCCATTTGCGATGTTAGGTTCAGCGGTTGATTTTGGAGAGTGGAAAAGTGGAATCAATGCCGCCGGCTTATTGACGACAATTGGTTCGGCATTCTGTATGTCAATGGGACAAGGTATTGCAGGATATATCAATGGTGCATTCCTAAGTGCCTTTGGTTATGTAGCCAATGCAACCCAAACAGCACATGCATTAACAGGAATCAGTCTTGATTTTAATGGAGCTACAATTGTTCTTTACGCTTTAGCGATTATTCCAGCACTGATGTATAGTAAGTATGAAAAAATGGAAGATAAAATTATTACTGATTTATCTAAAACACGTTTGTAAAAAATAAAGTTAGTTTTATTTCTTAATAATAAAAAAACGCTACTCAAGATTGTCAAAAAGTTTCAGACAATCTTGAGTAGCGTTTTTATTATTTAATTTTCTTATTTATTATTCAATGCTTGTTGATTCACTAACTTTTCCTTCCCCAGCTTGTTCACGATTTTCTTTTTGTAGTCCGAAGGCTGCGATTAAAGTAATCACAAAGACGATAGCACCAAGAATTAAGTACGTGTGTTGGAATCCAATTTTATCATAAAGATTACCAGCAACTGATGAGAAAACAAATACGGAAATTTGTTTAGCAAAATTAGAAGCTAATGCATAGACAGTTGCGTAAAGACGAATGTCAAAAGCACCAGCAATGTATTTCATAATAGAAACTAAAAGTAATGGCATTTCAAGTCCGGCAAGTAGTCGGAAGAATATTAACCAACCATATGTTGGAGAAAGTGCGCTCCCCACAATACGTAGTGTAGTGATAAATCCATAAATAATTAAACCATTACGGGAACCAATTTTATTAATTATCCAAGGCATAGGAATCATTAATAGAACTTCGATGGCAGTTTGTGCAGATGTCATATAGCTATATACAAGAGTTCCTTGAGCAGCTGAATGGAAGAATGTTTGGAAAAATACAATAAATTGTTGATCAAAAACATCATAAATTGCTGAAGCACCCATGTAGAAGATTGAAAGAATCCAAAAGTTCTTTAATTTGAAAATTGATGTAACTGTTTTCCAATCAAGAGAGTTTGAAGTATCACCAGCTGCAGAAGCATTTTCTAGATGAACTTTATCACTAAAAATAAATAGACAAGTAAGAGCTAAAGCAGAGATAGAACATGCCCAAAACATAGCGTTTGGTTGCCAGATGAATAATCTACCGGCTACAAGTGAGGCTACAACTCCGGCAACAGAACCACCCATACGGGAATGACCATATTCGAATTTATTGGCTAAACTGGCACGTTGAACGTATTGTTCAATAACACTTACACCGCCGTTTAAAACAAAGCTAAGTAAAACTCCGGTTAATACGGCTACAAAGCCTGCACCAGTAGAATGAAGTAGTGGTTTAAAAACCCATTGGAAGTATGGTCCAATTAGCATCATTCCAGCTGAAATAGTAATTACTAAGTTCTTTTTGAAAAGTAATTTATCAGATAAAATACCAAAAACAGGTTGGAAAAGTAATGACATACCAGCCATCATTGAAAATAAGAATCCAGATTCAGTACCAGATAAATGAGCTTCTTGTTCTAACCAAAGTGTTAAATAGCCATATACAATTGCCCAAGTAAAGAAGTAGGTAAAGTGAGTGAGGGGAAAGCCCCAGAAATCTTTTGTTGCATGTTTAGAATTATTCAATTGTTAATCCTCCAGGTTATTTATAATTATAAGGGTTTGGCTTTCCAAAATTTGGAAGGCCATCTGAATTCCAAGTAAATGGTTGCACACAAGTGTGACGATTTGGGTCATAAAGCGGATCACCCTTGATTGTCGTATAATCTCGACAATGATAGACTAATATATCAGTTTTATTATCTTCACCGATTGTAAACGAGTTATGTCCGGGTCCGTACTGACGAACAGATAAATTACTTTCGAATACTGGTTTATCTTGCTTTGTCCAACTGTTTGAGTTTAATAAATCGCTTTGATCGTCAGCGATTAACATGCCCATACAGTAATTCTGGTCAGTTGCACTAGCTGAATAAGTAATAAATAATTTACCATTTCGATGAATTACTGCAGGTCCTTCGTTTACTGAAAAAATATTTGTTTCCCATTCAAATTCTGGTTTTGAAATCAATACAGGTTTAGTTTTTAATGTCCAAGGATTTTCCATTTCAGCAATATATAAATTAGAATTGCCTTTAATTGCGGGATCTTTTTGTGCCCAAACATAATATAAATTGCCATTTTGTTCAAAGCAAGTAGCATCTAATGAAAAGCTATCCATCCCTGTTTTGACTTGACCACGTTCAATCCAGTCCTCTTCTTGTCGCATTGGATCTGGATTGTCGCATTCGATACAAAACATACGGTGTTGGAACATTCCGTTTTCATCAAAAGCTGTTGTTTCTGCAGCTGCAAAATAGATATACCATTTATTATTAATGAAATGAATTTCAGGAGCCCAAATTAATTGACTCATTTCACCGCTGTCATGTTTACGCCAAACAGTTCTAGGGGCCGCGTTAGCTAAGCCATTTAAGGTCTTTGCTCTTCTAATTTCGATTAGGTTGTATGCAGGGACAGATGCCGTAAAGTAATAATATCCATCGCTATGCTTGTAAATATATGGATCTGCTCGTTGAACAACGAGTGGTGTTAAATATTGAGAACTCATTTTAGTAACCGCCTTCAAAAATATTATCTTAACGTTAAGTGTTTTTCTTAAGAACATGCTTATTCTATAATTAACTGAAACCGATTTCAACACTTTTTTGTTATTCTTTTTTAAAAAAATAGCAAAGAATACCTTTTTAGTTATCTTTAAGAAGGTGTTTTCATATAAATGTCATATAAAAGTTCTAATAAGATTATGATTAAGGTGTAATTATTGATTTTAACTATTTTTATTTAATTATTTGCTAGAGTAAAAAAGCATTTCATAAGTTCGTTTAAATGAACTTATGAAATGCTTTTTATTAATTAGTATTTAATTGGTAAATCCGTTTGTATTAGTGTTATAAACGACAGTTGCTTGTTTGCTTTCAAACGTTGTGCCATTAGTTAAGTCTATATATCTATTTGGATAAGGAGCATGACTATTGATATTCATTGTATCGCCATTATTTTCAGAAATTGAACCGTTAATAACTTGTATTGATCCATTTTCATCAGTATAGATAAAGGTTTCTTGTCCAAATCCGTTTAGATAAGCAACTAGTTCTTCTCCCATATCCCAATCATCTTCACCAGTATAACCATCTGGAAATAGTCGAGTAAAGATACCGCCATCAGAGGCGAAAACTGATTGTCCGAAGCGATCGCGAGAAAGGTCGGGACGATTAAGATTTGGTCCAGCAATACTATATGTGGATGCTGCATCGCCAGGTTCTAAAATCCGATTTGTGGTGTTGGCATTAGAATCGTACATATATAAGACTGCAACAGTACCACGATATCCAGCTTTAACTAACTCTGGATCACCAAGAGCTCGTCCAGTAATTAAGGCAGCTGCTGAAGTAACACCACCCCATAATGAATGTACCATATAAGATAATGCTTCCCACCAACGATCTGGACTTTGTGCTCTAAAATCATTACTGAAACCAATATTTGCTTTTAGTAGCTCGCCATAAATGTGTGCAGCTTCTTGATGATTAGATAGTGCTAATGCACCAGCAGCTGGCCCAAAGCCAGCATTATCGTAAAAATGTTCAGTCATTGCTGCTGATAAATTAGAGCTATCTGAAGCAATCCGATTAGTAGCACTCTTCCATGATTTAGAAATCTCTTCAAATTTTTCATTTAAACCGTTCTTTTTTAGATCTTTTAAAAGATCTTCGATAAATAAGAAGTATTGTCCTAACATTTGTGCTTCAGTTTTTCCACGTTCATCTGCATGCCTATCCGGGTTAACTCGTGTATCAAATACTTCAGCGGCCCAATTGAGATAATCCTTTGGTGAATTCAATTCTAGACAATCTGCTGGACATTGTGATAATAAATAGTATAAATGCGCAATGTACTCAAGATCCATTACACGATAAAAGTCACCATATAATTTTGTAGGTTTTGTAAAATCACCATCTTCAAACCATTTTGAACGAACGTATTTAACAGCACTTTCTTCAACTTGTTGAATTTTATGAGCGCTTTCTGAAATTCCTGTATCAATTAGACAAGCTTGAAGAATAAAATTCATTTTTCCAAGGGCTTCACCTTGATTTGATACGGGTGTAAAGCTGTATGGAACTTTACCATTTTTACCAGCATAAGAGTGCTCTGAAAGGTAATCAGCACGGTTGCGAATCAATTGTTTGATAGAACTCATGTAGTTGAATACAATCATATCTTGACGTCCATCAGTAAGTTCTATAATCACTTTATGTTCACCAAAGTTTGATGGAGAATACATAAGAACATTATTCTCCATTTTGTTGGTTAGTTCAACGGCAGTTACGTTACCGTTAACGCAACTTTGATCAATTATTTTATCAATTTTGTTATTGTTCGTTTCAAAGGTGATTACTTGAGATTGATTATCGGTGACTAATGGTGAAAATTTAACAGTTGGGTGGTCAAAACGATTGGCAACCTTATAGAAATCATCGTTATCAGTGAATTGGGCGATAGAAAGCTGCCAGTCTTTATGTTCATTTAGTTCCAAAGTGATAGACTCTTGTGAATAAATCCAATCATTTTTAGGGCCATTATTATCTGGATAACCACCGGCTAAGATAAGTTGATGGAAAAGTAATCCATCTAGTGACGGTGAAACATTTTCAAAAAAACGATTATTATACTCATTATAGGTACCAACGGATAAAATTTTACCTTTGGTTGCATATACACCAAGATTTGAATTAGTGTTGTCACGTCTAGTCACAGCAAGTTTTGTGAAGTCTGGAGAAATTGATGGAAATACAGCTGCTGATTGATTAGCATTCTTTTTAACGTTTAGGTCACGGAACATTACATAAGCAAGACTAGTCCAAATTCCGAGATTATCTAATGAGATGACTTGTTGACTAGTATTAACAACTGAAATATTCCATTCAAGATAGTCATTTTTTAATTGATAATTAAAGATAAAATCAACGTCATTAATTTTAAAAGTTACATTACTACTAGTTTCGTTATTATCAATTGATGGTACATAATCGATACTATTAAAAGTATGACCATTAATTGTGGCGGTGAATTCACCAAATAATTTATCAGCATCGTGATAATTTACAGATGCTAGGTAGTCAGGGTCGATTACCCAATTCATATGAGTTGAGTCTGATGATAGTTGTAAATTAGTTATGTTACCTCGGTTATTTTGACTAATATTAAAAGCTTTAGATTGCATGATTTGTAATCCTTTCTAACGAAATTCTTTATAATTCACATCTTATTATAACCGCTTTCATTTTTGAGTGAATATAAACTGTCACCCGAAATTTATAAAAAATAACACTATAAAATTTAGTGATAAATATAATATATGTAAAATGTAATTATTAATTTTATAATTAGAAATACAAAAACAATTAGTTTTTTGCTTAATAACACCGTGTTTGTTGAATTATTTAGATGCTAATAATTAGTTATATGTGTGATTTTATAAATTTTATGATAAATATTTGATTTTAAAAGTTGGCATAATGAATTAAATTAAGTCATGAAAGCGCATTAGCGTTTATCATCGGAGTAATGATTATATTTTTTTAGAATTATATGAAATCGGTTTCAAAAAAGCAGCTATTGTATTGAATTACTTCGAAAATATATGGAGGAAACAATCTTGACACATAAATTAGCAGATGCAATGTCATCAAACGAAAAGCTACCATTCCATCGAATGTTAGCTTATGCCAGTACTGATACTGCAGGAAATTTACTATATACAACTGTTACAACGTTTATTCTATATTATTATACGGATATTTTTGGATTGTCAGTTGCGGCTGCCGGAACAATTTTATTAGCAGCCCGTGTTTTAGATGCATTTGATGCACCAGTATGGGGATTTATTATTGATCATACTCATACTAAATGGGGTCAAAGTCGTCCATACTTCTTATGGATGGCTTTCCCGTTTGCAATTTTCTTCGTATTAATGTTTTGGACGCCAGATTTATCACATACTGCTAAATTCTGGTGGGCATTAATTACTTACCTACTATTTGGGATTTCATATACCGGTGTTGGTACCCCAATTAGTTCTATTTTACCTAATTTATCTAATAGTTCTGAAGAACGAATTAAGCTAAATAGTACAAGAATGATTGGTGGTAATATTGGTTACTTTATTACAGCTAGTTTTGCATTAAGTTTAGTTGCCTTCTTCGGTGGCGGCAATGACATCTTGGGTTGGAGAATTACCGCAATTGTTCTTGCAATCGTTGGATTTGCTTTACTATTGTTTGCATTCTCGGATACTCGAGAAATTAACACTGCTTCTCAAAAATCACTACCAATTATCGATTCAATTAAGGCTGCTAAAAGTAATTGGCCTTGGTTCATTTTAGTTATTGTGTTTGTATTTTACTGGTTAGGAAATGCATCACGGACTTCAGTGTTGGTATATTATACACAGTACAACCTTGGTTCAAAAGGATTTGCCTCAGTATTGAATGGGTTAGTTATGATGCAAATCGTGGGAATGCTTTTGATTCCATTTCTTGTTAAAAAGTTCAAAAAATCATATATTTTAATTTTTGGGATGTGTTTGGCAGCGATTGGTCAACTATTAGTCTCGGCTGTAGGTAGTTCATTACCAGCCCTTGCAGTTGTATGGTGTATTGCAAGTATTGGTACTGGTATTTCAGTTTCAATGCCATTCGCGATGTTATCAGATACTGTTGATTATGGGGAATGGAAGAACGGAATTCGGGCAAGTGGTTTCTTAACGGCTATTGGTAGTTCATTTGCAATTAAGATTGGTTCTGGTCTTGGTGGCTGGGCTCCCTCAATGATTTTGAATAATGCAGGGTACAAGGCTGGAGTTACTCAAACTGCAACTTCACTATCAGCAATCAAATTCTGTGTAAGTTATTTACCAGCAATTTTCTTCTTGATTGGTGCCGCAATCATGATTTTATACATTCGTTTTGAATCAAAAGAAGACGTAGTTAAGAGCGATTTATTGGCTCGTCGTGGGGAAACAAATTAGAAAGAGGTAAGCTAAATGGATGGTCATTTAAATGTAAAACCTAGTGATGTAATTTCTGAAATTGATGAACGAGTATACGGATCATTCATTGAACAATTAGGTCGTGCGGTTTATACAGGAGTTTACCAGCCCAATCATCCAACTGCAGATGAAGACGGTTTTAGAAAAGACGTTATTGAAGCAGTAAAAAAATTAAATGTTCCATTAATCCGATATCCAGGTGGTAATTTCTTATCACAATATCGATGGGAAGATGGAATTGGTCCTAAGAGTGAACGTCCAACTAGATTAGATATTGCTTGGCGAGAAATTGAAACTAATGAATTTGGGCTACATGAATTCATGAAGTGGTCAAAAAAAGTTAATGCAGTTCCTAATATGGCAGTTAATTTAGGTACTCGTGGTATTGAAGCAGCAGCGGATTTATTAGAATATTGTAATTTTCCTAAGGGTACTTACCTAAGTGATTTACGAATCAAAAATGGTGCTGAAAAGCCATTTGCCATAAAGACTTGGTGTTTAGGTAATGAAATGGATGGTCCATGGGAAATCGGCATGAAAGATGCTGAGGAATATGCTAAGTTAGCTAACGAAACTGCTAAAGCAATGAAACGAGTTGATGACTCAATAGAATTAGTTGCTTGTGGAAGTTCATCAATGGATAATCCTACTTTCGGTGATTGGGAAGAAACTGTATTGGATCATTGTTATGAAAATATTGATTATCTATCACTTCATCGATACTATGGATTTTATAATGATGATGATCCAACTGAATTAGATAATTTATTAGGTAAAAACGTTGACTTAGATCAATTCATAAAAGGCGTTGTTGCAATGTGTGATGCCGTTAAGTCGAAGAAAAAGTCGAAAAAAACTATCAATTTATCATTTGACGAATGGAATGTTTGGTATCACTCTAATGATGCAGATACAAAAGTTGAACCTTGGCAGGTAGGTCCTCATTTATTAGAAGATGTATATAATTTTGAAGATGCATTATTAGTTGGTAGTTTACTAATTACATTGCTAAAAAATTCTGATCGAGTAAAAATTGCTTGCTTGGCACAGTTGGTTAATGTAATTGCACCGATAATGACTGATGAAAATGGTGGCGTTTGGTTACAATCAATCTTCTACCCGTTTATGCAGGTTTCTAAATATGGACGTGGAAAAGCGTTAGTGCCACATGTACAAACTGAAACATATAAATCACGTGAGTTTGATAATGTTGCATATTTAGATACAATTGCCACATATAACGATCAAGATAAAACAGTTACCATTTTTGCTGAAAACAAAAATCAAGATGAAACATTAAATTTTTCGATTGATTTGGATGATTTAATAATTGATGAAATCATTGAAGCAACACAATTCAGTGGATACGATCCAAAACAAGATAATAAGGATGGAAGAATGCAGATTGAAAAATTAACAGCAGTGTCAAATTCGGATACTAAAGTCAATGCAAAACTTAATCCATTGTCTTGGAATATGCTACGAATCAAAGTTAAGTAAATTTTATAGAACAACTAAAAATCATTCCTTAAATGTTTAATTAAAGGAATGATTTTTTTGATTAGTTAAATATACTTTTATAAAATATCACACTCGTGATTGATTATCACAAGTTAGCAGGTTACAATCTTGTGTAAGGGATTACATCAACGGAAGGGTGGCTATTATGGATTGTATTTCTATTTCATGTATACCAATGCCAACATTTATTGAAGGAAATTTTGTAACTTTTCAACCAGGTGATACACACCCCAATAGATATAACCTGCAATATTTTATTATAATGTTTGTTACAAAAGGGGTTCTATATATTGCTGAGGACGGTGTTAATTATACTGTTTTTGAGGATGAGATATTTATTCTACAGCCTAATCACCATCATTATTCATGGAAAAAATTTGATACTGAAACTAGTTATTACTGGATTCATTTTTATGTATCAGGAACATATATACAAGCTAAAAAGCCGGTGGTAATGCATGCCGAAGTTGAAGTTCCAACGTTACATTATAGTACACCAACAATGACTATTCATCTTCCAAAGCAATCTAAGTCGAAGGATCTTCCAAGGTTATCAGATAGTATTAAGACAATTTTTAATGAAAGTTCTGATACTGATGTGATTGGATTTTGGCGGACGCAACAAGTATTTATTGATATTTTGCAAGAAATTCAAATTCACGCTTTAGATGAAAGTAAAATTGTAGAATTATCAGTTAAGGTACAGGCGTTTTTACGTGATAATTACAATAAAAAAATCAATAACAAATTATTGGCAAGCGTATTTCATTTTCACCCCAATTATATTGGCAGATCTTTAAAACAAACGATTGGCATTTCTCCAAATGAATTTTTAGTTAGATATAGAATGGAAGAGGCTCAAAAACAATTGTTGAATACGAGTGCTTCTATTACAGAAATAGCAGAAAACGTTGGATTTCAAAACGTATATTATTTTTCAACTGCATTTAAGCAGTTTTCTGGATTGTCACCAAAAAAATACCGTATGGATAAAAAGTGAAAATGTGTAGCTAATTGTTGCACAAAAAAGCATCGGATATTAACCGATGCTTGAATTGTACATTAGTATGGATATTGTTCACCAAATTCATAAACTAATTCAGGTTCTTTACTGACACGGTGGTTAGTATTAACTGAGTCCATTTGTTCCATTTGTAAAGTTGAAAGTTCAAAATCATAAATATCAGCATTTTGGGCGATACGTTCATCGTGAATAGACTTAGGAATGATGGCAATTCCATTTTGCAAATGCCAGCGTAAAATCACTTGTGCTGTTGATTTACCGGTGTCTTTAGCAACAGCTAATATCGTTGGATGATTTAGTACTTTACCTCTACCTAGCGGACTCCATGCTTGGGTTATGATATTGTTTTCAGCATTGAATTTTAGCATTGGCTTCTGGCTCATTAACGGACTAACTTCAATTTGGTTGATAACGGGCATCTCATGAGCTTGGGTAGCTAAGTATTGAAGGTGTACCATGTCGTAATTGCTAACACCAATCGATTTAGCTAATCCTGATTTTTTGATATCTTCAAATGCACGCCACGTTTCAAAAAAATCAGTATTGATTGGCCAATGAATTAACAATAAATCAACGTAATCCATTTGAAGTTTTTTTAGGGATTCTTTAAGCGAATTAATTGAGCCATCATATCCTTGATTGGCTTCAGATATTTTAGTGGTAATGAACATCTCATCTCGAGGGACATTCAATTTTTTGAGAGAATCACCTAAATTTTGCTCATTTTTATACATTTGGGCAGTATCAAAAAGTCGATAGCCATGGTTCCAAGCGGATTCAATTGCTTGGTCGAATTCGGCCTGATCTGTAATTTTATAAACGCCAAATCCTTGTTGTGGCATTTTGTTTCCATCGGATAAGTTTAGATAATTATTAGAAATATTTGTCATAGTGGTCCTCCGTTTAGTTAGTTGCTTTAATTGTAACATTTTGTAATAAGACAGGTAAAATTAATCATAGAATGATATAGTTAATAAATAATGACAATCAAGGAGAAATACTGTGGAAACGAAATACGAAACAGTTAAAAAAGGGATTAAAGCCGATATAATTGCCGGAACCTATCAAACTGGAGATAAGTTACCTACAGAATCTGATTTTATGCATCAGTTCGGAGTTAGTAGATATACAATTAGGCGTGCAGTAGGTGAACTACAAAATGAACGCTTTATTTATCGTATTCAAGGTGGCGGAATGTTTGTCGATGATTGGCAGTCTGAACGTGTAGTTCAAGTTAATAATAAAATGATAGGTGTGATTACCACCCACATAGCGGATTATATTTTTCCTAATATTATTAACGGAATTGATCGTATTGTATCAGACAATGGATATTCAATTTTAATTAGTAATACGCATAACAATCATCAAAAAGAACGGCAAAGTTTGATTAGAATGTTAGATAGCGATGTTGAAGCTATGATTATTGAGCCGACGCAAAGTGCTTTGCCGAATCCCAATTTAGATATTTACAAAAAAATACGTGAAGCTGGGATTCCAATCTTATGTGTAAATTCGCATTATGATGATTTAGATTTTCCGTATATTGAAACAAATGATTTGGAAGCTGAGCAGCGGTTAGTCGAATATTTATTTACACAAGAACATGAAAAAGTTTTGGGAGTATTCCAAGTTGATGACAGTCAAGGTGTTCATCGAATGAATGGATTTGTACAATCATATTTGAAACATCCCAAAATTTCGTACTTGAGTGAAATTTTAATGTATCAATCAAGTGATGAGATGGCTAAAATATTTGAGCGAATAACAAGTATTATGTCAAAAGAAGATCATCCAACCGCAATTACGTGTTATAACGATAAATTAGCAATTCAAATTATTGATGTTATTAGGTCATTAGACTTAAGAGTACCAGAGGATGTCTCAGTTGCTGGATTTGATGATTATCAATTAAGTGAATATATAGATCCTAGTTTAACAACTATGGCTCATCCAAAAGAAAAAATGGGAATTGATGCTGGTAACGCAATTATTAAAATGATTAATAAAGAAAATGTAAGTTCTATTACTTATGATCCAGAAATGATTATTAGGAATTCAACCAAGCGTAATTAGAAACATATAATAATTTAAAAGAGCTGATTATCAGCTCTTTTTTTATTGCGCATAAAAACTTATCTAATAAAAAATATTATAGTTGATTTATACGGACAAATATTTTACAATAGATTTGTAAGCGATTAACATACTGATATTGTACAGTTAGTAAGGCTGTTCAATAAAACACTATTATTAAAGGGGATATTAATTATGATAAATGTACCTGATTACAAATTCTGGTTTGCCGTTGGTAGTCAACATCTTTATGGTGAAGAACAACTTAAATCAGTTGAAAATGATGCACGAGAAATTGTTGAAAAGTTGAACGCAAGTGGAAACTTGCCATATAAAGTTGAATTCAAGATTGTTGCAACTACTGCTGCATCAATTACACAATTCATGAAAGATGCTAACTACGACGATAGTGTTGCCGGTGTAATTACTTGGATGCATACATTCTCACCAGCTAAAAACTGGATTCGTGGTACAAAATTATTGCAAAAGCCATTACTTCACTTGGCTACACAATTCCTTAACAAAATTCCATACGAAACAATTGATTTCGATTATATGAACTTGAACCAATCAGCTCATGGTGACCGTGAATATGGTTACATTAACGCACGCCTTGGTATTAAGAACAAGATCGTTATGGGCTGGTGGGGCGATGAAGATGTTCAAGAACAGATTGCTTCATGGCAAGATGTTGCTGTAACATTTGAAGAAAGCCAAAAGCTTAAGGTTGTTCGTTTTGGTGACAACATGCGTAATGTTGCTGTTACTGAAGGTGACAAAGTTTCAGCTCAAATTAAATTTGGTTGGACTGTTGATGCTTATGGTGTTGGTGACTTGGTTGAAGAAATTAACAAAGTTTCTGACGAAGATGTAAACAATAAATATGAAGATTTACAAAAAGAATATGACTATGTAATTGGTGACAATGATCCTGCTAAGTTTGAATCATCAGTTAAATATCAATTACGTGAATACTTTGCATTGAAAGCATTTATGGATCGTAATGGTTATACTGCTTTTGTTACAAACTTCGAAGATCTATTCGGTCTTGAACAATTACCTGGTTTAGCTGCTCAATTATTGATGGCTGAAGGTTATGGTTTCGGTGCTGAAGGTGACTGGAAGACAGCTGCTTTGACTCGTCTTCTTAAGATCCTTTCACATAACAAGCAAACTGCCTTTATGGAAGATTACACATTGGAATTCCAAAAGGGTAAGGAAGCTATCCTTGGATCACATATGCTAGAAGTTGATCCTTCAATCGCAAGTGACAAACCACGCGTTGAAGTTCATCCACTTGATATTGGTGGTAAAGATGATCCTGCACGTCTTGTATTCTCAGGTTCTGAAGGTGACGGAATTGATGTTACTGTTTCAGACATGGGCGATGACTTCAAGATGATTTCATACGATGTTAAAGCTAATATCCCTGAAAAAGATACACCATTCTTGCCAGTTGCTAAGCAACTATGGACACCAAAAGCTGGCTTACAAGCCGGTGCTACTGAATGGATTCGTAATGGTGGTGGACATCATACGGTATTCTCACTAGCTATTACAGGTGAACAATTACAAGATCTTGCTGACTTATTCGATTTGAACTTTGTTGACATCAAGTAATTAAAAATTAATACAAAAGCCGATCATTGCTGGTCGGCTTTTGTTGTCTTTATAGTTAAGTAGCTTGCATTATTAAGCTTTTTCGAATATTGTAAACAACAAAGAAAGCATTTTCATCATTAATATAGATATTATTAAGGAGGAAATTTTTATGTATCAAGCAAAAGAACAACGATATGATAATATGATTTATCGTAATTTAGGCAAATCTGGGTTGAAGGTATCAGCAATTTCATTAGGATTATGGCATAATTTTGGAAATACTACACCATTAACTAATCAAAAAGAAATTTTATTTGACGCTTTCGATCATGGGATAACGTATTTTGATTTGGCCAATAACTATGGGCCTGAACCGGGTTCTGCAGAAGAAAACTTTGGGAAAATTTTACATGAAGATTTGGCTCCTTATCGTGATGAAATGGTAATTTCTTCTAAAGCGGGATATACAATGTGGCCAGGGCCTTACGGTGACTGGGGATCTAAAAAATATTTAACGGCAAGTATTGATCAAAGTTTGAAGCGAACTGGATTAGATTATTTTGATATTTTCTATCATCATCGTCCAGATCCAAACACGCCAATTGAAGAAACCGCGCAAGCGCTAGATTTATTAGTTAGACAAGGTAAAGCGTTATATATTGGAATTTCTAATTATCAAGCAGAACAGACTCAAGAAATCGCTGAAATATTTGAAGATTTAGGAACGCCATTTATTGTTCATCAGCCACGGTATAATATGTTTGATCGTTGGATTGAAGATGGATTAACGGATGTTTTAGCAGAAAAAGAAGTTGGGGCAGTTGTATTTAGTCCTTTAGCACAAGGACGGTTGACTGATCGTTATTTAAATGGAATCCCCAAAGATTCGCGAGCTAATCGATCCGATTCACCATTCTTGGATGTTCAGCGAGTTGAGGAAACGATTACGATTGCTAATCAACTGAATGAAATTGCCAAAAAACGTGATCAATCATTAGCTCAAATGGCATTAGCTTGGAATTTGCGACAACCGACTGTTTCAAGTGTTATTGTTGGTGCATCAAGAACTCAGCAACTGGAAGATAATATTAAAGCGTTAGATAATCTTGAGTTTAGTGATGAAGAACTTAAACAATTTGATACGATTTTAGATGGGGTTGAATTCAAATAGAAATGAAAGTAACAAATAGGGTATAATGTGATTACTATATAACATTTGGAGGATGTAACATGAAGAAGTTAATTACAATTGGGTTGAGTGGACTGTTATTAGTGTCATTGGCAGGTTGTGGGAATTCTAGTAGCGATAGCTCTGATTCGAGTTCATCAAGCTCGAAATCAAGTAAAGTTGTTAAGAATAGTAGTTCAAATAATAAATCAAACAGTAAATCAAGCAGTAGTAAAGATGCTGCAAATAGTTCAAGTAAAGAATCATCAAGTTCAACAGATACAACTAGTTTATCAAGT
The DNA here is from genome assembly GCF_001434315.1 of Paucilactobacillus oligofermentans DSM 15707 = LMG 22743. Taxonomy (GTDB): domain Bacteria; phylum Bacillota; class Bacilli; order Lactobacillales; family Lactobacillaceae; genus Paucilactobacillus; species Paucilactobacillus oligofermentans. The sequence continues at coordinate 348,186 of NZ_AZFE01000031.1, read as the reverse complement.
GCCCAAGCAGTTGCGTGGATTCAAGCACATATGGATACAACGGTATTAGCTGAGTATAATACTGGTAGTACAAAGTTCAATAATGAAGATTTTAGCTACAATTATAATGGAACTACTGGACCCGCAGGTGTAACTGATGGTGCAGTATATTATCAAATTAGAGAAAATCATAGTAGTGCCAACATGCAAGCGGCAGGAGCAGATCCTAATACATCTTCTAATGCAGGATGGTTTAGAATTACTTCAAACGGTACGCTTCAGTATATTTCTGTAGCTAATCAAGGATCAGATGCTTGGACTACAGTAAGCTCATCATATGATGCTTAATTAATGCTAAATAAAAGCAGTTTACGAATTTTAAATCGTAAGCTGCTTTTTTCTATACATAAGTTAAATGCTTTTCTAGTAAATTTTGGCCAATTGAGATAATTTCACATCCAAGCCAATAAATAACCGCTATCAAAATATAGAGAGTCATATAATCTTGATTAGCACCGGCAATTATTTTAGCTTGCATAAACATTTCGGAGACGGTGATCATGGCTGCTAAAGAGGTTCCTTTGAATAAATCAATCACGATATTCCCAAGTGCGGGAATTGCAATTCTAAATGCTTGTGGCAAAATAACGTAGCGAATCGCTTTTGAATATGACATTCCTAATGAAAATGCGGATTCGATTTGAACTTTTTCTACCCCTAGAAAGGCAGATCTAAATACCTCAGAAACAAAGGCTGAACAGCCAAGGGTAAAGGCGATGATGGCTGCTGGTAATGCATCTGCACCAAAGCCAAAGTAGATAACGAATAGCATAACAAGTAACGGAACACCTCGAAGAAAAGAAACGTAGGCTCGTGAAAAACCAGATAATAACCGATATTTACTTAAACGAGCTAAGGTTAATAACACACCAATAACTAATGAAATGGCAAAACTAATAACCGTGAGAAAAATTGACATTGGTAATCCTAATAATACATTAGGAAATGCTCGAATGGCTAAATGCCAGTCAAATAAGGAAGAGATGGATGAGAAATTCATGATTATTGACGACCATCATATTTAGATTCGATTTTGAAAGTATGAATATTTTTAACGGTTGGTTTTTTAGTTACATCAGCACCGTAGTATTTTTCAGAAAGTTTCTTAATCGTACCATCTTTTTTAAGTTTCTTTAATTGTTCATTAACTTGTTTTTGAAGTTTGGTGTCACCTTTTTGCATTAAGAAGCCAACGCCACTTTTATCTTCTTCGGTATTAAAATAAAGATTTGAGGGTAGCGTTAAACCACTATTGGGCATTGCCTTTAAGGCAAGTGACTGAAGATAATAGTCATTCATGATGAAGTCAGTTTTACTATTTTTAACATCTCTTAAATAAACATCATTTGAAACGTTATCGTAGTTGACTAAGGTTGCACCTAGTTGCTGTGCCAAGCGCTGATAACCTGTTCCAGCTTCGCCAGCGGCTTTTTTGCCCTTGATGTCTGCCCATGAGTTAATTCCAGAATTGTCACTAGCCCGAACCATTACACTGTTAAAGGAATATTTATAAACGGTTGAAGTTGTAAACTTCTTTTGCCGCGTTGGTGAAATATTGAAGTCGTTGGCAGCAAAATCTGCTTTACCAGTTTTAACTGCGGTTAGCTGGCCATCAACGTTATATTCCTTAAATTCAATTTTTCGATCTAACCCTTTAGCTACTGCACGAGCGATTTCAATGTCATAACCAACTAATTTATTGGTTTTTGAATCATGATAAGATGCAGGGTAGAGCGTTCCCGAGGTTGCCACAATAAGTGGCTTTTTGGAATCGTTGTTTTTCGTACAACCAATGAGTATAATTGCCGTAAATGCTAAGATACTAATTAAAGCTGAAAAAATTTTTATTTTCTTGTTCATAACTATTCTCCATTCCAAAGTAATACGCAAAGTATAAAACATTGTAAGCGCTTTATCAATATATAATCGGAGGTATTTACATGATTAATTTTCAAAAGAAGTCGGCCGTTGAATTATCAATTGAAATTAGGAATAAGGAAATAAATGTTCAAGAATTAATACGGGCAGCTATTAAAAATATTAAAGAGCAAAATCAAACGTTAAATGCAGTCATTTCGCTACGTGAAGAAAAGGCGCTTATTGAAGCCGAGGAGTTAAAAGATACCGGGCAACCGTTTTATGGAGTGCCATTATTGCTGAAAGGTTTAGGTCAACAGTTAGCAGGTGAAAGTGATACTGGTGGCAATAAATTATTAAAAAATTCAGTTGCGGAACATTCGAATAATTTTGTTAAAAGTTTGCAATCAGCCGGCTTTATCATAATTGGTCAAACTAATTTTCCTGAATTCGGTTTTAAAAATATTACAGATTCTAAATTATATGGTAGTGCTCGCAACCCATGGAATACTAGTTATTCCCCTGGGGGCTCATCAGGCGGTGCGGGTGCGGCAGTAGCTGCTGGAATAGTTCCTATTGCTGCTGGAAGTGATGGTGGTGGTTCGATTAGAATACCAGCTTCTTGGAGTGGGGTTGTGGGGTTGAAACCAACTCGTGGTCGAGTTCCGGTTGGTCCTGATGATTGGCGTTCATGGCAAGGTGCTTCGACAAGTTTTGCATTGACCAATAATATTAACGATACGGCAATGCTACTTAACCAAATCCAAGTGGTTCAATCAGCGGCAGTTTTTCAAACACCCAAAATTGATTTATCACAGCTAGATAATCGGGATAAATCAATTAAAATTGGTTATACAACTAAATCACCAGTTGGAACGCCGGTTTCTGATGATGCTGTTATAGCAGTTCAACAAGCAGTTGAATTTTTAGAACATCAAGGATTTGAAGTTGAAGAAATTGATATTCCAATTAATGGAATTGAAGTGATGGAAAGTTATTATTTAATGAATGCAGGTGAAACCTCAGCAATGTTTGCCGGCATGAGTAGCTCAATGGGTCGTTCGATTAGACGTGATGAGATGGAACGATTGACATGGGCATTATATCAGACTGGAAATCTAGTGAAGGCAGCAGAGTATATTGACGCTTTAAATTTATGGGATCAGACGGCATATAAAATGGACTTGTTACACGAGAAATATCCATTAGTTTTAACACCTACAACGGCTTTCACGGCACCAAAGGTTAATGATCCGCTAGTATCACCAGAAGATTATGAAAAAATGTATCATATTAATGAAATGTCTTCTAAACAACAACGTGAATTTATTTATGAACAATGGTTACCGGCGCTAACGCGTTCACCATTTACACAAACGGCTAATTTAACTGGGGAACCAGCTATTAGTTTACCAACTTACGTTAGTGAGGATGGTTTACCTTTAGGGATCCAATTTACGGCAGCAAAGGGTCGGGAAGATTTATTGCTGCAAATGGGAAAGCTATTTGAAGTAAATCAACAATTTAAATTACTATCAGATTAAAATAGAGGTCCTACACAATCAAAAGATTATGTAGGACCTCTATAAGTTAGTTTTTAAGCATATAATGCGGCGACTTGTTTTTGCACAGAGTCATTTTTAAGATACTCATCATAGTTTGTATCAGCACGATCAACTAAACCTTTATCAGAGATAGTGATGATGCGGTTGGCGATTGTTTGAATGAACTGGTGATCATGAGAACCAAATAGTAATGAGCCGTTGTAATCGATCAAGCCATCATTTAAAGCACTAATTGATTCCAAATCTAAGTGATTAGTAGGATCATCCATAACCATAACGTTAGATTTTGATAACATTAGTTTTGATAGCATACAACGAACTTTTTCGCCCCCAGAAAGGACGTTAACTAACTTGTTAACATCTTCTCCAGCAAACAACATCCGGCCTAAGAAACCACGTAAGAAGGTATTGTCATCTTCACCCTTTTCAGCGTATTGACGTAACCAATCAATAATTGAAATTTCACGTGAAAATTCAGCAGTCGTATCTCGTGGTAAATATGCCTGTGAAGTAGTTACACCCCAAGTGATAGTTCCAGAGTCTGGAGTTAAGTCACCTTTTAAGACACGGAATAAAGTTGTGATAGCAATATCATCATTAGCAACAAAGGCAGTTTTGTCATCTTTATTTAAGCTAAATGAGATGTTATCAAGAATTTTAGTGCCATCAAGGCTGACGCTTAAGTCTTCAACTTTAAGTAAATCATTACCAACTTCACGTGCTTGAACAAATTTAATGTATGGATACTTACGAGATGAAGGTTGGATATCATCAAGGGTAATCTTATCTAACATTTTCTTACGTGAAGTTGCTTGTTTAGATTTAGATGCGTTAGCACTGAATCGAGCAATAAACTCTTTTAATTCAGCAATTTGTTCTTCTTTTTTAGAATTTGAATCTGATTTTAATTTAGCAGCTAACTGACTTGATTCAAGCCAGAAATCATAATTACCAACGTAAAGTTGAATTTTACCAAAATCTAAATCAGCCATATGAGTACAAACGTTGTTTAAGAAATGACGGTCATGGGATACCACGATAACGGTATTCTCGAAATCAGCTAAGAAGTCTTCTAACCAAGCAATTGATTGGATATCAAGACCATTGGTTGGTTCGTCCAATAATAAGACGTCAGGCTTGCCAAATAATGCTTGAGCAAGTAAAACTTTAACCTTTTGTGATTCAGTTAAGTCGGCCATTAATTTGTTATGCAATTCTTCAGGAATGCTTAAGTTTTGCAATAAGGCAGCAGCTTCTGGTTCAGCTTCCCAGCCGCCCATTTCACCAAAGTCACCTTCAAGTTCAGCAGCACGGAGACCATCTGCATCTGTGAAGTCGGCTTTAGCGTATAATGTATTTTTTTCATTCATGATGTCATAAAGCTTTTTATGACCCATGATAACAGTATCTAAAACAGTTTTATCTTCAAAACCAAAGTGATTTTGGCTCAATTTAGTCATTCGTTCATTGGGGTCTAATGAAACGTTACCAGTTGTTGGATCGATTTCACCAGAAAGAACTTTTAAGAAAGTTGACTTTCCAGCTCCGTTTGCACCAATTAAACCGTAACAGTTTCCGGGTGTAAATTTGATATTTACATCGCTAAATAGCTTACGATCTGAAAAATGTAAGCTAACGTTGTTTACAGTAATCAATATATTTCCTCGCTTTTCGTGTCTAAAATTATCATCAACAGTCTATTATACTTGGATAAAAAGAGACCTGCAACTAAAAGAAAGTTACAGATCAAATTTTTAGAGGTTAGCATCCATTTTAAACGTTAAATCAGATAGCTCTAATCCATGCATAATCAGCTCTGAAATCAAGGCATTCGTACGTTTAGCCATTTCATCAGTCATGACTTTATTTTGACGAGTTAAGAATTCAGTAATTATTTTTTTATCTAATTTTTCGGCAGCACTAGTAACATCATTAACGAATTGGTGGTGGAATTGGCGAGTATCCTTTAGATAGTCTAAGTCAGCTTGAATAAATTGACTGTGATGGGATTCTACCAACATTGATAATGTGCGATACATCCAATAGGCACTATTGCCTTTAATATCAAGGGTCATGGGCGTATCAGTATAACTAATGTCATTTGCAGTTGAATTACCGAAGAAAGGTACAAATGGGGTAAATGAAGGAATTCCAAAGCATAACCACATAATAGTTGAGGCTGCTTCAGGGACATCATTTAACACTTGTAGAATGTGTGAGTTTTGAGTTCGTGCAAGTGAGATTGGACGGTAACGATGCTTATCAGCGTCACTACCATGACCCAATGGATCAAAATCGGTCCCGTTATAGTGGCTACTTAATACTTGTTCAACATCTTCAAGGGTTAGTTTTTTCTCAACCGGTAAAATAAATGGTAAATCTAAATCTTCGGGTTCGAATTCTAAACTAGGACTAAGTAATTTATGTCCATACCACTGTCGGGGAGTATTGTAATGTTGGTCAAATTCGGTGTATGTCCCAAAAATACGGCGGAAGTTCCAATCGTTTAAATCAGGATTGAGATGATTTTCTGAAACAAGTGCTTGGATACCATCAGACCACATGAAATTATCAGAATCACTGAAATCGACTTGTTGAATTGCAACTCGGTTACCGGTAACCGCATACGAATCATCAGGGATTCTTTGGGCTACCCAATGGTGACCAGTGACGATTTCCATGTACCACACATCATCTTTATCGCTAAAAATTACGCCATTACCTTCAGGTGATCCGTGTTCTGCAATTACTTCTGCAAGACGAGTAACACCTTCACGAGCAGAATCAATAAATGGTAATACCATCGCAACAATTGAATCTTCGGCAAGACCATTGTTAACTAATGGGTCAGCTGCAAGAACGCGTTCATTAGCATAAACACTTTCGGTTGCACTCATCCCAACATTAGCTTCGTTAAAGCCGTTTTCATCAAAAACACCTTCATTCTCAACGTCAACATTAGGTGTTGCTTGATAACCATATCCAGTTTCAGGACGTTTAGCAGTAAAACCATTTTTACCTGAGGTAATGGTAGAAGACTTATTTGTGAAACTAGGGTATACGATGAATTTTTGTGGAGTGATTGGTAAGAAAGTATCATCATTTCGTGAAGCCATTGTTGAGCCGTCAATGGTGGCTTTTTTACCAACTAAAACAGTAGTACAAGCACTTTCAAATTTCATTGTTAGGATTCCTTTCAAATTGCGTTATGCTTAAGTCTAACGCATATATTTTAGTAGTCAAATATCATTAACTAGTGAGTTAATTTATAAAATAAAAAGTGTGATGAAGTTAAAAAACTTCATCACACTTTTTAGACGTTAGCTAAAACGTCTTTTAACATATTAACTGATAGTTGGTTGGGATTGTTTTCAATAGTTCCAAAAGTAGCGATGCTACCAAATGTTTTGCCAGCTAATTGAGTAATTTTTCCCAATTCTCCAATAGAGAGTGTAATTAAGGGTTGTTGTATTTGATGATCCGCTGCCAGAGTTGCATCCATCAAATTCATGACATCTTCACGGTTAGTCGCTGCGATAGCAACTTCGATAATATCGGGATTTCCTTTCGCCATTTGGGACATCAAGAAAATCAACTCATTTTTATCTGGTGATTTTTCAAAATCATGATGGCTCATGATCATAGTCACATCACCATTGGTTGTTAGCGAACGCAACTGAGCGATTTCGATGTCTTCACGAGAAAATTCAACGTCAATGGCATCGATTATTTCAGCTTGAATCAGTTGATTATAAGTATCAGTGTAAAGGTTACCTGGATAATCAAAGTCACCGCCTTCTTTAACTGTTCGATTAGTGGCAATAATGGGTGTTTCGCCAAGGATGGATTTTAAGTCAATTGCAGTACCAACTAGGGTATCAAAGTCTGACAAATTAGATTGTAAATAGTCTAATCGCCATTCAACAATATCTACAGGTTCAGTGATGAGACGGTTAGCTTGGATTAAGACATCTTTGTAGGTTTTAGCGGTGATTGGAACGATAATACGCTCAGGCTTGTTGTCACCTAATTCAAGATTACCGATATTAATAATTTTGGTGGCTTGATTCATTGGATGGTCCTCCTTGTAAGCTATTTCTTTGAGAATAGCACGTATTTAATGTATTTGTAAATAATAAAAACGACCGCCACTAATATAATGACGATCGTTTAGTTTATTAAAGTCTAAGCTTCTTTTTTAGCAGTTAGTTTTTTCTCAAGATCATTAACAACTTCAGCATGTTTCTTTTCAGTTAATGAAACTTTCAATAAGTATACTAAGGCTGCAATGATGATTAAGACGATTGGAGTATAGAACATATAAGTTTTAAAAGTAAGCAATTCGCCAGAAGAAATACTACTTGGCTTTGCACTACCGATCATACCCGCGTGGACAGCAGCTAAGGCAACAACACCATTAGCAATGGCACCTGCTAATTTATCAATCAAAGGACGAACTGATAACGTAACTGATTCGTTCCGAGTTCCATTTTTCAATTGACCATATTCAACACTGTCAGTGATAGTCATCAAGGCAGCTAAGAAAATCATTGGGTATGGGAAGAAGAAAATGGCAACAGAAATTAGCACCATAATTACGTTTTGACCAGCAAAGATAAAGAGCAGGTAACCAAGTAACATCATTGCAATTCCACCGACGTAGATTGCACGACGTTTGATTAAGGCAACAACGGTTGGGAATAGCGATACTGAAATAATTCCTAAAATGGCAGTAATTACACCAACCATTGAAAAGGCACTGGTATTACCAAGAACATATTGGAAATAGTAAGCCATTAATGAGTTAGTAACAACATAACTTAAAGCAAATAAGAAATATGATAAAGCTAACCACATTAATTGATCATTTTGAGCAATCACTTTAAAGACGTCACGGAAACGAGTCTTTTGTGTGTCTTCACGAATAATATTCTTTTCTTCTTTAGTTCCAAAAGCAGTAGCTAAGGCACCTAAGAATGAAACAACTGCGACAACGATTGCAAATCCTAACCAACCAGCCCGTGTTTTTTCTTCACCAGTAGAACCAGAGAAGGTTTTTGAAAGAAAAATAATTAGTGGGAAGATAAAGATTGGAACACTTTGCGCACCTAAGGTTGAACCAAAACGACCGATGGTTCCAAATTTACCACGAACTTTAGAATCAACACTAAGTGCAGGTAACATTGACCAAAATGCAATATCTTTAAATGAGTAAAAAATATCCAAAATAACAAATGAAATTCCAAACAATATCAGATAAAGAACAGGGTTCTTAGTAGTTAAACCACCAAAATTAGTGAAGATGATGATTAACATCACCGAACTAACTCCGGCACCAATCAGTAACCAGGGTTTAAATTTACCCCACTTAGAATTAGTGTTATCAACCATTCCACCAATTAATGGATCAAAAGCAATTTCAATTAATCTGATTACCATCATCATGATGGTTACGTATGAAATCATGCGAGCGTTGAAAGCTGCATCGCTGGTATCAAATAATTGACTTGTAACAAATAACATTAGATAAGTACTTAATGTTGCGTAGAACATGTCATGCCCGAAGGCACCTGCTGCGAATGAAGTATACTGTTTAGTATGTCCCATAATTTTTTTTGCTCCCTAAATTTTAGTATCGGTGCTCCATGATTTTTTCTAAGATTTTGTCGCGTTGTTCTGATTTCGCCATATCAAAGCGGGTTTCTTCAAGATCATTGAAATCATCAATAGTAATCATTGATTCCAAGTACAGCTTAAGTTCACGCTTGATATATTTGATATCGTCTTCACCTTCACGTTGAGGGTTTGTTCCAACAATGAGCCGTGCAAATTCTTTCGCGTCAATTCGAATCTTTTCATCGTTTGTCATTTTATCCAACTCCTTTTTTATGTAGAAATAAATAATTGCAATGTAAACGCTTTCTATAATTTAGTACTCTTCCGGTAAAAAAGCAAGCATTTTTTAGTAAAAATAGTAAATAAAAGACTGTGAAAAGCTTAACATAATCGTGATTATAGGCAAGTAAGCCCTAACATGATCGGTGGTTATTTTTTAGTAAAAAAACATGTTATGGATATAATTATAGTAATCTGTTAAAGATAAAAAGGTCACTATGATTAAAATCATTGTGACCTTTTGGTATGATAAGAACTAATAGCGGGGTGGTTAATGATGGATAAACGACAAGTGGACCAATTAAAGTTAATTAAGGAATTTGTCACTAAAGAAATGGAAAATGATACAAGCGGGCATGGAATGGATCATTTAATTCGCGTAACTAATTTGATTACTCGAATTAGTCAGGCTGAACAAGCAGATGAATTTATTGCCTTAGCTGCGGGTTGGTTACATGATGTAATTGACGATAAACTGACTGATCATCCAGAACAACAACAGATGAAAGTATGGTCATTTTTAAAATTAAATGGACTAAGCAACACGCAAGTCAATCAAATTAAAGATATTATTATGAATATGTCATTTTCGAAAAGCTTAGGTGGAAAGGTGATTGAACTATCATTAGAAGGAAAAATTGTTCAAGATGCTGATCGACTTGATGCAATTGGCGCGTTAGGAATTGGAAGAGCGTTTTATTACAGTGGTCATGTGGGTGAAGAAATGTATGATCCATCAATTGAGCCGCGAGTTAATATGACAAAAGAACAATATCGAAATGAACCAGGGACAACGATTAATCATTTTTATGAAAAGTTATTATTAATTGCAGATCGGTTAAATACGGATAGTGCAAAAAAGATTGGGCAACAACGTCAATTAGTGATGCAAAAATTCATTAAACAGTTTAAAGCTGAGTGGAATGGTGAAATCAATTATTAACTTTTTATTATAACCAAGAGATATGACTAGTTAAATCAATCAACCTTTAGTTATAATTATTATATTCATAAGAAATATATATAATACGGAGGAACATTGATTGCAAATTAACAATCAACGTGTGTGGTTACTGAATGTGATTAAAGGAGCTATGATTGGCTCAGGATTTATCTTACCTGGAATTAGTGGTGGGGCTCTGTCAGTGGTATTTGGATTATATGGACCGTTAATTAAATTTTTGGCTCATCCATTCAAACATTTCCGACAAAACTTTTTCTTTTTTTTACCAGTGGGAATTGGTGGAATACTGGGAATTTTTGGTCTATCGTTTGGGGTAAGTTACTTATTAGGTAATTACGAAAATATTGTTTTGTGGTTTTTTATTGGGGCTATTGTGGGAACCATTCCAGCAATGTGGCATGATTCTGGTAAACAAGGTCGATCACTAACTGATATGAGTTTAATGATTATTGCATTTATGGGGATGACATTGTTTTTAATCTTTGGGTTGTCATCAGTGAATACGATTGAAGCTAATGGCTGGTCATGGTTGTTAGCGGGTATATTAATCGGATTAGGACTTGTAATCCCAGGCTTAAGTCCATCAAACTTTTTAATTTATCTGGGTTTATACAAAGGAATGTCAGATGGAATTAAAACTGGTAATTTAACAGTGTTAGTACCAATGATTATTGGTGTTGTGTTAGTAATCTTGATGTTATCTAAAGTGATGAATTGGTTATTTGAAATCGCCTATTCAAAATTATTTCATTTGGTATTTGGAATTGTAATGGCATCAACGATAATGATTGTGCCCACTAATTATGATGGTATCGGAATGTTAGGATTCTCAATTGCTGCAGTTCTTTGCTTATTAGGAATCTTACTGGGATGGTGGATGAGTCGCTTAGAACAAGTTGTTGCTAAATAATAGGTAATTAATAAGGAGAAAAATAAATGGAAGTTAGTATTGGGTATTGGATTGGGTTCTTTGCATTCATTGTAGTGATGTTATTACTAGATTTAGGAGTTTTCCATAAGGGTAATGAAGCACCAACAATTAAGTCATCATTACTTTGGAGTGCCTTTTGGATTGGCCTCGCGTTTTGTTTCGCGGGTTGGATTTGGGGCTTTGCGGGACCGAGCTACTCGCTTGATTTTATTACCGCATATTTGCTTGAAAAATCGTTAAGTATTGATAATTTGTTTATTTTTATCTTAGTCTTTGGTTTCTTTAAAATTGATGTTAAATACCAACATCGTTTACTTTTTTGGGGCGTCTTTGGCGCATTAGTTATGCGGGTAATTTTCATTTTTGCCGGCGTGGCCTTACTTGATAAGTTTAAATGGTTGATGTTTTTATTTGGTGCATTTTTGATTTACACTGGAATTCATATGTTATTTGAAAAAGACGGTGGAACTAAGAGCTTAAATGATAGTCCAATTATGAAAATCATTCGCCGAGTCGTCCCAATTAAAGACGATGCCACAGAACCACACTTTTTAGCGAAAGTTAATGGTAAAACTGTAGCTACACAATTCTTGGTGGCCCTTTTATTCATCGAAGCATCTGATTTATTGTTTGCGGTTGATTCAATTCCAGCGGTATTGTCTGTCTCGCAAAATACATTCATCGTTGTTACTTCTAACATCTTTGCAATCATGGGCTTACGTTCATTGTACTTTGCATTGAATGGTATCTTACCGTTATTCCGATATATCAAATATGCACTATCGATTATTTTGGCCTTTATTGGAGTCAAAATGGTCTTGAACGAAAGTGCCCACTATTTTGGTTGGCATTTCCAAATTTCAAATATCGCTTCATTATTAGTAATTGTCGTGTTAATTACGGTGGCAATCGTCGCTTCGATCATTGTTGATAAAGCTGAGCAACGAAGGAAAATGGGATAAAAATAAAATGCGTTGTTAGATAACCTTTTTAGGCTTTCTGACAACGCATTTTTTATTTAATTAATGCAATAATTCTTAGAATTAAGTTAGTAGCGGTGGAGATAATCACAGCTAGAATCATTGCAGAATATAATGGCAACATGAATGACTGTAAGGTGCTGGCGATATCAACTGATTGGGTAATAAAGGTAATGAATAAAGTGATCACCACCAGAAGTAGTAGAAAGAATAGTGTTCCAGATAATGAACTATTTAAATCAGAACGACTTAAGTCAAAGCCGCCAACGCAAATGTTAATTAAGATAATAATCCAGATAATCACACCAACAAATCCGTAAGGTGAGTTAGCAAATAAATCTAAATCAGAAATTGATTGGGTGCTAACATAACTTTGCCAAGAAGATAGTGCGTTTGGAACCAGCCATTTTGAAATTAGCCAAACAACCAAGGTATTACCAATGATGGGGGCAATTCCGATGAATAAGTTACCCAGGCGCTGATAAAAACTAGCTTTATTCCAACTATGTGAAACGTAGCCAAGTGCTTGATCATTAGGATCATTCCGTTTGGGGAAACGAACTAATCTAAATTTGGTTATTTTATGGCGGAAGATTAAAGCCATAATTAGGTGGCTTGATTCATGAATCGCAATCCCGATGAAGCCCAGCCATATTTGAGCCTGATAGCCAAAGTAGGTCACAGTCAATTGCTTACTGTTATGATTAACAAGGACTAAGAAGGTTCCAAAAATAATGGGAAAGATTGCTAAGTACAAAAGCAAGAATCCGAAATTAGTAAATAGATTATTTGTCATAAATTATTTTCCTATTGTTTTAAGTCGACGAAGTTACCATGGACTACTAAAGCCATATCTTGGGCATTGATTTTAATTGAACGGCCAATCTTGCCGGACGAGACAAAAATTTCAGGGACTGAATTAGCTTCTTGGTCAATGTAAATTGGGTACTTGAACTTCTCATAAATTCCGATAGGAGTATTAGCGCCATGCTCGTACCCAGTTGTTTTTAATAAGTCAGTGAGTGGGACCATGGAAACTTTTTTATTGCCAGAAACTTTAGCAAGCTTTTTTTCATCTAAGTGCCAGTCAACTGGAATAACGCCAACGACGGGTCCGGTGGTTGGCCCGGTTAGGACTAAAGTTTTATAAATTAAATGTTCATCAATTTCGCCATGATCAACATCTAATTGCGTTACATCACCATCTTGCTTGGTTGGAAACTCGGTTTGATCATAGTTAACATGATGTTTATCAAGAATTTGTTCGACTAATGTTTTTTTAACTTTTTTTTGTTTTCCCATTTGTAAACCTCCAAGGATTGAGTGACTGGTTCGGACCAATTTTATTAAAGTATACAACCAATCTGAAAATCTGGTATACTTACATAAGTGTATAAAACTAGGATTTTAAATGTAGGAGTTAGTTTTTATGGCAGATTTAGTATACCGCAAAATAATGCGAGACCTCAAAGAGCGAATTTTCAATCAAGAGTTCAATGATAAAAAATTGCCAGACGAACGTAGCTTAAGTGAGTCGTACGGAGTTAGTCGTAGCTCAATTAAGCGTGCGCTAAACGTAATGGCACAACAAGGAATTATTTTCAAAAAGCGTGGATCTGGAACGTTTATTAATCCACTATATTTAAAAAATCAATCACTATTTAATTATGAAGGAACTAATTTAGGGGTTACCGATAGTTTTCATTTAGATGGTAAACGTCCTGGAATTAAATTGATTGATTATCAAGTTATCCCAGCTAGCAAAGAATTACAACAAGATTTATTTTTGGAACCCGATGATTTTGTTTATAAAATTAAGCGTCTGCGCTTATTAGATGATGAGCCAATAATCATTGAAACAGGCTATATTCCAATTAAAATAATGCCGGGTTTAACTCCAAGCGTGGTTAAAGGATCAATCTTTAATTATTTATCAGAAATTGAAGGCAAATCAGTTACAAAATCGTTTATGTCGATTTTAGCTGAGCCTTCAAATCAGCAAGATCAAGAATTGTTAGGTTTATCTGATAAAGAGCCAGTTGGTATTATGGAAGGCATCTTCTTTCTTGATGATGGAACGCCGTTGGAAGTTTCAAACATGCGCGTTCATTACAAGTATTTAAAATATAATACATTTGTCAGCTTAGATGAAGAATAAGAAGGAATTCTTATTCTTTTTTTATTAATAAATTCATAAAAACGATTTAATATAGCTAAATTGACACTGAGTCAAAGCATAGCAAGCTTTATGTTAGCAGCGTTATAATTTATTGATTAAAATTGGACCGTATCAATTTTCAAATAAGTTGACTTTTCTGAAAATGTAGGTAAAATAGTCATTGTAAATTGTTACTTAGGTAAATTTTTACGTAAGTCGCATCAAACACTATGTTGTTATTAATTCATTTAATTTAAAGGAGTGTTAATTTCATGGCAGTAGATTATGATTCAAAAGAATATCTTGCTAAAGTCGATGCTTGGTGGCGTGCTACCAACTACCTTTCAGCAGGTATGATCTTTTTAAAGAACAACCCTTTGTTCTCAGTTACAAATACACCAATCCAAGCTGACGATGTTAAAGTTAAGCCTATTGGCCACTGGGGTACTATCTCAGGTCAAACTTTCCTTTACGCTCATGCTAACCGTTTAATCAACAAATTTGATTTAAACATGTTCTATATCGGTGGCCCAGGTCACGGTGGACAAGTTATGGTTACCAACAGTTATTTGGATGGTTCATATACTGAAAACTACCCAGAAATTACTCAAGATGTTGAAGGTATGACTCGCTTATTCAAGCGTTTCTCATTCCCAGGTGGTATTGGTTCACATATGACCGCTCAAACACCAGGTTCACTTCATGAAGGTGGAGAACTTGGATACTCATTATCACATGCTACTGGTGCTATCTTGGATAACCCTGATCAAGTTGCTTTCACTGTAATTGGTGATGGTGAAGTTGAAACTGGTCCTTCAATGACTGCATGGCATTCAATTAAATTCGTTAACCCTAAGAATGATGGTGCTGTATTGCCTATCTTGGATTTAAATGGATTTAAGATTTCAAACCCAACTATTTTCTCACGTATGAGTGATGTAGAAATTACTAAGTTCTTCGAAGGACTAGGTTATTCACCTCGTTTCATCGAAAACTCAGATATTCATGATTACATGGCTTATCACGAATTAGCAGCTAAAATCTTTGATGATGCAATTGCTGACATTAAAGATATTCAAAAAGATGCTCGTGAAAACGGTCGTTATCAAGATGGTGAAATTGCAGCTTGGCCTGTAATTATCGCGCGCTTGCCTAAGGGCTGGGGTGGACCACGCTTTGATAAGAATGGTATGCCAATTGAAGATTCATTCCGTGCTCATCAAGTTCCATTGGGTCTTGAACAAAACAAGCTTGCTGAATTACCTGAATTTGAAGAATGGTTAAATTCATACAAGCCAACTGAATTGTTCAACGCTGATGGTTCACTTAAAGATGAAGTTGCAGCTATGGCTCCTAAGGGTGACAAGCGTATGGCAAGTAATCCTGTTGCTAACGCTGGCCGTCGTCGCGGCGAAAAAGCTCCAGAATTAGCTATGGCTAGCTGGAAAGACTTTGCTAATGACATCACACCTGAAAACCGTGGAACAGAACTAGCTGACGGTAGCCGTAACATGGATATGAACGTCTTATCTGGATTCTTTGCTGATATTGCTAAGAAGAACCCAACTTCATTCCGTATCTTCGGACCTGACGAAACAATGTCAAACCGTCTCTGGGATATGTTCAAAATTACTAACCGTCAATGGATGGAAGAAGTCCGCGAACCAAATGATCAACATGAAGGTCCAGAAGGCCGTATCTTAGATGCACAACTTTCTGAACATCAAGCTGAAGGTTGGTTGGAAGCCTATACACTTACTGGTCGTACTGGTGTGTTCACATCTTACGAATCATTCCTTCGTGTAGTGGATTCAATGATTACTCAACATTTCAAGTGGATTCGTCAAGCTGCAGATCAACCATGGCGTAACGATTACCCATCATTGAACTTGATCTCAACTTCAACAGTATTCCAACAAGATCATAATGGTTATACCCATCAAGATCCTGGTATGCTAACTCACTTGTCTGAAAAGAAGGCTGACTTTATTCGTCAATACTTGCCAGGTGATGCTAATACATTGCTTGCTGTCTTTGGCCGTGCCTTTACTGAACGTCAAAAGATTAACCACGTTGTTGCTTCAAAACAACCACGTCAACAATGGTTCTCAGTTGATGAAGCTGAAACTCTTGCTAACGAAGGCTTGAAGACAATTGATTGGGCATCTACTGTTTCTGAAAATGAAGATGCTGATATCGTGTTCGCTTCTGCTGGTGTTGAACCAACAATCGAATCATTGGCTACAATCAATCTTATCAACACAGCATTCCCTTCAGTTAAACTTCGTTATGTTAACGTTGTTGAATTGAATCGTCTACAAAACAAGAATGGTAAGCAAAATGCTGACCGTGCTTTGACAAATGCTGAATTCACTAAGTTCTTCGGCGAATCAGGAACTCCAGTATTATTCGGATTCCATGGTTATGAAGACTTGATTGAATCATACTTCTACGAACGCGCTCACCTTGGTTTGAGTGTTCATGGATATCGTGAAGATGGTGATATTACAACTGCATACGACATGCGTGTATACTCACAATTGGATCGTTTCAACCAAGCTAAAGATGCCGCTTCATTATTAGCTGCTAAGGGAGCAATCTCACAAGCTGATGCTGATGCATTTATTGCTAAGATGGATGCCATTTTGGCTAAGCATTTCGATGTTACTCGTAATGAAGGACATGATATTCCTGAATTTACTGACTGGAAATGGTCTGCTCTTAAGTAATTAAATAATCGTTAGTAATAATGATGATTTATTAAAAAGTTTCTACTCATTTTAATGAGTAGAAACTTTTTTTATTTAACAATAATTAAATGTCAATATTATTAAAATGAATGGTAAACTATTCATAGTTTGATTATAAGGAGAAATGATATGATTCAAGTTATTGAAACTAAAGATGCACCAACAGTACGTGGAGCTTATTCACAGGCAATTAAAGTCGGTGATACACTTTATGGCTCAGGCCAAATTGGAATTGATCCTGAAACAGAAAAATTAGTTGGAACTGATATTGAAAGTCAAACTAAGCAAATTCTTCGCAATATTGCGGCAATTGTTGCGCAAGCCGGATTTACGCGGAGCAATATTGTTAAAACCGTTGTTTTTGTACAAGATATGAGTGACTGGATGAAAGTTAACGAAGTTTATGCTGACTTTTTCGAAAATAATTTAATTTTACCTGCACAATCAATTGTGGAAGTAACTAAATTGCCAGCGGATGCATTAATTCAAATTGAATATATTGTTAGTAAATAATTTAAAATACCCAAACACTGAAAGTTAGCGTTTGAGTATTTTTTTGACCGTTTTTAATTTAAAATACAGGTAAAACCATTTAAACACGAACGATATCGTTAAACTTAATATTATTGTATGTAAAATTCGTTGACTATCTTTTATGGGGTTGTTACACTAAGGGGGAAATTTCAATATTAGGGAGAACATGATGAATAAAATCGCTGTTGTAATGGGCTCGATTTCTGATTGGCCCACAATGCAATTAACTACCCAGCTACTTGAACAATTTGAATTAGATTATGAACCAAAAATAATTTCTGCTCATCGAATGCCGGAAGAACTTAAATTATTTTCAGAGTCAGCTAAAAAAAATGGCTATTCAGTAATTATCGCTGGGGCTGGCGGCGCTGCTCACCTACCTGGAATGTTAGCCGCTAATTCGATTTTACCTGTCATTGGTGTTCCAATTGAAAGCCGGGCATTAAAAGGGATGGATTCATTATTATCAATTGTTCAAATGCCAAGTGGTGTTCCAGTGGCTACAACGGCGATTGGCTCGGCTGGCGCTAAAAATGCTGCCTTATTGGCAGTAGAAATTTTAGCCATTAATGATGATAGTTTATCGCAAAAATTAGTTGATTTTCGGAAATGGCAAACTGAGGAGGCTATCAAAAGTGCGGACCAACTTAAGTGATGTTGTTTTACCCGGTCAGACGATAGGGATTGTTGGTGGTGGTCAATTAGGCCAAATGTTATCATTTGCTGCTAAACAAATGGGTTATCAAGTTGGTATTTTAGATCCAACGGCTAATTGTCCAGCTGGACAAGTTAGTGATTTTCAAATTATTGCTGATTACGACGATCATGATGCTTTGATTGAATTAGCCAAAAAAAGTGATGTATTAACTTATGAATTTGAAAATGTCGATGTTACAACCTTAAAGGAAGCAGCCAAGTATACGAAGTTACCAC
Organism: Paucilactobacillus oligofermentans DSM 15707 = LMG 22743; assembly: GCF_001434315.1. Classification (GTDB taxonomy): domain Bacteria; phylum Bacillota; class Bacilli; order Lactobacillales; family Lactobacillaceae; genus Paucilactobacillus; species Paucilactobacillus oligofermentans. The sequence goes on along the minus strand of NZ_AZFE01000031.1, from coordinate 329,580 downwards.
AGGGGACTAAAGTCCTAGAAATAACTAGTAATCGAATTAGTGAAAAAGAATTTCTCGAAGAAAATAAGATTCCAGTTACCCGATTTAGAGCAATCACGGCGCTAACTGAATTAGAAATGGCCATTGCTGAGTTTGGATACGGATGTATTTTGAAGACTGCTAGTGGTGGTTATGATGGTCATGGACAGTTGAATATTGATGGACATTTCAATCTTGAAGCTGCTGAAGAGTTACTCAAACATGGTGAATGTATTTTGGAGGAAAAACAGCAATTCATTAAAGAGTTGTCTGTGATGGTTACACGAAGTGCGGCTGGTGAGGTTCAAGTTTTTCCAGTGGCTGAAAATATTCATCGACACCATATTTTGAATGAAAGTATTGTTCCCGCACGGGTTGAAGATGATACCAAAAAATTAGCTGATGAAATTGCGACTAAAATAGCTAACGCCTTGAAGCTTCGTGGCGTGTTAGGAATAGAATTCTTTATGTTAGCTGATGGTCAATTAATGGTCAATGAGTTGGCACCACGACCACATAACTCTGGACATTATACAATTGAGGCCTGTAATATTTCACAATTTGAAGCACACATTCGCAGTATTTGTGGCTTAGTAATTCCAAAAATATATTTGTATCAGCCAGCAGTAATGGTCAATGTTTTAGGGCAACATCTGCAAGCAACTCACGAATTGTTACCAATTCGTCCAATGTGGCACTATCATGATTATGGGAAATCTGAGTGTAAATTAGACCGTAAAATGGGACATATTACAATTCTAAGTGATGACATGTCATCAGTTTTAGCACAAATTAAGTCAGAAAAAATCTGGGAGATATAAGTATGCAAAAATTGGCAATGATTAAAGAGGGAAAAGCAAAACGTTTTTATGAAACAGATGAAGTTGGTGTGAATTGGGTTGAATATCTTGATCAAGCTACCGCACTAAATGGAAAACGTAAAGATCGAATTATTGGCAAAGGTAGCTTAAATAATCAAATTGATACGATTTTGTTTGAAGACTTAATGGCCAATGGAATTAAGACGCATTTTGTAAAACAAGTTTCTCAGAATGAACAGTTAGTTAAGACAATGACAATGATTCCGTTAGAAGTTGTAATTCGAAATGCAGCCTCAGGTAGTTTTCAACGAAAATTTAAAGTTGAATATCTGAAAGCATTTAAGAAGCCGGTAGTTGAAACTTTTTATAAATCAGATGCACTTGATGATCCCTTTATTAATGAAAGCCAAATTTTAGCGCTTGAAATTGTAACTGAAACTGAACTAGCCTTTATTATCGATTATGCGTTAAAAGTTAACCAGGTGTTAACGGCTCGTTATGCAGCGGCTGGCTTGAAACTGGTTGATTTTAAAGTTGAATTTGGTAAAACAATGGATGGTGAAATTGTCTTAGCGGATGAAATATCACCCGATTCATGTCGGTTAGTTGATGAAAAAACGTTGGAGTCATTGGATAAAGATGTTTTTCGTAAAGAAACTGGCGATTTAGTTGACGTCTACACCGAAGTATTAAAGCGATTAATTGATAGTCAGGAGGCTACAAATGTATAACGTAAAAGTATATGTAACTTACAAGGCATCAATTCTTGACCCTCAAGGTGAGGCTGTAAAGATGGCACTACATCGGCTAGAATTTACCAATGTTCAAGCTGTAACTCAAGGTAAATATTTTGAGTTAACTATTACAAAGACGACGCAAAGTATTGAGGAACAAGTTGAAAAAATGTGTACCGAATTATTAACGAACACTAATATGGAAAGCTATCGCTATGAAATAGAAGAATTAACCACGGAGGGCTAATTAATGAAATACGCAGTGATTCGTTTTCCTGGTTCAAACTGTGATTGGGATATGTATTACGTTCTTCGGGATCAATTAAAAGTGGAACCAATTTTTGTTGACTATCGTGAAACAAATTTGCCAATTGATGTAGTTGCCGTCATCGTTCCTGGTGGGTTTTCGTATGGTGATTATCTTCGTAGTGGTGCGATTGCTCGCTTTGCACCAATCATGGAAGATATCAAAAAATTTGCTGAAGCCGGAAATCCAGTCCTAGGGGTTTGCAATGGCTTTCAAATTTTAACTGAAGCTCATCTGTTACCAGGTGGTTTACGAAAAAATCAACATCTGGAATTCATTTGTCAGCAACAAGATTTATTTGTTCAAAATAATCAAACTACTTTTTCAAATCAATTTAAGCCTGGCGAAAAAGTAATGATGCCAGTTGCCCATGGTGATGGCAATTATTATTGTGATGATGTCACCTTACAACAGCTTCGAACGCATAACCAAATTGTCTTAACGTATTCAAAAAATCCAAATGGAAGTGTTGCCGATATTGCCGGGATTGTGAATGAACAAGGTAACGTGATGGGAATGATGCCACATCCTGAGCGAGCTAGCGAATTGGTTCTAGGTGGAACTGATGGATTACGGTTATTCCAAAGTGTTGTGACACGTCAACTACAAAAATAATAGCGAAATCAGTTAAACATACCAAAGGGAGAGTAACCGATGATTGAGTTGCAGCCACGTGAAATTGAAGAACAAAAATTATATCAGCAATGGGGATTGAGTGAAGCAGAATTTGATAAGGTACAAGAATTATTAGGTCGTTTACCAAATTTTACGGAAACTGGATTATTTGCAGCAATGTGGAGTGAACATTGTGCTTATAAAAATTCGAAACCACTTTTGAAACAATTTCCAACTACGGGTAAAAATATTCTGCAAGGACCAGGTGAAGGTGCCGGAATTATTGACATCGGGGATGGACAAGCGGTCGTATTTAAGGCGGAAAGTCATAATCATCCAACGGCAGTTGAACCTTATCAAGGAGCGGCAACCGGAGTGGGGGGCATTATTCGAGATATTTTTTCAATGGGTGCGCGACCAATTGCAATGTTAGATAGTCTTCATTTTGGTCCATTAGATAATGACCATACTAAATACTTAATTGATCAAACTGTTGCTGGAATAGGTGATTATGGTAACTGTATTGGAATTCCTACTGTTGGTGGTGAAATGACTTTTGAAGATGTTTATCAAGGCAACCCGTTAATGAATGGAATGTGTGTGGGCTTACTTGATTCTGTCCAACAACAAAAAGGGGCCGCAGCTGGGGCCGGCAATTTAATTTTTTATGTTGGTGCTAAAACTGGTCGGGATGGAATTCAAGGAGCAATTTTTGCTTCTGCTGAATTTAATGATGAGCAAGAATCCCAACGTTCAGCAGTCCAAGTTGGGGATCCGTTTGCTGAAAAAATGGTAATGGAAGCTTGTCTAGATTTAATTGAAAATCATGCTGATATTTTAGTTGGAATTCAAGATATGGGTGCCGCCGGTTTAGTGTCATCGTCTGCTGAAATGGGTGCCAAAGCAGGATTTGGAATGGATCTTAACCTTGATTTAGTCCCACAGCGTGAAGCAGACATGATTCCTTATGAATTAATGTTATCTGAATCGCAAGAACGGATGCTCCTTTGTATTAAAAAAGGACATGCAGACGAGGTGATTGAACTCTTTAATCAATATGAAACTGAAGCGGTTGAAATTGGCACGGTTCGGGATGACCAACAATATATTTTACATCAGCATGATGAGGTGGTTGCTAATGTCGATGTTAAGGCCTTGGTGGATGAAGCACCGGTTTATCGCAAACCAAGTTCTCGGCCAGCTCGATTGGATAAGGAGAGTACCGGATTTGAACCTGATACCTCCAAAGTAGCTGAAGTATTAATGGACTTATTGCAACAACCAGCTATTGCTAGTAAAGAAAGTGTCTACCATCGTTATGATTCACAAGTTCAAACTAATACGGTAGTGTTGCCAGGATCTGATGCCGCAGTTATTCGGGTACGGAATACTGACAAAGCCTTAGCGATGACGACGGATGCTAATCCAAGATATTTATTTTTAGATCCTCATAAAGGTGGTCAAATTGCAGTTGCAGAGGCCGCCCGTAATATTGTCGCTTCTGGCGGAATGCCATTAGGAATTACTGATTGTTTGAACTTCGGTAGTCCAGAAGATCCAGAAATTTATTATGAATTAGAACAAGCAACTAAGGGAATGTCAGAAGCTTGTCGACAATTTGAAACCCCAGTTATTTCTGGCAATGTATCGTTGTACAACGAATTTAATGGGCAAGCAATTTATCCAACCCCAATGGTTGGTATGGTTGGTTTGATTGAATCAATGGATTATGTCACGACGCAAAGTTTTAAACAACATGGTGACCTAGTTTACTTGGTTGGTGAAACCAAGGCCGATTTTAACGGAACTGAAATTCAAAAAATGCAGATGGGTCAAATTGAAGGGCAATTATTTGACTTTGATTTAGCAACTGAAGCAGCTAATCAACAATTAATTCAAGAGGCAATTCGTGCGGGACTAGTTAATAGTGTGCATGATTTAGCTGAGGGTGGACTAGCAGTGGCAATTGCTGAAAGTACTTTTGATAATGAAATTGGTGTGGATATTAAGCTAGACATGCCGGCTAGTTGGTTGTTTTCAGAAACGCAATCAAGATTTATTGTGTCAGTATCAAGTGAATTACAAGCTGATTTTGAACAATTAACTGGTGCCAAATTAATTGGAACCACCGGTGGTCAGCACTTAGCTATTCAAACTAATAATTCAAAAATTAATCTAGATGTAACTACAGCAAAGAAAGCGTGGAAGGAGGCACTTGCTTGGCAAATGAAGTAAAAAGCTTAAATGAAGAATGTGGCATCTTTGGAGTTTGGGGTGATACTCAAGCGGCGCAACGAACTTATTTTGGCCTTCATAGCTTACAACATCGTGGTCAAGAAGGTGCGGGAATTGTTGTGCGTAATGATGATGGCAAACTAGTCAGTCACAAGGGAATTGGCTTATTGGCGGATGTCTTTAATCAGCAATCAACGATTGATGAATTAGTGGGAACGGCTGGGATTGGACATGTTCGTTATGGAACGGCTGGTAGTAATGGAATTGAAAATATTCAACCTTTAAATTTTCACTACACGGATTATGATATCTCGTTAGCTCATAATGGTAACTTAACTAACGCAGTAAGTTTGCGATTAGAATTAGAACAAGCTGGCGCAATCTTTCAATCAAGTTCAGATACTGAAGTTTTAATGCATTTGATTCAACGACAACCACAAGCAAAATTTGAAGATCGATTAAGCGCGAGTTTACGCCAGATTAAAGGTGGCTTTGCTTACTTAATTTTGACGGATCATGCATTGTATGCGGCTCTTGATCCCAATGGCTTTCGACCATTAGCAATTGGTCAATTAGAGAATGGTGCTTGGATTGTGGCTAGTGAAACTTGTGCATTAGATGTTGTGGGAGCAAAATTTATTCGGGATGTGCAACCAGGTGAGTTGATCGTCATTGATGATGATGGTTATCGAATTAGTCAATATACAACGGATACACAATTAGCCGTTTGTGCGATGGAATATATCTATTTTGCCCGACCTGATTCTGATATTTATGGGGTGAATGTGCATTTAGCACGACAACGAATGGGTCGTCAGTTAGCACAAGAAAATAAAATTGATGCTGACATTGTTGTGGGAGTACCGAATTCTTCATTGTCGGCAGCTTCGGGAGTAGCCTCACAATTAGGAATTCCAGATGAAATGGGATTATTAAAAAATCAATACAGTACTCGGACATTTATTCAACCAACCCAAGCATTGCGCGAACAAGGTGTGAAAATGAAATTATCCGCAGTTCGAGCAGTGGTTGAAGGTAAAAAAGTGGCCTTAGTTGATGATTCAATTGTGCGTGGTACTACTAGTACTTATATTGTTAAGATGTTGCGCGATGCCGGGGCCAAAAGTGTGCACTTGTTAATTGCTTCACCACCACTGAAATATCCGTGTTTCTATGGAATTGATATCGAACACACACGTGAATTAATGGCTGCCAACTACACGATTGAAGAAATGCGTGAACAAATTGGAGCTGATGCTTTAAGTTTCCTAAGTTTAGATGGATTAATTAAATCAATTGGGTTAAACCAAGCAGCGCCAAATGATGGTCTATGCGTGTCGTATTTTGATGGTGAATATCCAACCCCACTTTACGATTATGAAGCCACGTTTGAATATCCTAAAACGGCAGATCAACATGAATTAACCGCAACTTTATCGCAGGAGGTCAATACGAATGTCTAATGCTTACGAACGAGCCGGAGTGAATATTGCTGCCGGGGATGAGGTTGTTCAAAACTTAAAAAAGAAAATGTCGCAGCAAGACGGCCATGTGATTGGGCAATTAGGTGGTTTTGCGGGGATGTATGAAATGGACGATAGTCAACTTGATACGCCGGTTTTAGTTGCGGGCAGTGATGGTGTTGGAACGAAAGTTTTATTGGCATCAGCGGCAGATAAAGTTGATATGATTGGTCAAGATTTAATTGCGATGTGTGTTAACGATTTATTAGCACAAGGGGCATTACCATTATTTTTCTTGGATTATATGGCCCTAGCAGAAGTTAAGCCTGAACAAATTGATGTTATTTTAAATCGTATCCTAACTGTTTGCCAAGATAATGGAATTGTCTTGTTAGGTGGTGAAACGGCAGAAATGCCTGGTGTTTATCAACCAGGGCATTTTGATTTGGCTGGTTTTGCGGTGGGACTAGCATCTAAACGACAATTATTGAACCCGGCTAATGTCCAAGCCGGTGATATTTTATTGGGATTACCAGCAAGCGGACTACATAGTAATGGCTTTTCACTAGTCCGGAAAATTTTATTTGAAGATAATGAATTTGAATTTAGTGATCATGTTGATGGAATAAATGGTGAATTAATTGATGAATTATTAACGCCAACTAAGTTGTACGTCAATCTAATGCAGCCATTATTACAGCAGCGATTAATTGCGGGAGCAGCCCACATTACTGGCGGTGGACTATTAGAAAATGTTCCACGAATGTTACCTGCTGATTTACAGGCTGAGATTGATACAAGTACTTGGAAACACCAACCAATTTTTGACTTACTAGTTAATAAAGGTGAATTATCAGTCGAAGATCGATACGAAACTTTTAACATGGGTCTAGGAATGGTGTTGGCAATTCATACTAATCAGTTGGCAGAAGTAACTAGTTTATTGGGTGATGAAGAGTATTATCAAATTGGCCAAGTGTCAAAATTAGTTGGTGAACAACAAGTGAAATTGCTGGGAGAAAATGATGATTAATGTAGCAATTTTTGCGTCGGGAACGGGAACTAATTTTTCTGCATTGATAGCAAAAATTAATGCCAGCGACTTACCAATTAAAGTGATCAGTTTAATTTGTGATCATCCGGAGGCACAAGTCGTGCAACGGGCGCATGAAGCGAAGATTCCGGTCTGGACTCATACATTAAAAGAGTTCAACGATAAACATGATTATGAGACAGCAATTGAAACTTATTTAGCCCAATTTAAGGTGGATTTACTCATATTGGCTGGCTATATGAAGATTGTTTCACCAGTCTTATTGAGTGCTTTTTCAGGTCAAATTATTAATATTCATCCAGCGATGTTACCTAAATTTCCAGGTCGGCATGGGATTGAAGATGCCTTTGCTGCTGGTGTTACATCAACTGGAGTGACAGTTCACTATGTTGATACCGGTGTTGATACAGGGCCAATTATTGCTCAACAGGTTGTAGAGGTTTTACCAACGGATGATATTGATTCATTAGCAACAAGAATTCATCGAGTTGAACATCAGTTATATTTTGATAGTTTATGTAAGGTAATTGAACAAAAACATTTATCATAATCGAAAACATTAAAATGAATAAGGGGCATATAAAAGATGAAAACAGCATTATTAAGTGTTTCAGATAAAACGGGAATTGTTGACTTTGCAAAGGGATTAACTAACTTAGGATATCGGCTAGTTTCAACGGGTGGCACCAAAAAAGCAATCGAGGCCGCTGGGATTCAAGTAACAGCAGTTGAAGAAATTACTGATTTTCCAGAGATGCTGGACGGACGGGTTAAAACTTTACATCCCCGAATTCACGCTGGTTTATTGGCTCGTCGTGACGTTCCAGAACATATGCAAGCGTTGAAAGATCATCATATTGATACGGTTGATTTAGTCGCTGTGAACCTTTATCCATTTAAAGCCACGATTCAGTCTGAAGGCGTGACGGAACCAGAAGCCATTGAACAAATTGATATTGGTGGCCCAAGTATGTTGCGGGCGGCAGCTAAAAATTTTGCTGATGTAATTACGGTTGTGAAACCAACTGATTATAATCATATTTTAAATGCGATTCATGATGGCTCAGATGATTTTGCCTTTCGGCGTAATTTAGCGTTAGATGTTTTTCGTCATACCGCTGCATATGACGCCTTAATTGCCCAATATTTAGGGGCTGATGAAGAATTTCCAGAAAGTTTAACCCTAACTTATAACAAAGTTCAATCCTTACGCTATGGCGAAAATAGCCACCAACAAGCTGCCTTTTATGAAGATGCACTCCCCGAAGCATTTTCAATTACGCAAGCAAAACAATTACATGGAAAAGAATTGTCGTTTAACAATATTAAAGATGCTGATGCGGGCTTACGAATGAGTGCGGAATTTGATGAACCTGCTGTGGTCGCTGTTAAACATATGAATCCATGTGGTATTGGGTTAGGAACTGAGATTGGTCAGGCCTGGGATCGGGCATACTCTGCAGATAGTACCTCGATCTTTGGAGGCATTATTATTTTAAATCGGAACGTCGATTTAGCAACGGCTGAAAAAATGCATGTCTTATTTTTAGAAATGATTATTGCACCTAGCTTTGATGATGATGCTTTTGAAATGTTGGCAAAGAAAAAGAATTTACGATTAATGACAGTTGATTTTAATGCTCGTCCTCAAACAGCATTAGAAACGGTTTCAGTTATGGGTGGATTATTATGTCAGGAACAAGATTTAGTTCATGAATCGATTGCTAATTTTAAAGTGGTATCAGAAAAACAACCTACGGAACAAGAATTAAAAGCCCTTGAGTTTGCACAAATTGTGGCTAAACATGTTAAAAGTAACTCGATTGTTGTGGCAACGGATCAAATGACACTTGGAATTGGGGCCGGACAAATGAATCGGGTAGGTTCTGCACAAATTGCAATTAAACAAGCTGAAGCTGCTGAAACGTATGACCAAGCCGTACTAGCATCCGATGCCTATTTTCCAATGGGTGATAGTGTAGAATTTGCCGCTGAACACGGAATTAAAGCTATCGTTGAACCGGGTGGTAGTATTCGTGATCAAGACTCAATTGATAATGCTAACAAATATGGGATTGCACTAGTCTTTTCCGGTCGCAGACACTTTAGACATTAATTTAGTCGGGTTTGAGATAAAAATACAGGAGTTTTCATTATGGCCAAAGTATTAGTTATTGGTAGTGGTGCTCGTGAACACGCCATTTGCCGTCAATTTTTAAAAAGTGAACACGTAGAAACGGTTTTTTGTGCTCCAGGTAATCCAGGGATGCAAGCAAGTAATTTGAAACTAGTACCGATTGATGAGTTGGCATTTGATGAATTAATTAATTTTGCCAAACTAGAACACATTGACTTAACCGTTGTTGGCCCAGAAGTTCCATTACAAGCGGGAATTGTCGATTATTTTATGGCTGCTGATTTAAAAATATTTGGGCCAACTAAAAATGCCGCGCGACTAGAAGGCTCAAAAACTTTTGCCAAAGAACAGATGGAAATCGCGCAGATTCCAACCGCCGAATATCAAAACTTTTCTGATGAAATCAAAGCTATTGCATATTTAAACCAGGTTGACTATCCGATTGTAATTAAATCAGACGGTTTGGCCGCTGGTAAGGGGGTTGTAATTGCGACTGATTATGAAATGGCAATCGTCACAGTTCATGAAATGTTGGGTGAAAGTAAATTTGCGGCTGATGAAATTGTGATCGAAGAATTTCTTATTGGACAAGAATTTTCCTTTTTCACGTTTGTGAATGGTACACAGATAATTCCTATGCCATTAGCTCAAGATCATAAGGCAGCTTATGATGGTGATTTAGGACCAAATACGGGTGGAATGGGTGCGTATAGTCCGGTACCACAAATTAGCCAAGAAATTAGAGATGCGACGTTAGATACAATTATTCAGCCAATTGTTAATACGATGGCAGCAGGTAATCCGTTTTGTGGGATTTTATATACGGGTTTAATTGCTACTGATTCGGGACCAAAAGTAATTGAATTTAATGTTCGCTTTGGTGATCCGGAAACTTCAGTAGTTTTACCACAACTAAAAACCGATTTTTATGAATTACTGATTAAATTACTTAATCATGAATTGCAAGTAGTTGAATGGCAATCAGATCAAACCTATCTTTGTGTGGGTGTAGCATCTAAGGCATATCCGCAGAGCTCTGGTTCGGGAGTGAATTTGAGTCGCTTTTTAGAAACTCCAACAGATATTCAAGTCGATTTTGCTGGTACTAAGCAAGTTGATGATACCTTAGTCAGCTCGGGTGGACGAATTTTAAGTTTGGTGACGCATGCTAATAGTGTTGAAAGTGCCCAGGATAAAATTTATCAATGGCTAGATCAACAGTCGATTGATGGGTTGAGATATCGCCGTGACATCGGCGATAAAGCATATAAATAAATACAATTAAAAACATCTACTAAACCAAATTATTTGGTTTAGTAGATGTTTTTTAGTATAAGTCTTGCAATCTAAATCAATCTATATTATAGTGTAATAGTAAACTAATACACTAGTGAAAGGAGGCTGAAGACTATGCAGTTTGACGACAAAGTACCAATTTACTACCAAATAAAAAAGTACCTTTATAAAGAAATCATTATTGAACACTTAAATCCAGGGGATAAGTTACCTGCAGTTCGCCAGTTGGCAGTTGATTTAACAGTTAATGTTAACACGATTCAACGGGCAATCAGCGAATTAGTTGAAGAGGGAATCATTGTAACTCAGCGGGGGAAAGGAAATTTTGTGACCACGGATATGGAAAAATTATTTGCATTAAAACGACATGTAGTTGAAGAACAAATTGAAGTAATGTATAACAATTTAACGGCGTTACAAGTTTCACCAGATGAAGTTCTAGAATACTTGACGACCTATATAGGACAAAGAAAGGAACAAGATAATGGATAATTTATTAGTAATTGACCAACTAACTTATAAACGTAATATGCGGGTGCTGTTATCGGATGTTTCACTGACGATTCCGACGGGCTCGATTATTGGATTGTTAGGTGACAACGGCGCTGGGAAAACTACATTAATGCGGTTGATTGCTGGAGCAGCAACTAACTATCAAGGAAGTATTATTTTGGACGGTGAAGTTGATAAAACGACGATTAAAGGCATGGTTAGTTTCAGTGAACAATTATCTGGCGCTAGTAACGATGCCCGTATGGGAGATTTGGCAAAGTTCTACGATTCAATTTATCCTGAATTTAGTATGACTAATTTTAATTTATTAGCCAAAAACTTTGATCTAAATTTAAAACAAAAACTGAGCCAGTTATCAAAAGGAATGCGTCGTAACTTTGTAATTTCAATTACTTTAGCAAGACGCGCAAGATTATATCTACTTGATGAACCTTTTGATGGAATTGATAGTATGAAACGTAAAAAGATTATCGAAAATATTCTAACCTGGATGCCAGACAATGCATCAGTCATTGTCAGTGATCATCATGTTAGTGATATTGCAAACTTGTTAGATCAAGTAATTATTATTAAAGATCGAACGGTTGTTAACCAGATAGCAGCCGACAAAATCCGTGAAGAATATAATCAAAGTATTGAAGAATACTATGAAAGCTTTTATAAGGAGGAAAACGACAATGATTAGTTTCAATAAATTAACGAAAGCTTTATTTCGAGATAAAGTTCGTGTGGTGAATACTTTCGTTTCTATGGAAGTTGTTGCCTTACTTACCGGTGTTGTATTAGCATTTTTTAGTAGTAGTAAAGGCTCGTCGTTCAGTGCAGGGATTTTTGCAATTACGTTTACTATTTCATTCTTTGCTTCAGTCATTATGTTTTTTATGTTAACGGTTCGCCAAGAACGAGTTTGGACTCGTAACTTTTATCGACTAATTCCAGTTTCGAGTTCTAAATTTTATCTAGCTAATCTTGGCTCAGTATTTTTAAATTATCTTTATTTTGGAATTGCACAAGTCTTGTTATTATTGATTTTCAATATTAGTGGATTGATCAGTAGTTTTAAGTATTTAGATGAGATTGTAAAAACACTTAGTGAGGCTAAATTTCCATATCAAGTTATTTTTTCAGCAATTTTATTGATCTTTATTATGGTCATCTTTATCTGGATTTTTGTAACCTTGATTCATTTGATTGTTGAATCAATTAGTACTTTTTTACCAACGTTACATGAAAAAATTTATCGAGTAATTTTGTATGTGTTAGTATCATTTGTTGTTCTTAAAATTGCTGGTTATATCAGTAATGTAAGTAATAATTTATTTGTTGAATTCACTACTAGTTTAGATAAAGCTGATGTGGCTAATACTGCTGCAGCATCGATGCTGATGGCTTCGGGTTATTTCACCATTGCCGTGATTTTCATTTCATTTATCAACGTGTTCTTACTGAAAAAATGGGTCGAAACTGACCCACGTAGTATTTAAAAAACTAAATTTTAATGTGCCTGCAATGATTAGCTGTAATGTTTAATCGTTGTGGGCATTTTTTTTTTAGATTGTGGATATGGTATACTTTGTCCAATGGTAAATTAGTAGGAGGGGTTAACAATGTTAGAGGTTAACAAATTAACAAAAACATTTGGTTCGATGGTGGCGGTTGATAATGAATCGTTTACAGTTCGTCCAGGTGAAATTATGGGCTTAATTGGTCAAAATGGAGCGGGGAAGACCACCACGTTTCGGATGATTCTTAATTTTATTACGGCAGATCAAGGCGATATTTTGTGGGATGGGCATCCATTGACAAATAAAGATTACGATATCTTGGGTTATTTACCAGAAGAACGTGGTTTATATCCTAAAATGCGCGTTGACCAACAAATCTCGTATTTTGCCCAATTACGGGGGATGAAAGCTAAAGATGTTGATGCACAACTAGATAAATGGTTTGATCGATTTCAAGTAAAAGGGAAAAAATCTGATAAATTAAAGGATTTAAGTAAGGGAAACCAACAAAAAATCCAATTAATTACCACTTTAATTCACATGCCTAAGTTGATTATTTTAGATGAACCATTTTCTGGTTTAGATCCAGTCAATGCAAGTTTATTACAAGATGGAATTAATATGATGCGTGATTCGGGTGCCTGTATTATTTATTCTAGTCATGATATGGCTAACGTGGAAGCCTTATCAGATCGATTAATTATGTTGAAAAATGGTAAAACGGTCCTTAATGGGACAGTTGACGAAATTCGTAATTCATATGGGCGAATTAAGTTAATGATCGAATCACAATTAACTCGGGATGAACTAATTAGTTTTGAGGGCGTTGAAAAAATTAAGCAAGATGGAAATCGGTTTGAATTAATGCTGAAATCGCCAGAAGTGGGCCAAACGATTTTTACAGCAGCAACGAAAAATGGCTATATTCCAGAGTTTAGTCAACAAGCACCAACCTTAGATGAAATTTTCCGAATGAAAGTTGGTGAACGTGATGAATAAGCTAGTAATCATTATGAAACAAGTCTTTATGAAAAATGTACGTAGTACCGCATGGATTATCTTGGTTATTTCACCAATCGTCTTATTGGGTATTATGGTTGGGATTGGTCATTTAGTTGAAAATTCAAATAATGATCCAACCATCGGGGTAGTTAGTTCATCGCCCACGATTACCAAAACGTTAGCAAAATCTTTACCAGCGACAAAGGTCAAAAACTTTAAGAGTCAAACCTTAGCTGATAAAGCCTTGAATCATAAAAAATTAGATGCTGTGCTGGTAGTGCCGGTTCAGAATGGGCAGATTAATGCTAAGTTGAAAATTCGAGACGGTGGTAAAACCGTTTCAACTAAAGTAATTCAAAGTGTACTTACACAGTTACAAGTATCTGCCCAAGCTAGTAAGCTTAATTTGAATGCGGATCAAGTACAGACTTTACTGAAACCGGCAGGATTATCAACCAAAACAGTGGCCGTGAATGACGGTAAATCAGCGATTAAGAATGATAAAACAAATACGAGTAATCGGTTAATTGCACTTTCAATCACTGTGTTAATGTTAGTATTTACTATGAGTTATGGTTCGATGATTGCACAAGAAATTGCAACCGAAAAAGGTTCGAGAATCATGGAAACTTTGTTGTCATCAGTCGATGCGACAACCCAATTTTTTGGTAAATTAGCCGGGATTTTACTATTGTTGTTAGTTCATGTGTTGTTATATGCGGTAATTATTTTAGTTGGTTGGCATCCAATCATGAATTTGGAACTTGTAAAATCATTAGTTCAAAACTTTGATTTTAGTGTGTTGACCTCGATTAATGGACTGATATTTATTATTTTCTTCATAATTGCAGTCCTTACTTATTCTGTCCTAGCAGCTTTAACCGGTTCATTAGTGGCTAATCAAGAACAGGTCCAGCAAGCGGTAATGCCAATCTCGATGCTGGGACTTTTAGGCTATATCTTTGCATTAGTAGCTCAAGGTGGCGATAGTTTAGTGGTCAAAATTGCCAGTTATGTACCTTTTGTTGGGCCATCGGTGATGCCAGTTCGATTAGCAATGAGTTTTGCTACAATTGGGGATGCCATCATTAGTATTTTGATTTCAGTTATCTTTTTGGGATTATTTACTTGGTTTACGGCTAAAGCTTACAAAAGTAACGTGCTGGTCTATAATCAAAGTGGTTTTTGGAAATCAATCCGGAGCACAATTTCAATTATGCGCGCAGAACGGAAGAAATTATAAAATCGGGTTAAATAGTTAGTTAAAGTATCGTTCAGCTAGTATCTGGCTGACGATATTTTTTTTGATGAAATTACTAGTTGACAACCAGTCGAAAAGACCTATAATTATATAGGTCGGTTTGACGTATGCTTGGAGGCTATTATGTACGAATTATTAATTTTAGGATCATTGGTGCAACGTGATATGTCGGGATATAAATTACGATGTATTTTGCAGAATTCCATGATTCCACGTCGTCCCATTTCAAATAGTGTAATTTATCCAGTTTTAAAAAAAATGGCTGAACTTAACTATATTGAACTTTACGACGAAGAAGAGAGTGAACATGCGGGTAAAATGGCCCACATTACTAGTGGTGGAGTTAATTATTTACAAGAATTAATGCTACAGCCAGTTGAAATGACCGCTAAACGTGAGTCGATTTATCGTTGTAAATTGCGAGCATTAGCAGCCGTTTCATTATCAGAACAAATTGATATTTTACAAGCCTATTATCATGATGTTGATAATGATATGAAGGCTTATCGGGAAGTTGAAGATCATTTGACTGGTTTGTTATCGATAGAAGATACCAAAAAGGATTTTTTGAAGTGGAGTATTAAGAATATTGAATTAGCAATTAAGTTAACGGAAACCACCCTTGATTGGTTACGTTCAGAAATTAACGAAATAGAAGAGAGTATTGGTGAATAATATGAAAAAAACAACACTGGGTCAATGGATTGCTTTATTCGCAATGGCAATGGGCGTATTTATGGGACTGTTAGATGTAACAGTTGTCAACGTGGCTCTACCAACAATGGCAATAGATTTAAACGAAACATTTACAAATTTACAATGGGTTTTGAATGCATATACTTTGGTATTTGCGGTGACTTTATTGATCATGTCAAAACTTGGTGATATGTTTGGTCGTAAGAAAATTTTTGTTGTTTCAATGGTAATTTTTACTTTGGCATCAATTATGAATGGAATGTCGACATCATTAACCATGTTAAACATTGGTCGTGGGATTCAAGCAATTGGTGGTGCAGGAATGATGTCACTATCAATGGCATTAGTGGCCTCTAATTTTTCGGGTAAGCAACGTGGAACTGCATTAGGTATTTTGGGCTCTGTGATTGGGTTATCATCTGCATCAGGACCATTGATTGGTGGCTACCTAGTTGCACAATTTGGCTGGGAATCAATTTTCTTTATTAATGTACCAGTCGGAATTATTTCCATAGTTTTATCATTGGTCTTTATTAAAGAAACACCTAGTTTTGGTGCCAATCAAAAAATTGATTTTGCGGGAATGATTTTATCAGCCGCTGCATTATTTACCGGAATTTATGGCTTAATTCAAAAAGAAGGCCATTACGCTTGGAAGTGGCTTGATATTCGAGTAGCTGGTTGGTTGATTGCCGCCATTATTTTATTGGCGCTTTTAATTTGGGTTGAAAGTAAAATTAAAAATCCCATGATGAATTTGAAAATGTTTAAGAACCGTCATTTTGTGGGTGCCGTGATTGTCGCATTGGCATTAGGATGGGGGATTTATTCATATAATGCTTATTTAACCGCTTTAATGCAAAACTATATTGGTTATTCTGCTTTTGATACAGGGGTTCGTCAATTAGTAATTAGTGTCTGGTCATTGATTCTTGGACCACTAACTGGAATCCTAGGTTCGAGATTTTCAAAGAAACGCTTAATTAGTGGTAGCTTGTTCATTGGTGGTATCGGATTTTTGATGTTAGCTAATGCAATGACTACGAAAGTTTCATTCGTTGAGTTATGGCCCGGAATGGTCTTAATGGGAATTACCAATGGGATGGTTAATCCGCTCCTTAACACGGTTGGAATGGAAGGTGTTGCCATGGAAGAAATGGGAATGGCTTCAGGATTACTAAATGTCTTTCGTCAATTTGGAACTACTATTGGAGTGGTTAGTTTGGGATTAGTTCAAAGCGCCCAATATGAAAAGTATTTAAATGGTCATATTCATTCGATTTCAGCTTCGACTGATGTAGCCGATAAAATTAAAGATGCCTTAATTGAGGCGGGACCATTTTCGGGTCATGCGATTGCCTTTAGCGATAAAATGAACTTAGCTCCATTTGCGCATGATTTGCAACAAGTTGTACTACATGCATATGATAACGGAATGACTGCTGCCACCTTAGTTTCAGCTGGAGTTGTCTTTGCAGGAGCTATTTTATCAGGCATATTACTGAAGAAAAATAGTTAACATTAATCACATAAGACAAAAATAGAGCTAACTAAAATAAAATTTAGTTAGCTCTATTTTTTGAATTATTTAATTTTAACTACGAGAACATCATTTTTAGAAATGCGGTTAACGTAAGTGGTTACAGAACCAACCATGAATCGTTCAACGGCTGACATCCCAGTCGTTCCAATAATGGTTAAGTCAGTACCATGATCTTCAGGAAATTCACGAGCAATAACTGGTTTAGGATTACCAAACCGAACGTGAATGCTAACATCGGTTAGTCCAGATTCGGAAGCTTGTTTCTTCAAACTAGCTAGTCTGGCTTCAATGTCTTCAACCAAACTATAAACGACATCACCACTAATTGCTCCACCATAACTATCGCTGAATTGATTAATCTCAACGACGTTTAAAATATCTAGATGTGAACCATTTTCTTTAGCAATTTGAATTGCCCGTTCAATAAGTTGAGGTGTTGCTTTAGAACCATCAACTGGTACGAGAATTTTTTTATATTGTTGTGTCATGTTGGAAACCCTCTTTCAGTTATGTTTAATTTTATTATACTATTCTATTAGGAAAGTGTAAGCCCTTTCGCTAAAAAATATCTAATTTAATGGTCATTTTTGCATTTAAAGGATAATTAAAGTGTCTTTTAACAACAACTTTAGCTACAATGTTGTAATCGGTTTCATCAGGTGGTAAACTCAAAGCGTTAAGAAATTAAACTTTAGAGAAGAAGAGGTAGGGATATGCGTTATATTGCAATGAAATCACATAATATTGGTGAAAACTTGGCGACTGAACAATATCTAATGAACAATAAAGATTTTGGTGAGCCATTACTATTATTTTATTATGAAGAACCATGTATCATCGTTGGTCGGAATCAAAATACGCTAGAAGAAATTAATCAAAAATACGTTGATGATCATAATATTCGCGTAACCCGCCGTCTTTCTGGTGGTGGAGCAGTTTATCAAGATTTAGGTAATCTATGTTTTAGTTTCGTAGTTGATAGTAATAGTGAAGATTTTGGTGACTTTAAATCATTTACTAAACCGATTGTTGATGCCTTACATGAAATGGGAGCAACTACGGCCGAAGTAAGTGGGCGGAATGACATCTTGGTTGATGGTCGTAAGTTCTCTGGTAATGCAATGTATACTCGTAACGGCAAGACCTTCTCTCATGGAACTTTGATGTTGGACGTTGATTTAGATGTTGTTGGCAAAGCATTGAATGTACCCGAAGATAAAATTAAGTCAAAGGGAATTAAATCAGTTCGTTCTCGAGTAACTAATTTGAAGCCATTCTTGGCTCCAGAATATCAAGATATTACAGTTCCTGAATTTAGAGATACCCTCTTGAAAAAGTTATTTAATGTTGATGATTTAGCTGAAATTAAAGATCAAGAAGTTGTTATCACACCTGATGAACAAGTGAAAATTGATCAAATTTATAAAGATACTTATGATAACTGGGATTCAGTATATGGTAATTCACCAGAATTTACAGTTAAAAAGCGTCAGCATTTTGATATGGGAACCGTTGATGCTCGTATTAAAGTTGATGATGGAAAAATTGAGAACATCAAGTTCTATGGTGATTTCTTTGGCCCAGGGGATGTTGATGCTCTTGCACAAGCACTGAATGGACAAAAGTATGATCGAACAGTTATTAAAGGTATTATTGATAACATCGATACTGCACAATATATTGTTGGTGTATCAAAAGAAGAACTGGTTGATTTATTAGTTTAATGATTTAAGAGCCTCAACTGAGGTTCTTTTTTTATGATTATCATGTACAATAGAATTACTTTAAAAAAATGGAGCGATTAAATTGAAATATCATAAATTTGTTTTCCTTTACCTATCAGTTTCAACAGTAATCTATTTTATTGTCAATATTATTATGGATTTATATAATGGTACCAAAATATTTAGTGCTGACGTAATGCCTAACTTTGGCATCATCTTAGCCTTTTATTTAATCTGTATTATTTGTAGTTATAAAGAAATGCGATTTTCAGCATATCTAACAATTTTTATGTTGATTGTGTATTCCTTTACCTTTGGTGGGGTGATGATTATGACTGCTAGCAGTCATATGAGTATCTTTACCAAAATAATTATGGATGTGTTAAGCTTAGCTGGATTGGCATTGAATGTTTTATGCTTCATTGCGGCCGGTAAACAACGAGCTACTTATGTAAATCCAAAATTAAAAGGGAAGTAAACCATGCAAATTAAAATACAACAATTTATGGACGATGTTTTAGATGAAAAAATCACTGCTAAAGTAGTGAAAACTGATCTTGCAACGATGCAACAAGTTGATACAGTGAAAATGGGATTGGATTTTATTGCCAAGACCACTAGTAACAATGAAATTGCCCAGTATAACTGGGTGGTTGATATGTCAGAAGGTGAAAAAGTCAGTATTCGCATCGAAACTAGTGTAATTAATTTGCCGTTGGAAGATACAAAAACAATATCTAAAATTTTAAATGTTGAAGATGAAGCGGAAATGAATGTTTATCTGATTGCTGAGACACCAGATATGAATAAATCTGGGTTACGAATTGATAAGGTTGCTTCGGTAATGGCCGTACAAGATGATATTGAAGGCGTTTCTCACAGTGCTAGTAATTGGGTGAATGATCAATTAGCAGCAATTGTAGAAATTCGTCAAAATAAAGATACTGAAGAATAATATTCTTAGTTAAATGAAACTTGAATTGTAGTTAAAACCTGTTATACTTATTGTTATGCGATGAGTCGAATGGTCAGGCAATCTTTTGATTGTTTCGCGCAAGCGATTTAATGACATTCACATGGGACACATATTCCTGACGTATTCAGGGTGTTCGGCGGTAGGAGATTGTGGAATCAAGTATTGCCTGAGATAACTTCGGTTATCAATACATTAAAAGAGACATACTAACAAACTTTGTTTGTCAGTATGTCTCTTTTTTATTTAACTAAATATACCTGTTCATCAATGAGATCAAAACTATGATAATTAGTATTGAGTTGATTGCGATCATCAGAATCAATCAATTCGGCCTGCTGCCAAAAGGCTGTTGAATTAGTTGCACCATCCTTCTCACCAATCACAATTAGTTGGATATTAGGGTATTCTTTTCGGATAAGTTGTAAAATATCCCAATCAGTTTGTTGGGTATCTGGCGCCCAAGATAAGACAATATATTGAACTAAATTACCATATTTTTTAACTGATTCCAAAGCATCTAAATTTTCAACTGAGGTAACAGCAGGTAGGATAGTTTTAACCTTAGCTTGCCAATCAAGATTGTCAGTTGTAAAAATTTGCTGATTAGGATTTAAATTGCGAAGTCCTTTTGAAATAAAGCCACGACCAGCCATCAGTTCTAAAACGGCACCATTACAGGTAAATGAGGCCAAACTTTTAATGAAGGGGGCATTGATATAAGCCCACATTCCATAGGTTGATTCAAGATAGTCACGATAGTTTCTTAGCAAGGTGTCTAATTTAGGTAAGACCTCAGAAAGTTGATCCCAGAGGTTGTCGCCAATTACGTCACCAGCTGGATAATCATCAGCTATTTTTTGATAAATTTGGTCTTGAATTGTATCGGGTAGTAGTAATGGTGGTAATGGTTGAGGTAACAAGCCATTTTTTAGGAGACGATCACTTTCTAAAACATTATTAATTAAAAATTTAATGACCGGGTAATCAGCAAATAAAGTTGCATAGTTACTTAGTTCAATAATGTAATCAGCAGGCTTTGATTCTTGACGGTCACGATGTTGTTTCTTTAATTTCTTTAGCTGTTTTGGATTCATGAAATAATTCCTATCTATAAATCTAAATCTAATTCTTCTTGTGAGGAATTAGTATTATAAAAACGTTCGGTATCACGGCGGTTTTGACGACCATGGACATAGCCATCAATTAGTTGGAAAATTTCATATCGGTCTTCGCTAGTTAAGGGTGTATGGTTAAATGAAAGATCTTTTCCGGAAACAAATAAGCGACCTAAGTCAGTGTCATTTTGATCGGTTTTTCCAGTTAAATAATCTAAGCTTACATCAAAGAATTCAGCTAGTTTTCGGGCTTCAATATATGAAGGGGTTCGAATGCCACGTTCCCAATTTCCGATTTGTGAGGGAGAGTTTTTACTCTCACCATCGGCTAAATGTTGATTGAGTGAAGTCGCTAGTTCTTTAAGCGTAATATTTTGTCCTCGTCGAAGTGCCCGTAATCGTTCAGGGAACATAAAATTCACATCCTTAATTAGTTATCTTGTGACTATTTTACCACTATTTGAATAGATTGTTTGTCAGCCATTGATTGAGATAACGATATACGTCTGGTCGATTGGTTTCGTTCAGAATTTCATGACGTGCATTTTCAAATATTTTAAGCGTAACTTGTTTGAATTTGGCGTTGATGAGTAAGTTAAAATGATATGCGGGGCCGATTCCAAATTTACCAACGGGATCTTTTGACCCACTAGTAATGAGGATGGGGCATCCGCGACGAACATTATCAACCCAATGTTTATTTGTGGCGATTTTTGTTAGAGACATTAAAGTGAAAAAGCCATTGTTAGTAAAGATAAATCCTGATTTAGGGTCATCTTCATATTGCTTTAAAATAGTTGAATCGCTGGTTAACCATGAAAATTTAACATGTTTATTGAAGGTCTTGGAAAACGATCCAAAAGAAAGTTGATCAAGAAAATGTCCTGTTTTAGTTGGACTAACTCGATTTAAAGTTTCAATTATTGGCCATGCTGGTGTTAATTCAGGGTGAGTTGCGCTGCTACCAATGATAATGGCACCATCAATTTCATAAGAAATATTTTTTAAAATAGATTGTAAAAGCATTGCCCCCATACTGTGTCCAAGCATAACATATGGTAAACTAGGATTATCATTTTTAGTTAAGTGCATTAAGGTAATTTCATCTTGTTGAAGATTTTGAACCGGATGTTGATTACCAAAGTAACCAAGTTGTGAATGATTAGCAGTTTTACCATGGCCAATATGATCGTCGCCAATGACAATCCATCCTTGACTGGTGAGGTACTCAGCGAACTCATTATAGCGGTTAATATGCTCAGCCATACCATGGATGATTTGAATAATCCCAACTGGCTTAGATGTTGGACTCCATTTTTTAGCATAAATTTTCGTCTGACCATCACTTGATGGAAAATTAAATTCGATAGACACGGGTGAACTCCTTTGAATAAAAAGTATTTATACATAATTATATTAGTATTTTTGGTGATATGCACAGGATTTGTTGTGGCCTCGTTATATTTTTTTCATGAGGCGGTAATTCCTTCGCACAAGAGCTTTTTAAGTGATACAAAAACTTTGAAAAAATCAGATCCATTGTATAAACAAAAAAAGTGGTATTTAGATGTTGATAAGCAAACATGGACAATGAAATCGGCAAGTGGAAGCTTGAAGCTAGTGGCAAACTATATCGCAGCTCAACAACCATCTAATAAAACCGTAGTCATTGCTCATGGATTTATGGGTAGTAAAGAAACAATGGGAGCGTATGCTTATTTATTTCATCAGTTAGGTTATAATGTATTACTACCTGATGCACGGGCCCACGGAGCTAGTGGCGGCCAATATATTGGATATGGCTGGCCAGAACGTAAGGATAATGTGAAGTGGATTAATAAAATTATTGCTACTAATGGCCAAAATTCTCAAATTGTCATGTTTGGCGTTAGTATGGGTGGTGCGGCAACGATGATGACCAGTGGAGAAAAACTACCATCACAGGTTAAGGCATTTGTCGAAGATTGCGGTTATGATAATACGCGAACCGAAATTGCCTATCAAGCTAAAGAACTTTATCATGTTCCAAGTTTTCCGTTAGTTTATATTGTTAGTGGAATTAATAAAATTAAAAATGGATTCTTTTTTGGTGAAGCTAGTTCTGTCAAACAATTACACAAAAATGATCGTCCAATGATGTTTATTCACGGTTCAGAAGATAAATTTGTTCCAATTTCAATGGTGTATCAGAATTATGATGCTACTCGTGGACCAAAAGAACTATGGGTTGTTAAAGGAGCTAAACATGCAGCTTCACTAGATCATGAAACAAATAAATATCAGCTTAAAGTTAAGACTTTTTTGGCGAAGTATGTGGAATAAGTTCTTGAAAAAATGGTGAGTAAATTTAATTTACTCACCATTTTTTTAATTTAAGGACTGCATATAAACTAGTTCATCCGTTGAAATTTGCTCGTTTAACTTATTGGCAACACTAGTTGAAATACTACCGCTTGCGAGTAAGTTTTGAATGTATGAGTGTTCGTATTGGAAAGCCTGTATAAAGAGGTTGCCCATTAAGTCATCATCTAAATCTTCACCACTTTGATATTGTTGTAATAGTTGATTATAATATTCCAAAATAAAATTAATTTCGTGAGTATTCTCTTTATCATCAAGCGTTCGTAGATATTCTTGAACAGCTTGTGTAGCTTGAATGATAATTGATTGCATTTTACTACGCGTAATTTTACTGCGTTCTTGTAGCTTAAAGTCACTGGGACCTTGTGGCCGAACACCATTAGGTTCATGTAGTGTGTGTTCACGTGCCTGTAATTGTTGTTGGGTATTTTCATCTATATTGCCGCGTGTTTGTAACATTTGTTGACGACGAGCTTGCATTCGATGGTGTTGCCGTCTGAATTGTGATTTACGACGTAGATTACGATAAATAAATTTCGAGGTTGCGACAAAGCCGTGATTACTAAATAAGGCTAATGACTTACGCAAGATTCTTTCGGAAATTAATCTTTCAGAATGAGTGATTTCATCGTTGTCTTCTAACTTATCTAAAGTATCAAGTTCAACTTGGTGGACCTGATCAATTAATTTAACATATTTTTTTCGATCTGGTTGGGTCGTGAATGACCTGGTTTGACTATCAATGGTGCTACTTACTCGATCGACTTCTTTCGATTGAGGATTCGAATTTCTTAGTTGTGACTCGGCATAATAAATTAGGTCGCGGAACAAATTCGATAGTTCTTGTTGATTGAATTCTTCTTTTTTCTTTGGAACGATAAATGGAAAGACAACGGTTGCGACAATTAAACTGATTAAGATAACCGTGGCAGTGACAAAGATTAATTGTCCACGTAATGAGGTCAAAGTAGCATTAACTCCAGTTGGAATTGAAAAGGCCATCGCAAGGGCAATCGTACCATGGACACCACCAATAGCAGTGATGATTGCGCTATTAGTGTCTGATTTGACATTATGTGCAAAGTTAAATTTAATCCAAAGGAACCGAATACCGGTAATTAAGATATAAATGAGCAGGCCACCTAAAAGTAACTTAGAAATATCTTGAACACCGCGATCAGCCAAAACGGATGGCAAAGTTGCCCCGAGTAAGACGAACACAAAACCGTTTAAAACATCAGCAATAATTGCCCAAGTGGTAGTAGTAACAATTTGCAATTTGGTCGAAGTAAGTCGTAATCTAGTTTGGAAGATTGCAAAAACTAAACCAGTTGCAACGACGGCTAAAATTCCTGAGACGCCTAATTCTTCAGCAACCCAATAAACAAATAATGGAGTCATAATTTCGATGGGAACAATGATTGCACTAATATCGGTATGCGTTCGTGTTAAATTTAAACGTAAGGCGGTGATTAAGTAGCCTAAGATAAAGCCGACGATTATCCCACCAAAAAAGGTTTTACCAAAATCAAGGACACTACCAAGTAATGAAAATTCACCAGATATGATGGCGGACAGGGCTAATCCGAATAATACGATTCCAGCGGCATCATTAAATAAAGATTCATGTTCTAAGGCTTGATCTACATCAGCTGGTACTTCCACGTTACGAGTAATTGACGATACTGCAACAGCATCAGTAGGCGTAATAATGGCTGCTAACATGAAAGCAATTGGTAAGGTGGCAGCACCCCAAATCCAGTTAATGAAAAATCCAGCAATAATTACCGTAACAATTGATAAGCCGACTGATAATGATAAAAGTGTGGATAAATTGTTTTTTAGTGAACGTAAAGATTGGCCCTTGCCATCTTTAAACATTAATGGTGCAATGATAATTAGCATGAAAATTTCTGGATGAATCACAAAATGATGGAACTGTGAATCAAGTGAAAGTATAAGGCCAGCGGCAATTTGATATAATGCTAACGGAATTTTTGGATAAATAAGGTTAACGATATTGGCTACAATGACAGCAAGTAAAAGTAAAACAACCATTAAAATGATTTCCATAATAAACTCCTCAGATGGTAATAATTAGCCCCATTATACCAAAGATGAATTGAATGTTTATATAATTATATTAATAGATTGAAGGGCTGTAATTAGCTTAAATTTAATAGCACTAGTATTTTGAACTGATAAGTTTTAAAATTGTAGTTATCTAAGTAATTGGGAATGTTGCATAGATGAAGTAATATGTTGAGTAACGGGAGGTGCTTTATGGATTACAGATATGGGATTGGTCGACAAATTAGTCGCCAGGAAGCAACACAAGATGGAATTCCGTTCGACGAATTAGAGCTATTTAATTCTAAGACCCGTTTGGGTGACCAAAAGGCAGTTGTGGCTATTTTAAAGTTTTTGCAAGCTACTGATAAATCTGTTTCTTGGGATGCTTTGTTAAAGGGTGCCACGAATGATGAATTATTCTCAGATGATGAAAGAGAAACTAATTTAAAATTTATTCGTTACAATATAATATTAGCAATGCGTAATCTGGAAGTAGCTGGTTTTACTAAACGAATTGATGAAAGTACGTTTACCCTAACAACTAAGGGTAGAGATGTTGTATTATCAACGTTTGATGTTTGGCAAGACGTCTACCGCATTTCAATTGTTAGACTTTATCATTTAAGAGTTAGTAACGATGAATCAGAAAAATTAAAATATGAAGTTATCTTCAAATTTAAAATTAAAAATCGAGATAATTAAGTCCAAAATAAAAGCAATCACCGTTTAAAAATCGGTGATTGCTTTTATTTTTCATGGCTATGAAATGAAGATTTTTACCGCTTTAACAATGTTGTAGATAAATAAGACAAAGGAAACGATGGCTAAGATTCCCACTAAGATGATTGACATCCAGCCGACATGGGCCACGTTATTCGTAAATAACCCGACAGTTCCTAATGAAATCACAGCCATTATTGATAATATTACTGGAATTACATGCAGCCAGAATGCGTGAACTGCATGGTATCTCATTTCTTTTCGCTCGCCCGCTAGTAGCCAGACGATGATTGGAAAAATGATGGGGAGAAATAGGATACTTAAGTAGCTGAAGCCATTCACGATTTTATTTGCTTGGTTGGTTTCCATAAGTTTATCTCCTCTCGTTTAATATCTTTATTTTACCAATATTAGACGTGATTCGCAAAATTTGAAGTTCACGGAAGCATTAATAAGAGGGGTTGAATAATAAATAAGGGAACAAGCAAATAAAGCCAGTCGGTGTGCTTAATGGAGATTTTATGAGCATAGGTTCTTGCGGTATCTTCTACGTAGCCATGGGAAATCATCGCTTGAGCTAATTCATCTGACCAATTTAGTGCAATTAATAAGGCCTTGAAATATAATTTGGGTGACCAAAATGATAATCGGATACCACGCATCAGGGCAGCCTTTTGTAGTGTTAGGATAGTTAACCGCATTTTAGGCAAGACACCAAAAGCCGCTAAACTGCCATATGCAAATTTAGATGGTAGATTTAAATTTTGTTCAAGCGAACGAGCAAGTTCAAGTGGTGAATTGATTAAAGTGAATGAAGTGCCCAGTAAGACATAAGCAAACATTCGTGTAAATAAGACTAATGCAAAATGATAATCATGTGCAGGAGTGAAAAAAGCAATCGTGATACTTAACGCAACCGCAGGAACGATTGGAACTAATAATATTATGCCTAAGGTTTTGGTTGGAATTTTATTGATTATTAAATACAGCAAACAGATTATAATTAACAAACAGTTAGTGATTAAACTGCGTGTAAATGAAATTTCAAAAGAAATCAAAATGATTAAAATTAATTTAAAACTAGGATTCATGATGTGTCTCCAAATAAGTTAAATGTTGCCGTTCAAAATGTAATTGGTGATCAACGAAGTTATTTAATCCGCTGATTTGATGACTGATAATGATAATAGTTTGCTGGTGTTGACCACGATAGCCATTAATAATTTGGATGATTTGATGAATGGAATTAATGTCTAGTCCTTTTAAAGGTTCATCAAGTAACATGATTTCAGGCTCAACAATCATCATTAATAGTAATTGCAGTTTCTTTTTTTGACCTTCACTTAAGGTGTAAACTACCTGATCTAATAGGGCTAATAAATTTAGTTTAGTTAGGCATTCCTTAATTACTTCATCATTAAAATAGTTAGTTTTACGATGCTGTTTGCTCAGTTCAAGTTCTTCACGCATGGTAACTGTTAGAAATTGATTTTCAGAATCTTGAAAAATTAGTGCTACTTGTCGTGCATATTTTTTGGCTTTAATTGACTGAATATCAACGTTAGCTAGTGTAATTTGACCGTGATACTTCATTAGTTTGGTCATTGATAAAAATAATGTTGATTTGCCAATACCGTTTTCACCGGTGATGAGGGTGACTTTATTTTTAGGTATTGGCAGTGAAACTTGATTCAGTAATTTGTGATTTTGAATGGAAATATTTAGTTGATTAAACATAAATGATATTGAACTATTAGAAGCAGGTTTAGTACAGTTAATAGTGGGTGATTGCTGTTCAAATTCTGTGAGCAGTTTACGGCCTTCATCGTGTAATAAAGTCTGAATATCATGATTTTTAATGGTATAGATATTGTTAACGATGGACTGATAACCTAGCAAGTCATGATCAGCAATAATGATCGTTTTATGTTTATCATCGCGAAGGCAAACTAGTTTATTAATTAATTCGGTCCGTGATTTAGGGTCGATACTGGCAAAGGGTTCATCTAACAAAATAATATCACGGTCCATAGCAATCACGATGGCCAAGGCGACTTTTTGCTTTTCACCACCAGATAGGGTATTGAATTGACGATCAATCAAATGTTGAACTTCACAAAAAGATAGGGCAGAAATTATTTTATTGGGGATTTCACTTGGATTAGTGCGTAAATTTTCAAGAACGAATTCTAATTCATGGCGTGGTGTATCAAGGGTGAATTGATGGTTAGGATTTTGGAAGACAAGACCAACGGTTAATTGATTTGGGATTGTAATTCTACCGCGAGTAATTTCACCACCAAAAGTTGGTAATAATCCGGTTAATATTTTTAATAAAGTTGATTTACCACTACCAGATGAACCAACTAGTAAGGAAAATTTACCTACCTCAAATTGAGCCGTCATATTTTCAAGAGTTGGAACATTTGGTTGATAGCTAAAACTTAAATTTTTAATGTCAATGTTAGACATTAGTGCCTCCAAATTTGGTTAAAACGTGGCTTCTATCAAGTAAAGCAGCAATCATTTTGGTTAGGATACCACCAAAGAAAAAGATTGAGATAAAGCGAACGATGAACAATAAAATTAACAAGTTAAAACTAAATTCGGTGTAGCCATTTTTAAACATGTCCCAACCAAAGGTAATGATGGTTGTAGTTAGGCATGAAAGGGTTAGCGAAAACCAGTTGTATAGCTTATAACCAGTTAGAGTAAAACCTAATTCGGCGGCAAGCCCTTGAATTGTACCGGAAATTAGAGTTGAAGCACCCCATTGACCGCCGAAAAACATTTCACCCACGGCCGCTAAAAATTCACCCAGAAAACCAGCACCAGGTTTTCGTAGAATAAACCCAGTTAATGGCCCAGCCATTACCCAAATCCCCATGTTAATATCATTGGCCATTGGTGCAAGCCCCATGGGGGTTAGGATGACCGTGAGAAAATTGTAAATGAAGTTAGTACTAATGAAAATGGCACCAAAAGCAATACCAATAAGAGTGACGAAAATAATGTCGCGAACGTGATAATGATTACTTAGATTCATAATAGAATCCTCCAAAAATGTATTATCAAATAAAATTAGGAGTATGATCATAATTTTAAATTAAGCAAATTAATGAATCATATTTTTGAATTTAATAACTATTTAAACTCAATTATCAAAAAAAGCGACTCTCCGAGTGTAAAAGGAGAGTCGCTTAACAAATTTGTTAGTCGAGTTAAATAAAAGGTTATCTCCCTTCGCTGGTACTAACCAGAGCAGGTTCAATGGGTATATCTCAGCCAAGCAGGCACCCCAGATGTAATATTTGATTAATGCAAATATAGCTTATTTCAAAGCAAATTGCAATTAATGATTGTTAAAAAGATTAGTTAAATAATCCATGAAGACTTTAAGGTAACGATCTTTATCGACATTGACAGCGACTTTTACATTGGTAGAATCGTTGTTTAGACGAGAATTATCACCAATTGTACGACCATAATTATTTTCATCGTAAGTAACCTTCATGTTGAGATCAATTGTATCGACAAATGACATATCAAGGGCTACCCCAACGGCTAATGGATCATGCAGTGCACAACCAGTTTTATCGATACCAAGGTTGTAGTAAGCATCGATATAAAAGTCTGTTACATCAGCATAGGCTTTCCCAGCAACGGTATCTAAATTACGCCAAGTAGCAGTTTCTTTTTTCGTTAATAAAGTTCTTAAGGTTACATCGAGACCAACCATGATAATATTTAGATCACTACGCATTACACGGTCAGCAGCTTGTGCATCTTGATTAATATTAGCTTCGGCGTAAGGGGTAACATTACCTTCAACGGTTAAAGCACCACCCATGAAAGTAACATTACCAATTAATTTAGCAATGGTGGGATCTTTAGTTAAGGCAGCATCTAAGTTAGTCATTGGACCAGTAGGAACGAAAATTAAATCAGAACTATATTTATGAGCTGATTCAATCAAAAAATCAACGGCTGATTGGGATTCAACTGGTCGTTTAGCAGTAGGCAAGACAACTTCACCAATTCCGTTATTACCATGGATATCTTTGCTAACTTGCATTACTTCGAAGTTATCAGTTGTACTTGAATGACTGGCACCAATAAAGACCGGTACATCAGTTGCACCAAGAATTTCTAAAAGTTTCAAGCTATTTTCAGCCGCTTGATCAACTAAACAATTACCATATGAACTAACAATACCAATCAAATCAACTTCAGGTGCAGCGAGCGCGTAAGCAATTGCTAAGGCATCATCAACACCAGTATCTAAATCGAGAATCATTTTTTTTGTAGCCATTTGAATTCCTCCAACTATATATATTATGAAAGCCATTACATACCCTAATCATAAACAACTAGCCCTTGAAAAACAAATTAAACTTTGATGAGTATTCTTAAATTAGATTATGATTTTGACTTTATTTAAGGTAGTAAGGTAAGCTATAAATTAACATGAGAAAGGTGCGAATTAATATGAATGAAGAAATGTATGATTTAACGATCATCGGCGGTGGACCCGCGGGGATGTTTGCGAGCTTTTACGCTGGCTTACGTGAAATGAAAGTCCAAGTAATTGAGAGCCTAGAGCAACTTGGTGGCCAAGTTGATGCTCTTTATCCAGAAAAGCGCATTTTAGATGTTGCTGGTTCAGTTAACGTTTCGGGCCATGATCTAATTAGTGATTTAGAAAAGCAAATGCGGTTAGTTAACGTTGAAGTTCGATTAGGTGAAACGGTTGAAGACGTTATTAAGCAAGATGATCAATTTAAAATTGTGACGGATCAACAAATTACGTATTCTAAAACCGTAATTATTGCGTTAGGTAATGGGGCGTTTAATCCGCGTAAATTAGCTGTGGATGGTGCCGATGAACTTGAAAATAAACATTTATTTTACTTTATCAAACAAAAAGAACACTTTCGTAATAAACGAGTTTTAGTTGCTGGTGGCGGAGATGCAGCCTTAGATTTAACCATGATGTTAGAGCCAGTAGCTAGTCAAGTTTACTTAATGCATCGACGTGAATCATTTCGAGGATTAGAACATATGGTGACTGCGATTGAACAATCAAAAGCAAAGCTAGAAGTTCCGTATTTATTGAAAGATTTAAAACAAAATGCAGATGAATCACTTGAATTAACCATGAAAAAAATGAAATCTGATGAAACTAAGCAATTAACAGTTGATGATATTGTGGTGAGTTATGGCTTTACTTCGAATAACAAAGCTTTAACAGCCTGGTCATTAGATTTAGAGTCTGAACGGCATGATATTAAGGTTAATTCACAGATGATGACAAACATTGATGGCGTTTATGCAATTGGGGATGGAGTTATCTACCCTGGAAAAGTTAAATTGATTGCAACGGCATTTGGTGAGGGACCAACGGCCGTGACTGCAATAATGAATCGTTTGTATCCTGATAAAAATTCACATATTCATAGTACTGCAATTCATTTAGATGAAAAGTAATTAAAAAAGGATTCCTACTCAATAAAGTTGAGTAAGAATCCTTTTTTTTGAGATTAATTAGTTTCCAGAATCGTCCGGGTTGGTAATCTTAATTCGGTTTGAATCGGTTGAAGCACTAGTAGCTTCCGGAGCATCCGTAAAGTATTCATCAACGGTACTCTTATTATTATTCTCAGAATAAACACTTGTTGATTTTGATCCAAGTTTCTTTTCAATGCTGATGGCTTTATCTAAACCATCTGAATAGTTATATGATGTTGCATCAACAGCTTTAAATGCTTTTGGTGTATAGAATCTTAGTAAGTTTTTCGTATTTAGAGAATCAGATAATGATAATTCTTTCGATACTTTTTCTTGGTCAGCCTCAAGTTCAGCTTTGACCTTACCGGTTGGGGTGATTTTTTTACCAGTACTGTTATCGTAAATCACACCCGAAATACTAGTGTAATTAGGAGTGATGAAATCTTTATTTCTAAAGGCGACAACTTGATCATGATCACTAGAGAATAAATCAGTCCCAAATTGGATATAACGTTTAGAACTAATTCCTAATAAGTGCATCATGGTTGGAAGGACATCGACTTCACCACCATAAGTATGTGAAATACCACCATTACCACCAGAATTAGGGATTAAGAACATTAATGGGACCCGTTGTAGTTGCGTATCATCAAAACTAGTCCAATCATCAGAAGATTTTCCGAGTGCAGTAGCTAATTTTTTATTTTCAGTGTCTGAGATACCATAATGATCACCATAAATGACGAACATTGAGTTATCATACAAACCAGCTTTTTTGAGATAAGTAAAGAATTCTTCCAATGATTGATCCAAATAATGGGCAGTTTCAAAGTAACTATCAACCGAATCAGAACCGGTATCAACGGTGGTGAAACTACTATCTTTATCTTCGTCATCTAAATCGTATGGGAAATGATTGGTAACAGTAATAAATTTAGCGTAGAAGGGCTGTTGTAATCTTTGTAAATATTGAACGGAATCTTTAAATAGTAACTTATCTTTCAGACCATAACCGGTTGCTTTGTCACCAGAAGTATCATAGTAACTAGCATCGAAGAAGTATTGGTAGCCAAGATTTTTGTAGGTATTATTCCGATTCCAAAAACTAGCCACGTTACCATGGAAAACGGCGGAAGTGTAACCGGCACGTTGATTTAAAATTGCCGGAGCAGCTTGGAAGGTGTTATCACTACCTAATGTTGCAAATAAAGAACCTTGTGATAGACCATAAGTACTAGTTTCAAGTAAGTTTTCCGCATCACTGGTTTTACCTTGGCCAACTTGGTGGAAGAAATTATCAAAGGCATACGTATTTGATCCGTGATAAATAGAATTTAAGAACGGTGTGACTTCTTGACCGTTGACTTTTTTATCAATTAAAAATTGTTGGAAACTCTCTAAATGAATCACAAAAACATTACGTCCTTTGGCAACGCCAAACATGCTTTTGTTAGGTGAAGCATAATGTGAATCAGTGAAGGCTTTAACTTTTTCTAGTTCAGACTTAGTTGCAGTTTTTCGCAAATGATCAGTCTGAGTTGTTTTTAAGGCATCATAAACGGTAAATGAATCTAAACCTAAATACTTAACTAAGTAGGTCCGGTCAAATGTTCTAGTTAATAATTGGGGCCGACTCATTTCTGCCAAACTTAGATTGACTCCAAAAATTAGAATAGCAATCGAAGTAATTGAAAAGGCCAATCGATGATTAACTGCGCGTGGATCAAAATGAATTTTACGGAATAACATTAATAAGATAATGATAACGATATCTAACCAATAAAAAACATCATGTAAATTAGTCAAAGCAAGCGAACTACCACTTAGGCCTTGGTTAACTTTTGAATAACCAGTCATAGTTGCGACGGTCATAAAATCAGTAAATTCACGATAGTAGATCACATTCAAATAGAGTAGGAATGAATTAATTAAATGAATGGCACCTAAAACTGGGTAAAAGAAACGTGAACGTTTGAAATAAAGTGCAATCCCTAAGGTTAATAAAGTTGTTGCTAGTGGATTAATTAGTAAAATTAAAAATTGGAAAACATTTTCAATTCCTAGATTGAAGTCCATAAAATATGCAAAAAGGGTTTTTAACCAAAAAAGGACCACCAGAATGGTCATAAGCCCAATTCTAGTGTCTTTTAATCTGATAAGTTTCTTCATTCGGTGCAGTCCTCACAATAATTTTATTGGTTCACAAATTCTGAACATTTTAATTATTGTTATTTTAGCATATTTTAGAACGCTTATCCGAATTCATCATATTTGTAAGGAAATATTAAGCCTTTGTGTTTGTTGGCACTGCCATCCAGTCGTACTGCAGTAATTGGTGCAATTTACGATTAACGGGAATCCATAATTCAGCATGCCAAATATCTTTAAGGGTTGGTAAAAATAAGATATCTTCACGTTCTGATTGTGTGACGGGAACAAGTAAATGTTGTCCATCTTGGGTAAGAAAAGTAATCATTTTATTGGTTAAGGCAATGATTTTTGCGGATACAATAATATTTGATTTTTGAAGTGTGTTTTCGATTACGGCCATGATTGCCACCTGCTTTCTTTCTGATGATTGTAATACTAAAGCAAGCGTATGAATATTTTGTGGTTAAATCATGATGAGTGGACTAAACTAAGGTTAAATAAAATTAAAAGGAAGTTGTAAATATGAAGAAATTAAATGTATACGCAGTGCGACACGGCCAAACTTATTTCAATATTTATAATAAATTACAAGGGTGGAGTAACTCGCCATTAACTCAAAAGGGAATTGACGATGCCCATGATGCGGGAAAACGGCTTGCTGGAATTCAATTTGCCGCCGCTTATTCAAGTGATACAACTCGTGCTGAAGAAACAGCCAAAGTTATTTTAAAAGAAAATCAGATGAGTAAGTTAGTTGTACCGGAAACTCAATCATATTTTAGAGAACAATTTTATGGTTCATTTGAAGGAACCAATATGGATGCTGCATGGTATTCAACTGGGGCACCACATGGAGTACCAACCTTTAAAGCGATCGTTGATCAGTATTCAATTGGTAAAGCAAAAGATTTTATGAAGGAAGCCGATCCATTTCATCATGCTGAAAATAATAAAGAATACTGGGAACGAATTGATCAAGGAATTGATTTGATTAGAAATAATCGTGATTTAAACGATGGTGATAACGTCTTATTAATTAGTCATGGCAATACATTATTAAGTTTAATGGAACGATTCGGTCAAGGTAAATTTGATTTATCAGTTCGTCCAGCTAATGGGAGTGTTACCAAATTAATTATTACGGATCAAGATGTGACGGTGGATTTCTATAATCAAACCAAGTAGCTGAAGAAGCATTTGTTTCACGTTAGTTGAACGGAACGAGTATAATGGACTTTATCGATTAATTAAGTGAGGATTTGACTTTGAAGATAAAAACAACAAATGATATTAACTCCCCAATTTTTAAAGATGCGCTTAATATCCGTCTAAGCGTTTTTGTTGATGAGCAAGGTGTTCCCGAAGAACTCGAACGTGATGATTTTGATGTGATTACTGATCATTTAGTAGGATATCAGGGTGATCAACCAGTAACCACAATTAGAATAAAAGCGGAAGCTGACCAATGGCATATTCAACGAGTTGCCACAGTTAAAACGGCACGTGGACATGGATATGCAAAGCAGTTAATCGAGTATTCAATTCAAAGTGCAATAGCAGAACCAAAAATTATTAAATTAGTACTTGGTGCCCAATTGACGGCCATCCCATTTTATGAAAAACTTGGGTTTAAAGTGATTGGTCCAGAGTTTTTAGATGCAGGTATTTTACATCGAGAGATGGAACTGAAAGTCAAATAGGAGCTATTATGCTAGTAGATGATATAATTCGCGAAATATATAATACCCAAAAATTTCAATTTAAAATTGGTGAAATTAGTGAAATGGCTGATGTTTCAACCCGCCAATTACGATATTGGGAAAAGCAAGGTTATCTTAAATCAAATGAACGTACCGGTGAGCAAAATGCGCGGGTATTCAGTTTTAGAATGTATGTTAAGTCTCGTTTAATTAAAAAATTTTTAGATGATGGATTTACATTAAGTAAAGCAAATGAAAAAAGCACGATAATTATTGAAGAAATGGAATGGATTCATAAGTTTGCTACGCAATCTCATTTTAATTTAACTGAAGTTGATGGTCAAAAAGCGGTATGCATTGGCTCATTAAATGATGATGAAAGTCAAAAAATATATGGTTTTATTGATGACGATGGTGTTCATTATCGAACTAAAAGTTAAATTATTAGTACTAGTGAATAGTAATAAAATTTCAAAATCGGGGTTATTTAAGTGAGTGAGTATAATGTAGCAATCGTTGGTGCCACAGGAGCAGTAGGAACAAGAATGATTCAAATGTTGGCAGAATCAAGTTTAAAGGTTAAGTCAGTTAAAATGTTGGCTTCAGCTAGAACTGCTGGGACTAAAATTAAATTTAAAGGCCAAGACTATACAGTTGAAGAAACAACGCCTAATTCATTTGAAGGGATTGATTTGGCTCTATTTTCTGCGGGCGGATCAGTTTCTAAACAATTTGCACCAGAGGCGGTTAAACGTGGAGCAGTGGTTGTGGATAATACGTCAGCTTTTAGAATGGATCCCGAAGTGCCTTTGGTGGTACCGGAAGTCAATGCCGAGGCTTTAAATGCTCATAAAGGAATTATTGCTAATCCAAATTGTTCAACGATTCAAATGGTAATGTCGCTTGAACCAATTCGAGAACGTTATGGTTTGGGAAGAATTATTGTTACGACTTTACAAGCAGTTTCAGGTGCTGGTAATCGAGCCATTCAAGAAACGATGGATCAGAGTCAAGCGGTGATTGATGGTAACCCAGTTAATCCTGAAATTTTACCAGTAGCAGGTGACAAAAAACATTATCAACAAGCATTTAACGTCTTGCCACAAATAGATGTATTTGAAGATGATGGCTATACCCACGAAGAATGGAAAATGATTCATGAAACTAAAAAAATTATGTGCGAAGGTGATATGAATAGTGATGCGATTCAAGTAACTGCTACTTGTTCACGAGTTCCAGTACCAATAGCCCATAGTGAATCGGTTTATTTTGAAGTCCTCGATAAAAGTGCCACAGTTGAGGGAATTCATGAAGCCATTCGTAATTTTGATGGTGATATTTTAGAAGATGATCCGGCTAACCAAATTTATCCCCAACCAATTAATGCGGTTGGCAAACGAGAAACTTTTGTTGGTCGTGTCCGACCTGATTTAGAAAATAAAGGCTCATTTCATTTGTGGAACGTTTCGGATAATTTATTAAAGGGCGCTGCCTGGAATTCAGTTGAAATTGCTGAATATTTAGATAAAATGGATTTACTTTATGTACCTGGATTTATAAAATAATAAAAATCGAGCCATTCCTAAAGCAGGAATGGCTCGATTATTTAATGTAATTAATTATCGCTTTTTCCACCAATCGTTGTGCATTAACAACCAACCAGCAGCAAGACAAAGAACTACCATAATGATTAGGGTGATTTCCCAACCAATTGGTGAATTTTGAAACGGTACTTGAACATTTTGACCAAAGAAACCAAAGACAATTGCGGGGATAGTTAAGACGATTGAATAAATCGTTAAAAAACGCATCGTGTTATTCAATTCCATATCTAAGACTTTAGAATAAGACGATGACAAACGGGCTGTCATATCAGAAGTCATCGTTGCCATTTCCATACCTTGTTGAGCTTCGACAATGACATCATCAAGTAAATCAGCTTGATCTTTAGTAAGTTCTTTTGCATGTCGTTTAATTTCATTTAATAAAGAAACATTACCTTTAATTGAAGTTAAAATATAAACTAGTCCAGTTTCGATAATCATAAATTCATTAATCGCTTTACGATTAGTCTTAATTCTTAGTTCTGCTTGAATTTGTTGTCGCTTTTTATCAGCCAGTCTAATTGGTTTGAAATATGCAACCGATAAACGATACAATAAGGGGAGAATTAAACTAAATTGATTTTCAATTACAGGATCAGAACCTAATTTTTTTAATTGGCTTTCAAACATTTCTCTGACAAACTTAGTATGTACGTCCATAAATGAAATCAAAGTGCCTTTAGTTAGCATTAAGCCAACTGGGAGTGTTCGTGCCTCATTATCGTTATTGCCTTCATAATAAACATCAAAAATAATTAAAGTGATATTGGCATCGGGATCAACTTCGACACGTGCGCGTTCGTCAGGATCTAAAACATATCCCAACATTTCACTAGTAACACCGTAATCATTGATTAGGGAAGCAATTTCAGTTTCTGAAGGGGTTAGAACATTAACCCAATTATATTCATGATTTAAATTTTTTATTGATAGCATAAAATTCCCCCAGGTGTTAATTCAATATAACAATACCATTTATTAAACGCCTTGGGTAGCATAGACATTGAAAGAATTGAGGGGCTAAGATGTGTACAAGTATTTATCAAATTGCAATTGATGGTACGCATGTACTATCACGAACGATGGATTGGCCTAGTTTAGAATCTAGTCCAGTTTTTTTGCCACGTAATTTTAAATGGCAGTCAGTCTATGATCATCACGAGTATCATAATAAATATGCATTTATTGGTGGCGGAAAAGTAACTAAATCGCGTTCAGATGTTTCGGACGGGGTGAATGAATTTGGGCTGTGTGCGCAAAAATTAACTTTTGCGAACGGAACTAAACATAGTGAGCAACGCGATGCTTCAAAAATCCAACTTGCTTCATTTGAATTTGTTTTTTGGGTATTAGGTAATGTAAAATCTGTAGATGATTTAGAACAACACCTTAATGAAATTGAATTAATGGCGGATACTTTTAGTGATTTAAAGTATGGTAATCCCGAACTTCACTTCGCATTTACAGATGTTACTGGGCGGACAATTATCGTGGAACCAACGCAGATGCCAATGAAAATTATTGATAATCCATTGGGAATTGTAACGAATGTCCCCAACTTTGATCGACAAATTGAACGGTTAGGGGACTATGTTAATTTTACGGATGACTTTAATAATGGAGTGGTTCCGTTAAACACACCGAAAGTTACAACGGGTAATTTGTCTGGTAAATCAATTCCACCTGGGTCATATTCACCTGGGGCACGCTTTATTCGGGCGGCCTATTTTAAAGAACGGGCAGATCAACCACAAGATGAAACACAAGCCATTGTGAGTAGCTGGCATCTGTTGGATAGTGTGAGTGTCCCTAAGAATTCTGAACACCAATTAACTTATTCAGTTTATCGGGCAGCGACGGTTGCAGAATCAAAAACTTATTATTTCCAATCATATCATCGTGAAGGTATTGTTAAACTACAGTTAAAACCAGAAATGCTTAATTTAACTGAGCCACAAGTATATGTGGTTAAAGATGAATTAGCGGTTAAAAATTTAAATTAAGTGAGACGAAGATGTTAAATAAGCAATACACAATTGAAGAACCTGTCGTGGGGCTAAATAATCCAATCTCGTTACGAGAATTACTTGAAAAAAGTTGGCTACTACCAAAGAAATACATTCATTTTTTAAGGATTCGAGAGAACGTCAAAGTAAATGGGACTTATCAAACGATGAATTCGCTAGTAAATAATGGTGATTTAGTAGTGATGAAGTTTGAAGGTGATGAATTTAGAACCGCAGCATCTAATTATGTTGTTGATGATTCCGCAGCACTAGACGTCATCTTTGAAAATCAATATTTAATGGTTGTTAATAAGCCGGCTGGAATTAAAAGTCATCCCAATCAAGCTAATGAAGCTGGGACGTTAATGAATTTTGCGGCAGCGTATTTGGCAGTGACATCGCAACAACCATTTATGGTGCATCGAATTGATCAGCAGACGAGTGGTGCGGTGATTATTGCTAAGACACCAGTTGTGGTTCCAATTTTGGATCGTTTAATTAGTAGTCACCAGATAAAGCGGTCATATGTGGCGATTGTGGATGGTCAATTAGCTCAAAGTAATGGAGTGATTGATGCAGACATTGGAAAAGATAGTGATGATCCACGAAAACGGAAAATCAATGGCGAACAATCACAATCTGCTCGGACTCACTACCAAGTTGTACAATCAAATTGGCAGCATTCATTAGTGAAATTGGAGCTAGAAACTGGCCGGACACATCAAATTAGAGTTCATTTAGCTTCATTAGGTCATCCAATTGTAGGCGATCCCTTGTATAATTCAACGGATGTAGAAGACAGGATGATGTTGCATGGAAATGAGCTACAGTTAGTCTTGCCATTTGAAGGAACGATTAAAAAAATAAATGTTAAATATCCAGACTATTTCAACCAAAATATAGTACACTATAGTCTTAATTAAAACACGTTAGTGGAGGACGTAAATTGTCACTTTTAGAAAAATTATATGGTCCATTTTTTGATTTAAATAATTGGGCACAAGTGGTAACTTCAGGCCAAGATTGGTTAATTATCTTGTCATTGATCTTAATTGAATGCTTATTGTCGGTTGATAATGCCATTGTATTAGCAACACAGGCAAGAGTGCTACCCACATTGAGAGAACAAGAGAAAGCATTGCTATATGGATTAATCGGTTCATATATCTTTAGGTTTTTAATTATTGGGGTTGGGGTTTACCTAATTCATATCTGGGAAATAAAAGTTATTGGGGCATTATATTTAATGTACCTAGTTTATAAATTTTTCAGTAGCAAACTTAAGAAAAAAGGCAAAGATGATAAAACTAAAGTTAAAGCCGGTGGAAAACAATCACGTTTTTGGGCAGTAATTATGCAAATTATCATTATGGATATTGTCTTTTCAGTTGATTCTGTGTTAGCGTCGCTAGCAATTTCAACGAACCCCGTAATTGTCTTAATTGGTGGTCTGGTTGGAATTCTTGCGATGCGAGGAATTGCAGTGATCATTATGAACTTAATGCGAAAAGTTCCAGAATTGGAGCCAATGGCGTATATTTTAATTGCATTAATCGCTGTTAAATTATTTTTAACTATTCCAATGATTGATATTGAAATTTCATCAGCGGTATTTGGTGGATTTGTAGTGATCATGTTTATGATTACGTTTATTATTCACTTTATTCGTAAAGGTATTAAAGGGGACGATTCAGATGGCAATGACCGGAACTAAAGAAAATTTCAGTGAAATAACAGCTGCAGGAACAACTATTGTTGATTTTTGGGCACCTTGGTGTGGCCCTTGTAAAATGATGAATCCAATTTTAGAACAATTGGAAACAGAATTTGATCATAAAATTAATTTTGTTAAGGTTAATGTAGATGATAATCAAACAATTGCGGAACAATATAAAGTAATGAGTATTCCAAGCTTAGTCGTTTTTAAAGATGGCGTAGCTAAAGAAAAAATTACTGGTATTTTTCCCAAAGAAAAACTAGCAAGATATTTTGAAAAAAAACTAGCAGAATAATTGTCAATTTATAAATTAAATCATAAAATACCATTTAATTCGTTTTTTTAAGAATTGAATGGTATTTTTAGTAGAGACAATCAAAATTTTTGAATTTATAAAATAATTGAATAAATTCATTTTTCTTCCGAAAATAATTATAAAATAATACGGTATATAATCACAAATTATTATAATTAACACGTATAATGCTTGATTTAGCTTGATATTATAAGATAAGATATAACTATCTTAAATGAAATTAGGTATAGCTAAATGCTGGATTATCAATTACAAGATAAGTGGGAAAATGGGGTCGGTGGATTACAATCACCGATTAATTTGCAACCTGAAATTGTGAGTAATGATGAAGATTTGGTCAGGCTTGTATTTCAACAACCGTTAATAGGCAAGATTATTGAAAATTCAAATAATAGTTTTCGAATTATCGGTAGTGGCTCGATTGTCATAAATCAAGTTATTTTTAAATTTCAAGAGTTACATTTCCATCTGCCATCTGAACATTTGATTGATAATCATCAATTTAAAATGGAGTGGCATTTAGTCTTTAAAAATGAGCAAGGGCAGACCCTTGTAATTGCCCGATTGGTAAAATTAGGGGAAGCCAATGTAGTCTATCAACAAATATGGGATGCTTACCAGGTGAATTCATCTGAAATACCAGCAATTGATCTGACTTCAATTATCAAGGTAGATGATTCCTGTTATCATTATCAAGGATCACTAACGACACCGCCACTAACACAAAATGTGTCCTGGTATATCGATATCGATCCATTAACGGTTTCTCAATCGCAGCTCCAAAAATATCATGAAGTTTTTGCAACACCAAATAACCGAAAAGTACAACCGCTAAAAAATCGTTGTGTACAATTTGGAATAATGTAAGGAGTTTTTACAATGAAAATTGGATTTGTTGGAACCGGTGTTATGGGGACC
This sequence comes from Paucilactobacillus oligofermentans DSM 15707 = LMG 22743, assembly GCF_001434315.1. Taxonomy (GTDB): domain Bacteria; phylum Bacillota; class Bacilli; order Lactobacillales; family Lactobacillaceae; genus Paucilactobacillus; species Paucilactobacillus oligofermentans. The sequence goes on along the minus strand of NZ_AZFE01000031.1, from coordinate 287,491 downwards.
GGGATAGTTAATAATTTATTGAAAGCTGGCCATGAGGTAACAGTGTACAGCCGGACGAAGGCAAAAGCTAAATCATTACTGGATAATGGAGCTACTTGGGCAGATTCACCAGCGGAAGCTTGTCAGGGTAATGATTTTGTATTGACGATGGTCGGTTATCCGAATGATGTTAAGGACGTCTATTTTGGTGAAAATGGCATTTTTTCTGTGGCAACTAACCAACAAATTTTAATTGAAATGACAACCAGTACACCAAGCTTGGCAGTTGAATTAGGTAACTATGCTGATATTCATGGTTTACAAATTTTAGATGCACCCGTTTCTGGTGGAGATATTGGGGCTAAAAATGCGACTTTAACGATTATGGTTGGTGGAAATGAGGATACGTATAACAGTGCCACTGTAATTTTCGAACAGATTAGTCAACAATTTAATCGTTTTGGTGGCTATGGCAGTGGACAACACACCAAGATGGCTAATCAAATTATGATTGCCGGAACGATGACCGGTTTAACTGAAATGTTGGTGTATGCTAAAGCAGCTGGGCTTGATTTAACAGCGGTTTTTGCAACTTTAAAGTCTGGTGCAGCTGATAATTGGAGTATGGATAATTATGTACCTCGCATATTGAAACAAGATTATACGCCTGGCTTTTTTGCTAAACACTTTCTGAAAGATTTACGAATCGCATTAGATGAAGCGAATAGATTAGGTATTTCACTACCAGCAACTGAGCAAGCCAAGGAGTTATATGAAACACTTGTTGATGAGGATGGGCTTGGGGGTGACGGAACGCAAGCACTAGTCAAGCTATGGTGGAATTAATAGTGTAAGGATTAGTAAAATTTTAGCTAAATTGTTTACGAATTTATCTGTTTGCATTAGTATTAATCAATTAATTGGTAATGTGATAATAAGGGGAACACTTTGAAACATAAATCAAATTTACTGTGGTTGTCAATTGTATTAGGATTTATCTTTTTACCAACGATTACCAATGATAATACTGAACTCGGACAAAATGTTGCACAGATAAATAAGCAAATAAATACAGTTATTGATGATCTGAAAGAGAAGGTTGGGTTTGCTGGTCTCATTAATCAAAATTCAGTAGCTTCATCGAATCAGGCTGGTGTTAACGAAACCCCAATTGAAACTAACGTTCAGGGAAAAACGCTAGCGACGACGTATTATTATCACTATGATGAAAATGTTTCTCAAGCTGTTAAGGACCAGTTTAATCAAGCAATTAAAATTTATAATCAAACTGGAATTGTTAAGCTGGTTTCCGGTACGGGGACTAGCCAACAAAACCAAATTAAGTTTTCAGTTTATCGAAAAACAATGACTACCTCATCGCTTCAAAATTCAATCGAGTTAGGTCACGGTGGCCCGGCAATTATTGAAAGAACCGGTTGGGGTGCATATACGGCTAATCATGCTATTGCTAGTTTAAATATTAAATATACTAATTCAATTAAATTATCAGTTGCTGTACATGAATTAGGCCATGCATTAGGATTAGATCATTCAAATGATATTCAATCGGTTATGTATCCAACTGATCAAGGTAAAACAGCGTTAACTGATGCTGATATTAATGCGTTGAAAGCAATTTATAGTTCATATTAGAATGAAGGTGAATAATAATGGAATTTATACCGATGGCTTTAGCGATGAGTGATGGGGCTAAATTTGGAATTGGGGTAGGAGTTATTGTATTTATCTTGTTGTTTATCAAGTTAATTATTGGCTTTATCAAATTCTGTTTCCGCCATCCAATCTTGTTTATTTTATTGTTAGTTTTTGGCGGACTAGGAGTCGTATTTAATGTTTTATTAGCAGGTATATTAATTATTGCGGTGATTGCCGGCTTTGGAATTATGTCGTTATTTAATGGCTTTGATTTATAAAAATAACTTAACCACGAATTTTTCGTGATTAAGTTATTTTTTTATACTAATTCAAATGATAAATCCAAAGGGGTTACGTTATTGGTTAAATAGCCTAGTGAAATAAAATCAACACCAGTATGTGCATATTCGTGGAGATTATCAAGAGTGATACCGCCAGAGACTTCAATTTTAATATTATTAGGGACCAGACGCTGCCATTCTTTGATAGTATCGGGATGCTGATTATCAAACATGATGATATCAACGTTACTGGTAATGGCTGCTTTAAGTTGTACTAACGTTTCAACTTCAACTTCAATAGTTTTAGTTGGTCCAATATCAAGTCGAATATTATTAATAGTTTCGGGTAAGTTATTAATTAATTGCCAATGATTATCTTTAATCATCACTGAGTCATACAGTCCCATTCGATGATTTAGGCCACCACCGATTTGGACGGCAATTTTATCGAAGTAACGAAGACCCGGAACGGTTTTACGAGTATCAAGGATTTTAATTGTTGGATCAGCTAATTTATTAATCGCCAGATTAGTAGCCGTTGCGATGCCACTCATGCGTTGGGTCAAATTTAAGATTAAGCGTTCAGCTGAGAGTAAGGCATGTGCCGGTCCGTAAACTTTACCATATTTATCACCAAGCTTAATATGCTGTCCATCGGCAATCAGTGATGTATAAGTAATGTCATTTGAAAATAATTGATAGATTGCTGGCGGAATAGTTTGACCGGCTAAAATGCCGTCTGACTTGGCTTCGAAATAACCTGAAATAATGGAATTAGGAAGTGACTGAACGGATAAATCGCCTTGCCCTAAATCTTCTGCTAATAATCGTTGTAAAAGTTCACGAGTGTAAAGAATGTTATTTTTCATGGGCAATTGTCTCCGAATAAGCATTATCATTCTTCGATATTCCAAGGGTTAAAATTAAGACGCCGATAATCAGAATGGTAACAAAACCAAGCCAAATACTGGTGATTGAAATATTAAATTCAAGTGCTATTCCGACTAAGAAGGGGCCAATAACAGCGCCAATTCGACCGATTGCTTGAGCCATTCCCATGCCAGTACCACGAATTTCTTGTGGAAATTGGCTAGGAGTAAGCGCGATTAAGGTCCCCCAGGTTCCTAACATAAAAAATGATAAACAAGCTCCACAAATTAAGACTAAGGTATTAGTGCCTACGCCCCCAAACGCTAAAGCACTAATAATCGTACCAGTTAAATAAATGAATAAAACCTGTTTACGACTAATTTTTCCTAATAGGTAAACCGCAAAAAAGTATCCTGGTAATTGGGCGATACTAATTAACAAGGTATAACCAAAACTATTAACAATTGGTAGGCCGCGTAAAACGAGGACACTTGGTAACCATAAAAACATACCATAATAACTAAGCATCACGACGAACCAAAGGGCACCTAAAATAATTAATGGTCGTCGATATTTTGATTGCCAAAGAGCCGAGATTGAATGTTGTTTAACAGTATGATTTTGATGTGGTTCAATTGATAGGTGACGTCGCATAATAAAGGCAAAAACAACAGTAATCGATGCGATGAGAATAGTAAATCGCCAACCAATTTTTGGCATAACAAGAAACGATAGCAGCGCTGCAAAAATCCAACCGATTGCCCAAAAACTATCGGCAATTACTAACATTTTAGCTTGCTTTTTCCCGCTAAAGCGATCGGCCACTGCAGTGGCAGCTACAGGTAATTCACCACCCAAGCCAATTCCAGTGATAAAACGAACCGCGATAAATCCGGAGATGTTATGAGTTAATGTTAATAAAATGTTACCTAAAGAAAATAGAATTAATGTACCAATTAGAACGTTCTTACGACCATATTTGTCGGCTAGCAATCCACAAATTGGGGCACCAACTACCATACCAATTGAAGTTGAGGCACTAATCAACCCTAATTGACCAGGAGTGAGTGACCACTCTAACTTTAAAATAGGCATAATAAATGATAATAAGGCAACATCCATAGCATCGAATAACCAGGCAGTACCGATGATAGCCATGAAATAACGATTGGCTCGTGACATGATAATTCCTCCTAAAATTTTTCTATCTTATTATAAAAGTAAAAAGTACTTTTATTATGATAAATAAAAAAGGTACAATGTACTTTTAATGTGTACACCATACCACTTAGCTTAATATGAATCAACTTGAAGATAAGAAAGTTGATATTCTCGAGCAGGTCTTCCAGGACGGTTACTTGCTACGACGCCGACTTCGGTAAATAAATGTTGATGATTTTTTTTGAAATTAGAGTTGTCAATTTCGGTCACGTGCTTTTTTAAAAAGATTGCATAAACTTGACGTGCCATTTTTAAGGTAAAACTAGAACCCAAAGTTAACAAAATATTTGGTTGATAGTCTAGTTTATTTTTAATTCGATCACAGGCGATTTTTAAAATCCAAGAGTGATCAAAGGCAAGTTGATTATCGGGTAGTTGATGATTAACTAATTTTTGGTAGTAAGTATCGTGATTATCAGATGTAGCCGTTGCAAAGGTGTCATTGTTATTTGCAAAAGTATATTGGAATTCATTAAATGACATTGCAAACCAGCAAGCATCGGTGGTTCCGTTACCGGGATTTAACTTGGGCATATTGGGTAAAAAAGTCATATATGATAATGATAGTGATCGACTGCCAGGATATCTAGTTTGATGAGTAAAAGTCCCAAGTTGTTCAGTATGAAAATCTGCGAGTTCGATTCCAATTTTTTCTTTAACGAGTCGTAAAGATGATTCATCGGCATCTTCATTGGACCTTAAAAAGGTTTCTGGTAAGGCCCATTGATTTTCAAATGGCCATTCAGAACGTTTCACCAAGAGTAAATTCACTTGATTTGTTTGTTGATCAAAGCTCCAAATTAGATTGGTAATATTAATATATGGTCGTTCAATGACAGATGCTTCCGTATTCAAACTGAATTCACTTCTTTCGCGTTAGGTAATTTTATTGTAGCATATCAAAAAAACGGAATTAAGAACATTCCGTTTTTAAACTACTTATTTATGAAAACATTTTTTTAGTGGCTCGTGCTAGAACAACGGGATCCTTATCAAATCGAGGGTTTTTAACTAATTTTTCCATTGGAACCCCAGCAAAGTGGTAAGCACTAATTTCACCTGAACGAACTGCACTTTGTTCAGTGAAGACCATTTGATAAGGTTGTTCAACGAATTCACCAGTGAAGGCTAAGTTAGTTGAATGTTCTGGAATAACTTCAGGACGATCTGTTTTGGCCCGATTATTAAATAATGCAGATGCGTATGGCATATAAACGGGGATGTTGTTAATTACGCTATCATAAATTTCTGATTTCTTTTCAAGAATATTATGTTCACCAGGATCAACTTTAGCCAACTGACCAAGTAATTCATCCAACATATCTTTACCAGTCATTTTGATATATTGTTTGTCGACAAACTCACCAGTTCTACGTGGATAGAGGAAGTATCCCCAGATAACCGTTTCATTTGGTTTCTGTGTAGTGAAGTGAGGTTGGTGGTGGACCACAATCGACATATTAATGTCTTCATGACCTAATTTGGTGATTGGTGTGGTTGAAATGAATGAGTTAAGGGCATTTCCGGGTACTTGGGTGGTAATGCGTGTGATTTCATTTAACAAAATGTGATCGTTGGTAGTTAAAGTGAAACTAACCCATTCACTAGCATCACGATCAGCGAAAAACTTATCTGGATTACCTAAATTATAGAAGCGTTCGGATGCTTTCTTCCAAAGACTTGAAGCAGCCCCATAATCCATATTTTCAGAAACTGGGGTATTGTAATCACCCATAGTAGCTGAATCAGTAATTGAACCATTGGTGAAGAAAACAGCCGTATCAGAATCAACGGGGATTGATTCTGTTTCGTCATTTTCTGTATTCGTCATTTCTAGACCAGTAACTGTAATTTCATCTTGCATTGGGGTATCTAAGAAGTCAAAGTCAGTTACACGTCGGTTTAAAATGATGTTACATCCTTGTTCTTTTAAGTAATTGATAATTGGAAGCATAATGCTTTCATATTGGTTGTAGCGAGTTCGATTGACACCAACTAAGTGTTCGATCTGAGTGAATTCATAAATCATTTGATGCATGTAACGACGTAATTCTTGAACTGAACTCTTGGTTCTGAAAGCAAAGGTAGTTTCCCACATATACCAGAAGTTAGTTTGGAACATATGTGGATCATGTTTAAAGTATTCGGCGATGGAAATGTTGTCTAATTTTTCTTCGTCTTTGTCAGGCATTAAAACTAATTTTGATAGTAAAATACGATCTTTATTATTTAATCCTAAATGACCACCATTAATAATATGCTTGCCACCTTTTAATAAACGTGCTTTATCAAAGGTGCGGTGTTTACTGTCAAAGTCACGAGTATCTTCCGCTGCAGTCATCCCAGATTCAGTTGCTGAGGGAATTCGATCTAGTAAATCCATTAAATCAACATAGGTACGGTAGTTTAGCATCCGACCGCCACGTGCAACGTAGCCAGTCGTATTTGCCATTTTTTGATTTTTGTTCCAATATTCGTCAGTTGTTTCATTAGTAGGTGCACCGTCATTTGAACCGTGATCATCAAGTGAATAAAATGTAATGTTTTCACCAGACCAATGACCTTCTTGGATCAGATAAACCGCTGCAGACATGTTTGCAAGTCCTGCGCCAATCATTATTGCTTTATGTTTAATCATGATATTGACCTCCTGAATATGAAATTGAATACGGCTTCAGTATAGGACAAGTGTGTGTTAAATACAATCATTATGTACATCAACTATTTCATGCGGTTAATCATTTAGTGGGTGCAAAAAAACATCTAATTATATAATTAGATGTTTTACGCTTATTCTTCAAAATATGAATATAATTTTTCAGTCGTTAGTGATTCTTTTTCCGTACCAGTTAAATCAGCGACAATTTTACCATCGGTGAGGACGATTAAACGATTACCATATTTTACGGCGTCTTCTAAATGATGAGTAATCATCAAGGCGGTTAGGTTATCCTCTCTGATTCGTTCGTCAGTGGTAATCAGTAATTGACGACTAGTTTTAGGATCAAGTGCGGCCGTATGCTCATCTAATAAAAGAATATCCGGTTTCTTTAAGGTAGCCATTAAGAAACTTAATGACTGGCGTTGACCACCAGATAGGTTACCGGTAGCGGTATTCATTCGTTTTTCCAAACCATTTTTCATTTTACTAGCATACGCAGTTAGTTCGTCCATTTGTTGCTTTAGCTTTCTTGAGTGGAGACCATGGGTACTACCACGTTTTTTAGCTAACAGTAAATTTTCAGCAACAGTCATTCGTGGAGCCGTTCCGAGTTTTGGATCTTGAAAGACCCGACTGAGAAAGCGCGTCCGTGATTCTTCAGATTCTTTTGAAATATCTTGACCATGAAGTAATATTTGACCACTATCGACAACTAAATTACCACCAATGATATTGAAAAGAGTTGATTTACCAGCTCCGTTAGAACCAACGATAGTAATAAAATCACCTTCGTTAATCGTTAAATTCATTGATTTCAAGATTTTAGTTTCGGATGAAGTGCCTTTGTTAACGATCGTTGTTGCATTTTTGATTTCTAGAATTGGGTTAGTCATGGACTTTATCCCCCTTTGAAAAGACAGTATCGAGATGAAGAGCTTTGCTGAGTTGTGGTAACATCATGCAAATTGCAAGGACGATTGATGATAGTAAGTTTAGATCGTTTGCGCTGAATCCAATTTGAAGGACTGCAAGTAGCAAAAGACGATAAATAATACTACCGAGGGTAACCGCCACTAAACGCTGAGTCAGAGTTAATTCACCAAAGACAACTTCACCAATGATGATGGAAGCTAACGCAATTACGATGGTTCCAATCCCCATATTAATATCAGCGTAGCCATTACTTTGAGCAATTAAAGCACCACAACCACCAACCATGGCGTTTGATACCATAAGTCCCATGATTTTCATATTATCGGTATGAATTCCTAATGATTTGGCCATTTTTTCATTATCACCAGTTGCAATGAAGGCTTGACCTAAATCGGTTTGAAGAAAGAAAACTAACAATAATGTAATTACGGCGATAACAATCATCCCCAGAACAACGCTATCATAATAGGTAGGAAGTCCCTTTAAAAAGTCGGCCTTTAATAAAGTGTTATGACCTAATAAGGAAGTGTTTGATTTGCCCATAATTCGAAGGTTGATTGAGTAAGCTGCTGTCATGACTAAAATTCCGGCTAATAAAATTGGAATTTTACCTTTGGTATAAAGTAAGCCGGTAATTAAACCAGCCGTCATTCCGGCTAACATTGCTAGTAAGGTAGCAACGATAGGAGACATACCATTAACAATGGCAGTAACTCCAACTGCAGCACCAAGTGGAAAGGTACCTTCAACGGTCATATCAGCAATATCTAAAATTCTGAAAGTTAAAAATAAGCCGAGCCCTAAAATAGCCCAGAGTAGTCCTTGCCCAATAGCAGATACAATTAATCCCATTATTTAAAGACCTCCCCGTCTGTTTGTGCTTCTTTTAAGAATTTTGCAGGAACCGTAATTCCTAGTTTTTCGGCTTGTTTCAAGTTAATAGTGGCATCCCCATGACGAATGTATGTAATCGGGGTGTCTTTAGTAGTAATCTTACCTTTTAAAATTTGACCAGCTACTTTGCCACCAAGAACACCGAGTTTATATTGGTTAATGCTATAAGTAGCAAGTCCACCAGCTTTAACCATGGTGTCAACAGTTGGAAAAATTGGCTTTTTAGCAGCATTAGCGTTGTTGACTAATGTTTGCATTGCTCCAGCTATCGTATTGTCAGTTGGTACAAACACGGCATCAACTTCAGTTAGCATTTGTTGTGAGACTTGATTTAAATCATTGCTATTTGAAATTGAGTAGGTTTTGACGTTGACGTTAGCGGCTTTACAAAGGGCAACGAATTTCTTTTGTTCAGCAACCGCAGAACTATCACTGGAAGTATAAATAACTCCTAGTGTTTTCATGTTAGGCATGAAATCTTGAATTAATTGAAGCTGTTCCTTTAACGGTGCTTGATCAGAAATTCCGGTAATATTGCCACCAGGATTTTTATTATCCTTTACTAAGCCGGCATCTTTAGGATCTGTAACGGCGCCAAGCACAATTGGAATTTTGCTAGTAGCATTGGCTAAAGCTTGTGCAGCCGGAGTAGTAATCCCGATTAGGACATCAGAGTTTTCATTAACTAATTTGGAACTCATAGTCTTTAAATTACTCTGATCACCCTGTGCATTTTGATAGTCAATCTTGACGTTTTTACCATCAACATAACCTTCGTCTTTTAGACCGGCGACGACTCCTTCGTGAATTTTATCAAGTGCAGGATGGTGCATAAGGGTTAAAATACCAACGCGTGGTGTCTTATTGGTAGAAAAACCATTACCTTGGAAAAAACCAATTCCGAGCAGAATTAGAATAATAGCAATAAAACTGTACATTCTTTTCATTCAATCATTCCTCCATATCTTTCAAAACCAATTATTAAAATTTGATTAATGAATTATTAAATTCTAATATTAAAAGTCTTTTAGGTCAACACTTTTCTTCACATTTTCTTCACATTTTTATGATTTTTTTTAATAATATAAAAGTCTACTCAAAAAAATCAGAGTAGACACTGACATTAAAGCGGTTTTAATAACACTTAATTATATGTAATGATTGTGCGAGTGTCAATTTAGGGATAAACAGTATTATAAATATAATTATACTATACAATGAATATAATTATATTTGCGGCAATGCTGTATTTTAATAGGGTTTATATCTATGATTAATACAAATAATCTTTTTATAAATTAATTTATAAAAATAATTTAATCGACTTTAAAAGCTAATACAATAGGGATTAGTCTGATTGAAATGAAAATCACTTAAAATAATTGAATTGCATTAATTTGGTTAGCCAGTATGATAGTAACCAATTAGAAAATGTATGGGAGGATAAAGATGTCAGTTTATAATTTTTCAGCCGGACCAGGGGTGATGCCGGTCGAAGTTACTAATCAAATTCAACGTGATTTACCATCATACAAAGATAGTGGAATGAGTGTAATGGAAATTAGTCATCGGTCTTCCTTATATACGGAGTTAGAGCTAGAAGCAGAGCAAGACTTGCGTGATCTAATGAAGATTAGTGATGATTATGCCGTCTTATTTTTACAAGGTGGCGGGACTTTACAATTTACAAGTGTGCCATTAAATTTAGCGACACATTATCATAAAGCGGTGTATTTAAATTCCGGCTATTTTTCAAAAAAAGCCATTGAAGCTGCGAATCGAATTGATGAATTAACGGTTCAAGTCATTGAAAATAGTGATCCAACAAGTAAATTACCTAAAATAGATGGTCACATTGATAATGTCGATTATGTGTATCTAACAACGAATAATACAATTGAAGGAACGGCCTATCATCAAATTCCTAAATTTGATCAATCGTTGGTAGTTGATATGTCATCGAATATTTTGGCTGAGCCATACAATGTTAATGATTTTGATTTGATTTTTGCAGGTGCTCAAAAAAATATTGGCCCAGCAGGGATGACGGTGGTGATTGTTAAGCGAGATAAATTAGTGAAACAGCAACTTTTGTCAGATGTAATGGACTATCGAATTGAAGATAATAAACATTCGGCCTTTAATACGCCACCGGTATTTAATACTTATGCGGCAGGCTTAACATTTAAATGGTTGAAAAAAATGGGTGGTGTTGAAGCAATTTATCAACAAAATCTCGAACAAGCTGACATGCTATATGACTTTATTGATAACTCTAAGGTGTTTAATAATGATGTTCCCGCGGCTGAACGTTCAATTACAAATGCGGTATTTAAAACGGCCAGTTCAGAACTAGATCAAGAATTTATTAATCAAGCTGCAGCTCATGGATTAGTTAATCTTGGCGGCCATCGCCTAGTCGGTGGCATGCGTGCTAGTTTATATAATGCGATGCCAACTGATGGTGTAGTTAAATTAATTGATGAACTAAAACAATTTGAAGTGACTCATGGGGGAAAATAAGATGTATCAAATTAAAACATATAATGTGATTTCAAATGTTGGCTTGGCCGTATTTGAAAAGGATAAATATGAAATTAACGGGGTGACTGAACCAGATGCACTCTTAATTCGTAGTCAAAACTTGCATCGCGGGGTATTACCAGTTAGTTTATTAGCGATTGGTCGTGCTGGGGCTGGGGTTAATAATATTCCATTAGATAAGGCTAGTGAAAATGGTGTCGTGGTTTTTAATTCTCCAGGTGCCAATTCAAATGCCGTTAAGGAATTGATTGTTGCAGTCCTAATCATGGCTGCCCGACCAATTATTCCAGCGATTGGTTGGGTTAATACCCTTAATTCAGGAGAAGATGCTGACGTTACTTTACAAGCTGAATCAGGCAAAAATCATTTTCGGGGTACTGAATTAGCGGGCAAAACTTTAGGGGTGATTGGCTTAGGTGCCGTTGGCTCGAAAGTTGCCGATACTGCTAAACAATTGGGGATGAAGGTAATTGGTTACGATCCTAATATCTCGGTCGAACACGCTTGGAAAGTATCAAATGATATTCCACGCGCAGGATCAATTAGTGAAGTATTAAAAGATAGTGATTACGTAACAATTCATATCCCATATACTGAAAAAAATAAAGATTTAATTAGTGCCAAAGAATTACTAACAATGAAAAAAGGTGCGGTCCTTTTAAACTATTCTCGTGATGGAATTGTTGAAGAAGCGCCCGTCTTATCCGCTCTGGAATCTGGACAAATTAGTCAGTATTGGACTGATTTTGCTTCCGATGAATTAGTTACCCATGAAAATGTAATGGTCACGCCACATTTAGGCGGCACAACGGAAGAAGCAGAAGATAATTGTGCTGAGATGGTAGCTAATACATTGTGTAAATACTTAGAAACTGGTGAAATTGAGCATTCTGTCAACTTTCCATCCGTCTACATGCCATTCAATTCACCATATCGATTGACATTATTACATCAAAATGTGCCTAGCATGGTTAGTAAAATTGCAACCGTGTTAGCAGAATTAAATATTAATATTGCGAATATGATTAATTCATCAAAAGGTGATTATGCGTATACAATGATTGATGTCGATGAAATGGACACCAAACTATATGATGAGTTTGAACAAAAATGCCTTGATATCGATGCAATTATTCGTGTCCGTGGCTTAAAAAATCCACAAATAGATTAATAGAATATAAGCTACTATCATTAATGATAGTAGTTTTTTAATATGTAAAAGATAATAATTTTAGTTATTTATTCGTGTGATTTGAAGCGGTACCATAATTCGTGGTATCGTATTAAAGGTTAAGTGTACTAGTTAATTATTATCATGTTTCTGAGATGTTAGTCATAATTTGAGATGATAATTAAATTGGTATAGTAGATAGGAAGCAAAAAAATAAATTGAAATGAGCTGGATAAAATGGTTGAGTCAATTAACACAAAAGTTGAACTTGTCGAAAAAGCGACATCTTACCTTGGAGTTGGAACATACGGTCAATTGATGATTGGCAACAATGGATTCGAGTTTTTTAACGATAAAAACGTTAAAGATTTCATTCAAATCCCTTGGGAAGAAGTTGATCAAGTAATTGCTTCAGTAATTTTTGGGGGCAAGGCAATTCCACGGTTTGCGCTTAAGACAAAGGGAAATGGTACATATACTTTTTCCTCTAAAGATCCGAAAGCAACCTTACGAGCAATTAGAAATTATGTCAGCCCGGATAAGATGGTAAAATCGTTGAGTTTCTGGGATGTGGTTAAACGCAGCGCATGTAATATTCTTCACAAGAATAATAAGAATAAATAATTGAACAAAAAAACATAAAATGATTTGTTTGACAAACAAGATGCACGTCTGTAAAATGAAAGCGTATTCAAGATACCGATGATCGATGCGGTTGTTTATCGAGAAATCACATTGTTTATTGAAGTTGTCAATTTGAAAAGGAGGTTAGTAAGAATGGTTGGAATAATCATTACAAGTCATGGTGCTTTTGCAGAAGGCATTCTTCAATCTGGAAATATGATTTTCGGAGAACAAGAGAATGTTAGAGCAGTTACGCTGCAACCAAGTGAAGGTCCGGATGATTTTAAAAAGAAACTTGAAGATGCAATTCAAAGTTTGGATAATGCAGATCAAATTCTTTTCTTAGTTGATTTATGGGGTGGCACGCCATTTAATCAAGTCAATAACCTATTCGAAGCTCATAAAGATACTTGGGCCGTTGTGACAGGTTTGAATTTGCCATTATTAGTTGAAGCATATGGTGCTCGGATGTCTTCTGAAAGCAGTCATGAGATTGCTGCTAAGATTGCACCTGTTGGTCAAGATGGGGTTAAAGTAAAACCTGAAGAACTACAAACAACAGGGGATGCAACTCCAACAGCTAAAGTATCCAATGCTGGTGCTCCGGGCAAAATGAACTACGTTTTGGCCCGAATTGATACGCGCCTTTTACATGGTCAAATTGCTACGGCATGGACAAAAGCAACTAATCCGACACGAATTATTGTGGTTTCAGATGCGGTTGCTAAAGATGAACTTCGTAGAAACTTGATTCAACAGGCAGCACCAGTTGGTGTTCATGCCCATGTGGTTCCAATCGACCATATGATTGAGCTCGCTAAAGATGATCAACATTTTGGTAATGAACGGGTGATGTTATTGTTTGAAACACCACAAGATGCATTACGGTTAGTTCGAGGTGGTGTAGATCTTAAAACTATCAATGTAGGATCAATGGCCCATGCAGTTGGTAAAGTTCAACCAAATAAGGTCTTAGCATTTGATCAAGACGATATTGATACGTTTGCTGAATTAGCAAAAGACGGTGTTGAATTTGATGTTCGTAAGGTACCAAGTAACAGCAAAGACAACATGGATGAAATCTTGAAAAAAGCTCAGAATGAATTAAATCGTGAGAAAAAATAGGAAAAAAGAAGGAGGTTCGACATTATGAGTTTGAATTTAATTCAAATTATTTTGGTTATATTAGTATCTTTCTTAGCAGGTGTGGAAGGAATCTTGGATGAATTTCATTTTCATCAACCAGTAATTGCTTGTACATTAATCGGATTAGTTACCGGTAACTTACTACCATGCTTAATTTTAGGTGGTACCTTACAATTGATTGCACTTGGTTGGGCAAATATTGGAGCTGCAGTTGCTCCTGATGCTGCTTTGGCTGCTATTGCATCAGCAATTATTTTAGTTTTAGGTGGTCAAGGTAAAGCGGGAATTAACGCAGCGATTGCAATTGCGGTCCCATTAGCAGTTGCCGGCTTACTACTTACAATTATTGTTCGTACCATTACAACTGGGATTGTCCATTTAATGGATAAAGCTGCTGAAAATGCTAACTTTAAATTAATTGAATTTTGGCATATCTTTTCAATCTTCTTACAAGGACTTCGGATTGCTATTCCAGCTGCTTTAATCTTAGCCGTTGGTGCTGGTCCAGTTAAGTCAATGCTAAATGCAATGCCAACATGGTTAACAGCTGGCCTTGCAGTTGGTGGTGGAATGGTTGTTGCCGTTGGTTATGCAATGGTTATTAACATGATGGCAACCAAAGAAGTTTGGCCTTTCTTCGCAATTGGATTTGTTTTAGCTACAGTGACAGATTTTACATTGATTGGTTTAGGTACAATTGGATTATCAGTCGCATTAATCTATCTAACACTTTCTAAAACCGGTGGTGGTGGCAATGGGGGCGGTGGCAACACTGGTGACCCAATCGGCGACATCATCGATAAATATTAAACCAATTGAAAGGAGGATTAACAACATGGCTGATAATAAAATTAAATTAACTAAAAGTGATCGTCTTCACGTATGGTGGAGATCAACTTTTATTCAAGGATCATGGAACTACGAACGGATGCAAAATGGTGGTTGGACTTATGCAATGATTCCAGCGATCAAAAAATTGTATACTTCTAAAGAAGATCGAGCTGCTGCTTTAAAACGACATCTAGAATTCTTTAATACTCATCCATATATTGCATCTCCAATCTTGGGAG
The DNA here is from genome assembly GCF_001434315.1 of Paucilactobacillus oligofermentans DSM 15707 = LMG 22743. GTDB lineage: Bacteria > Bacillota > Bacilli > Lactobacillales > Lactobacillaceae > Paucilactobacillus > Paucilactobacillus oligofermentans. Next base: position 272,440 of record NZ_AZFE01000031.1, on the reverse strand, counting down.
TTACCTTAGCCCTTGAAGAAGAACGTTCTAATGGCGCACCAGTTGATGATGTAACCATTCAAGGGGTTAAAGTTGGGATGATGGGACCACTTGCCGGAATTGGTGATCCGGTATTCTGGTTCACAGTTAAACCTATCTTAGGTGCGTTAGCTGCAACGATGGCAATGAGTGGAAACATTCTTGGACCAATTATCTACTTTATCGCTTGGAATTTGATTCGAATGGGATTCACCTGGTATACACAAGAATTTGGATATAAAGCTGGTTCTAAAATATCTGAGGATTTATCTGGTAACTTACTTCGTGACGTTACCAAGGGAGCTTCAATTTTAGGGATGTTTATCTTGGGGTCACTGGTTAACAAATGGGTTACAATTACTTGGACGCCAGTGGTTGCAACAACGAAACTAGCCGATGGCGCATTTATTAATTGGGATAAATTACCTAGTGGTGCAGCAGGTATTCAAAAAGCTTTACAAGGTCAAGCTGATGGTTTGGCACTTAGCTCTAGTAAAGTAACAACGTTACAAGATAACTTAGATAGTTTGATTCCTGGACTATCAGCATTATTACTAACGTTACTATGTATGTGGTTATTGAAGAAGAAAGTTTCTCCAATTATTATTATCCTAGGACTATTCGTAGTCGGTGTGCTATTCCATGTACTTAATTTAATGTAATTATTAAAATAAAAGTTTGCAGCAGCTGCTGTAAACTTTTTTTGTGCCAATTATTAACTAAAAAAAGTATTAATTATCATTGTAGAGAATCTGGAAATTAGAGGGTGTTTGCGTTAAAATTAGTTGATGATTTTATGCAGTGGCAGCATTAGCTGTAGCTACATAGTAAACGATTATTCCGTGACCATTAACTAGCATATGAGGAGGCTGACAATAAGATGTCAACATTAGAAGTTAAAGATCTACATGTCTCAATTCATGATGAAGAAGAAAAAACAACGCGAGAAATTTTAACCGGCGTTAATTTAACGATCAAAACTGGCGAAACACATGCCATTATGGGACCTAACGGAACAGGTAAATCTACTTTATCTGAAACAATTATGGGAAATCCAAATTATGATGTTACAAAAGGTGATGTGCTATTAGATGGTAAAAGTATTTTAGCTGATACTGTCGATACACGGGCACGTGCTGGTTTATTTTTAGCAATGCAATATCCAGCTGAAATTAAAGGGATTACGAATGCTGAATTTATGCGCGCGGCAATTAACGCCCGGCGAGCTGCAGATGATCCAATTTCGATTCGAGAATTTTTAAAAGAATTAGATAAAAATCTTGAGTTATTAAATATGTCAGAAGAGATGGCCGAACGTTATCTAAATGAAGGCTTTTCTGGTGGTGAAAAAAAGCGTAATGAAATTTTACAGTTAATGATGATTAAACCTAAATTTGCAATTTTAGATGAAATTGATTCGGGACTCGATATTGATGCGTTACAAGTAGTTGCTAAAGGGGTTAATGAAATGGCTAACCCTAATTTTGGGACTTTAATGATTACTCATTATCAACGACTATTAGACTATATTGTGCCGGATCAAGTTCATATTATGATGGGTGGAAGAATCGTTAAAACGGGGGATGCATCTTTGGCTAAGGAATTAGAAGCAAAAGGGTATTCTGCTTTACGTGATGAATTTGGACTAGATGTAGACCTGGTTGATGAAGGTGTAGCAGGCAGAAACGGAGATAAATAAAGATGGCAATCCGTTCAAAATTACTGCAATTAAGTGACGCTGTAGTTAAAAATTCCCAATTTGAAAATGAACCCAATTGGTTAACCGTTATTCGTTATAATGCAGCCACTTTAGTTCCTGATTTAAAATTACCAACGATTGATAAAGTTGATTATCAGCGGTGGCCATTATTTGAATTTAATGAAACTCAAAATGAATCAAAAGAAATCCCAATCGAGATTCAAGCAGAATTAAGTAATTATCAGTTTGCGAGCTTAGGGATACAAACAATAAAGTCAGAAATTACGGATGACATGCAAAGCCAAGGCGTAATTGTTACAGACTTTAAGACCGCTTTGCGAGATCATGAAGAATTAGTCCATGATTATCTAGCGAAAGCCGTTAAGGCTGATGAAGACCAATTAACAGCAATCAATTTAGCATTGGTAAGTAGTGGGGCAGTTGTTTATGTACCAAAGAATGTCCATTTATCAGAACCAATTCAATTACTACAAGTGCAGGATAGTCGTGCTAAACAAAACTTTGTTAACCGGACGTTAATTATTGCGGAAGAAAATTGTAGTTTTCAAGTATTACAACGAACTTTTACTGTTGGAGACCAAGCCAATCCAGCCCATGTCACCGTTGAAGTAATGGCTAAAGCTGGTAGTCATGTTCGTTTTTCAGCACTCGATTCAATGGGTGAAAAGACCCATAGTTATTTCAATCGTCGAGGGATATTAGCACGTGATTCGCAAGTTGATTGGACCCTTGGCGTCTTAAATCAAGGCAATACAATTGCGGATTTTGATAGTGATCTCAATGAAAATGGCGCCCATGCAGAAGTTAAATCAGTGGCGATTTCAACTGGTAAACAAATGCAGGGAATTAATACTCGAGTAACCAACCGAGGTAAGTATTCAGAAGGGAATATTTTACAACGGGGCGTGATTTTAGATCAAGCGACCTTGGTTTTTAATGGAATTGGAAAAATTATTCATGGTGCGCATGGAGCAAAAGCCCAACAAGAAAATCGAATTTTGATGTTATCTGATCAAGCGCGGGGTGATGCTAACCCAATTTTGTTGATTGATGAAAATGATGTGATTGCGGGACATGCTGCCAGTGTGGGGAGAATAAATCAACAGCAACTTTATTACTTAATGAGTCGTGGCTTACCAAAAAAAGTTGCCCAACGGCTAGTTATTCGAGGCTTTTTAGGGGTGATTTTACGAGAAATCCCAAGTGAAACTGTTCGTCAACAAATGGTCGAGATGATTGAGAGGAAACTAATTGATGGACAACGGACTGAATAATAGCCGGTTAGATTTTAAAATTTTAGCTCAAAATATTAATGATGAACCACTCGTTTATTTGGATAATGCGGCCACAACCCAAAAACCCAAGGCAGTTTTGCAATCAATTATTAATTACTATGAACACGATAATGCCAACGTGCATCGTGGGGTTCATACATTGTCACAGCGTTCAACGAATGCATTTGAATCAGCTCGTGATAAAATTACTGCCTTTATCAATGCGCCATCAAGAGAAACCGTGATCTACACACGCTCAACGACAGAAAGTCTCAATTTAATTGCTACTAGCTTTGGAAATTTAGTTGTTGAAGCAGGCGATGAAATTGTAATATCGCCCATGGAGCATCACAGCAATCTAGTCCCGTGGCAACAATTAGCAGCCAAAAAACATGCAATTTTAAAATATATTAATTTAACGGTCGATGGTGAACTAGATATGAACCATGCACGCCAACAAATTACTGATAAAACTAAAATTGTTGCCATTACTCATGCGTCAAATGTTTTGGGTGTCGTTAATCCAATTCAAGAAATTACTAAATTAGCTCATCAACATGGAGCATATATGATTTGTGATGGTGCACAAAGTGTTCCACATATGAAAGTTGATGTTCAATTGTTGGACGTTGATTTTTATGCATTTTCTGGTCATAAAATGTTGGCACCAACTGGCATCGGTGTTTTATATGGCAAAGTAGAATTATTACAAGCAATGCAACCAATCCAGTTTGGCGGTGAAATGATTGATTTTGTTCATTCACAATCGGCTTCGTGGAACGAGTTACCATGGAAATTTGAAGCTGGAACACCTAATATTAGTGGTGCGATTGCGCTGGGTAGTGCGATCGATTATTTAACGAATTTAGGTATGCAAAACATCCAAAATTATGAACAAAAATTAGTTAATTATGTTTTACCTAAGTTACTTAAAATTGATGGTGTAACGATTTATGGTCCACATAATCCAACTAATCATACAGGCGTTATTTCATTTAATCTTGATAATTTGCATCCACATGATGTTGCATCGGGACTGGATATGGAAGGCATCGAAGTTCGTGCGGGCCATCATTGTGCCCAACCATTAATGGAATACTTGAATGTTGCAGCCACCGTGCGGGCTAGTTTTTATTTTTATAATACGAAAGCGGACGCTGATCGTTTAGTTAATTCAATTCAGACTGTGAAGGAGTTCTTTAATAATGGGGATATCTAAATTAAATTTATTATATAAAGAAACTGTGTTAGATCACGCGCAGCATCCCCGGCATCACGGAAAATTATCTGCTGCCACTTCGCATCTTGAATTACGTAATCCTACTTGTGGCGATGTGATTGATGTCCAAGCTCAAATTGAAGCAGATACAATTGTTGATTTAACGTTTGATGGGATTGGTTGCACAATTTCACAGTCATCAGCAAGTATGATGACGGTTGCTTTAATTGGCCAGTCGGTTACAAATGCCCGGGAGTTAATCACGTCATTTTCTAAATTAACAATCGGTGAATCAATTTCAACTCAGGCAGATGAGTCATTAGGAGATGCAGCAATTTTAGGAACGGTAGCTCAATTTCCAGCCCGAATAAAATGTGCGACATTGCCATGGCATGCCTTAGATGAGTTATTAGAAAAATGGGAGACCCAAAAATGACAGATATTAATGATGTTTTAGATAATAGCGAATACGAATTTGGGTTTCATGATGATGTTAAGCCAATTTTTACGACCGGACGTGGGCTAACTGAAGCGGTTGTTCGCCAAATTTCAGCTGAAAAAGAAGAACCAGTATGGATGCTAGAGTATCGGTTAGCGGCTTATCACGCATATCTAAAAATGAAGGATCCAGATTTTGGCCCTGATTTAAGTGGTTTGGATTTAGCTAATATGAACTACTACCAAAAAGTTACGGACAAAAAATATCGTGATTGGGAAGATGTGCCCGCTGATATTAAAGCGACGTTTGATCGACTTGGCGTCCCAGAAGCTGAACGAAAATATTTGGCTGGTTCATCAGCTCAGTATGAATCGGAAGTGGTTTATCATAATATGCACGAAGAGTTTGAAAAATTAGGAATTATTTTTACCGATACCGATACGGCGTTAAAAGAATATCCGGAATTATTTAAGGAATGGTTTGGTAAATTAGTAAAACCAACTAATAATAAATTTGCGGCGCTTAATAGTGCCGTTTGGTCGGGCGGTAGCTTTATCTATGTACCTAAAGGAGTTACGTTAACGACACCCATTCAATCATATTTCCGCTTGAATAATGAAAATACAGGTCAATTTGAACGGACTTTAATCATTGTTGATGAAGGGGCACATGTTGAGTATGTTGAAGGTTGTACCGCACCTTCTTATGATTCTGATAGTTTGCATGCAGCCGTGGTCGAAGTCAATGTTTTAAAGGATGCCTATTGTCGGTATACGACGATTCAAAATTGGTCAAATAATGTGTACAGTTTGGAAACAAAACGAGCACAAGCATTAGAAAATAGTGTAATGGAATGGGTCGATGGCAATTTAGGCTCGAAAATTACCATGAAATATCCCTCCGTTTATTTAAACGGTGAAGGTGCGCGGGGAACTATGCTCTCAATTGCCGTTGCTGGTAAAAATATTGATGCTGATACTGGCGCTCAAATGATTCATAACGCTAAAAATACTTCATCATCAATTGTCTCTAAGTCGATTGCTAAAGATGGTGGCGCGGTGGATTATCGTGGTAAAATTCGGTTTGGACGTCATTCAGATGGCTCGTTTGCACACGTTGAATGTGATACGATTATTATGGATGATGAATCATCTAGTGATACGATTCCATATAATGAAATTCTTAATAGTAATGTTTCAATGGAACATGAAGCAAAAGTTTCAAAAATTTCAGAAGAACAACTTTATTATTTAATGAGTCGTGGGATTAGTGAAGCCAAGGCAACGGAAATGATTATCATGAGCTTCGTGGAACCATTTACGAAAGAACTACCGATGGAATATGCAGTTGAATTGAACCGATTAATTAGTTTTGAAATGGAAGGCAGTATCGGATAATTAACTAAGGAGTTTATAATGGCAGATCAATTAAATGAACAGATCTTAAATGCACTTGAAAATGTAATTGATCCTGAACTGGGGATTGATATTGTCAATTTAGGCCTGATTTATGGGGTCGATGCAGATGCAACAACTGGCATTTGTACAGTTACAATGACACTAACCATTGCCGGATGTCCATTATCAGATTACTTAAATGATGAAATTGAAGCAGAAGTTAGCCATTTTGCTGAGATTAAAGAAGTTAAGATTAATTTGGTCTGGGAGCCAGCTTGGTCAATTGAAAAAATGTCACGTGAAGCCCGAATTGAATTAGGAATTCATTAATAAAAAGCGTCTTAAGCTAATTTGTACGGTTAACTTAAGGCGCTTTTGTGATAATATAGAATCATTAAATTCAATTACATATGAGGTCAATTAGATGTCGAAAAAATTAAAAGAACCGAATCTTGAAGCATTAGCAGCTAAAAATATTTTTGATAAAGTTAATGATGGTGACTGGTATCAGTATTCAAAAGAGCCAAAAATTCAGGCAATAGTAAAACATAGCGCACAAATTGTACAACAAATGAATGATGTTGCTAAAACGGATTTGGATCAAGCTACATCAATGTTGCGTGAATTTTTACCCAACGCTAGTCAATCAGCAGATATTTATTTTCCATTAACTTCAATCGAACACCCAACTAAACTGTTTATTGGGGAAGAGACGTTTATTAATGCGAATCTTCAAATTTTAAGTGCCGGAAAAGTTACCATTGGAGCGCATTGTTTTATTGGTCCTAATTGTCAATTATTTACACCGAATCATCATCCTTCAAATAAGGAACTTCGTCGTCAAGGATGGCAGTATGATGGTCCCATCACAATTGGGGATGATTGTTGGTTTGGTGGCTCAGTAATTGTATTGCCAAATGTGACGATTGGCGACAATGTCGTGGTGGGTGCAGGCAGTGTTGTGACGAAAGATGTTCCCAGTAATACGATTGTGGCTGGTAATCCAGCCCGAATTATTAAACATAATGACTAATTAATTTGAAGAATGCTGACTTGTCAGGATTCTTTTTTGTTAAGTTAAATAATAATACCGTGGCAGTGATCAATCTCATGCTGGATAATTTGAGCGGTAAATTCCGAAAAAGTATTTTGCTGTTTTTCGAAATGTTGGTCAAGATATTCAACTGTAATATTTTTAAAACGCATGGTTGGGCGTTCACCGGCAAGCGAAAGGCAACCTTCCTTAGTTTGATAAGGATCTGATTTTTGTTTGATGACGGGATTAACCATAATAACCGCAATCATCCCCATTTGAACAATGATAATGTTTTTGAATTCACTAATCATATTGGCTGCCATGCCAACCGTAGTATCACTATGATGTTGTAGTGTATCTGCTAAGTCGGTGATGATTTGTTTATCCGCTTTAGTAGCAAATTTTGATTTTTTACTGAGTGATTTTTCATCACGATTAATTTCTTTAATCATTATTTTCTCCTATCCGTATTATCTCAGCTAATTATATCGTAAAATAGAGGTTATAAACTAAAAATTCAAATTGTAGGAGAGTCAATGTGGAAAATTTATTTTTTGATTTTGATGGTACCATTGCAGATTCAGAACCAGGAATTGTTAACAGCTTAAAATATGCAGTTGCACAATTGAAGATGAAAGAATTAACTGAGTCAGAATATCGAACTTTTATTGGCCCACCAATTGCAGAAAGTCTGAGAGTACATTATCCAGAATTAGATGATCAACAATTAAAGGTTGCCGCTAAGGTGTATCATGAACGTTATGTAACCGAGGGTAAGTTTGATTTAGTTATTTTTGATGATTTTGAAGAAACCCTGCAAACATTAAAGTCAATGGATTATAAACTTTATACTGCTTCAGCTAAACCAGTTGAAGTATTAACTGAAATTTTAAATTATTTTGATTTAGCACAATATTTTGATGGCATTTATGGTGCAACGGAACAATTCCCAGCTAAAACTGAAATTCTAAATTACGCCATGGAAGTCACGGGTTCAAAACAAACGAATAGTGTCATGATTGGTGATACTATGAATGACATTATCGGTGGTCAGAATAATGCCGTTAAAACACTGGGCGTGACCTATGGGTTTGGTGAAGTGACTGGGGCAGATGTAATAGTAGATTCACCAATTAAAATTATTGCAGGAGTACAAGAAATCTTTAGTTAAACAAAAAATCACAAATATTACAATGGTCACTACCAAATTGCTAAATTAAATAATTTAAAAACATTTATTTTTTAAGATAATACTTTTTATAATTGTGAGATGAAATATTATTAATTTATCTCACAATTATGGAAGGTTTTTTTGTCTAGAAAAAAGCAATTAAAAATATGAGATGAAACACATAAATTATAATGAATTTTATGCAATTAACTGGTCGAAAAAAATTTTGGTATTGAACCGTATTTTTTTTCGTTAATAATGATTATATTTCTAAAAAAGTTAAAAATATTGCTGTTAAGATTGATGCTATTGCTATTAAAAATTATTGACTTTCCAAATAAAAGAGTTAATATTGCCTTGTAGACAGTGTCCACTTATTTAATTTTAGTACCTATTTTTAATAATTTTGTTTTTAGCTTATTTTTTTATTCATCAAGTAGACAGTGTCTACTTGATTAGCGTGTTTTGCAAAGTTATTAATCAATATCAATCGTTAGGTATGTGTGCTTATATCCACCGTAAATGTTGAATATTGAATTTATGTGGAATTCAAGATTAGATGGAATAGAAGGAGCTGAAATATTATATTAATAAATATATCGCTATTTGTAGTTATCATGTTAAGTATAGGATAGAATTCCGATGGCATTTAAAAAAATTTTGTTTTGTAAGTGTGGCTAACAATAGACAGGAGTTTTGAAATGGTAGTTGAAGGTTCTAAACTGAAAGAAAAGCTAATTATGGAAGGTACTAAAATTGTACAAACAGAAGGTATGAAACATATTTCCTTAAGAAGAGTTGCAGAAATTTGTGGAGTTACACATTCTAGTCCATATAGGCATTTTGCGAATAAAAATGATTATTTAAAAGCTTTAGTAGGACAGATATCGATAGTATTTGGTTCATCTATTGCAAAAGGAATTACTGGTGATATGAAGTCAGAGGATATTTTATTGAAAATGGGGCTTAATTTTGTTGATTTTGCTAATAATTTTCCTAACTATTTTGATGTCTTGTTTCTGGGTGATTATATAGCTCATACGAAGGTAAAAAATAATAAATTGAGCGCAGATGAATATTTACCAGGTTTTGAAGAATTTAAATCAATTGTACAAAAAGTTTCAAGTGATAATAATATATCAATAGAAGAAGATATTGAGGTTGTACAACTATGGAGCTTTATTGTTGGGTTTGCACTAATTGTAGGTAAAAAAGATGTTGTTGATGTTAAATCAGATTGGATAAAAAAAGTTATAAGTCAAATGATAAAGACTTATATAGTTGGTAACCAAAAGGAGTAATAAAATTAGGTTTTTTTATTAACTAAAAGAGATTTTAATTTATTTCAATAGTTCAATTATTGAAAACTGAGATATAAAAAATATAATAATTGTTCATATAAAAAGGAGAAACTAATGTTAACTACGATTATTTATGCACATCCATATCAAGGAAGCTTTAACCATGCAATTTTAAAAAAAGTTGAAGGACAATTACTGGAAAAAAATAGGGATTTTAAAGTTATTGATTTATATCAAGATAAATTTGACCCAATATATTCTACTGAGGAGTTAAATTTATTTAATTCCGGTAAAACTAGTGATTCTTTGGTAAAGGGTTATCAAAAAGCATTAAAAGATGCTGACCAACTTATTTTTATTTTCCCAATTTGGTGGAATGATTTGCCTGGGATGGTAAAGGGATTTGTAGATAAAGTTTTTAAAATGAATTTTGCATATGTTGATGGTAATCATGGTGTTAAGGGGTTATTAACAAATATCAATCAAGTTAATATATTTACAACATCTAAGTCACCAAACTGGTACATAAAGTTATTTGCAGGTAACGCAATTAAATCAGTATTTATCAAATCAACTCTACAACAGGTTGGAATAAGAAATGTAAAATGGAATAATTTTGGTCAAATAAGTAAGAGTGATAATCTAAAAAGAGAACAATATTTAAGTAATATCAGATTATAAGAACACGTAATTAAAGAAAATGATATAAAATAATTATACTTTTGAGCTTTATTTTGATATAAAATTAAACAATGCTTAAAAATTTGTAACGTAATACAATTTACTTTTTAGAATACAAAAGTCCCTTTATAATTAACCTGTGAAATAATATAAATTTCACCCGTCAATTATAAAGGGATTTTTGCAAGTTAACTGTTTGTGATTTTTTAATTTGATACGGTAACACCTTGTTTATCAATTGTAAGTGGAACAACTTGATCTTTGAAGCCGGCACTAATTAAAGCGTCTTTAAAGTTTTTAATTTTTTTATTATCAATAATGGTCATGACGGTTGGGCCAGCGCCACTTAAGTAGGTGGCTAACGCACCAGATTCATGGGCAATTTTACGAATTGGTAAGAATTCAGGAATTAATTTTTGACGATATGGTTCATGAAATTGGTCAGCTTCAATTAATTTACCCAAGGCTGGAAAATTATTAGTGAAGATAGCAGCCACAAAGGTATTACCGATGGCACTAGCATGCGTTGCTGCTAAAAACGGAATATTGGTTGGTAAGACATCACGACTATCACTGGTTTTAAGATCATAAGCGGGAATATAGGCGACTAGTGATAAATCAGGGAACGGTGCTTGAATCGCCACAAATTGGTCATCAACATTGGATCCAATGACTAAATCACCATAAATTGCCGGAGCAACGTTATCGGGATGACCTTCAATTTTAGCAGCATAGGCAACTTTTTGTTCATCAGTTAATTCAAGATGAGCTAATTGATTAGCCAATTCAATTCCAGCCACAATCGCCGACGAGCTACTGCCAAGTCCGCGGGTAACGGGGATGTCAGAAGTCATTTTTAATTCATGGGGTGCTAAATTAGGAGCAATTTTTAAGGCCGTTTTCACAATTAGATTTTTTTCACTACTAGCGAGGCCATGACCTAAATTATGAAATACGTGCCATTCATGGGCAGTTCCAATAACTTCAATCGTTAAGTAAAGTGATACAGCTACGCCAATTGAATCAAATCCAGGCCCAAGATTGGCACTAGTTGCGGGAACTTTGATGATCAATGTGATTTCCTCTTTTCATTTTTATCAAAAGCTAATCATCTTAGTTTTCAAGGACTTTATAGGCTGCATTCAGACTGATACTATCAAACTTAGCGATTTCTTCTTTTAAAGTTTTCAGTTGATCTTTTGACATTGAATGGGTGATGAAAATAACTCGCGCCTCAGTGTCATTTGCCTTAGTTTGAACGATCTGACTAAAGCTAGCACCAAGTTCGGTCATTAACTTAGTTACCTTCAAGATTTGTCCCGGAATATCTTTCATTTGGAGTGAAAGATAATATGGATAGATGACGTTTGACTTATCAATTGGTTCGCTTTCGTGTTGGTAATTATTGAAAGTATTACCAGTAGTACCAAGGACAATATTTTTAGTTACCGAAACAATATCACTTAGAACACTGTTGGCAGTAGGCAAGCCACCAGCACCAGGACCATAAAATAACGTTTCACCAACTGCTTGACCAGTCACCATCACTGCATTATTTTCATTATGGATTGTGGCTAGTGGGTGGTCTGAAGGGACCAATACTGGTGCAACTTCAGCAAAAATTCCGTTGCCAACGCGGGTAGCGATACCGAGTAACTTAATTGTGTAACCAAATTTGGCTGCTTGAGTTACATCCTCTAACTTGATATTTTGAATACCTTCAATGTTAATATCTTCGAGGGCGATGTGTGAACCAAATGAAAATTGACTTAAAATAATCATTTTATAAGTTGCATCGATACCGGCAACATCATTAGTTGGATCAGATTCAGCAAAGCCAAGTTCTTGGGCTTTCTTGAGGGCATCTTCATAGCTCCAGCTCTTTTGTTGCATTTGGGTAAGAATGTAATTAGTTGTCCCATTGACAATTCCTTTAACTTCAAGAATTTCATCCGCCGCAAAGCTATTAACAATGGTTCGTAGAATTGGAATTCCACCAGCAACACTAGCTTCGTAAACTAGGTCAGCAGTATTTTTATGGGCAATTTTGGCTAATTCATCACCATGTGAGGCAATTAAATCCTTGTTCGCCGTTACGACATGTTTGTGGGCATTTAATAAATCAGTTATTATTTGCTTGGCAGGATTAATTCCACCCATCACTTCGACTGCAATTTTAATGTCGGGGTCATTGATAACGTCATTAACATCATCGGTTAACAAAATGTCATCAGCGACTTCCTCGCGATGCTTTGCAACATTTCGGACAACAATTGTTTTAATAATTAACTCACGTCCAGTGATGTTTGAAATCTTATCTTGGTTGTTTGAAATCATTTCTAAGACACCAGAACCAACTGTTCCTAAGCCTATTAAACCAATATTAATTTTTTCCATATTTTAACCGCCTCACAATCAAATTCACATAATTAGGTCCATTTTACCATAGCCTAATTAGTATATGATAGGTTATAATTGCATAAATTCACAAATTCGGAGGCACATAATGGATTATCGTAGTACTCGAGGTTCTCGTTCAGATTCTTTAAATTCAGCCGAGGCAGTTATTCAAGGACTCGCCCCAGATGGCGGCTTGTATGTACCGGTTAATTTTCCAACGCCAACGATTAATCTAGCCGAAATATCAAAACTTACATATAAAGAAACCGCTAAGTTAGTCTTAAGCTGGTTCTTTAATGATTACTCTGATGAACAATTAGATGAAAGTATTCGTGCTGCCTATGGGTCTCAATTTGATGATGACGAAATTGTACCAGTAACGAAAGAGACTGCTGGTAGTCATTATATGGAATTATTTCATGGACCAACCTTAGCCTTTAAAGATATTGCCTTACAGATGTTGCCACATTTAATGGTTAATGCCGTGAAGCTAACTAATGTTAATCGCAAAATCGTAATTCTAACAGCAACCTCTGGTGATACTGGAACTGCTTCAATGAATGGTTTCCGTGATGTTGATGGTACCCAAGTAATTGTTTTTTATCCAAATGGTGGTGTAAGTCCAGTTCAATTACAACAAATGTTAACTCAGCAAGGTGATAATCTTGAAGTTGTAGCGATTGATGGTAATTTCGACCAAGCACAAACGGAAGTTAAACGAATTTTTAATGATTCTGAACTAGAAAAAAACTTGAAATTAAGTGGTAGTCAATTTTCATCAGCTAACTCAATGAATATTGGACGCTTAATGCCACAAGTCGCCTACTATTTCTATACGTATGGAAAGTTAGTCCGTGATGGAACAGTCAAGCTCGGTAATGCAATCAATTTTACAGTTCCAACGGGTAACTTCGGTGATATTCTGGCTGGCTATTATGCTAAAAAGATGGGTTTACCTATTAATAAATTAATTTGTGCTTCTAACCAAAACAATGTCTTAACAGATTTCTTTACAACTGGTACGTATAATAAAAATCGCGATTTTTATTTAACTAATTCACCATCGATGGATATTGTTGTTTCAAGCAATTTAGAACGATTATTGTTTGATTTAGCTAATGAAGATAGCAATCAAATTAAAAAGTTGATGAATGAGTTAACCAATGATGGTCAGTACACAATTTCTGATGATATGAAGACACGCTTAGATACAAATTTTGATGCTGGATTTGCATCAGAAACTGCAATTAAGGCTGAAATTAAACGGGTTTATGAAACTGCTAAATACACCATTGATCCGCATACAGCGGTAGCCTCAGCAGTGGCTCGTGAATATCAACAACGCACGGGTGATAAGACACCAATGGTTGTTGTAGCAACCGCTAGTCCATATAAATTCCCAGAAACAGTGTATGAAGGTATTACTGGTAAACAAGTCGTTGAACCAGGTTATGCAGCTGTAGGTCAGTTATTTGATATCACTGGTGATCTTGTTCCAGCACCAATTAAAACGTTATTTGAACTGGAACCACATAAGCAAGTGGTTGTGAAACCGGAAAAAATGGAAGAATTCATTTTAAAGATTGTAAAATAAGGTAATCAAAAACCCCGTTAAATTTTTTAACGGAGTTTTTTTGATTAATAAGATAATTTAATTAGGCATCTACGGCGATTTCTAATAGGTTGCCATCGGGATCATTAATAAATAATGAAGTGAGTTTACCATGCGCACCTTGATGGATACTTGGACCGTCAATAATTGGAATGTAATAACTTCGTAGGTGATTTTCGACATCTGATAATTGTTCCTTAACGATAAAACAAAACGCAGTGGCTCCTGTTGCTTTTTGTTTAGCTTCAATTGTGTTTGCTGTAGTAATCAATTTAAAGTCAAGGGCTTGTTTACCACAAAGCATCAAAGCATGCTGGTCGTCTTCTTCTAAGACGGGCATGTCAAATGTTTCGTGATAAAAGCGGGTAGTTTGATCTAAATTAGTTACGTACATAGTTACGTGATCAATATCTCTAATTTTCATATTAACGATCTCCTTCAATTAACCAAATTATAGCATATCTAGGTTAGGCTTCTGCCAGGTCATGAGGTATTCGACTTCATTAGTTTTGAAATCAACATCGCTAGTTTTGGGCGTGAAGCCATTATTCAAATAAAAGTTTATGGCGCGTGAATTTTTTTCATAAACGGATAGCTGTAAGAATTGTTGCTGCTCTTTTACGGAATTTAACAAGTCAGTACCTAGTCCACGACTTCGATATTGTTTGTTCACAAACAAACCAGCAATATAATTTTCAGCGAGGCCTAAGAAGGCAACAATTTGATGATCTTCTGTAGCGACATATAATTCAGCGTCAGGTAAAGTTTGTTTAACTAGGTCAAAATTTTCTTGCCAATATTCAGGTTCAACGAAATCATGGGCATCTAAATTGGCGGTTAACCAAATAGTTAAAATTTCATCTAGTTGTTCAGTAGTTGGATTATTCAGTTTAGTTATCATGGTTATCTCCTAATGATTAATGAAAAACGTATTCATCAATTGTAACTTTGAAAATCAATGTCGACAAGAGTACAATTGGACTTTGATTGTACACGTTAGAACGAAAGGTAATATAAGAGATGAGTTTATTGGATGTGCAAGACTTAAGTATGAGTTTTGCGGATAAAAAATTATATGATGAGGCTAGTTTTCAGTTGAATCAGTCTGACCATATGGGAATTGTTGGTCAAAACGGCGCTGGAAAGAGTACGTTAATCAAGATTATTACGGGGAAAATATTAGCCGTTGAAGGTAGTATTAAATGGCAAAATAATACGAGTATTGGCTATCTAGATCAATATGCGGATATTCCTGCTGGGACCACATTACAACAATTTTTACATACGGCGTTTGATGATTTATTTGAGATTAATAATCAAATGAATCAGGCTTATGCCGAATACGCTGAAACTTTGAATGATAAGTTATTAGCTCGTGCTGGTCGTTTTCAAGAACAGCTGGATGCACGTAATTTTTATGATATCGAAACTGAAATTGATCGAGTGATTTCAGGATTAGGTCTAGATTCAATTGGCTTAGACCATGTGGTATCTGAAATGAGTGGTGGGCAACGGTCAAAAATTATTTTGGCTAAACTATTGTTACAAAGTCCAGATGTTATTTTACTTGATGAACCAACCAATTATTTAGATACTGCTCACATTGACTGGCTGATTAACTATTTGAATAGTTTTACCGGGGCAGCGATGATTATTTCTCATGATTATGATTTTCTCGAACAAGTTACTAATACTATTTGTGATGTTTCGTTTGGTAAAATTACGAAGTATCGTGGTAGCTTTAAAAAGGCTATGCGCCAAAAAGAAGAGCGTAAAGAGTCCCAATTAAAAGAATATGAAAAGCAACAAGTTGAAATTGAAAAAGCTGAAAAGTTTATTAAGAAAAATAAGGCGGGCTCAAAATCAACGATGGCTAAGTCTCGTGAAAAAATGTTAGCAAGAATGGAACGAATTGATCCACCATCAGACAACGTCGTGGCAAGCTTTAAGTTTCCATATGAAGATACGGGATCACAAAATGCTTTACATGTAGAGGCTTTATCAGTTGGTTATAATAAGCCACTATTAGCACCAGTAACTTTTTCAATGAGTAGTGGTGAAAAATTAGTGTTTAAAGGATTTAATGGGGTTGGTAAATCAACTTTAATTAAGTCAATTATAGGAAAAATCGAAGCGAAGGGTGGTTCATCTGAATTTTCACCATCAGCAATTGTAAATTATTTCAATCAAGATTTAGATTGGGAAAATGACGAATTAACGCCGTTAGAGACGATTCAAGAACTGTACCCAACAATGTTACCTAAAACGATTCGAACACGGTTAGCGCGGGCAGGAATTAATGCTGCTAATACGATGAAACCAATGAGTTTGCTATCGGGTGGAGAACAGACCAAAGTTAAATTGGCTATTCTGGAATTAACGCCAAGTAATTTTTTGATCATGGATGAACCAACGAACCATTTGGATGATGAAACGAAGAATGCCTTAAAGCGAGCTTTACAAAACTTTCGTGGTAATTTAATTTTAGTTAGTCATGAGGAGGGCTTTTATGATGGCTTAGCGGATAAAATTTTAAATGTTGAAGCATTAAGTTTGAAGAAGTAAAAATAAAGCCACTCAATTATTGAGTGGCTTTTTGTTGGTTGATGATTAAATTAGTTTTAATAGATCGGATGGATGTTGTAGTTGGTAGTCAGCTTCGGCTAGTTTTTCGGGCATTGCGGCACCCCACATTGCCCCCGCAAATTTAATGCCAGCTGCATGAGCAGCCGTCATATCATTGATAGTATCACCAACATAGACTGAATCAGCCGGAACGTTATTACCAAGCTTAATTCCAGCTAAAATTGGATCTGGATTGGGTTTGTGTAATTTAGTATCTGAAGCAGTAACTGCACCACTGAAGTATTTGGCAATTTCAAATTTGGGGATGAATTCAGTTTCATATTCATCGCGAACTTTAGAAGTAGCGACAATTAATTTTACTTCAGCTGCTTGGGTAAGTTTAGCTAAAGTATCATCAACACCTGCAAAGGTATGGATGTCAACGTGTTGTTGATAGACCACTTGATACCATTCATCTTCAATTGCCTGACGATCTTTTTCTGGTACACCAATTTGACTTAGTGCATCGGCAGCGGTGATTCCAAAAAATGGTTTTGTTTCTTCATGGGTTAAATTGATGCCATGGTTAGCTAAAACCGTTTGCATGGGAATCATATACATATCCATTGTATCAATTAATGTACCGTCAAGATCAAAGATGAAATTTTTCATGTGAGGTTCTCCTATCAGTATTTGATTACCTTAATAATAACAGAAATAACCAGATCAGCAACTGTTTACTAAGGGTTTATAAACAAAAAATGGATATCTCGTTAATGAGATATCCATTTTAATTTAGTAATTATTTTTCAATATCTTGTAGTTTTTGATTATCATCTAGTGCAGATGATCCTTCG
Organism: Paucilactobacillus oligofermentans DSM 15707 = LMG 22743; assembly: GCF_001434315.1. Taxonomy (GTDB): domain Bacteria; phylum Bacillota; class Bacilli; order Lactobacillales; family Lactobacillaceae; genus Paucilactobacillus; species Paucilactobacillus oligofermentans. The sequence continues at coordinate 254,750 of NZ_AZFE01000031.1, read as the reverse complement.
TGGTCTTCACCATCTTTCCATGACATTGCGTGCCACTTTTGTTGAAGTAGGTACATTGATAACCATAGAAGCGCAAGTGAGATTATTCCAATCAAGATTAAGATAAGAATTGATTGTGTCACAATTCCATTTCCAAGTCCTGATGTGATTGCTTGGCGTAACCCAAGAATTGAGTAAGTCATTGGTAGGTATGGATGAATAGCATTGAAGAAGGAGTTAGTAACTTCCATTGGGAAGGTACCACCAGATCCACCAAGTTGTAGCATCAAGATAACCATTGAAACTAAACGACCAGGGTTATCAAAGGCCATTGCTAAGAACATGACTAGATACATCGATGTTAGTGAGAAAATCGTTGTGGTTAGATAGAACGTTCCGATATGATCAACGTTTAATCCAAAGGCGATAATCAAGGTTGCTTCAATTACGGCTGAAGCAATGGCAACAAAGGCACCAATGGCAACCTTACTTGTAAACCAAGCGGTTGCTGATTTGCCACGCATTGCAACTTTCCGAATTGGGAAGGCAAAGTTGAAGACGATTGCACCAACATATAAGGCAACTGAGAGTACATAAGGAGCTAAAGCATGTCCATAATTAGGAACAGTACTGTACTTTTTGTTAGTTAGTTTCGTAGGATCAGCAAACATCTTAGCGGTACTCTTTGAAGTATGAATACCATTAACGGTATCGCTACCTGACTTAAGAGCTTTAGCTAGTGTTCCTGAACCAGAACTAAGTTTATCAGCACCGCTGACTAGTTCAGCTGACTTACCATTTAAGGTACTTGTACCATCAGCTAATTGATTAACACCAGAAACTAGCGTTGGTACTTGAGTATTTAATTGGCCAAGTGCCGTTGATAATGTGTTAGCACCTGAATTTAAAGTACTTGAGTTGTTATTGAGGGTAGTTGTACCAGCATATAATTGTTGTGCACCGTTATTAAGTGTACTGATACCGGTTTGTAATTGAGTAATTTGAGTTGGTAGACTGTTAAGTGTTGCTTGGGTAGTTGGATCATTGAGTGCTGACATAATTGGGGTAATGTCAGTCATTAATGATTTGGCTTCAGTCAATGTTTTCTGCAATTGGGGAAGTTGAGATTGCAATGCTTGAAGTTTAGTTAATTGAGGACTGATTTCATTTACAGTAGTTGTTACACCAGATAACTCTGTGTTTAGAGCAGTCATCGTTCCTTGAACTTTTGTAATTTGAGTACCATTGTCCTTTTGTAAAGTGACAATTTCTTGTAGCTTAGCTTGTGAATCAGCATCTAAGTTTGGATTAGCTTGTAATACCGCTGCAGCATCTTGGGCAGAAGTTGTTGAGTTAGCACCAATTTTAGTTAGATACTGAGTTAATGCAGTGTTGACAGCAGTCAACTCACTTTGCATACCTGACATGCTTGAAGCTAAACTAGAAAGTTTTGCCAAAGCATTTTGTGTATCATTACTTGTTAATAGTGCAAATGCATTTTGGGTATCTGGACTGTTAAGCGTATTTGCAATATCAGTTCCTTCAGTTTGTATCTTATTTAAATTAGTACTATTTAATGTAGTAAACAAACTTGAACTAGTAAGGGCACTCATTGAACTAGTAACCGTACTATTTAAAGTACTAGTACCAGCTGCTAATTGACCAGCTCCTGAATTAGCTGAAGAAACTCCAGCAGTGTATTGACTTAAACCGGAAGTAAGACTGTTAGATCCAGTAGCTAATTGTGAAGCGGCTGAAGATAACGGTGTAACAGAAGTTTTAAGTGTTTGCACACCATCGTTAACTTGAGAAACGGCGATTGTGTATTGCTTAACACCATCAGTCATCGTTACTAAACCATCATCCAATTGAACGGCACCAGTAGCCGCAGTTTTCATACCTTTACCCATAGTTTTAACTTCGCTGAGCATGGTGCTGGCATAGGCGTTAGTAACGGCAGTTCTGATTGACTTATCAAGGGTCGTTACTCCCACGCTACTAATAACTTCACCAATATAGTTTAATGAATCATTGGTTTCATAGGTTAGATTCATTTTTTTAGGGTGTGAATCTAAAACACTAGCTGCATTTTTAGAAAAGTTCTTTGGGATTGTAACAACTGTATAGTATTTACGATCCTTAAGGCCTTCCTTAGCTTTTTGGGCTGAAACAAATCGCCAACCCAATGAGTCGTTTTTCTTTAATTTAGTAACGGTATCGTCACCAACTTGTAAAGTTTTTCCATTATACTTAACCGCTTGGTCTTTATTAACGACCGCGATTGGTAAATTTTGAGTATCACCATATGGATCCCAAACTGATTTTAGGAAGAACACACTATACAATAATGGAATAAAACAAATCGCAAAAACCGACAAAGCAATTAATCGATTTTTACCGATAAATTTAAACTCATTTTTAATCATTTCCCACATAAAACTTTCCTCCATACCTAATTCTAAAATTAATGGGTTGTTACATGCTGAATAACACTATTGAAGAGTTCAACAACATCTTTTCTTGGAATATCATAATTGTACTCGTCACAATAAACGAAGACCCCGGTTAACGCCCCTGCCAAGATGTAAGACATCATATCAGGATTCTTACTGCGGTGGAGAGCATCAATTAGATTATTAGTACCTGAATCAGGTCGCTCTAAAATGATTTTTCCAATTAGAGTTAACAAATCTAAGTTAATACTATTATTGCCACCGATGATTGAGATATTCCTAAAAGCAGTCCGATTATCAATGATAAAACTGACAATCTGGTCTACTAAGTCAGGATTACTACTTGCATTTAAATTTCTTCGTAACATAGTTGATAAAGTTTGTTTTAATAAATCAACTTTATCATCAAAATAACGATAGAAACTACTTCGATGAATCAATGCAGCACTACATATTTGATCCACGGTTACCTCTGCAAATGGCGTTATGTCAAGGATTTCCCATAAGGCGTTTTCGAAATCTCGTGTAGTTCGGTTCGCTTTCATGATTTTCCTCCATAAGACTAATGCAAAGAATAGAACTGAAACAACATGAATCATCATATACTGTCTGATTCTAAAACAAAAGGTTCAAAATAAAACGATTGTTTCATAATGAGACAATTATCTCAAAGTGTTTCATAAATTGCAAAAAAAGAATCTCAAAAATGAGATTCTTTTGTGAATTATTCGATTTATTTTGATGCTTTTTAAATGAAAACTGATTAATCGTTAAAATTATTAGCTTCAACATCACGCATGAAAGTTGCTAGGTGATCATAGTAAACTGGTGCGTTATCGATCATGTGATGATGTCCACCATTGGGTGTAGTTGCTAAACGGGCATGAGGAATTTGTTCGGCCATTCGTTTAGCGGTAGCAATCGGCATAGTTTCATGTTCACCGAAAGTAACTAATGTAGGCACCGTGATATTTTTAATTTGATCACGCACATCCCATTCTTTTAACTTACCAGTAACAACGAATTCGTTATCACCTTGGAAGACACCATAAACATCAGTGGCCATTGTACTTGCTAAATGAGAAATAGCGGCTGGTTGTTTACGATCAACGTAACCTTCGTTTAAAATGTCGACATAACCTTGGTAACGATCATTATCATAATCATTTTTAGCTTCACATTCCTTCATATAAGCAACCGCTTCAGCAGAAAGTGCATCTTCACGGACCTTGTTAATATTAACAACGTATTCGTCAATGTTATCAGTCATTGATGAAATGATAGCACCTTTTAAATGTTCGCCGTATTTCAAAGCATACATTTGAACTAGAGCGCCACCCCAGCTTTGACCGATTAAGTAAAATTGATCGATACCTAACTTGGTACGGACTTCTTCAACTTCATCTAAAAAATAATCGTAGGTTAAATATTTATCAGCAATAGCTTTGTCTGAGTAATCTGGTTGGTCGGAATAAAATGAACCAAGTTGATCATACGTATGAACAGTTACGTCAAGTCCTTGAGCTTTTAATTGTTTGGCAGTGTCTTCCCAGTATTCATGAGTTCCACCAGGTCCGCCATGAAGAGCCAAGAGATGAATATCACCTGTTCCTTGAGTATTTGTCCATAAATGGTATCCGTTATCTAATGTTAAAATTGTTGTCCCTTGCTTCATAAATAATCACCTTTTCCTAATATTGATGAAACTAGTGTAGCGCATTTAAAAAAAGATTGCCAATTACCTATCAACCTGTTAACCTTAATAAAAATATGGTTAACGGAGAATAGAATGAATACAAAATCAACAGTATTAGCTTATCTAAATGAAAATGCTAATCAATGGGTGACTAGTTCCGAACTGGTTAAGCAACTTGAAGTTTCGAGAACGGCAATCTGGAAAGCAATTCAGCAATTGCAAAATAATGGTCAAAAGATTGAGAGTCAATCTGGAAAAGGTTATCGCTATGCGCGTGGCGGAATGTTGAGCCGGGCGATTATTGAAGCGACAATTAGTTCTAATTGGCAAGTAAAGGTATATGACCAAGTTAATTCAACCAATATTCAAGCTAAGCAATTAGCAGCCTCCAACCAGGGCGAAAAAATTGTCATTATTGCGAATGAACAGACTGACGGTTATGGCCGCTTTGGACGGGACTTTTTTTCACCAAGTGAAACGGGAATTTATCTAAGTTTTTTATTACCGCTCACAAAGCAAATTAATCCAGGACGAATGACAACTGCCACCGCAGTTGTTGTTGCGCAAACATTAGAGAAACTATTTAACGTTAAAGTTTCAATTAAATGGGTTAATGATTTGATTGTTAATGATCATAAGGTTACTGGGATTTTATCAGAAGCCGTCACTGATTTTGAAACGGGAACGATTGCAGATGTTGTAGTTGGAATTGGGATTAACCTAATGGAAAATGATTTACTCGATGAAAGTTTGAAACCTAAAGTTGGCGCATTAATTAAACAAAAAAAGCAACTTGATCGAAATCAGGTTGCCAGTGAAATTATTGAAGCTTTTGAGAAAATGTTATTAACGTTTGAATCAGGTAACTTAATGGAAGAATATCGAATTCGAAGCATAGTAATCGGAAAGCAAGTTGAAGTCAAAATTGGTAATCGTATTTTAACTGGTCTTGTTGAAACGATTAATGATGATGGTGCATTGATATTAAAGACGGACTCAGAAACGATTACGGTTGATGCGGGTGAAATTACTAAGTTAAATTTGCAAGAGGGTAATTACCATGGATAAACGGAAATTAAGAGGTTTAATTTGGTCAGCTGAATTAGTGATTTTTTTGGCACTTTGTTCACAAGTAGTGATTCCATTACCATTAGTTCCATTAACTGGGCAAACTTTTGCGGTTGGATTATTGGCATCATTGGTTGATTATCGAATCGCTAATTGGACCTTGCTTGGTTATGTTTTACTAGGGTTAATTGGCATCCCAGTTTTTGCCAGTGGGACTAGTGGAATTGGGATCGTTTTTGGCCCAACTGGTGGTTATATCTTGGCCTTCTTCGTTCAAGCGTGGATTGTAATCGCAATGCGTCATAAGAATACATTATTTTACTTAGTTGCCGGTAATTTAATGGGGGCCTTAGTTCAATTATTATTAGGAACAATCTGGTTAAAAACATTTAATCAAATGCCATGGCCGGCAGCAATGATTGCGGGAGTAGTACCATTTTTAATTCCAGCTGTTATTAAAGCGGTTTTAGCCAGTGTAGTTGCCAAGGCAGTCCTTAGTAAAATTAAGATTCCGTTGAATATGGGGCAAGACTTGGAATAATCAATGATGATTCAGTAGTATTAATTGTATATTTAATACCTTCTGAGTTATCAATTTGAGTCATTGCAAAATCAGTACCATAAATAATTAGACCAACTTGATGATTAGCTGGTAAATGATGAAAAATCGGTTGTAAATTAAATTCAATATCAATGAACTGGTTGGGCGTTAATTCGTTGACGTGCGCTGCAGAAACTTGATTTTGTAAATTAATGTGACCAAAAGAAATCATTTTACTATTAGTCTCATTTGCTGAAAGGGTAAATTCACGTAAGTCATCTTCACGCCAGTGATGACCAAGTGGAAGACCCTTTTTTTGTATAATTGTGGGGCTAATATTGAAACGCTTTTGAATACCAAAATCAATTAATTCGGCACTGATTAAACCATGATCATTTGAAGATGAAACTGATAACTTCACAGTCGGTGTACCACGTAATAATAAATCTTCAGTAATCGGAAGCGACATGAATTGTAATTTAGTGGGATTAGCTTGTTGAAGCAGATCGTTTGGTTGCATTAAAGCTGCTTGCCATTTTTTTGGTTCCTGTTTAAATTTTTTGAATTCGGCAGGAGTAGATGTATCAGTAAATGAAACGAAACTTGAATTTTGATTCCGGTCAGTTGCCAGATTGTTTTGGTCGTTTAAGAAAAATTCAGCCTGATTATCTGAATTCCAATCTGGATATTCATGCCAAGTTTCAGGTGTGACATTATCTTGAGCAATGATAGCTGGTAATTGTTCAGCGGTATTAGCTAAATTATAGAGTTTATTAGACAGCCATAAATTAATCATATCGGTGTAATCAATTGAACGGAAAGCGTTGATATAAATATGTTCACCTTGATGTAAAATTAGTTTTCGTTCAACGTCGACATCGGCTAGTTCATCCCAAAGTGCTTTGACTTGATTGGGTTTAACGTTCCAGTCATTTAAACCATGGACCATCATGATATCAGCTTTGATATTTTTGATATTAGGCCGGTAGTTTCTAGCTGCCCAAAAGCCATTATAGTTACCGGTAATTCGATCCATTGAGGTTTGAAGGGTAGTTAAATAGTTATCAAAATAGTCCCGAATATTTTGATATTCCGCGAGATTTATAGTGCGACTAAAGGTTTCAGCCGCTAGAACATCAGCATCTTCACCTTGAAATCCATGGGGTGCCATTACTAAACCATTTTCGCGGTAGTAATCATACCAACTAGAGATGGCGGCTTCGCTGACAATTGCTTCAAGTCCTTCGACACCCGTTGTTGCAGCGGCTGTAGCTAAAGTTCCCAAATAAGAACGACCAGTCATGGCTGCTTTACCATTTGACCACCAAGCTTTAATTTCAGTGGTTCCCGTACGAGTTGTATAGGCCTTTCGTTTACCCGTTAACCATTCAATCACCGCAATGGTAGCAATGGTTTGCTCTGGAGAGCCACAAGTTTGAATTCCATCTGAATCTTTGGTTCCAATCCCAGCGGCATAGGCAACCGCAAAACCACGAACGGCCAAATAATCGTTGAGGGTATAAGAGGCTTCCCGACTAAATGATTCAGTCGCGTATTTTGTTTCACTCGTTGAAATTTTAGTGGTGAAGTGATTGTTGAATGGTTGTTCGCCTGATATCTCAGGTTGTGATGATTTATGTTTAATGGGTACCGTAACATCATGAGTGATATGCTCACCCCAGTGATCATTAGTACCTTGATTATAAGGACTAGCCGTATAAATTGTGGGGACTTGCAAACTATCATTGGTCTCGCTAGGTCGTAAAATTTCAACTTTTAATAAATCAGCCTGACCATCATTATCGGTATCTAGCGGGGCTTCCACATAGACAACTTCACGGATTAAAGTCGCCGGATTAAAAACAGCTAGTGCTTTTCCATTAAAGAAAACAGGCTTTTGAGCTGCAGGTAAGTCATACAGTGGCGTTAGTAAACCTCTTGAAGTTAGTAAATCAAGGTATGTTTGACCATTTTTGGTATGGGTATTAAGTAGCAAATACCACGCATCAATTAAAGTGTTTTTATCTAAGATGAGTTCATCAATAAAAGGAAGTTGGATTTTTTTGATTGCTGTAAGTGGGTGGAGCAAATCAAAATCAAGGCCTGCTTCAAATTGAAGTAATTGTAAAGCTACTAAATAAAAGACATCGGTGGTAATGGGTTTATCGTCTTGGATGTATGATAATAAATTTTGGGTTGGTGTGGCTAAAATGTTTGTTAAGGCAGTTTGAATAGCGGCTGGATCATTTGTTTCTGGAAATGAATATGTTAAAAGTTGGTACCATAAGCTAGTAGCCGTTGTAATTGGCTGGGTAGTTAAGAAGCCGATAGTGGTAAGCTCGGCAATTTTTTGGTCATGGGTACGGTCAATAATGGCAAATTGATTATTTTTCATAATAGCTCCTAAAATTGAGTGAAAGTATTGGTGTCATGTGACAAATCTCGTATAATGAATTAGGACAAGTTTAACAGAGAGAGCTGGATTACGATAGGTAACAGTTCACTGAAATGGAGGAAGAAATTGGCAAATCCAATCATTGAATTTAAAAATATTAGTAAAAAATATGATGATAATCCAGTATTGAAAAAAATTGATTTTGAAATTGAATCAGGTAAGTTTTATACCTTACTAGGACCTTCAGGAAGTGGTAAAACGACGATTTTACGGATGATTGCTGGGTTCGAAGACCCAACGAGCGGTGAGATTGAATTTGAAGGACACCGCATTGATTTAACGCCCGCTAATCAGCGACCAATTAATACGATCTTTCAAGATTATGCATTATTTCCACATTTAAACGTTAGTCAAAATATTGCTTTTGGCTTGGAATTGAAAAAAATGAATAAAGCCGACATTAAAGCCAAAGTAGCGGAATCACTGCGAATGGTGCAATTAAGCGGCTATGAGAACCGTGAAATTACCGCCTTATCTGGTGGTCAAAAACAACGAATTGCGATTGCGCGGGCAATTGCTAATGAACCTAAAGTCCTGCTATTAGATGAGCCATTGTCGGCATTAGATCATAAATTACGTAAAGAAATGCAAGTCGAATTACGCGCGCTTCAACAGCGACTGGGGATTACCTTTATTTTTGTAACCCATGATCAAGAAGAAGCGTTGGCACTTAGTGATCAAATTTTTGTAATGAATGATGGCCGGATTTTGCAAAGCGGGACTCCAGTTGATATTTATGATGAACCAATTAATCACTTTGTTGCTGATTTTATTGGTGAAAGTAATATTATCCCAGGGACGATGACGGCTGATTATCTGGTTCACTTTGACCACAAAGATTTTGAATGTGTTGATGCGGGGATGCGGGCGGATGAACCAGTAGAAATTGTGATTCGGCCTGAGGATCTGGATATTACTGATTTGGACCATGGTAAATTACAAGTTACCGTTGATTCACAGCTGTTTCGTGGGGTTGACTATCAAATTACGGGCCATGACAGTGATAATCATGAATGGACAATTAATTCAATTCATCAAACAACCGTTGGTGCCAATGTCGGGCTTATTTTTGACCCAGAAGATATTCATATTATGCGATTTGGTGAAGATGAAGAAACTTTTGATGCCCGGCTAGATAGTTATGAGGAGTAAATGATGGGAACTCAAAAAAAATCATTTTTCGTAATCCCATATTTATTATGGATCGCGTTATTTGTAGTGGCTCCGATGGCATTAATTGTCTATCAGTCATTATTTGATATTACCGGTCACTTTACATTAGGCAACTATACTGATTATTTGGAATCAGCTACTTATTTAAAAATGACCTTTAATTCAGTTTGGTATGCCTTTTTAATTACGATGGTAACCTTGGTGATTAGTTATCCAACTGCTTATTTGTTGAATCAATTAAAAAATAAGCGGTTATGGCTACTGTTAATTATTTTGCCAACTTGGATTAACCTCCTCCTTAAAACATACGCATTTATTGGTTTATTTAGTCAAAATGGCTCAGTGAATGATTTTTTAAGATTTGTTGGAGCCGGCTCACATCAAATTTTATTTACTGATTTTAGCTTTATCTTCGTAGCGTCATATATTGAAATTCCATTTATGATTTTGCCAATTTTTAATGCACTGGATGAAATTAATCCATCATTGGTGAATGCCAGTCGTGATTTAGGTGCCAATACGTGGCAAACTTTCCGACGGGTGATTGCACCTTTAACGATGCCTGGCGTTAAATCTGGCTTTCAAGCTGTATTTATCCCATCGTTATCGCTATTTATGATTACGAGATTAATTGGTGGGAATCGGGTAATTACGTTGGGAACTGCGATTGAAGAGCATTTTTTAGTGACCCAAAATTGGGGCATGGGTTCAACAATTGGCGTAATCTTAATTATTGCGATGTTCGTAGTGATGTTCTTAACTCGAGAACGTAAGGGTAAAGGAGGTCAATCACGATGAAATCAAAACTAAAGTTAAGTAACTTGTATCTAACGTTGGTGTTTGTGATTATTTACTTACCAATTGCTTATTTAATTTTTTATTCATTTAATACCGGAGATACGATGGATCGGTTTACTGGCTTTTCAATGAAGCATTATGCAACGTTATTATCGGATACACGGATGATATCGATTGTCCTTAATACGGTGGTAATTGCATTATTATCTGCATTATTGGCCACTGTGATTGGAACTTTAGGGGCATTGTGGATTAATCAATTAAAGCAACGAACAATGAAGAATGCAGTACTATCCGTAAACAACGTATTAATGGTTTCACCAGATGTCATTATTGGGGCAAGTTTCTTAATTTTATTCTCGTTTTTAGGCTTTAAATTGGGATTTACCTCGGTGCTATTGAGTCATATTGCTTTTTCAATCCCTATTGTGGTCTTAATGGTGTTGCCAAAGATTAATGAAATGCCAAAAACAATGCTTGATGCCGCATATGATTTAGGAGCAACCAAATGGCAAACGTTATCGCGCGTGATTTTACCATCGATTACGCCAGGAATTTTTGCAGGCTATTTTATGGCCTTTACTTATTCATTAGATGATTTTGCAGTCACATTCTTTGTAACCGGAAATGGCTTTTCAACGTTATCAATTGAAATCTATTCACGAGCCCGACAAGGCGTTGACCTCGAAGTTAATGCATTATCGACACTGATGTTTTTAGTTTCCTTATTATTGGTAGTTGGCTATTATCTCTTGGAAAAGTATGGTCATACGCGGAAAATTAATCGCAACAAAATGATGAAAGGACCGAATGCGCAATGAAAAAGTTAATCGCGATCTTTGTTGGCATTTTGGTCGTTTGTGCGGTTATTACTGGAATTAATTACCAAATGAATGCGAAAACTACTGCTAATGAAAAGAAAGTTTTGAATATTTATAACTGGGGTGATTATATTGACCCGGCTTTAATAACAAAATTTGAAAAAGAAACTGGTTATCATGTCGTATATGAGACCTTTGATAGCAATGAAGCTATGTTAACTAAAATTAAGCAAGGTGGAACCAGTTATGATTTAGCGGTTCCGAGCGATTATACAGTCCAACGAATGATAAAGAGTGGTCTAGTTGCTAAAATTGATAAAACAAAACTAAGTAACTATCATAATTTGGATTCACGATTTTTAAATCTGTCATTTGATCCAAACAATGATTATTCAGTTCCTTATTTTTGGGGAACCTTAGGAATTGTCTATAATGATCAATATGTTAAAGCTAGTCAAGTTCAGCATTGGGAACAGTTATGGAATCCAGCATTTAAGCAAAGCATAATGTTGACGGATAGTGCCCGTGATATGTTGGGAATTGCTTTAATTACCCAAGGTCACGGAATGAATGATACTGATGAAACAGATTTGAAAAATGCGCAGACAAAATTAAAACAATTGATGCCTAATGTGAAAGCCATTGTTGCTGATGAAATTAAAATGTATATGAAACAAAATGAAGCTAAAATTGCCGTCACCTATTCTGGTGAAGCAGCTGAAATGATGTCGTATAATCATCATCTGCATTATGTAGTACCAACGGAAGGCAGTAACATGTGGTTTGATAATATGGTAATTCCTAAAACTGCCAAACATAAAGTCGCAGCGTATGCCTTTATTAACTTTATGTTGTCACCAAAAAACGCGGCTCAAAATGCGGAATATATTGGTTACTCGACGCCTAATAAGGCCGCAATGAAATATTTACCAACGAGTGTTCAACAGGATAAACAGTTTTATCCAACTGAATCGACAGTTGCTCATCTGGAAGTTTATCAAGACTTGCCACTCAAAGTGATTGGTAATTATAATGATTTATTTTTAGGTTTTAAGATGAGTAAATAATCTGTACTAAAAAAGTTCAATCCTTAGTTAAATGAGGATTGAACTTTTTTGTGTTTATTTAGTTTCTTTATTTTTGAAGGGAAAGACAACGACTTTAATGATGACGATTAATTCAATGACGATACCAACTAATAAAAAGGTGAAAGCTAGGTGGGTACCAAGTGCCGTTCCATGAGCCAAGGTCACGTCACTAGTTTGTTTGCTAGCAACTAAAGCCGCTGAAGCTGAAGTTCCAACCGCACCAGCAAATTGTTGAATAGTGTTTAAAACAGCATTTCCGTGGGCGTTTAATGAATTATCAACTTGTTTTAGACCATTCGTCATGATGTTACCTAAGTTTAAGCCAATTCCAATCATGAAGAGGAAGTGAAGTGAACCAATTGCTAAATCGCTTAGCTTGGTTCCGCTAAGGAAGAGGATAAGCAAGGCAAGGAGGATAACGCTTGAACCAAAAATTAATGGGAATTTAGCCCCATAACGATCTAAAATTCGACCACCTAATGGAGCAAATAAAGCACCAATTAATGCAGCTGGGAGAATAACTAATCCAGCTAAAATGGCAGTACCATGATTAACGAGTTGAATGTAGTTGGGTAGTAAGAATGCCAATCCTAGTAAAACCATTTGAATTGCAAAGAAGGCAATGACGTGGCCACTGAAATTTAAATTTTTGAAAATGGCAACATCAATAATCGGATTGTCAATTTTAGAAGAGCGCCAAACAAATAATATGATACCAACTAATCCAATCGCAAAAGCACCAGCAATGTTAATCGAAATAAAGGGGCTATTGCCTAAATTACTCGTTCCGAAAATTAATCCGGTTAGTCCGATAATGATAAAAATAAAACTAATAAAATCAAATTTTTGGTGGGTAAGTTTACTTTTTTGTTCGATATTAAAGATACCAAGAATTAGGGAGATAACTAGCAATGGTAAGAGCGAGATGAAAATATAACGCCAACCAATTGAGCTAACGACACTACCACCAAAAGTTGGCCCAATAGCTGGGGCAACAGAAGTGATAAGCGTACCAATTCCCATCATTGTTCCAATTTTATGGATTGGAACTTGTTCTAAAATAATATTGAACATTAATGGTAAGGCAATCCCGGTTCCAACTCCTTGAATCATCCGACCAAGGATTAATAGGGGAAATGTCGGTGCAACTGAGTCAAGGACAACGCCAATAATAAACATAATATTAGCAAATAAAAATAATGATTTTGTTTTAAAGGTGTGTTGTAAGGTTGCGGATAAAGGAACGATGATGGCAACAATTAGTAGATAGATGGTTGTCATCCATTGAACAGTGTTGGTTGAAATGTTGAACTGGGTCATTAAGGTAGGAAAAGTGATATTCATTGCCGTTTCAACGACAACCCCACAAAATGACATAATTCCAGTAGCGATAATTGCTAAAAGAACGTGAGATGAGATTTTTTGATTCGATGTATCCATGATAAATACTCCTTCTGGTTGTATAAAAATGTACCCGAGAATATTTTTCAGCGTTCATATAGTAATATTCTAATGTTGATACGATTAACAACAAATTATGATTTAAAATAGTTTTATAAAGGTAACGAGTTCTAATTATACTCGCTTTTGGGGCTTCATGAAAGAAGAAATCTGTAATACTATAATCGCTGCCTTTAGTAAAAATAATTACATTAAAAATCCGCTTAACATAATTTATTAAGCGGATTTAGAAAAATTGAATTATTTATTTTTTTGGCTTTTGAATGGGAAATCAACCACTTTAACTAATACAATGAATTCGATTAACATTGCTGTAATTAAAAATATCAGAGCTGAATGTGAGCCAGCTGCGGTACCTTGACTCAGAGTGACTTGTGTTGTTTGTTTAGTAGCAACAAAGGCTGCGGTTAATGAAGTCCCGACGGCACCGGAAAATTGTTGCATAGTTGTTAAAATAGCATTCCCGTGGCTATGCAGATTGCTATCAAGTTGCTTAAGTCCGTTAGTCATTAAGTTACCAAAGCTTAAACCGATTCCAATCATAAAGAAGAAGTATAGGCAACCAATTAGTAGATTTGATAATGAAGTCCCATTAAATACAAAGATTAATAAGACTATTAAAGCTATTCCAGAACCCATAGTTAGTGGCCCCTTAGGACCAATCGTATCAAGAATCCGACCTCCTAATGGTGCAAAAACTGCACCAATTAAAGCGCCAGGTAAAACAATTAATCCTGCTAATACAGCTGAACTGTGATTAACAAGTTGAATATAATTTGGTAGCAGGAACGATAGTCCAAGTGAAACTAGTTGGAAAATAAAGAAGGCAAAGACATGACCACTAAAATTCAGATTTCCTAAAACTTTAACATTGATAATTGGATTCTTAATTTGTGATGATCGCCATATGAACATCAAAATACTGATGATACCTATCGTAATTGCTCCACCAACTTTTAAATCTATGAAGCTAGTGTTACCTAGATTACTAAATCCAAAAATTAATCCAGATAGACCTAACGTGATAAAAATGAACCCGATAATATCAAAACGGGAATGCTTGATTTCACTTTTTTGTTGAATATTGAATACACCCAAAAAAAGTGAAATTACTAATAGTGGAATTAAGAAAATAAAGATATAACGCCAACCGATGGAACTAACGACTGCACCACCAAAGGTTGGTCCAACCGCAGGAGCAACGGCAGTGATTAATGTACCAATTCCCATCATCATACCGATTTTACTCATGGGAACTTGTTCTAAAATGATGTTGAACATTAACGGCAGTGCGATACCGGTTCCAATTCCTTGAATGGCACGCCCAATAAGTAAAATGGTGAAACTTGGTGCGATAGTGTCAATGAATACACCAAGAATGAACATTATATTAGCGAAAATAAATAATTGTTTGGTTTTAAAATTTTGTTTAAAAGTTGCTGATAAAGGTACAATAATTGCAACTACAAGTAAATAGATTGTAGTCATCCATTGGACAGTACTGGTGGATACATTAAATTGTTTCATTAAAGTAGGAAAAGTAATATTCATGGCAGTTTCAACAACGACCCCGCAAAACGACATGATACCAGTGGCAATAATTGCCATGATTACTTGATAGGAAATTTTTTGTTCTGATTGCATAATATTTGTTTACTCCTTGTTAATTTCAGTAATGTATTCGAGAATATCTTTGAATTTTTTAATATCTGTTTCAGAGAATTGTTGAGTGATGGTAGTTTGCTGACGATCACTGTATGCTGCAATATCAATGGCTAAAGAATTAGCTTTAGTAGTTAATTTCAGTGATTTTTGGCGAGCGTCACTTTTGGAAGTTGAACGTTCTATTAAATCTTTTTGTTCCATTTTTTGTAGTAGAACCGTTGCAGTAGAACGTTGAATGTTAAATTCGTGTTCCACGTTTCTTTGTTGAATTTCAACGTTTTTATTTTGAGACATGTAATCAATTACTGATATTTGAGTACTAGTTAAATCGAATTGGCGTGCGAATTTATCAAATTTACGGGTCATCTGATTACCGGTCTTTTTTATGAGTCGTGCGATGTTTTGTTCCATGATTACCTCTTTTAAATTAATTCGTTAGTAAGCTAACGAATTAATACTATACGCGTTTATTTAATTTAGTGCAAATAAAAAAGCATTTGCTATCGTTCAACAAATGCTTGATAAACTATTTTGTATTAATTTTGCTGTGCTTAAATCCATAAGTCAGATAAATGATTAATCCAACTAAGAACCAGATACCAGCAGCTAACCAAGTCTGTAATTGAAGCCGAGTCAACATGGCTAAACAAGCAATTCCTGAGATAATTGGAAGTGCGGGATACCAAGGAACGCGGAAGCCACCTTCATTTTTTATGTCCTTACGACGACGAAGTGGAATAATTCCAAATGAAACAAAAGTAAAGGCAAGCAAGGTTCCAATATTAACCAAACTAGTTAATTCATCTAGTGGTACGAACCCACCCATAAAGGCGATGATAATGGTAACCGCAATTAATGCATTTTGTGGTATTTTATTTTTATCACTAATTTTACTTAAAAATGTTGGAAGTAAACCATCACGACCAATTGAATAAACTAAACGTGAGCTTGAGTAGATCATTGTAACCATCATTGTGAACATACCAATTAAGGCACCAATTGAAATGATTCCAGCAGCCCAACTTTGATTAGCTACTTGAAGAGCAAATGAAACAGGGTTAGCAACATCAAGATCAGTATATTTTACCATTCCAGTTAGGACAATCGACACCGCAATATATAGGATAGTCGCAATTAGTAAGGTTCCGATAATCCCAATTGGCATATTCTTTTTTGGATTTTTAACTTCGGCAGCTGATGATGAAACAGCGTCAAAGCCAAGATAAGCAAAGAAGACAACTGCCGCTCCTTGGAACACCCCGTTCATTTTATATGGTAAGAACGGATGCCAATTTTGAGGCTTAACAAAGAAAATTCCAACTAAAATAAAAATAAAAATGATAGCAACTTTGATAATTACTGCCCAGTTATTAATCCGCATTGACGTGCTCATTCCACGAGAAAGCATAGCACCGATTGCAAGGATAATAATAATCGCAACTAAGTTGATATATGTGCCATGGGCTGGATCAAAAGGTCCGGAAATGGCTTTAGGAATGCTTAAACCAAAGCCTTGAATAAATGAATTGAAGTATGCAGCCCAACCGGTAGAAACGGCGGCCACGGCTAGCATGTATTCAAGAATTAACGCCCAACCAATAATCCAACCAACAATTTCACCCATAACAAGGTTACCATAAGAGTAGGCACTACCGGCAACAGGCAAGGCAGAAGAAAATTCGGCATAGCACATTGCAGCAAGTGCACAAACAATGGCTGAGAATAAAAATGATAGAATAATACCAGGACCACTAGTTGTAGCGGCCACAGTTCCTGGGAGAATAAAAATCCCAGTACCAATTACGGCTCCGACCCCAAGGGCGATTAGATCAAACGCTGATAGGGTCTTCGCAAAATGGCGATCACTTTCTAAGTATCGGTCCAAACTTTCTTTACGTAAAAATTTTGTGAACATCTAATACACCACCTCTTTAAATTTTAAAAACAAGATAAAATAGATTCTACCATAAGTTGATTAAAATTAAAATAACGTTAAAATTAAAAACATAATAATTAATAAAGGATGATGAAAAATGAGCTTAGAAATCACAAGTGGAGCCATTGTATATCGATTAAAAAATAATGAGATTCAGTACCTATTATTAAAAAGTGGTAATCAGGGACATTTTTGGGGCTTCCCTAAAGGACATGTTGAAATCGGGGAAGATTTAGTCACCACGGCTCATCGTGAAATATATGAAGAAACTAAATTAGATTTACCAATTGACCAAGCTTTTGGCGTTAAAACTGAATATGATTTACCAAATGGTAATCATAAAGAAATGAATTTATTTACGGCGAAAGTCAGTGAAGAAACTCCGATTGAACTACAAACAATTGAAATTGATGGGTCGCAATGGTTAAATTATGTGGCAGCACGTGAAAAATTAACGTATGATAATTTAAAAGAACTATTAGATCAAGTTAATCAGTATCTTGAAAAACAAAATGAAGAGTAGGGTAACGAAATGAAGCGAGTATTGGTAATTACGGGGGCAACAGGTTCTGGAAAAACAACGGTTAGTAAGTATTTACAAAGCAAACATCATCTACCCAAGGTAATTACGCATACTACCCGTAAGCCACGTGAGGGAGAAGCCGATGGGTTTGATTATTATTTTGAGACTCATGAGAGCATGCGCAAATTAACGTTGTTAGAACAGGTGACCTATGATTTTAATCAGTATGGTTCATCAATGGAAGGTTTAGACCAAGCTTGGGAAAAGGCTGATTTAGTGACTATTGTGCTTGACTCAAAGGGTGCAACTACCTATAAAGAAGTTTTGGGAGATCAAGCGGTTGTGATTTTCTTAACGGTTTCAGAACCGGATGCATTAAAGGAGCGGTTAGCTAATCGCGGCGACGAAAAGATTGCGTTAATTCAACGGATTAAGAGTGCCGAATATCATCGTGATTTGAAAATTCCTAAACAGCTTGATGGTCAATCTAAAGTGATTGTGAACGATAATTGGAATCAAACTAAGCAAGAGCTTGATCGAATTGTTACGGAACTTAAAGATTAGATTGCGGAGTTAGTAATTTGTAGTTATCAGTTTATCTATGCTAAAATATTTAAAGCGTAATCGTTATTATTTAGCGGGGGAATAAAATGGCTGTAGAAGTAGGTCAAGCACTTAAAATTTTAAAAGATGAAAAGTATAAATTAACTAAGCAACGTAAATCGTTGGTTGATTATTTAGCTGAACATCAACAAAGGTATGTCGATGTTACGAAAGTCGATGAATATTTACGACAACTGTATCCGGGGATGAGTCATAACACGATTTATCGTAACTTAAAAGAGTTCGAGGAAATTGGCATTGTCGAAATGCACGTGAAAAATGATCAGATGCAAGTTAAATTTCAGTGCGATTATAAACATATGCATCATCATCACTTTGTTTGTTCAAATTGTGGATTAGTTCAAGAAATTGAAATGTGCCCAATTGATATGACTTTTTTTGATCAACAATTACCGGGTGCTGAAATTGATGGCCATCGATTTGAATTATATGGTCTATGTGCTGAATGTAAAAAGCAACAAAATTTGAACGCATAAATTACTTACTTATTATTGGGGATTAATAAATGAGTTTATTCAGAAAAATCGGGAAAACAATAAGATTTTTAAATATTATTGCTTATGGTAATAAGGTAGCTAAGCTAAATAAGATTAGTAAAAAGAAGAAAAAAGTAATTAATGTTAATCATCGGATTATGAAAGGCAATATCGTTGATATTTGTTTTGCGATAATTTTGATGATTTTTTCGTCTATCTATTTATATGATGAGATTACGTATGAGCACGCCACTGCAACAGTTGTTGGAATTGAAGAACATTATACAACGCATAGTGGACGTGGCGGCTTTTATCAGAATCATACGAGGGCTAATGTTGAGTTTTACAGTCCAGAAAAGCAAGCCATGATTCCTTTTTCACCAGAAACTAAGCTTGATGGTTTTTTGGATAAGGGCGATAAGGTTAAAATTGAATGGAATCCGAAAGATTTATATTCGATTAGAAAACAGTCAATCATGAGAGATATTGTGTGGACAGGAGTTCTAGGATGGTCAATCTTTTTATTAGTCTTTCCAATGGATTACATTTTAAATAAAAACGTGTTTTTAAACATTGGTAAAGATGACGATAAGAAACCTGCTACATATGTAAGATATCCTTCAAAAGATAAAAATAATTAGATCGATAGTGAAAGATAATTTTACTGTCATTTTTAGCAGAAACGGTTAAGACAAACTTATAGAATCTTTAACAATAAAATCAGCATAAAATCGGAATTTTGATTTAAAATGTATTCAAAGCTATTAAAGGAGAAATAAACTATGGCATATCGAACCCCACCATTTATCACGCCGTTTGCAATTGTTTCACTTGTGTTGGCATTAAGCGCCACCAATGTGGTTGTGAATACAACGACGCATACTAGTGAAGGAGCACCAACGAGTTCAAGTTCCAGCGTAAGTGTTAGTTCTAGCTCTGCAGTGTCTTCGAGTTCGTCAAGTGTGCCTAAAGAAAGCAGCTCAGCATCTAGCTCAAGCACTGAGGAGTCAAAGGCAGCAACAACTACGACCGCTGATACAGATACGACTGCTGATACAGCGGCTGATTCAACGGCTGATTCATCTGCTGACGCTACTACTGATTCGGCAACTGATACCACAACAAGTTCAAGCACAACAACAACTACGGCAGCCAATGCAACAAGTTAATAGGAGAAAATAATATGTTAACGATTTTAGATATGATTAACCGTTCATTAAGTTACTTTAATGTAAATACTAAATTAAAAAATCAAGCTTACGTGGTTGTAGGTTTCTTTGGTGAGTTTTATTTATTCTATGTTGCGTTTCGCTTATTAAAAAATCAGGCTTATGTTCGAGGTTTGCTGTTTATGCTGGCCTTTGCTGCGTTAATGTACTTTGTGGTGTTGAATTTTATTTATTATTTTACAGATAAAAAAGCTAAATTTGATATTTCACCTAAAATTGAAAAGTTATTGGGTGGTCCAAAACTAACTGAAGCAGAACGTTTAGCTCATCAACAAGGCAATATGAATGTACCCGCCAATGGACTCTTTGTTAATGACCAAATTCTACCGGCAGATGTTGCGATTAATGATCATGAACAAGCTAATTTGAAACGGGTGGTTAAACAACTGATTCGAGAAAATATTTTGCAAGCTGATTACGGACATCGCACGGAAAAAGAAATTGTGAAGCGAAGTCGTAAAGAAGATGAATCAACGCAAAAATTAGTTGAAAATCAAACGGTACCTTATTTCGAATTAGTACCAACGGGTGGTCGCTTAGAAATCTTCATTGGTTTAAATCGGATGGAACGGCTAGCAGTGGGGCATTTAACTAGTGTCGGATTAACTGATATTAAATCAGCACAGGAAGATTATCATATTTTCCTTGCGAATGTATTTATTACCGGTGGACCAGAAAAGTTTGCGGGTCGAAGCGATGCCACAATCGAACATGATCGTCCGTACGAGTTGAATGTTAAGGTTGCTTATAAAGGCAAAGATGATAAGTAAAATTACGCAATAGGATTAAAACGTTACTAACTGGCGTATTACAAGTGGATTACTTGTGATATGCCTTTTTTATTTTAAGAGTACAAAATAAGTCATGTTCACAAATTAACTTTGACACAATCCCTGGTGGTTGCTATATTATAGTCAGTTTTTAATTAATAGAATTGAGGGATGGACATGAGCGAAAAGGTACAACAATTGTTAGGCCGAATGCATGATGAATTAGCAGACGTTAAACCATCAAGTATACGAGCGTTTGACCAGGAAGCATCAAAAATTCCGGGAGTCATTAAATTAACTTTGGGTGAACCAGATTTCAATACCCCAGAGCATATTAAGCAAGCTGCGATTAAGAGCATTGAAAACAACCACTCTCATTATCCACAATCTGCTGGGACACCAGGGTTACGCGCTGCTGCCGCAGATTTTCTCGATAAAAAATATAATCTCAATTACACTGCAGACAATATGATTGTTACGGTTGGAGCGACTGAAGCAATTGCTACAGCTGTTTTGTCGGTGACCAATCCTGGTGATGAGATTATCGTGCCAACACCAATTTGGCCAATGTATATTTCGATTCTGAAGGCTCATGGAGTTGTGCCCGTCTATATCAATACGGCGGAAGAAGATTTTGTACTTAGTCCTGCAAAGTTAAAAGCAACCTTAGATGAACATGGTGATAAAATTAAAGCGGTGGTATTGAATTTTCCTTCAAATCCAACCGGAGTCACTTATCGTCGTAAAGATACTAAAGCAATCGCGGATGTGTTATCTGATCGGAATGTATTCGTCATTGCAGATGAAATTTATAGTGAATTAACATATGGTGAAAAGCATGTTTCGATTGCTGAATACCTTCCTGAACAAACAATTTTAATTAATGGTGTCTCTAAGTCACACGCAATGACCGGTTGGCGCATTGGAATTATGGCTGCACAAGCAGATATTCAAAAAGAGTTATTTAAAATGCATCAATTTTCTGTAACCACGGCGACTTATGTGGCTCAAGATGCTGCTGAAGAAGCTCTTACTAATGGTTTTGATGATGGTCTTGAAATGTGTAAAGATTATCAAAAACGTGGTGAATTTGTGCATGAACAAATGACTAGTTTTGGGTTTAAAGCCACGAAACCGCAAGGAGCATTTTATTCATTTTGTAAGATTCCGGCTTCATGGGAAATCTCTGACTGGGACTTTTGCCGTCAATTATTAGTTGAACAAAAAGTTGCACTAGTGGCTGGGTCACCATTTGGTCCTGGCGGCGAGGGCTACATTCGAATTAGTTATGCTTCATCAATGGCAAACTTACAAGAAGCAATGAAACGAATTAGTAAATTTATTGAAAATAATTTTAAAAATATCGGTAACTAATGAGTGAAAGACACGATTAGAAGTTAATAATCGTGTTTTTTTATATATTTTTTTACCAAAATTGATAAACTTGTGAATTTTTTACAACGATAATGTTAACAATTCTTTGACGACACCCCCGTTATGGTATAAAATTCTACCTAGCGTTAATTTAAATCGGCGTTAGGTTTTGATTAGAAACCGTGCGAAAGAGTGGAGGATTTTCATATGTCAATGGTCGAATTTCACGATGTCCAAAAGTATTACGGCGATTTCCATGCCTTAAAGGATATCAATTTAACGGTGGAAGCCGGTGAAACGGTTGTTTTAATCGGACCTTCAGGCTCTGGAAAGAGTACTTTAATCCGAACAATTAACGGCCTTGAACCAATTCAAGAAGGTCGTCTAATTGTTGATGGCTTTGATTTAGCCGATAAAAAAACTGATGCAAATAAGATTCGTAAGAATGTTGGGATGGTTTTCCAACATTTCAATTTGTACGCGAATAAAACAGTGATTGAAAATATCATGTTAGCACCACGAATTGTTCTTAAACGTGATGAAAAAGAAAATAAAGAATTAGCCTTAAGTTTACTTAAAAAGGTTGGTCTTGAAAGTAAAGCTAATAATTATCCACGTCAACTTTCTGGTGGACAACAACAACGAATTGCGATTGCACGTAGTTTGGCTATGAGTCCTAAGTTGATTCTATTTGATGAACCAACTTCTGCCCTAGATCCTGAAATGATTGATGATGTTCTAAACGTTATGAAAGATATCGCACGTGATTCTAGCATGGGAATGATCGTGGTAACTCATGAAATGGGCTTTGCTCGTGAAGTGGGAGATCGGGTTATTTTTATGGCTGATGGTGAAATTCTTGAGGACGATACTAAAGAACAATTCTTCGATGGTGAACCAAGTAATGAACGTGCTCGTCAATTCTTAAGTAAAATTATTGTACACAAGTAAGAAGGGGGAAACAGCCATGAAAAAGGTTGGTCGTTTCATGGGCTTGTTTGCTGCTCTTGCGTTATTGCTAGTCACAATGACAGCTTGTGGGTCAAGCAAAGCTCTATCAAAACAAGATGTTTTAAAAGTTGATACAAACGCAAACACGATTACCTGGGGTGTTAAAGCTGATACAAAATTATTCGGTTTAATGAACATTAAAACTAGTATTGATCAAGGGTTTGAAGTAGATATCGCTAAGGCGTTAACTAAAGAAATTCTTGGTAAGGATGGTAAAGCAATTTTCGTACCAATTACTAGTTCAACCCGGGTGCCATTACTTAGAAATGGCAATATAGATGCTATTATTGCAACAATGACAATTACACCAGAACGAGCTAAGCAAGTTGATTTTACTCGTTCATACTTTAATGCAGGACAATCGATTTTAGTAAAAAAAGGCAGTTCAATTAAAAGTGTTAAGGATTTGAATAAAAAAGGTAAAGTGGTAATTGGAGTAGTAGGGTCAAACTCAGTTCAAAATATTGGTAAGTTTGCTCCCAAGGCGAAACTGCTACAAATGTCTGATTATGCACAAGCCTTAACGGCATTGAAGTCAGGCCAAGGGGATGCGTTGACAACTGATAATGGTATTTTGTACGGAATGTCAGCAGATAATCCTGGTTATGTGGTTGTTGGTGGGTCATTCACTCAAGAACCATATGGGATTGCTGTTAACAAAGGACAGACTAACTTTAAAAACCGAATTAATAAAGCCTTAACAGCGATTGAAAAAGATGGTACTTACAATAAGATACTGATGAAATGGTTTGGAAATGTCCAAGGATTCAATTATGAGGAGATGAAGCGATAATGATTCATATTTTTGCAACTGAATGGCAACCGTTATTACAAGGTTTCGGACAAACGTTGTTGTGTAGTATTATTGCGCTATTCTTCAGTTTGATCATTGGAACTATGTTTGCTATTTTTGAAATTATGCCTAATAAAGCAATGCGAGTTATCGGTAATATTTACGTTGAAGTTTTCCGTAATATTCCATTATTGGTTATCACTATGTTCTTCTTTGTAGTTATTCCACTTTACGTTGTAAAAATTAGTGGATTTGCTGCTGGAACTATTGGATTAACCATTTACACCTCAGCATTTATTGCTGAAACCGTGCGGGCAGGAATTCAGTCCGTTGATGGCGGTCAAATGGAAGGGGCCCAGTCTAATGGATTATCTTTTTGGCAAGCTATGCGGCACATTATTTTACCGCAAGCTTTCAAAATTGTGATTCCACCATTGGGTAATCAATTTATTAACCTAGTTAAAAACTCATCAGTTTTGGCATTCGTTGCGGGATTTGATTTGATGTATCAAGGTAATATGATTGCCAATGACACATTACAAACGATGTCAACGTTCTTTGCTGTTGGAATCTTGTACCTAATTATTACGATGCCATTGAGTTATTACATGCGCCATCTAGAAAAAAAATTAGCCTAAGGAGGTAGTCGAAAATGCAAACATTTATTGATGCATATTCATGGTTAAACCTACGCTACCTTCTACAAGGTTTGTGGGTTACTGTTGAAGTTTCAGTCATTTCAGTTATTCTTAGTTTTATTTTAGGGACTATTTTAGGGGTTATTCGTTATTCTGAAATTAAGTATTTTTCAGCAATTGTTGGGTTTGTAATTGATCTAATTCGTAACTTACCATTATTGTTGATTATCTTCTTTACTTACTTTGGATTACCTAATCTTGGATTTAAGCCACCAGTAATTGCCGCGGCAATTATTGCCATGACCGTCTTTGAATCAATGATGATTGCTGAAATTGTTCGTTCAGGAATTATTGCGATTGATAAGGGTCAAATGGAAGGTGCTCAATCAAATGGGATTGGTTATTGGACTGCGTTAAGAATTGTGGTATTACCTCAAGCAATGAAAAACATGGTTCCAGCACTAGTTAGCCAATTTATTTCTTTGATCAAGGATACTTCATTGGGAACGATTATTGTTCTTCCTGAAATGATGTATCATGCCCAAATTATTTATGGTCAAAACACAAATTATATTATTCCAATGTTTGTTGCCTTAGCTGTACTTTACTTTATTGTATGTTACGCACTTTCATTAGTTGGAAAATATTTTGAACGTCGGTTAGCTTAAGTAAATAGTGTAAAAAAATAATCTCATCACTGTAAAAGTGATGAGATTATTTTTGGTTTAAATATATATCTTAAAATTCAGGTACAATTTTAATTTGATAGTTCTTAGTTTCGTTAGCCTTCAAGGTTACATCACCAAAGTTAGGATGATGTGGGGTATCAGATAAAGTTTGAGCTTCTAATGCAACGGCTTGGTATGGATGAGCAGGACCGTTAGTATAGGTAGCCACGTCATTAAATGAGTTAGCGGTGAAGACAACTAAACCATTACGATCTGAATATAATTTAATTGAGCGACCACTATCTTGATCTTTTAAGGTAGCAGCGGCTTCATCACTATCAGGGTCAACCACTAAAATGTCATCAAATCCCTTTTCATCAGTATTTGACATACCATCGATTGCGTCTTTGAATAGTGTAGGTTGATTGAAGTCAAATGGTGTATTGGCATTAACCAATAAGTTACCAGTTGCAATCTTTTCATCATCGAATTCAAGATGTGATCCAGAATTTGCTTGGAAAGTATGGTTAAGAATATTATAAGTTTCTGACAAGTTCCAGTATGCATGACTTGTTGGGTTAAATAATGTATTAGCATCAGTTGTACCTTCAAAGTCAATGGTTACTGAATTATCCTTGTGTAATGTATAAGTTACCTTAGCATCTAAATTACCAGGGAATTTATCAATGGCTGGAGTAAAGGTAAAGCTAAGTGTAACTGAAACACTGTCAGCAGTTTGGTTAGTTGTAGCTTGCCATACTTGATTAGCAAAACCATTTGAGCCACCATGAAGACTGTTATTACCTTCATTTTGATCAACTTGGTAAGTTGTTCCATCAATTTCAAATTGGCCACCTTTTAAACGGCCACCGATTCGTCCAACAATTCGTCCAGCGTAAAAGGGGTTGTTAGTATAATTTTCAAGGTTGTCAGAACTTAGTAGCAAGTTAACAGTTCCTTTATCAGCCGGAACGTTGAATGCTTGCCAGAGAGCAGCAAACGTAAGAACGGAAATGCTAACACCGTTATCATTAGTTAAAGTGTACTTTTCGACATCTTGTGAGTTAATTTTTCCAAATGGGGCTTTTTCAATATTCATAAGTGGTTCCTCCGTATTAATTAGGTTTGTAATGTAAGCGATTAAATACATTCTATCACTACTTAACAATAATCTAAATAGTGAAGATTAATTAAAATATATAAAACATTTAAAAGCAATTGCATATTAATGAAAGCGCTTGTATAATCAGAGTCAGTTGTTGGTTGTGTAAAAAAACAAACTAATTAAAAATTGATACAATTTATTTTATTCAAACTAACTGGAGGTTATGATAATATAAAATATATCAAGTAATAAACAAGGAGTAATTATGACGCTTAGAAAAGAAGAAATCAGAAGTAATAATGAAAAATCAGTTTTACAACAGATTTTTATCGATGAACCAATCTCTAGAATTCAGATTTCTCGTAATTTGGGTCTTAATAAGTCTACAGTATCAGCGATATATAACGACTTAAAAGAAAAAAAACTAGTCGTTGAAACTGGCCAAGGTGATAGTTCTGAAGTCGGTGGGCGTAAACCAGTGATGATTAAAGTCAATAAAGACTACGGGTATACGATTAATTTTGATTTAGGGTTTAATCATTTAGATATCATGGCTAATTATATAGAAGGAACGCCATTTTTTTATGATCGAATTTATACAGTTGGCAAAGACATTTATGAAATAGTCGAAATGTTTAAAGATGAAGTAAGACGCTTAAATGCTACTCGTGTTGGCTTAATGGGAATCTCGGTTGCAATCCATGGAATTGTGTTAAATACTAAGATTCAATCTTCGCCATTTATTGATATGCAAGATGTTGATTTATATCAAGTTTTAAAAGATGAATTTAACGTCCCAGTTGTACTTGAAAATGAAGCTAACTTAGTTGCGATGGCACAACGTGATTTTTCTAAATTATCAGATAAACGATTACATAATATTGTTGTATTTAGTATTCATAAAGGAATTGGTGCGGGTATTATTATTGACCATGAAATTTATCGTGGTGAATATGGTGAAGCGGGTGAAGTTGGTCGATCGGTTTATTTAACCGATTTTAGTGATCCAACTAATTTGATTAAGATTGAAGACTTTGCCTCACAAGATGCAATTATTGAAACCATTCGTGATAGTTTAAGTCAACCTAGTTTAGATTTTGCAGGTATGGCTAAGTTATATTACAAGCAAAATGAGCAAGTGGTGAAAGCTGTTGATGATTTTTGTAGTTATTTAACGTTGATTATTTATAATACGGCGATGGAATTAAATCCTGAATCAATCTATATTAGTTCAGATTTAGTTGAAAATATTCCAGAATTGATTCCAGTTTTGAATGCAAAGTATAAGGTCATGTCAGGTAATAACCTAATTGAAATTTTTGACATGCCAGGAGCCCGATATTCATCATTATTAGGTGGATGCTCGGCAATTACCCATAAAGCATTAGCAATGGATGGAATGGACTTAAAGTTTAATTCTGACCTCGAAAAAATATTGTAAGCTTGAATAAAATAACGTTCCTCGGATAGTTAGGACTTTAAACTAATTATTCGGGGAATTTTTATCGATTTTTTTGGTGAAAGGGGTTGCAATATAAAATGTAAGCGTTATACTATTCTTGTAAGTTGGTTGAAACAACAAACTAAATTCAGGAGGCACTTTTAATCATGGCATATTGGAACGTAGACAAAGTCCCTTACGTGGGCACAGATAAATTAGAATCAGGTTTAGGATTTCATTATTACAACGCGGATGAAGTTATCGGCGGAAAGAAAATGCGTGACTGGTTGCGTTTCTCAGTTGCATACTGGCACACATTTGACCAACGTTTAATTGATAACTTTGGTGACGGAACTGCTGTTCGTCCTTATGACAAGTATTCAGATCCAATGGATTTGGCACTTGCTAAGGTTGACTACGCATTTGAATTTTATGATAAATTAGGCGTTGACTTCTTTGCATTCCACGACCGTGATCTTGCCCCAGAAGGCGACACACTTCGTGAAACTAACGCAAACTTAGACAAAGTTGTTGATCGCATTGTTGAATACCAAAAAACAACAGGTAAAAAAGTTCTTTGGAATACTTCAAACATGTTCTCAAACCCTCGTTTCGTATCTGGTGCTGCAACTTCACCATTTGCTGACGTATTCGCATATTCAGCTGCTCAAATCAAGCATAGCTTGGAAGTTGGTAAGCGCGTAGGTTCTGAAAACTATGTATTCTGGGGTGGACGTGAAGGTTACGAATCACTTTGGAACACTGATATGAAGTTAGAACAATCTCATGCTGCTAAGTTATTCCATATGGCTAAAGATTATGCTAATGAAATTGGTTTCGACGCACAATTCATGCTTGAACCAAAACCAAAGGAACCAATGACTCATCAATATGACTTTGATGCTGCTACAACAATGAACTTCTTAAAGGAATACGATCTTGATAAAGACTTCAAGTTGAACCTTGAAGGTAACCATGCTAACTTAGCTGGTCATACTTATCAACATGAAATCCGTGTTGCTCGTGAAGCCGGTATGTTAGGATCATTAGATGCTAACGAAGGTGACAAGCTAATCGGATGGGATATCGATGAATTCCCATCAAACCTTTATGAATCAGTTGCAGCTATGACTGAAGTTGTTGAAGAAGGACAAATTGGACCTCATGGTGGATTGAACTTTGATTCTAAACCACGTCGTTCATCATTCGAAGCAAATGACCTATTCTACTCACATATTGTTGGTATGGATACATTTGCTGCCGGATTACGTGTTGCCTTGAAGATGAAGGAAGACAAGGTTCTTGATAACGTTGTCGCTGATCGTTATTCTTCATACGATAAGGGTATTGGTGCTGATATTGAAAGTGGTAAAGCAGGACTAGCAGAACTTGAAGCTTATTCAATTGATAAGACTCAAAAAGACGTTCGTGATGCTACACATTCAGATCATCTTGAACAAGTTAAAGATACAATTAACCACTACATTATTGACGCTTTGAAGTAATCAAAGTTTCTTAATGACAAGTTAATATAGGTAAATCATAAGTGGAGGATGGAATAATTATTCCACCCTCCACTTTATTTTATAAAATGAAAGCGAGGAATCGACGATGAGTTATGTACTTGGTGTTGATTTAGGAACTAGCGCAGTTAAAGTTTCAGCCGTTGATCGTAGCGGTAAAATTGTTGCACAAGAAAGCTTTGATTATGAATTAAGTAATCCCAAACCAGGATATAGTGAACAAAACCCAGAAGACTGGGTTTCTGCTACTACAGTTTCAATTGTTCGTTTGATTTTGAAGGATGGAATTAAGCCTGAAGAAATTGAAGGAATTAGTTATTCTGGTCAGATGCATGGACTAGTTTTACTTGATGAAAATAAACAAGTCTTGCGTCCAGCAATTTTATGGAACGACACTCGAACCACTAAACAACGTGAAGAAATTCTTGAAGTAATGGGTGATGAATTTATTGATATTACTCGTAATCAACCTCTTGAAGGATTTACGTTACCTAAGATTTTATGGGTTAAAGAAAATGAACCTAATATTTTTGCTAAAGCAAAGACATTCTTATTACCTAAAGACTACTTGCGTTACCGCATGACTGGCGAAATTGCGATGGAATATTCTGATGCTGCCGGAACCGTATTACTCGATGTTGCTAAGAAAGAATGGAGTAAAACCGTTGCTGATAAATTCGGTATTTCAATGGATATGTGTCCACCATTGATCGAATCAATTGGCTTTGCTGGCAATATTTCGGAAAGCTATTCATTATTCTCTGGGCTATTGCAAACTACTAAAGTGTTTGGTGGGGCTGCCGATAATGCTGCTGGGGCAGTGGGATCAGGTATTTTAGCACCTAACATGGTGATGGCTAGTATTGGTACTTCAGGTGTTGTCTTGAAGTATGATGATAATGCCAATGTTGATTACAAAGGTAAACTACATTTCTTTAATCATGCAATTCCCGATAAATTCTATACCATGGGAGTAACTTTAGCAGCTGGTTATAGCTTGAGTTGGTTGAAGAAGACTTTTGGACCAACTGATGATTTCACTGAATTTGTATCCAGTGCTGCTGAATCAAAAGTAGGAGCTAATGGGTTAGTCTTTACACCATATATTGTTGGTGAACGGACACCATATGCTGATGCTGATATTCGCGGGAGCTTTATTGGGATTGACGGAACTGATACTCGGGCCGATTTTGTCCGTGCAGTTCTTGAAGGAATCATCTATTCATTCGCAGATATTATGGATATCTTTGATGAAAATGGTCAAAAATTCGATACGGTTGTATCGATTGGTGGCGGATCAAAGAGTCCACTTTGGCTCCAAATTCAAGCTGACATTTTCAATAAGAAGGTTGTTAGTCTTGAAAATGAACAAGGACCAGGAATGGGAGCTGCCATGTTAGCTGCTGTTGGTTTGGGATGGTTCGATACGGTTCAAGATTGTGCCGCGGAATTCGTTCACTTTGGTAAAGTTTATACACCAAATGCGGAAAATGTTGAAAAGTATCAAGCAATGCATAAAATCTACAAACAGGTTTATGGTGCAACTGCTGACATTAGTCATCAATTACTTGACTATCGTCGTAAATATTAATTTAAAAGGATTGAAATTCTACCTAACGGAAGAGTTTTAATCCTTTTTTGCTAAATAAATGACACTAGTAGTTGATAATGATAAAATTTAGCCAACTAAAACAATGAGGTGATGAATTTGAGTAAGCAAGACGCATTATTAATTATCGATTATACGAACGACTTTGTTGACGACCAAGGGACACTGACATGTGGAAAACCAGGCCAAGAAATTGTGAATCGGATTGTTCAATTAGCTGACCAAACTTTAGCGAATGATGGCTGGGTAATGTTACCAACCGATGTTCATACACCTAATGATCCATATCATCCTGAGACTAAGTTATTTCCAATCCATAATGTTAGAAATACATGGGGACGAGAATTCTATGGTCCATTAAAAGTATGGTATGAGAATAATAAAAGTCATCCTAAAGTTGGGGTGATGGACAAAACGCGGTATAGTTCGTTTGCGGGAACCAGTTTAGATATTGATTTACGTGCTCGTCAGATTAACCATGTGATTTTAACGGGTGTTTGTACCGATATTTGCGTATTGCATACGGCAGTCGATGCGTATAACTTGAATTATCAAATTACGGTACCACAATCGGCGGTAGCAGCCCTAAATGATGCTGGTCAACAATGGGGACTTAATCATTTTAAAGGTGCACTAGGAGCAGAAATAGCTGAATAAAATTGGGAATGCGCATATTATATATGCGTATTTTTGGCCAAATTGTGACCAACTCAATTGGTATATTACTAATACTGAATATAATCATTGGAGGTAATTATATTGTTAAGTAGTAAAAAAGCTATTTGGATGCTGGGAGTTGTGGCAGTGATTGCGGTTGGATTTTGTGGGTATGAACTATTTTATGCTAATGATACTGCCGTAAATACGAGTAATACGAAGAATAAATCGACGTCGAATGCTAAAAAATATTGGAATGATAATAAAGATAATAAGTTGAAATCATTTATGAATGATTTTGATGACACCTATGAACAAGCAACTAAGAATAATAAATTGAAGTTTAATCAAATGTCATTACCAAGTGATTTAAAAAACATTAAGATGAAAATCGGTGAGAAGACCGTAACCGGTGAGTGGTCAACGACTGGGGTTGGTAATCAAGATTATGAAATTGTGGCGGCTTATACTAATGCAGAAAACGATACTGATAATGCTAAATTGTATTTGTTTGCTATTCATAATAATGCCCCCACAATTTTACAGAACACTAGTACGTCTTCCAAACCAACGGTAACCGTTGTACATGATGCTGATCTAATTGATAATTTTGAAAAGGTAATTGATGGTAAAATACCATCATTAGAATCAGAATCAAGTTCGAATAATACAAGTCAGACCAAGGATGAGGTTAAAGAAGCTAAAAGTAGACTTGATTTAACGCAATTAGCAACTAATGATTTTTCTAGTTTAGTCGGAACTTGGAAAAATGAAACTACTGGTGATTCTTTAGTTGTCACCGATAAAACAATGGATAGACCTAGTGGTAGTAGTGTATCAATTACTGTGGGAGCAGTTATTGATGGAAAGAATGATTACAATGGCTATCAAGAAGTTATTGGATCTGGGAATATCGAAGATGGATATATGAGGGGTTCAATCGGAACTTTTAATATGAAATCATATGGTACTTTCCAACCACTGAGCATTATTCCTGCTGGGGTAGATGGATCTAGTGCTATAGCTAATGGGTATGATGATTCAGATATCAGTCGTGATCGATTAATTTCTGGTGGCGGTCAGGCTGGTTTTGCATCAGAAGCTTATTATCGTGAATAGTTAGAAGTTTAAAATATGTAACAGGTTGAGTGAAATTGCTCAGCCTGTTTTTTTGTATATATTAACAATAAAACTGGATATTTATGAATAATTATTAATTTAATTGATAATTTGCTTATAAATGGTGTATAGTATACCTAACAATTTATACTTTATATTTCTAGGAGGACACTAATGGATAATTCTAATTTAAATCAACGTTATCAACATCCAGAACCTAATATTTTAGCAGAAATTAGCACGTTAGCTGCAACAACCAAAGATACAATTGATTTATCGATTGGTGATCCAGATTTTACGACACCCAAGGCCATTATTGATTATGCATATGAAAAAGCATTAGCTGGTCAGACACATTATACAGAGGCAAGTGGGTTACCTGAACTAAGAGAAACAATTAAAGCCTACTATCATGATAATTATCAGTTAGATTTTAAAATTCCACAAATTCGGGTAACGGTCGGAGCATCACATGCTTTGTATATTACATTAGCTGCGATTTTAACACCGGAAGCGGGAGATGAAGTGATTATCGCCCAGCCATGTTTTTCACCCTATGAAGATGAAGTGGTTGCAACTGGTGGAGTGCCCGTTATCTTAAGTACTAAGCCAGAAAATAAATTTGCTGTTCAGACAGCAGAAGTGGCAGCACTAATTACGCCTAAAACAAAAGCAATTTTATTAAATTCCCCCAACAATCCAACAGGAAACGTCATGAGTGATGAAACAGCACAACAAATTGCTGAGTTAGCTATTCAAAATGATATTTTTATTTTGACTGACGAAGTGTATGGCGATTTCTTAATGCCAGGCCAACATTTCACACCACTGGCAAAGTTTGCTCCTGCAAATACAATTACGTTTGGTAGTATGTCCAAGAGTTTTGCGATGACCGGTTGGCGAATTGGCTATTTAATTGCTCCAGAATACGTTGCAGACGTCACGAGATTAGTGAATGAAGGAATTACTTATTCGGCACCGATTTTATCGCAAGAAGCTGCTATTTATGCTTTGCAGCACGCTGATGAATTTGCTCCAATATTTGCGAAAGAATTTAGAACACGACTCGAATTTATTGAAAAAGTAGTTCAGACAATTGATTGGATGGAAATAATTCCAATCCAAGGTGGTATTTATGCCTTTGCTGACATTCGGAAAACTGGCTTGAATTCAGTTGACTTTGCGGCTGCGTTATTAAAGAAGACGGGGATCATTGTAATCCCAGGCTTAGCATTTGGTCAGTCAGGTGAAGGCTTTATCCGAATTGCAGCTACACAGCCATTAGCTGTAATAAAAAAAGCATTAGCTAAGATTAAAACGTTGCAGATAGATGATTTTAAGGAGTAAATTATGAAAATTATTATGTATAGTGTTTTACCTGAAGAAAAACCGTATATTAAAGCGTGGTCGCAAAAAACTGGTAATGAAGTAACGATGTTAGATGTCAGTCTTTCAACTGAGACGGTGGTGTTAGCCAAGGGTTACGACGGAATTGATATTCAACAAGCGACCGCAATTCATGAACCAGTAATCTATGAAAAATTAGCTAGTTATGGATTGAAACAACTGACGGCACGAATGGTGGGGTTTGAAATTATTAATTTGGAGGCAGCAACACAAAACGGCTTAACGGTGACGAATATTGCCGCGTACTCACCACGCGCAATTGCTGAATTAGGGGTCACGCAGGCAATGCGGTTGATTCGACAATTGGGATATTTTGATCAGCAAATGGCGCAAGGGAACTTCTTGTGGAATGGCTTGATTAGTCAAGAAATTCACAATTTAACCGTTGGAATTATTGGAGCCGGGCATATTGGGGGTGCTAGTGCACAAATTTATGCTGCTTTGGGGGCAAAAGTAATCGCGGTTGATCCAGTTTATAATGTGGAATTAGAACCATACTTAGAATATACTGACTTAAAATCAGTGCTGGCCCAAGCAGATATTGTTAGTATTCACACGCCATTACAGGCTGATACGATTAACATTATTAACGAAAAATCATTGAAACAAATGAAATCTTCAGCTTATTTTATTAATATGGCGCGTGGTGGTTTGGTTGATACGAAGGCCTTGATTGATGCACTTCAAAAAGGCGAAATTGCGGGAGCAGCTTTAGATACTTTGGCAGATGAAACTGATTATTTTGAACAACAAGTTGATCCTGCTACTTTACCGCAGGACTACAAAGCCTTACAGGCAATGCCTAATGTAATGATTACACCACATTCAGCTTTCTTTACGAATACCGCAATTAAAAATATTGTTGAAATTGGATTAAACGATGTAGTTACGTTAGTTAACGGCGGCAAAAGCCATAATGCCTTAAACTAATTAATATGTATAGATGCCATTGATGAAGTAAATTCATTGATGGTATTTTTATATGGATTAAAAGAGATGGTAATCTTAGTCAAGATTTCTTATAATGTTATTTGGACGAATAACAAGGAGAAAATAAATGATAACAGCGATTATAATCGTGTTGATTGCTTGTGCAATCATTTTAGGTGCATTAATTGTATCCCAAATAATTAAACAGCGAGTGTCTTTTAATGCAGGTGATCAGGCATTAGGCTTTGGAATTGGAATGCTTACCGATTTTTTAGATACTCTAGGTGTTGGTAGTTTTGTGACGACAACCACACTTTTTCAATGGACTAACTATCTGGATGATAAGCGTAATTTACCGGGAACGATGTATATGGGACACGCTATCCCAACCGTAGTTGAAGCATTATTTTTTGTGACGGCGGTTAATGTGGAAATTACTACGTTAATTTCAATGGTCTTGGCTGCAGTAATTGGTTCGCTGATTGGAAGTGAAGTAGTTGTTCGTTTAAATCAAGCGATGATTCAGAAAATTATGGCTACCGCGTTAGTTGCAACGGCAATTTTAATGGCAATTAATAAAATGGGCTTAATTTCAATTATTGCGGTTCATAATAATGCGGTTGGTTTGACTGGTGGAGCCTTAGTAATCGGGATAATCGGTAACTTTATATTGGGGATGCTGATGTCGGCTGGAGTTGGCTTATATGCACCATGTATGGTTTTAGTATACTTCTTAGGTTTAAAACCAATTGCTGCCTTTCCAATTATGATGCTATCGTGTGCAATTTTAATGCCGGTTACCAGTGTTAACTTTATGCGCAGTAATCGATATTCATTAAAAGGCATTATTGGGTTTATCTTTGGTGGGATTGTGGGCGTTGTGATTGCCGCAACTTTGGTTAAAGGCTTATCAATAGAAATGCTCGGTTGGCTGATTGTTGCGATTAGTTTTTGGACAGCATATCAACTATGGCGTTCCGCAAAGGTAACTGAAAAAATAATTAAATAGTCAAAAAATTCGCTCAGCAGCTGCTAAGCGAATTTTTATTATAGTTCATATTTAGCGTAACGTTTATAGTCATTGGTTGATAATTCAACTTCAATTTGGGTACCATTAGCAACATAATCCGTGTTAATGACGTTAGCTTTTTCATTAAGATAAGCGACAACATTACCTTCTGTAAATGGAATCAATAGGGTAGTCGTGACAAAATCTTTAAAGATAATTTTTTTGATTAAATCAGTTAACATATCCAAAGATTCAGGTTGAATAGCAGACATAATAATCTGATTTTCGCCTTCCATGGTTGGATAGCTAATTTCCATTTTATCTGCTTTGTTAAAGATATTAATCATCGGAATATCTTTAATGCCAATTGCTTCAAGTGTGTCAGCAGTTGTTTTCATCATTTCTTGATGATGCGGATCTGAGTAGTCGATAACTTGCAGTAATAAATCGGCTTGGGAAGCTTCAGCTAAGGTTGACTTAAATGATTCAACTAAGTTATGAGGTAACTTGCTAACAAACCCAACTGTATCACTTAACAAGAATTCTTTTTGATCAGGTAAAGTTAGTCGACGAACACTAGTGTCTAGAGTTGCGAATAACATATCTTTTTCAAAGACTTGCTTATCCTCATCAACACCGTAATTACGAACTAAACCGTTCATAACCGTTGACTTACCAGCATTAGTATAACCAACTAAGGCGACCATTGGCATTTCATTTTTAATTCGTTGTTGGCGACGAGTGACCGCTGATTTATTGATTTCATCGAGTTCACCACGTAAGTGAGCGATTGAATTTTCAATGGTTCGACGATTCATTTCAAGTTTAGTTTCACCAGAACCACGGTTGGTAAAACTACCACCACCGGCACCAGTTTGTTGATCAAGGCTTTGGTTAGCACTAGTTCTTAAACGTGGTAAACGGTACTTTAATTGGGCAATTTCAACTTGTAATTTGGCTTCTTTAGATTGAGCACGTTTGGCAAAAATTTCAAGAATTAAGGCAGTGCGATCTAACAAACGAGCGCCAGTTGCTGCTTCAAGGTTACGAATTTGGCTGGGACTTAACTCATCGTTAGTAACGATGGTGTGAACATCAGCAGCACGAGCTGCTTCGGCCAATTCCTCAACCTTACCTTTACCAAAGTAAGTAGCGGCATTCGGGCGATCTAAGTTTTGAACTAGTTTGTCTTTAACTTCCATGTTATTTGCTTTAACTAGTTCAGCTAATTCATTCATCGAGTATTCAAAGCTTGTTTGGCTATTATTCAAGCCAGCGATAATTACTGATTCAATTGGCGGCATTGTATCCATGTATAATTATTCCTCGGTTTTCGATTTATTTTGGTAAGGAAACTAGATTGAAAAAGTCGACCTTGGTTTCAGTAGGTGTAAGACTAAATTTAGTAATACTTCCATTAACAGGTGAACTAGTTGGATTGTATTCAGGGGCAAATCGACTCACTAATGAGCGAATGGTTGTCCCATGAGAAACTACTAAAACATTCGTGTTATCTGGTTGTTGGCGAAGCAATGCGAGGCCTTGATCCATCCGTGCTTGGAAAGTGGCGTCATCTTCAGCATCACCAAAAGTATCAGCAGCAGCAATGATGTCACGAGTTTTTTCAATGGTTAAACCAGCAATCATTTCAGAGAAACTATTATAGCCGTAAGGACGACCAAGATAGTTCCAAGTTGATGGACCATCTGCACCTTCAAAGTAACCAAAGAATTCTTCACGGAAGAAACTACTTGGTGTAGGTTCAGTGATTGGTGAGGGATTCTCCGCTAAAATTAATTTAGCAGTGGTAATAGTCCGAGCTAAATCACTACTAAAAGCATAGTCAAAGTTAATAGTTGATAGGGCTTGGCCAGCATGAGTGCCGTCAGTAAGCCCTTTTTCGGTTAGTGGGGCGTCCGACCAACCTTGTAATCGATCATATTTATTGAGATATGTTTGTCCATGTCGAACAAAGTAAACATTGATTGCCATAAGAAAATACCCCTTTATTTTGTCATTTATATTACATAGTAAGTGTACCACAATGACAGGTTTGAAGTGGCGTTACTGCATGTTTCGGTCAATAATTTTTCGACGAATAAACTTAGTAATCCATAAAACTAGTGCCGGTAGCATTGTAATTAGGGCAATGCTGATAATTACAAATGAAAGATGGTCTTTAACAAATGGAATCGTGCCAAAGAAGTAGCCTAAGATACTAGCAATCGCCACCCAAAGACTAACCCCGGCTAAATTAGCGAGCATGAATTTTTTGAAGTTAAATTTAGAAGTTCCCGCGACTAAGGGGACGAAAGTTCGAATGACGGGGATGAAGCGGCCAAAGATAATGGCCTTGCCACCATGCGTATTAAAAAATAGTTCGGCTTTTTGGACGTTAGGGCCAATAATTCGCCGACGAAAGAAGCTCCATTTCATCAGGGTTTTACCAATATGATAATTAACGATGTCACCGCAGACGGCAGCGACAAAGAAAGTCGCGGCTAAAGGAACAATTTCTAACGGGGTATTTGGTAAGGCAGCTAAGGTACTTGTAACAAAAATCAATGATTCACCTGGTAACCAAGGAAAGATAACTAAGCCAGTTTCCATAAAGGTTGAAGTGAATAACACGATATAACTCCATGGCCCAAGCCAAGTGATGATTGACATGATGATGTCTTCAATGTGGGTAATTCCATATATAATTTGATCCATGCCAATCCTCCATCAGATATTTACTTATATTTTAAGTTTCTATGATCAAAAAAACTACTATTTTTACCTTTTTTTGAGTTAACTTTAGTTATCTTTGGATAATCTTTAATAATTATTTGAAAGCGGTGTAGTTTAAATGCTATAATTGTACAATTAAAAACCCTGGGAGGCAGAGATAGTTGGCTGATTCAATTCAAAAATATGAACAAGAACATCTCGATGAGGTAATTGGTAAAATAGATGCCGCTACTCAAAAAGTTGAGCAAAACATTAACGATGCCAATAAAGATGTTAAAGATATTGGTAATCAATTTAACGATATTAAAATTAATGGTACGACTTACAGCGGAATGGTTGAAACCGCGATGTCAGTGCGTCAACAACAACAAATGTTGGAACAACGTGAAACTAGTCGCTCACATGCTGAACGTAATTTAGAAACATTAACTAAATTAAAAGAAACCCCTTATTTTGCACGGATTGATTTCCATGAAAATGGCGAAGCAAATGATGAAACTATTTATATTGGGTTAGCATCATTTACTGATCGACCAGATCATTTTCTGGTTTATGATTGGCGCGCACCAATTTCAAGTATTTATTATGATGGTGGTTTGGGTAATATTAGTTACCAAACACCAGATGGTCCACAAGAGGTTGATGTGAAGTTGAAGCGTCAATTCCAAATTGCTGACGGCGTAATTGTCACAGTCTATGATACCGATGAAACCGTTGGCGATCAGATGTTATTAGAAGCGTTGGGGACGCATTCTAATACTAAAATGAAGAGTATTGTTACTACTATTCAACAAGCTCAAAATAAAATCATTCGTAATACCAGTGCTGATTTACTCTTTGTTCAGGGAGCTGCCGGTTCAGGTAAAACAGCGGCTGTACTGCAACGAATTGCTTGGCTACTCTATCGTTACCGAGGTAATTTGAATGCGGGACAAGTTATTTTGTTCTCACCTAACCAACTATTCAATGATTATATTAATCAAGTGTTACCTGAATTAGGTGAACATAACATGGTTCAAATGACGTATTTTCAATTTGCTAATCGTCGTTTACCAAATATGCAGGTGCAAACCTTACAACAACGTTTTGAAAATGACCAAACCAAAGTTGATTCAAATATTACCCGTTTGGAAACCAGCTTAGAATTCTTTAATGCTACGAAACGCTATGCACATCATCTTGAAAAAGAAGATATGAAATTCCGTAACATTATGTTTAACGGTAAGCCGTTCTTTAGTCGCGAAAAAATTGAAGAAATTTATTACTCATTTAATCAAAACTATCATTTGTCTAACCGCTTAGATGCAACCAAAGAAGAGTTAGTCCGGATGCTAAATCATCGGGTGAGTGCAGAAATCCAGTCTAAATGGGTTGAAGAAGAAGTACAAAATCTAACGAAACAAGAACTTGATGGTTTGTTCGGTGACCAACCACGTGAGTTTGATTCTGCCGACAAAGAATTTAAATTCTTAGCTCGTCAACTAGTTTTGAAAGCCTTTAAACCAATAAAAAAAGCGATTGACCATA
The DNA here is from genome assembly GCF_001434315.1 of Paucilactobacillus oligofermentans DSM 15707 = LMG 22743. Classification (GTDB taxonomy): domain Bacteria; phylum Bacillota; class Bacilli; order Lactobacillales; family Lactobacillaceae; genus Paucilactobacillus; species Paucilactobacillus oligofermentans. Next base: position 214,450 of record NZ_AZFE01000031.1, on the reverse strand, counting down.
ATCGCTGGTTGAATATCAATGCCCAGTTTATTAATTTTAAACGGGTGGCCCCACATCTAATTAACTTAGATAAATATGATTTAACTAAGGATAATTGGGAAGATCATTTGGCAGTTAATTACGATCAATTAAAAGAACGCAATTTGTCAGCTAATGACGTGACGGTTTATCTCTACCTATATGATTTAATTACGGGTAAAAAAGGTGAACGTGATATTCGTTATGTTTTTGTTGATGAAGTGCAAGACTACGATGCGTTCCAATTAGCTTATTTGAAGTTTAGTTTTCCACGGGCACGCTTTACCTTGCTAGGTGATTTAAATCAAGCCATCTTTACCAAGGAAAATAGTCGGACATTATTGGCACAGTTGAATACGATGTTTGATCCTGACAAAACTGAAGTTGTGCAGTTAACGAAGTCATATCGGTCAACCAAGGAAATTACTGAATTTACACGGGCTATTTTGGCTAATGGTGAAGCAATTGAACCATTTGAACGAACGGGTGCTAAGCCACGAGTGTTGATTGAAGCCACAGAAGAGCAAGCCGTATCAAGCTTGATTGACGTGTTGAATGATGTGCAGTCAGACGACGATGCCAGTGCAATTATTGGTAAGACATTGGCTGATAGTGAACGAATTCATGATCAACTAGCTGCACGTGGGATTAAAACCACGTTAATTCGGACTGAAAATCAACGGTTGGCTAACGGAACCTTAGTGATTCCATCGTTCTTAGCGAAGGGATTAGAGTTTGATTCCGTAATTATCTGGGATGCCAATGCGGAAAAGTATGCGCAAGAAGATGAGCGACAATTGTTGTACACGATTTGTTCACGAGCAATGCATGCATTGTCAGTGATTGGCGTGCAAACAATGACACCACTACTTGATCAAGTTCCAACTGATTTATATGATTCAATTTAATAAATAAGTTAAAACACTACGAATTCGTGGTGTTTTTTTGTGGAATTGATGTTGGTTTGATGATTTATATTTGAAACTTTTGGTGTTCTAAATAGTTTAAGGTATAATTTAGTAACTAATAAAATTACTTTGTCGAATATATGAACAAAAGGTAAACATTTCGGAAATATTTCGAGAATTAATTGTCATCTATTGGGAATAGCGTAATATAAAATATGGTGATTTTAAGACAAGATGGAGGAAATATCATGAGCAGTGTGTTACATCGATTTAAATCTGTTCTAAACACAAGATTAGGCTTTTTCACGCTCACAGTAATTTTATTTGCAGTTAAGAGTTACTGGGCGTATCAAACTAAATTTACACTCGGTGCAACGGGAGGAATGCAACAATTTCTATTAGCGTTTAATACCATTCCAGGTGCGTTAATTTTTCTAGGAATTGCGTTGTATTTCCGTGGCCGATTAGCCTATTGGTTAATGTCAATTATTAATGGCTTACTATCAATGTGGCTCTTTGCCAATATCCTCTATTATCGTGAATTTTCTGATTTTATCACGTTTACGACGATTAAAAGTTCGGGATCAGCATCGAATAACTTAGGTAAAAGTATCGTTGGAATTTTTAATCCAACTGATTTATTTGTCTTTTTAGATGTGGTTATCATTATTCTCGTGTTAGCCTTTCATGTGATTAGAATTGATACGCGTTATTTCAAGCGTCGCTATGCCGTAATCATTACCACGTTAGGGGTATTGTTGTTCGGGGTTAACTTAGGGATGGCAGAAGCAGATCGTTCTGGTTTAATTACGCGAACATTTGATAACAATTACTTAGTTAAATATCTGGGCTTACAAGCATATACAGTAATTGATGGGGTTAAAACAACTAAGAATAGTGCGATTAAAGCAAATGCAAATACCAAAGATTTAACGCCGGTCTTAAACTTTTTGAAGTCGAATCGGGTTAATGGCAATATTGAATACTCTGGTGTTGCTAAAGGTAAGAATGTCTTTATTGTGCATCTTGAAAGTTTGCAACAATGGGTAATTGATTACAAAGTGAATGGTGAGGAAGTTACACCATTTATCAATAGTATTTATCATTCAAGTGACACGCTGGCCTTTGATAACTTCTTCCATCAGGTGGGTCAAGGAAAAACATCCGATGCTGAATTAATGTTGGAAACTTCATTATTTGGGTTACCTGAAGGCTCAGCAATGAGTGTTGATGGAACTAGTAATACCTTCCAAGCAGCCCCCGCAATCTTAGCCCAAGAGCAAGGATATACATCAGCTGCATTCCATGGGGATGTGCCTAGTTTCTGGAACCGAGACAACACGTATAAATCATGGGGTTATGACTACTACTTCAGTAAGTCATACTTCCCAGAAATTGATGATTATGATGCTGGTTATGGAATTAAAGATAAAATCTTTATGGCTAGTTCGATGAATTATATTCAACAATTACCACAACCATTCTATGCCAAACTAATTACGGTAACGAACCATTATCCATACATTCTGGACACGAAGAACAAATCAATTAGTGCCTTGAAAACTGGGGATGATACGGTTGATCCATACGTTCAAACCGCTCATTATTTAGATGAATCGATTAAAGAATTCTATAGTTATCTTGATAAGACCGGCTTACGTGACAATAGTATGATTGTCTTGTATGGTGATCATTACGGGATCTCGGATAATCATAAGTCAGCCATTGCCCAAATCTTAGGTAAAGATAGTGTTGATAACTTTGATTTAGCGATGTTCCAAAAAGTACCATTTATGATTGAAATGACCGGTTTAAAGGGTGGGATTAACCACACTTATGGTGGTGAAATCGACGTCTTACCAACGATTGAAAACTTGTTAGGTATTGATTCGAATCGCTTTGTTCAATTTGGCCAGGACTTGTTATCGACGGATCGTAATCAAATTGTTTCCTTCCGTGATGGTGACTTTGTCAGTCCAACGTATACTAAGTATGGGAATAAAACTTATGATACGACCACTGGAAAAGAGATTAAGAATCCAACCAAGAAACAAACTGTTGCAATCAATAAAATTCAGAAGTATGTGACGACTGAATTGAATATGTCGGATAAAGTCGTTAATGGTGATTTATTACGATTCTTCCATCCAGAAGGATTTACCAAGGTTAATAAAAAGAACTACACTTATAATCTTGAAAAATCACTCCAAAACTTAGCTAAAGCACAAAAGGAAAAGAAAACTAGTATTGAAACCGAAAACGGTGGTTCAACCTTGTCAGAGTACACGACGGATGCGCCAGAATTAAATGGTAAAAATATTGGTGAGTATACTTTCCCATCAGCTTCAAATTAAAAAAAGTGAAATGACATTATTCTAATTGATAGAATGATGTCATTTTTTCTTGTTATTGATGCTAATTAAACATAAAAATAACGAATTATGATATTATGATAGAGTTAAATACATCATGAAGAGGCCAAGCATGGAAGAGTTAATGAACTACTATCACTTTGAACGTGATCAGTGGCGACAATTTTATTCAAATGAAAAAATTGAAATTAGTCAAAATAGCTTGAACCAAATAAAGGCATTTAGTGACCGGATTTCTGTGTTAGACGTGGATGAAGTCTTTCTACCACTAACGAAGTTAATCAAGCTACGCTATAATGAGTATCTTAGTTGGCAAGAAGAAAAAACCGACTTTTTACAGTTACCTCAAAAGCGGGTGCCGTTTATTTTAGGAATTGCTGGTTCGGTGGCGGTGGGAAAAAGTACTTCGGCACGATTACTGGCTAAGTTATTAGAAAAATTTTTACCGGATGCCAAAGTTGATTTGATTACGACCGATGGATTCTTATATCCTAATCGGGTACTGCAACAAAAAGAAATTATGAACCGTAAAGGTTTTCCAGAATCTTACGATATGGAAAAAATGTTGACCTTCTTGAATGATTTGAAGGCGGGCGCAGACGCTGTAGAACTCCCTGTCTATTCGCATCAAATTTATGACATTGTGCCAGATGAAACGCAAATATTGGAAAAGCCGGATATTTTAATTGTTGAGGGAATTAATACTTTACAATTGCCTAGTAACGAAATGCTATATATCAGTGACTTCTTTGATTTTTCGCTGTACGTCGATGCTAATCCACGTTTGATTGAGCAGTGGTTTTTGGAACGGTTTGGAATGTTGTTGGACTCAGCCTTTAAGGATCCAACCAACTATTACTATTCATTAGCAACGGGTGACCGGAACGTGGCGTTTGAACATGCCAAGAAAATTTGGCGTGAAATTGACTACACCAATCTACGTGAATTCATCTTACCAACGCGTAATCGCGCCGATGTAATTTTACACAAAACCAAGCATCATAAAATTGATGATATCTATTTACGAAAATAAACAAATTAATTCGCATAACGATTGACCCAATGCGATAAAACACGTAAAATAAATTCATTGTTAAATTAAAAATAAGGGGTGGCAATTAGTGGCAAATATAAATCTTGATGCGTTCGATAAAATCGTTGTACTTGACTTCGGTAGTCAATACAACCAACTAATTACCAGACGAATTCGTGATTTTGGTATTTACTCAGAATTAATGTCACATAAGACAACGGCTGAAGAGCTAAAGAAACTAAATCCTAAGGGAATTGTTTTCTCTGGTGGGCCTAATAGTGTCTATGATGATGGTGCATTCTCAGTTGATCCTGAAATTTTCAACTTAGGAATTCCTGTTTTGGGAATTTGTTACGGAATGCAATTAATGGCAGCTAGTCTTGAAGGTGGAGCAGTTGAAAAAGCTGATAACTCTGAATATGGTCATGCTGATATTGAAGTAACTGATGAAAATGCGGTTATGTTTGCTGGTACACCTAAAAAGCAATACGTCTGGATGAGTCATGGCGATTTAGTAACGAAGGTGCCAAATGGTTTTAAAACCGTGGCAACTAGTGCTAATTGCCCAATCACTTCAATGGCTGATGATGACCGTAAATTTTATGGTCTTCAATTCCATACTGAAGTTCAAAATACTGAATTTGGGACTGATATCTTACGTCACTTTGCGTTTGATGTTTGTGAAGCCGAAGCTAACTGGTCAATGGATGATTTCATTGATGCACAAATTGCTGACATTCGTGAAAAAGTTGGTGACAGTAAAGTCTTACTTGGCCTTTCTGGTGGAGTAGATTCTAGTGTTGTTGGTGTGCTATTGAATAAAGCGATTGGTGATCAATTAACATGTATCTTTGTTGATCATGGTTTACTCCGTAAGAATGAAGCCCAAGAAGTAATGGATAGCCTAGCTGGTAAGTTTGGTTTGAACATTATTAAAGTCGATGCACAAGAACGTTTCTTGAGCAAATTGACTGGGGTTAGTGATCCAGAACAAAAACGTAAGATTATTGGTAATGAATTTATCCAAGTCTTTAACGATGAAGCTAGCAAGTTAAAGGGTATTGATTTCTTGGCTCAAGGTACTTTATATACTGATGTGATTGAAAGTGGAACTGATACAGCACAAACAATTAAATCTCATCATAATGTTGGTGGCCTTCCAGAAGATATGCAATTTAGTTTGATTGAACCATTGCGTAGTTTGTTCAAGGATGAAGCCCGTGAATTGGGTGAAAAGATGGGGATGCCTTACGAATTAGTATGGCGTCAACCATTCCCAGGGCCTGGTCTTGGAATTCGTGTCATTGGTGAAATTACCGATGAAAAGCTTGAGATTGTTCGTGAAAGTGATTATATTTTACGTGAAGAAATCAAAAAAGCTGGCCTTGATAAAGAAATCTGGCAATACTTTACTGTTTTACCAGGGATCAAGAGTGTTGGTGTCATGGGTGATGGTCGGACTTACGATTACACCGTTGGTATCCGTGCTGTCACTTCCATTGATGGTATGACATCTGATTTCGCCCGCATTCCATGGGATGTTTTACAAGATATCTCAGTTCGAATTGTGAACGAAGTGAAGCAGGTAAACCGTATCGTGTACGACGTTACGAGCAAGCCACCTTCGACAATTGAGTGGGAATAAATATAAAAGCTTACTAATTTTAAATTAGTAAGCTTTTTTTGTTTATATTTATTTGTCATTATCTCTTAGTAGTTCTAATAGTAATTTTGAAGTATATTCTCTTTTTTCAGGGGTTAGTTCATCTAACCATTTAATTAACTCTGTTGTATTTTTTCCACGAGTAATAAATGGCTTTTGATCGTCAAATAATTCAGCCATATCCATATTTAATGCAGATGCCCAAGCTTCTAAGTGTTCCACACTAATGCTTTTAAATACGCCACGTTCAAATCGTGAAAGTGAACTATCGCTTAGCCCTGCAGCTTCAGCAGTTTGGGATATTGACATATTTAATGCTTCTCGTTGTTTCTTTAATCGTTCAGATATTTTTGACATTTTTGTACCTACTTTTAATAAATTAATTATAATATCTTTAACAATATAGAGAAATAAGCCATTTCAAAAGAGCGCAAACGCATTTGTTTAAAAATAAACAAAGCGTTGACGCTTGATTTATGATAAGATAAATTTGTTCTTATTTATTCATAAACTTTTGGAGGAAGAAATATGTTAACAAGAAAGCAAATTAGAAATGTGAAATGTAATGATAGAACTAAAAAAATCGTTACAACGGGTGCAATTGCGTTAAGTATGGGGATTGGCCTAACAGTAATTAATACAAATAATGTTGAAGCTGCTACATGGAAAGCCAATTCAGTTAAATCAATTCAAGCATCTTTAAAAACAAGTGGGACATCAGCTTACACGATTAAGTGGGGCGATACACTTTCAACGATTACTGAAGCTGCAAATAATAATGGTGTTAAGATTTCAATGACACGTTTAGCAGAAATTAATAATATTTCTAATATTGATCTAATTTATGCTGGCAATAAAATTTCTTTCGATGGTAAGGGTGTTGATGCCACAATGACTGTGACTGAAGAAAATGGTTCAACCGCTACCTATAATACGAATTCAAATAAAACAATTGTAAATAATAATGCAACAAGTAATAGTTCAACAAGTAATAATTCAAATACAACAGTTAATAGTAATTCCAGCAATAGTAGTTCAAATAACAGTAATTCAAATTCTAATAACGGAAATGATACAGTAACAACTACACCGACAAATCCCGGTAGTACAGGGGATCATCGATATGTACCCAATATTGCAAATATTCAACAACTTATTATGAATAAGATCACTTCTGCTGGCTACAGTAATGCTTGGGGAAAACCATCAGGCTCATCCCCATCAGGTGGAGCTTGGATTGAAACGTCAATCGGTGGTGCTGGTGGATATAATTCAGAAGTTAAGAGCGATGAAGATATGGCTAATTTATATTTTATTGGTATCGCAAAAGATAATATTATAAAAGCTATGAGTGATCCAACAGTGATATTTGGAGTTCCGGATGTTAGGACTTGGGGTTCAAATGACTTAGATAATCCGGAATCATCTGGTATTAGCTGGGGTATAGGTGTTCCTTATTACTATGATCCAGCCGTTGGTTCACCTTTTGATGGTGATAATTACTAATAATTTAAATTAACACTTACTTCAAGTGGAGTGAGTGCTTTTTATTGGAAATAAAATTTATATTTATTGATTAAATAGGAGCTTAAATTTGAAAATTGAAGAATATATGCATTCAAAAAAAATAACGCTAGAGGAGTTTATGAAGCTTGATCAGAAACAAGCATTAAATTTTGATTTTTTAACACAAGGAGATGAACCTGATAGAACTAAATTAACTAATTCAATTTATAATGAAATTTTTCCTTGGTATGCTTCAGAGAAGCATGCAGGGGATACCTTAAATACTTACCGTATAGCTGTTAAACACTTTTATGGTAAATATTATAGATTTTTAGACAGAGACAAACAATTAGAAATTCTCGATATTATTAAACGTAATACAGATCATGATGAAGGATTTTTATTTGAGTTTGAAGATATAGATAATAACGGAAATAAGTATTATCAACTATCAAATAATTATCAGTTGGGTAATTTTGGAATTTTACCAATAAGCGGTGGAATAAATCCAGCGAGGGCACAAGCACCATATTATGATTTTTTTGATAGATATTTACTTGTTATTGGAGATTTTTACGCTGATAGTTTGGAAAAGACAGATAAACTTACTACAGCAATTTTTCAACAACGAGAATATTTTGAAGCGTTCAATGGAATTGATAATTTCCTTGAAGTTAATGGATTAAATGATTTTATTGAAGTTGGGGTAAATGAAGATGGATCCGAGGAATATTTTGTCGTAGGATTATCCACTGCAGAAAATTTTGAAGAATATGTAAAAGCGGTCATGGAAATTGTCAAAAGTCGTGGAGAACAGATGTGGAATATTCTACATGAAATTGCTACAAGCGAAAGTGAATCTCTAATTCAGGAACTAGACGAAACTCAATTAAAAATTAATAAATTAAAACTATTTGTTGAAAAATATGATGAAGGAGAAGAAATAAAGAAAAGATATAAAAAACAAATTAATGTAGTTGATGAAGATTCTGAAATGAAAATTGACCAAGAGAATAATAATGTTTTGAATAACCCACTGGAATGGTTTCGTTGGTGGTTCTGGCCAATATTGTTCATAGTAATAATGTTTTTATTTATGTATATCAATAATAAATATGCTAATAATTCACTTGCTAATCCTTGGGTTATACGACGTAAAATTAGTACAATATCACACTTCACATATTTAATTTTCTGGATAGCTTTAATTTCAAAAATTGTATACAATTTTAAATTCAGTAACAAATTAAAAGTGTTTAAGGCAGTAAAACAAAATAAAATTGATAATTTAGAAAATAATAAAAAGAAAAATCATGAGCAATTGGTCGAAGAACTTGATGAAGAATACAAAAAATTTAGCGATAAAAACGAAAATGAACTAAGTTATAAAAATCTTGTTTATGAAAAATTTAATAATCGTAACGATATTGTTGAATTAATAGGTATTATTAGAAACGGTAGAGCAGATGATTTTAAAGAAGCATATGAAATTTTAGAAAATCAGAAACATAGAGAGAGTCTTGAAGTTGAGGCACGTCGTAGAAGTGAAGCTGAGGAGGCAACTCAACGGTCAACTGAACAAGCTAACAGAGAGGCGTTATGGCTTCAGAAAGAAGCTGCTGAAGCAAAAATTAGAACAGACGAACGAAGTGCACAGGCTGCTGAAAATATGACGTATGAAACGGAAAGACATAACCGAGAAGTTGAAGATAGATGGAAAAAAAGTTAGTTATAGAGTAGTGATGTTGGATAAAAAACTTTACACATTTAATTATAAGGAGGAATTAAGACATGGATGATCAGTTTAAGAGTTGGATTGGATTTGCTATATTTATAGTTGCTACCGTGTTGTCATTTATGGTGAACGGTCTATTACAAAATTTGCTATATGTCATTGCTGGAGTTTCGGTATTTTTAGGAATGTTTTTTGCAGCGAAATGGAAAATTGATGATGCAATAGATTTAATTAAAAATATATTTGGTAAAAGATAACAGTAACATTTAGTGAATATATAAATGATGGGTAGGCTTGGTATGATTAAATTAAATAAAGCATGTATGATTATTGTCATTTCAGTCATTTTTGTTAGTGGCGGATTATTAACGGGTTGTTCAAATAAAACAAATAATAATAAACAAGATAGTTATAATTCAACGTTGAAAAAATCATTTAATAAGTTTAAGTCTGCTAAAACTGATAATAAGAAATTAAGTTATTTAAAAAAATTGAAGTCAGAATCAGAAAATTATTCTAAAGATAGCAAAAGTTCAGATAAATACTCGACTTATGTAAAAAAAGAAAAAAGCTATTTCATAAATAAAGATAAAAAAGTTCTTAAAGATAATACCTTAAGTGAAGAACAAATAGAAAATACTTCAAAAGAAAAATTAAATACGAAGTCAAAATTAATTAAAAAATATATGAGTAATGTAAAAAAAGAAAATGAAATTGTATATTCCAAAAATGAAATGAACAAACTATTGAGTTTTGCAAATAGCCTAAATGATAAGTATACAAATCAAATTTCAAGTTTAAGTTCAGAATCATCATCTGAAAATGTTGAATCCAGTTCGTTAACTAGTGATACAACTGATGTTAGTTCTTCAAATACTGAAACAGTAACAACCGGTAATTTTCTTGAATACTTGGACAAGTACTTTAAGACAGTGGTTGGATGGGATGACATAGTATATATGCAAGTATCAAATACTGAACAAGCAGATGGAACATTTCGTGTTGGATTTTATCCAGAAAATGGATTTTTGGGGGATGACAGGTCTGGTCACGTCCATATTGATAAAGATGGTCTTGTTACAGTAGAACGTGTTTATGGAGCTACAATTCCACCTGTAACAAAAATTACGTTAGATAATTAAAAAATGATAATCGATGCATCATACCTCTAATTACATTTTGAATATATAAAGAATAGAGCAGAGGATAATATTAAATGAAGAAGTTTAAATTAATTGGTTTAATTGTGATGGCATTATTATTGATTGGTGGTTGTGGAAATCAAAAAGATTCAGCAAAGGATTCAAGTTCAACAGCATCTACCAAGAAATATAGTTCAAGTAAGTTAAAAGCTAAAAAAGCAGTATCTTCTAAACAGACAAGCAAATCGACATATTCAAGTTCATCTGTAAAATCTATTAGTTCGTCAAGTAGCAGTTATTTAAACGAATCTAAAGTTACAGCAGTAAATGCTGAATGGTATGCTGAAGATTATCTACAATTTTATGGATATTATGAAAGTGACATTCAACTTTATAAACCTAATGATTTTGATCAGGGAAATGATTCATATCGTATTACATTTGAAGTTAATAATGATGATCCAAGTAAAAGTGCTGAAGGTGCTTTGATTATTTTAAGTGATGGAACTGTCACTCAACAGATGGGTAATCCAGTATTACAACCACAAAAAATTAATATTGAAAAATTTGGTAGTTGAATAAAAAACTAAAATTTGTAATGACCCCCAAAAGTTAGAATAAAAATATAACTTTTAGAGGTCGCTTTTTTATGTCAAAATATAGCTTTGAATTTAAACTAAGAATTGTAAATAATATTTTAAAAGGTAATTGGAGGAGTTATGTTCATTGTTAAAGGTCTAAAACGTAGCTATTTTGAAGCTATTAGTATTGTTGTTATTTTAATTTTTGCAATTATTAGTATGATGCCTTCTGCCAATCATAATGCATATCTTAAATTGAATAATGGTAAGTTAATATATTCAGGTGGAATGATTGATAATAAATTTTCAGGAGAAGGAAAATTAATTTTTAAAAACCATGATTATTATGTTGGGAATTTTAAAAATGGTGAATTTGATGGCAGTGGTAAGTTCGTATCACATGAAAAATGGATACTTACTGGTAATTTTGAAAAGGGTGAACCAAATGGTAATGAAAAAATGTCTAATAAGGGTAAAAACTTTTTCAATGGAGTAGTAAAGGATGGTAGTTTAACGTATGCGAATTAAATGGTTCAGTCTTATCCGCATTACTGGGTTGATTTTGGTACTGACGTATCATTTTTTTCAGACAAAATTAACTGGGGGATTTATCGGAGTCGATGTTTTTTTTACGTTTTCAGGATTCTTAATTACTGCGTTAATGGTTGATGAATTTGGACGTTCAAACAGATTTGAATTAATTTCATTTTATCGGAGACGATTTTATCGGATTGTTCCACCATTACTAATTTCAATTTTACTGGTGATTCCATTTACCTTTTTAATTAATCGTCAATTTACTACTAATATTGGTGGTCAAATTGTAGCAGCACTAGGTTTTACAACTAATTATTTTGAGATTGCAAATGGTGGAAGTTATGAAAGTAAGTTTGTTCCACACCTATTTGTACATACATGGTCATTAGCAGTTGAAATGCATTTCTACATTATTTGGGGCATAATTGTCTTTTTTATTGCAAAAACTTGTCGTAGATTTTCAACCAAACGTGCATTACCGAATTTTAGAATCACACTTGGAATTACTGCAGTTGTATTAGCAGCGCTTAGTTTCTTGATGATGGATTTTGGTACAAAAGGGTTAACTGATTTTTCAAAAATATATTTTTCTAGTACTACGCATAGTTTTCCTTTTTTTGTTGGTTGTCTATTTGGAACTATGGGTGGGATTAAATATCAACCTACTTTATTTAAAAAAATTACCAGATATATCAATCGTTATCTGGCAATTTCATTGATGACGATTTGTGCTCTTTATTTGTTGTATTTAAGTTACACACTAAAATTTGATCAAGTTCAAGTTTATCAAGGTGGTTTACTTATTGCTTCTATTATTGCCGGAGTAATGATTATTGGGGCACGTATTTTACATGATCAAACAACAAATATTGCAGAACCAAGATGGATTACCTTTTTAGCAGATGTTAGTTATAGTGTTTATTTGTTTCATTGGCCATTGTACGTTATTTTTTCACAGTTAATGAAAAATTGGCAAGCGGCATTATTGACCACGATACTTTCGATTATATTTTCAGCGTTGTCTTATTATGTATTAGAGCCTTTAATTGCAGGTAAAAATGTACATCTATTTTATGATTCTTTGAGATGGAGTCCTTTACGTTTACTATTCGCTGGGTCAACATTAATATTAGCAGTTGTTACAGGTGTTCAAATTAAAAATGCGCCTAAATTAACTACGTTGGAGCAAAATTTATGGGTGAGTGGAATTTATCAAAGTGTAGATAAAATTGATAATTTGCATGGACAAATATTAGCCGATAGTCAATCAAAAGATGGACAAAATGTAAGTGATATTCCTAAAGGGGTAACTATTATTGGAGATAGTGTTACGTTAGGAACTCGGCAATATTTGAGTGAACATGTAGCTAATAGTGATATTGATGCAGAAGGCGAACGAACAATGGACAAAGCATACGATATTATGATGAGTAAACAACGATCAAATTTATTGCGAAAAGAAGTTATAATCTGCATTGGTACCAACTCATTGGACGATTATGAATTACAAATGATGAAGATTGTTAAAGACCTTAATCCTGGGCATAAGTTGATTTTTATGACTCCGTATAATTCCAAGGCAGAATCAGATTGGAATTCATCTAAGTTAACTGTGTTAGAGAAAAAGTTACCGGAAAAGTTTAACTTCATTACCATTGCTAATTGGGATCAAGTCGCAGGTCAAAATCCAGAAGTATTTGCTGGGACAGATGGTGTTCATTTTGGTGGTCGATTAAGTGGGGATGAATTATACGCTAAGGTTATTAATACAGGATTATTAGATGCTAAAAAAACTGAAGTAAAAAAATAAAAAAGGGATAACAATTAAATGAAAAAGTTTAAATTAATTGGTTTAATGATGATGTTATTACTATTTATTAGTGGTTGTAATAATCAACAAAAGGAAAGTGAAAAAAGTAATGATAACCGAAATATAAATATCAAAATGAATGTAAATGAAATTGCAAATGGAGATTATAAAAGTCTAAATGGTACTTGGAAAAATGGTAATGGAGAAACAATCAAGGTTAATGATTATCAAATGAAGTTTAGTGATTTTGATATGAGTGACTCAAAAGCTCCAGGAACCATTACAAAATTAAATATGAACGTACCTTCAATGAGTGATAGTAGGTATAAACAAAATTTACGAGTATTATCTGAAGATGGAAAAACAATTATACGAGGAGCCATTATTAGTCCGTATGGGCCAGGTAGTGCTAACTATGAAGTACTATTCATGCCTAGTGGTAAGAATAAAGATTTAAATAATGGTGATAGTACAAAAGATAGAATCATCGCGGAAGGGACACAGAATGATCTTACTGATATAGAAGTAAATAAAATATATTATCGAGTAGCAGAATAGAATTTAAGTAAATATGGAGATGGTAATATGAAAAAGTTTAAATTAATTGGTTTGATTATGATGGCACTATTATTGATTGGTGGTTGTGGTAATCAAAAAGAATCAGCAAAGGATTCAAATTCAACATCATCTACCAAGAAACATAGTTCAAGTAAAGTAAAAGCTAAAAAGACATCATCATCTATACAGTCTGAACAAACCAGTGAAAGCAGTGTGTCAGAAAGTACTACTAGTACAAGCACAGCTACAGCCATGAACTTTGACGAAATTAGTAGTGGTAATTATAGTAGTTTACTTGGTAATTGGAAGATAGCGGCTACTTCCCTTAATCATTATGATGGTAAGGGGAGCACTTGGGATACACCATATGGCACAGAACGTTTGGATGTTACATCTTCACAAATTTCTAATTCTGATCTTACAATGCAAGGAACTAATTTGATTAGTAATGGTGAAACTGGTATTGGCAATGTGAAAGTTGAAGACGGTTATTTAAGTATTGGTGGACAAACGGGGGCAATTAATTGGTCAATACATTTTTATCCTAAAGGAGTTCCAAATGATAATTGGGGTGATGATGTACCAACGTCTATCGATATTAATAAGGATCGAATTTTTATATGGACAAGTAATATGGCTCATACAGAAGTTTTTGAACGTTAAAAAATAGATGTCCTAAGTAGCTTTTGGCTACCTAGAACATCTTTTTTGTATGATTAACTTATTTACACAGTAGTTGCGTTTTTTAGGTACCGTTGGGTCAGGTAATCAGTAATATTGGAACGGGTAATAATTCCGACAATTTGCTGGTTGGCGACAACTGGTACTTTTTTAATTTTAACGGAACTGAGTAGTTTACAGACACTTTCAAATGATGAATTGGCATCAATGGTAATGGATTGGCGAGTACTAATTTCCAAAGCACTAATTGAGGTGAGTGTAGTTAATTTTTGATTGAAATCAGCATCAGCTTGCCACAGGGCAGTGAATAAATCAGTTCCATCAGGAGCAACTTCTGGATATTCAGAAGTTCGAAGGTAGCGTAAAATATCGCCATCACTAATAAAGCCGAGTGGATGTCCAGCTGCATCAACAATTGGCGCACCACTAATATGGTGGTTTGAAAAGTAAATTAAGGCATCTTGAATGTTGGCAGTTTCAGGTAATGTATACACATTTCGTTCCATTTGGGTTTGTAAAACATGATCAGTCGTTGTTGTGCTACCTAGTTGATTCTTTAACTTAAGGTAGTAGCGATCAACGTAAACGGCATAGATAATGCCACCAATTACAAACGATATTGCGGTTAAGGCAAAACCATTGGCAAGCCCAAGTGAAGTTTGGATACTCCCCATTAGGAACGAGCCAATACCGATACCAATATCATAAGATAACATGTAAGTTGCATTGGCAACGCCACGTTTAGGGGCCGGAGTGGTTCCGGTCACAAATGATTGGAAGAGTGGTTGCAGAATTCCGTAACCAAGTCCAAATAAGAAGCCAGCAACTAAGAGATGAACGCTAGTCGTTAGAAAAGCATAACTGGCCATGGTTAACATCAGGAGAGCCAAGCTTAGATAAACTAAACTACGGTGACGACCATTATCAATCATTTTTTGCGTTGAAAATTTTGATAATAACATTCCAAGTACTAAACATATATAAAAGTAGGGAATAGTCGCAGTCAGATTCATTTCCTGTGCGAACAATGAAGAGTACGCGATTACGGCTCCAAATGGCACCATTAAGAACATCATATTTAACATAAATGGTAGTGCTGGTTTATGAATCGTATCTTTAAACGCAAACTTTTGTCGTGTAACTTTTGGATATTTAATCTGACAGGCACAAACACAGATAAAAGCGACCACTGTCATGGCGAAAATAATTAAAAAGGCCGTTTTACTATTAACGTAGTTTTGAACTTGAATCCCGATATAGGGACCAAAGGCCATTCCGATTGAAATGGTTAAAGCAAAGCGGCTGATACCAGCAGTGATATTCGCACGTGGCAACACATCACCAGCTAGGGTCATGGTTGCTGATCCACAAACGGAATAAACAATTCCCATGTATAAGCGGACAAGAACTAGTGCTCCAAAGGTGGGAAAGAGAATGAAGCTTGGAAATGCGAGACAGAAAAGACCAAGAAATAATAAATAGACGTGGTAACGATTAAAGTTATCTAATAGATAACCTGCAATCGGTCTAAAAATAATGGTGGCAATTGACATTGCTGTGAGGACAATCCCGACTTTCATACCGGTAATCCCATGTTGTTGACAATAAATCGGGATAATGGGGATTGAAGCGTAAAAAGCGGCCATCATTAGTAAGTTAGTGATAAAAAGTAAAATAAATTTTTTGTTCCAAATTTTGGTAGTTGTTTCCATAAATATCTGATTCCTCTAATTCTTTAAATTAATAAGGTGGCAATTGCCACTAAAATAATTTAACATATGAATTTTGAGTCGTCAAGAACTAGTTGCAAGAGCCACTATCTTTCGATAGAATAAATGTAAATGATAAGGAGGTAGATAGACATGCCAAATATTATGGATAGTGGCTTTAAAGCCATTTCAATCTTATATCGCAAATCACACATTTGGTTGAATGAAGGCTGTGCTCAGTATTCATTGACTGCCGCTCAAGCATTAGTTATTTCAATCGTTTGTGATTTTGGGATGTTGACGCAAGATGGAATTACTAAACGACTGGGTTTAGATAAAAGTGTTGTAGCTAAAACGGTTTTAAAATTAGAAGAAACCGGTTATATGACCCGCACCAAAAACGCTAAGGATAAGCGAACTTATGATATTCAACCAACCAATAAAGCTTTGGCAGTCTATCCCTCGGTTAAAAAAGAAGTCGATATCTGTTTTCAACGAATGACCGAAACGATGACAACCAGTGGACGTGATGATTTTAAACGATTGTTACTAGTTGCGGCTAACCTAGCTGTGGAATTAGATGATTAAATAAAAAAGCTTATTACTTCTATAAACAGAAGTGATAAGCTTTTTAACATTTAGAAGGGTGCATTAAAATCTTCTTGTTGGATATCCGTTTGATAATCGAAGTAATCAAAACGGGCTTCATGGTTATGATACATTGTATCGCAAGCAAACAAACCAATAAATGCCCCGGTGAATTCACCGAATTTACAGTACTCATCGGAATATTTAGATAAATCAAAATCAGGCCCAATGCGGGTGAAATTTTGATCATCTGAAGCATACTCAAAGTATAAGTGACGGTTATTAATTTGGACACGAAGCGTCACATCACCATCACAAGCCGTACGAGTATCTAGCATCTCATGACGATCACCATTTTCAAGCTGAATAATGGAAATGGCTGGTGATTGCAAGGTTTCACTATAGTATTTACGTAGTGATACATAGTTCATATTGTCATAGTAAACAACAAGCCCGGCGCTGTGTTGATAAATTTCTGGATCAAATTTCATCCGAGTAGTTGCGGTCCCAGTGATTGAAGTCATTTTTTGTGCTAAAAGCGAGACTTTATTGAGTGACGAAAGCGATTCTTGGCCTCTAAGAATTAATTCGTGTTGCTGATTATGAACTGTAGCAAAACTCGACGGCATCATGCGAGGAGCGTAATAATAAATTCGGAGGTCCTTATCAAAATTATCTCGCGTAGTTGGGGTAGTGAAAGGATGTTCAACTAGCGAAGGTGGTGTAACCGAAACTTTTGCAAAGTTACTGCCATCTTTCATCCGTAACCAACCATCTGCGGTCCATTCCATTTGTTGGATGGCGGTTTCTCTACCTAAAGTACAACGAAGTTCTGGAGTAAAAGGCCGACCGGTTAGATGGAACAGGTAAGTTTCGCCGTTAGGAAGATCAACATAGCTACCGTGACCTGATTTTTGCAGGACCGATTCAGGATTATAATACTTAGGTTTTAAGTGATCGGAATCTTTACGTTCATTAAAATCACCCGGAGAAGAAGTCACGATTGGATTTTTAGGATCGCCTTCGTAAGGACCAAAGACGTTTTTAGAGCGGGCCATGGTGACGGAATGACCGTAGCCAGTCCCGCCTTCTGCACACATTA
Organism: Paucilactobacillus oligofermentans DSM 15707 = LMG 22743; assembly: GCF_001434315.1. Lineage (GTDB taxonomy): Bacteria > Bacillota > Bacilli > Lactobacillales > Lactobacillaceae > Paucilactobacillus > Paucilactobacillus oligofermentans. Next base: position 196,507 of record NZ_AZFE01000031.1, on the reverse strand, counting down.
AATAGTAATAGCCATTTTTCTTGGTTAAATGTGGGGCTTCGATGCAACCACGATTAGTCCCGCCAGACCAGATTTTTTGAGGATAGCCAATCATTTTTTGCGTGTGAGAATCATATTCAGCAACGGAAATAAATCCTGGCTTTTCATAGCCGTCGCGATTTTCCCATTCAAGCGAAACGATATATTTTTTATCATCATCGTCATTCAAAAGTGAGGCATCAAATCCGGATGAATGAAGATAAACTGGCTCACTCCAAGGACCGTTGATATTTTCAGCAGAAATAATGTAATTGTCGACATCGAAATAACGAGCATTCATGGAATTCATAACGCCATAGACTACAAAGAAACGATTATCAGCTTCGGAATAAGTAAGGCAAGGGGCCCAAATTCCCTTTGCTGAGGGCAGCTTCTTTAAATCCGGAGCATTTGTTTCAGTTAAAACATGGGTATAAAGTTCCCAATTTTGTAAATCCTTTGAGTGATAGATAGGAATTCCGGGCAACCATTCAAAGGTTGAAACGGCGACATAATAGTCCTCACCTTTTCTGACCACAGATGGATCTGGATTAAATCCACGTAAGACAGGGTTTGTAATCATAGTTAAACTCCATTTTGAATTATTTTTTTAATAGTTCAGTGGGGAACCAATCTTGAGAAATAGCGCGTCCAAGATCCCAACAATCCCAACCGTACCAACCTTGTTCATTAGCGGTATCGATCAATGTTTTATAGTTCCAGTAGAAATGACCATCTAATTGATTCCAAGCATTCATTTGAATTTCTGAAAGAGCTTGATAAATTTCTTTAGCTTTTTCTTTACTTAGTTCCTTGACTTCAGTTTGTCCAGTTTGAAGAACGTTTTGTCCACCATTGGTATCGCCACCAGCAGCCAATGAGTTAAACAGTGACCACTCACCAGTCACAACTGGCACGTTTGCTTTGGCTTTTTTAATTTTGGGAAGCAGGGTATCTTCAATATAACCACGATAACCTTCAACACTTTGTTCAATTCCAAAGGCTTCACCAACCATTAAATATTGGTGGGTGTCTAAAATAATATTATCGTATTGCCGACGAGCGATGAATTTTTCAAACTCTAAAATTTCAAAGCCATCATGATAAACAATATATTTGTCATCTGCTAACTTTGGCTTGATAACATCATAAGCGCGATCGTAGAAGTCGAATAGAAATTCGAGTGACATCGGTTGACTACCAGCTGCCATTTCAGCATCACGAGCTGGATAACGTTCTTGGATATTAAGTAATTCCCAAACGCGAGTGGTCATTGGTTCGTTGATAACCTCAATCCCAAATAATCCAGTTCTGTGACCATAACGATCAGCTAAACGTTCGAGGACGGATAGGACAAAATCGACTTCGTCTGGCATCGTTGACCACTTACAGACACCAGAAAGCCCACCATTGTCTAATCCATTTTGACTGAAAGGCACAGTGTGCAAATCAATTAAAATTTTGATACCGTATTTTTCAGCCCAACCAAATGCGTTGTCTAGTTCATTGATGCAACCAATGAACGGTTCACGATCACCAAAAATAAAATATGGAATGGGAATCCGGACGGTATTGATATTCCATGACGCCATTTGCATGAAATCGCGTTCAGTAATGTATTCAGCCCGGTGAATTCTCATCCGTTCTTTATAAGCAGTTTTTTCTAAGTCATGAGCTAAGTAGTATTCATCCTCAGCTTCAGTCCCTTCAAAAATCGTTGGGTTCATCCATTTTTCTAAAACTAACCAGTTACCTAAATTAACACCATTAATTTTCATGATTAAATCTCCTGTTACATTTAATTTGTTTTCATATAAAAGACAATCTCTATTAAAAAAGGCTCTTCGTTAGAAGAGCTTTTTTAATTATTCCGCGTTTTTAGCTCGATTACGTTCATTTAAGTCTTTCATGATTTGTGGATAAATTTTATCTAAATCGTAGAAGCAAAGTAAGATAACTTGAACGATACTTAATCCTAATGGAAGCCAGATATATAGGAATTCAATTCCTTGTATTGCGTGAGCTGTTTGGGTAACGGCACCACTGTGATAGCCAAAGTATGCAAGTCCCCAACCAACAATGGCAGTTGCTAATCCAGTACCAACTTTTAAGCCAAAGCTAGCAGCACTGAAAATTAGGCCTTCGGTACGCACACCAGATTTCCATTCACCATATTCAACTGTATCGGCTAAGAAGGCAAATGATCCAGCACCTAACATACCACCACCGACACCAAGAATGACACTGGCAATTAATACAACAATTGGACTGGTCATATCAATGACCATTACTAATTTACCGATTACAGAGATAATCGAACCAGCCATTACGACATTCTTTTTACCGTATCGTTTTACAAGTGGAGCACAGACAACCGCAAGCACCAGGACACTTGGAATCCGCGATGCGATTGAGATAATTCCAAGGAATTCGGCATTTTTCATGATATAAGTCGTGAAGTATAAGGCAACACTTCCACCGATTCCCATGTTTAAGAAGGCAGTTACAAGTAATAAGACGATAATAACCCAATATTTATTGGTGAAAAGAGCCTTAAAGCCTATTTTAAAAGGAACTTCTTCTTTTTTTACGGTTGCTTCAGTAACCCGTTCCTTAGTTGAATAGAAAGTGTAGAAGAATAAGATTGTTGCAATAACACCAAAGATTGTAAATGTAATGAACCAACCCATGCGGCCATTTCCAAATATTTTAACCATTGGTAATACAACGTTCATAACTAATAATGTACAGATAGTAGAAAGAATGGTGTTAAATATTTGTAGCACCGAACGTTCATATTGACTTTTTGTTACCAAGGCACTCAATGTACTTAATGGAATATTAAGTGCTGTATAAATCAAGTTAACAATAACGTAAGTAACTGTTGCGTAGATAAATGAACCAGTTGCACCTAAATCTGGCACCGAGAATAAAAGCATAGAACTTATTCCAAATGGAATAGCTAACCATTTTACCCAAGGTCGAGCTTTACCATATTTGGAATGCGTACGGTCAACGACCATTCCCATTCCAATATCGGCTCCACCATCTAAAAGGCGGACAAATAACATCATGGTACTTAAGAGTGCGGCAGAGAGACCAATAACATCCGTATAGTAAAATAAGATGTAAGAACTCATAGAACTCCATACTAAGTTGGTAGCAAAACCGGCTATTCCGATACCCATACGTTCTTTGAAGGCTAGAGTAACTTCTAAATCCTCAGTTGCTTGAACTTTTTGACTATCCATAATCAATTCTCCTTAAATAAATTTTGTAAGGCTTCAATTGTTATTCAAAATAAATAATGATGTATAATAACTAAAAGTAGCAATGAAAGCCCTTTCTATTACAAAAAATATTATAGCGCTTACAATTCCGGAAATGAATGGCCTAAACACACGAAAATTTACCATAATCCAAGGAGATCGCAAAATGAGTGAACTAATTGAAATTAAACAGTTACCAATTGTGGATTCTAATATTCATTTTTTTGGTGTCCATGTTCAAACAGTTCCTTCAAAGTGGCGTTATAAAGAAGAAGCTCATCATGCTTTTGAAATAAATTATGTTTTGAAAGGTAAGCAACGCACCGTAATTGGTGGGGAACATATGGATTGTGAAGCAGGATCATTTTTAGTGATTCCACCAGGGATTCGGCATACTAATGAAAATATTGGCTCGGGTGTATTGACTTATTTTTGCATGCACATTGATATTAATGAACCGTTATTACGTGCTAAAATGATGCGAAATGTTAAGACTATTTATCAAAAAGGCTCGATTTATTATGATGAATTAACTTTTAAAATGGACCAAATAAGATCGTTACTTAAGTACGAATCCTTTTCAATTGTTGAAAAATTACAAGCACAAATCTATGTATTAGAGTTATTGAAGACTTTTGCAGAGATGCTGGATTCTGAAAAAGATTCGAACGATTTAAGTAACACTGAAATTACGTATGCTCGTGAAATTTCCAGTGCAATCAAATGGGAATTTAAACGATATTCATTAGAGAATGACGAAATGATTAATCCAATCCGCATTCAAAAATTAATCGGTAACTTAGGGATTAGCCCTGGTCATGGATTGGAAATTTTTAAAAAAGTTTATGATATTTCACCACAGGAATATTTGATATCTTTGAAGTTTGACGAGGCCAAGGCATTGTTAAAACGTAAAGATTTATCGATTTTACAAATCGCCAATCGATGTGGTTATAAAAATATTTCGCACTTCAGTCGCCAATTTAAACTCTGGAGCGGGATGAATCCATCTCAGTATCGACAAGAAAAAGAAAAAATATGGGAAGCGCTTGCATTTGAAAAAATGATGTAATACTATGTTTGCAGTTAGTTAATTTGCAAACTATCTTTTTAAGTGGAATGAAGTAAAAGGAGAAACTTCTTTATGAAAAATCAAGTTTTCAACCCGTATTTACCGTTGTATGAATACATTCCAGATGGCGAACCTCGCGTTTTCGGTGATCGACTCTACGTTTATGGCAGTCATGATCGTTTCGGCTCCAAAGATTATTGTATGAATGATTATGCTTGTTATTCTGCCCCACTAGATGATCTTTCACAGTGGCGTTTTGATGGCTATATTTATCAAAAAAGCCAAGAACCTTTAAATGCTGATGCAGATAAAATACATTCGATGTATGCACCTGATGTAGTCCAAGGTAAAGATGGACGATACTATCTTTATTATGGACTAGGCGATTTTATTAACCATGTTTCAGTTGCAGTTTGTGATGAACCAGCTGGTAAGTTTGAATATTATGGAGCGGTTAGTTATGAAGATGGCACTCCAATTGGCGATCGTGATGGGGATGAATATCATTTTGATCCCGGTGTATTAGTCGACGATAATAAGATATGGTTATATACCGGATTTTCACCGGATAGTAATTTTATCGATTATGTGACCGCCCATTTTGATAATTTGAAAACAAATTTCAATGGTCAAGGGAGCAACGTATTAGAACTAGCCGACGACATGAAGACGGTTATTTCAGAATCCAAAAAATTAGTTCCCGGTTGGGTAAATAGTGAAGGAACTGGCTATGAAAATCATGAATTTTTTGAAGCCAGTTCGATTAGAAAAATCGACGATCGTTATTATTTTATTTACTCATCTAAAAATAACCATGAATTATGTTATGCCGTCAGTGATTATCCAGATCACGGCTTTGTTTATGCGGGTATCTTGCATTCAAATGGAGACATTGGTTATAAGGGTAATACTGAAGCTAAAACCTACTGGGGAAATAATCATGGTTCGCTGGTTAATGTTAAAGGACAATATTATATCTTTGGTCATCGTCAAACTGGCTATACAGAGTATTCTCGCCAAGGTGTTGCCGAAAAAATTGAGCGTCGAGCAGATGGCCTGTTTGATATGGCAGAATTAACTAGTTGTGGTTTAAATGATGGTCCATTAAGAGGAACCGGTTATTATGATGCTGGAATTGCTTGTAATCTTTGGAGTAAAACGGGGGCTGCCAAAGCATTTGATTTAACGTTCTTTGGTGGCACCGAAGATCACCCTTGTATTACGCAAAGTGGCGAAGATCGAGAAGGTCATGCCGATCAGTATATTACTAATCTGCAGGCAGGCTCGGTTGCCGGATTCAAATATTTTGATTTGGTATCACCAACCACAATTGAAGTTGAAGTCCGTGGTAATGGTACCGGCAAAATGCTTGTTAGAACGAGTGAAACCGGAGCATCAGTTGCGGAAATTTCATTATCTGCCAAGGAAGATTGGCATAATGAACAAGCAAGCTTTGATCAACTTATTGAAGGTGTAAAACCTTTGTATTTTGAATATCAAGGTGATGAAACGATTGAATTCCGTGGCTTTACATTAAAATAAATGAACTAGTTGATGCATGATGATTTTAAATCATTAAAGTATCAACTTTTTTGTTTGAACATGGTAGGATGATGTTATAGATTAAGACGAGGTGACTAACATCGCTACAAAACAGCATTTAGCGAATACGCTCAAAAATTTAATGGACACGACGCCAGTCGATCAGATTACGGTTAATCAATTAACCACTCAAGCCAATGTGGCCCGCAATACTTTTTATTATCATTTTGCCGATATTAACGAACTAGTGGCCTGGATTTATAATCGTGAAATTGTTACGCAATTAGACGCATATCGACAAGGTCAGGACTGGCTTGATGGCTTAGATTTATTGGTGACCTACATTGAAACTAATCGTCACTTTTGTTTAAATACCTTTCATTCCATCAATCGTGATCTATTGAGTCGCTTTTTATATCGAGTAGCTTTTAACATGGTAGCCGGAGTTGTAACTGATTTAAAAGCTGACTGTTCACCAACTTTAAAAGATGAAATCGCTAATTTTTATGGGTGGTCATTAACTACGCAGATGACCCAGTGGTTGGTGACTAATCTGGAAGAACCTAAGCAGGAATTTTATCAGAGAATGCAACGAATGTTGAACGGCACAATTTTACAAGTCTTACATCAAAACGCTGAATAATTTGGACAAATGCGTCGAAGTGTCCATAGTTTGTGAACTAGAATACAGGTATATTGTAGTTGTAGGTGAACTGCAATTATTCTAGGAGGCGAGTAGGATGTTTTTATTTCAACAGATTTCAGCAATGGATTGGTTAATGTGGATATTAGTTGTCGCAGCATTGATGTTATTAAATGAAGCAGCGCGAGCTAACAAATGGGTAGCGTTGATTTTATTTATTGGAGTACCAATTATTTTAACGTTCTTTATTTGGCCAACCACAGCGGGACCGGATAGTAGTACCGGGACATGGTTCCACTGGGTCAAAGTGTATTCTGCTTTAGCAGGTTGTCTTGGCTTTTTGGCATTGCGTTTCATTCCAAAATTACAAGCCAACAAGTGGGCGTTGATTTTCCCACCAGCTATTTTAGCATTTAACATTATGGAAGCCGTAATTCGGGACTTCCAAGTGTCAGGATTACACGGTTTAGTTGATGGTGTGGTCATGAATGGTGGCGCTTGGAATATTATGAACGGAATTGCCGGAATCATCAATATCATCACGATTTCTGGTTGGTTTGGTATCATGATTAGTCATGATAAACAAAAAGATATGATTTGGCCTGACCAAATTTGGCCTTGGATTATCGCATATGATGTTTGGAACTTTGCCTATGTATATAATTGTGTTGGCGATCATTCATTCTATGCGGGAGCTGCTTTATTGGTGTCATGTACTTTGGCAGCATTCTTCGTTAAAAAAGGAAGCTGGCTTCAAGCCCGTGCGCAAACATTGGCATTTTGGATGATGTTCACTATGAGCTATCCAACCTTTGTGACTGATTCAGCCTTTGCGGTTAAGAGTAGTCATAGTAGTGCAGCGTTGATGACGGTTAGTAGCATTGCGCTCTTAATTAACGTCGCAGTATTGGTTCTACACATTTACCGCACCGTTAAATATCGTCGTAATGTTTTAACTGACGACATTTATGCTGGAACCGTGGCTCATGATCAAGTAATTGCGGATAATACCCCAATTGAGCAACAACCAACTGATTTAAACTTAAAAAAATAACATAACTAAAGACGATTGCATAGCTCATAAATTGAGTTAACAATCGTTTTTTTATTTAGGCAATAATTCTTTCGGACAATACCAGGTTAAACAATTAACGGAACCACCTAAAGTTGATAGTTTACTTACGTTAACTGGATGTATCTGCTTATCAGTATATTGACGGACAAGTTTGAGGGCATCTTTATCTTGTCTCAATCCATATTGAGGTACATAAATAGCATGTTTTGTTTCCATCATATTAATATACAAACCTTTGGCAGATGGGATTTGTTCGTCATATTGTCCCGACTCTTGATAATTAGAAATTAAATCAAGAATTTTTACTTGTGGCATAGCGACTTTAATTTGTTTTTTAACCGCAATGTTCCCTTCAAAATTGCCCATGAATAATACGTTCGGCTGAATAAAATGAACTTGTCCATCTGCGTGACCTAGAACATCACCCGGTTCTGGATTAATTAAAATTATTTTTGATACCTGTAGAACTGACTTTAGTTCATCGATAAGGTCGGCTTTTGTATATTTTGGATTTTCAGATAAAACTTTAGTAGTCATAATGACGGTATCTTCACCATTGTAAATAAAATTACCACCATCTAAAACGATGTTTGAAGTAGTGTAGTTAAATTGGTTACTATCTAACCACTTCCTAAATTCAGCATCGATTTTATGACTTTGACGGTTGGGTAAATAGTCAGGTGAATATTTGAATTTAACTAACCTGCTTGTCGCAACGGGTGCTACATCTCGAATCCAAATATCACCATAAGGGACTACCTGACTTTTTAAACTAAACTGTAACTTTTTAATATCAAACTTAAATGGTTGATAGTAATCATCATTAGCATTTGGTATTCCGGTATAAATCTTTCCATCGGCATGGTTATTTTTTGAAAATATCATGATCAGTCCACTTAACATCATTAAAATGATAACTAATTTTTTAATAACGTTCACTCCTTTCTGTGGTCTATGTCATTATAGATGACGCTTTTTTTATAATAATATATAAAAAATATAAAGCGGTGGTTGTGGGATAAATTGGGGATTGACAGAGTTAGTTATAATTATTAATTAATTTTTGTTATACTTTTCCTATTAACGAAATCAGGTGAGAGTATTGAAGATTAATCAATGGCCATTAATTTTTCAACGTGATGTTTTTTCATTCAAAGTTCTGAAACAAGAGTTAACATCGAACGAAATTGATGAAATTAAATTACAATACAAACAAGTTTGGAATGACTGGAAAACGGTTAATCTACAAACGGCATTGAGTTTAGACTTAGGCAAGCCCAAGATTGAAAGCTGGACGAATGGCTGGAAGATTCGGGATCATTTTTGGACCTGTTATCGAATAGGTGATGTGAATCCATGTATTGGAATCTTAGTGAATCGCCAACAACTACAAGTATATTTGATGTATCAAAATTATAAGAGTGAAACGCGATCAATCACTGAAACTGAATATCAAGCTGCGCTGCAATCTGGCTTATCGAAATGGAGTGCCAGTGTTAATAAACCAGATTATTTTGTTTGGCATAATACTGATGATGAATTTAAACTACATCCAAAGTTAGCTGATTATTTAAAACAGCGTGATGACGAAACCGTTATGATTGGTAAAATATGGCAATTTCCGATAGCCGATAGCTTTGATTATCAGACTGAAGTTTCTAAAGCAATCAAGGAACTATTACCACTTTATCAAGCTGTTTTAGCAGAGTATCAATTGTAAGGAGTCTAATTATGAATCAATTTGATCAAATATTTGAAAATATTAAACAGGATGAACAGAATCAACCCTTTACTGAACAAGGAATTGAACCGTTATACTATGCGGGCGAAAATGCCCGAATTAATATTATTGGACAAGCACCAGGGCGAAAAGCACAAGACACTAAAATTTTTTGGAACGATGCCAGTGGTGTGAGATTACGTGATTGGATGGGAGTGTCGGATGATGTATTTTATCATTCCGGTAAAATTGCGGTTATCCCACTAGATTTTTACTATCCCGGTAAAGGTAAGAGTGGTGATTTACCACCGCGTAAAGGCTTTGCTGAAAAATGGCATCAACCATTACTAGACTTAATGCCAAATATTGAATTAACCATTTTGGTAGGTAATTATGCACAACGCTATTATTTAGAGCTAAATTCTAAAGATACATTAACTCAAACGGTTAAAGACTATCAAAAGTATTTACCATACTTCTTTCCAATTGTTCATCCGTCACCACTTAATTATCGCTGGTTGAAGAAGAATCCGTGGTATGAAGAATCGGTTGTCCCAGATTTAAAAGAGCGCGTGGCAATGATTTTAAATAAATAAACTGAATAACCCAAAGTTTCCATACTTATACACTAAAAAGATTATTATGTATATGATCAACGCTTGTGATATACAGATAACCATAAAAAAGTCATAATTTCTTCCTGAAATTATGGTTTTTTTGTACCGATTAATCCATATTATCTTTGATACGATATGCGTTATGAAAAAGACAGAGCGGAAATTTATAAAACTTATCATAATGCTAGTTGGTCTTGGGTTAATTGTCATTGCTGGCTATACCTATGTGCATACGACCAATGCACAAACAACTAGTGATGAGACCAAACAAAAAAATACTGAAGTTGCCAAACGGCAAAAAATTATTAAAGAAAATTTGACTAACTATTTAAAAACGGTCACAGATGATGGCACTGTGAGTGTTAGCTTCTACAATTTGGGAGCAACAAGTGGAAGTACCGCCGCTAAAAGCAAGTATGCGGATGTTTATCAAAAAGGTGAATTAGAAGTTGAATCAAATGCGCATACTGCCCAAACGGCAGCGAGCACCTATAAGTTGTTCATTACCGCTTACTTAATGGAACAAAAATTAAATGGTAATTTTACGTGGAACACGACCAATGAAGATGGGTTTTACCGGATGATTGTTAACAGTGAAAATGATTACGCAGAAGAGCAATTAGCTAGCTATGGAATGGATAAACTGAACGCTTTTATTACTAAACAAGGTTGGTATTCACCAGTTTTCCAAGACGGTGTTTCCGCGCAAACGACAAGTTATAGTTTGCAATTATTGCTACAGGACTTGGCAGAAGGGACGGGTTCATTTACTAATGCGAGTGATCAAGCTAAAATTCTAAAATTAATGGGTAAACAAATCTATCGAACTGGAATTCCGACTGGGGTTGCTGAAGCTGATAAAGGAACTACAGTAACCGATAAAGTGGGCTTTTTAGATGATACTAATAATGATGCCGCAATTGTTACGATGCCAAATGGGCAAAAATATATTTTAGTCATTATGACACATGGACATAGTCAAACTGGCTTCAGTGGTTTTCCTAAGATTGCCAAAATCGCTAAAAAAGTTCAACAAATTGTTTATGGCGATGATGCTGGAACTAAGGTCGAAACGTATACCGATTAATTAGGTTCAAACAACTTTCGTTCAATTGAATTGCGATAGTTCGTGTAATATAATTCAATTAAATAGTACAAAGATATGTACGAATGAAAGGTGACGGATCATGACCATGATTGATTATGTAATCGAGTTTGGTGAGCATTCATTTGAAGATAGTGAGCTAAATGATATTGATGCCACGATTTTGTCTCAACTAGCGTACCTTGATTTTGGTTATCTGCAACGTGAAGGCGTTACAAAAATTGATGATTTGAGTACCCAACAAATTCAAATTGCTGTGGAAGCGACTTGGAAGGCCCAACAAAATGCTGAATTGCTATATGCGATGAAACGGAGTGCACGATTTAATTCGGTTAGTTGGCATGATTGGGTGGAGTCAAAGAATATTGAAGCTGAAGAACAGTTCAGTGCAGTTACTTTTGAATTAAATCAAGAGACCAGATTTATTTCATATCGAGGAACAACTGCGACACTAACAGATTGGAAAGAAGATTTTAACATGACTTTTATGACTAAAATTCCTTCTCAAGTCGCAGCATTAAAATATTATAAAAAAAGGCAACAAGTTGCACCAGGCAATTACTATTTAGGCGGTCACTCTAAAGGGGGAAATTTAGCGATTTATACCTTGGTTCATAGTCAAATTAATGATCAAAAGTCTGTTGTGGCGGCATATAGTATTGATGGCCCCGGGTTAAATGATCAGATTCCGGCAACAAACCTAAAACAAATTCGTAAAATTATTCCAGAATCTTCTGTAATTGGATTACTACTTGAACCAGATACCAATTACAAAGTGGTTAAATCAGATGCCTTTGGCTTTAATCAACATGATCCGCATTCTTGGCAAACACGCGGAAATGAATTTATATTAACCGCAACCACGTCGACTTTTTCACAATATACCCAAGTGTCGATTGCTAAATGGTTAGAAAGCTTGGATGAAGCCACTAAAGGTGAATTTTTGGATTCAGTATTTGCAGTCATTAAAGCAGCTAATGTTGATAATTTGGGTGAGCTAGCTGCTAATTGGCCAGCCAATTTAAAAATCATTTTAAGTGCAGTTTTTGCAACAGATGAAGATACGCGAAAACGCTGGAAAGCGGTTAGCAATAAATTGCGGGTCATCATGAAACAAGAGGCTAAAGAACGATTGTCACAACGTTTTTCAAGAACATCAGTCTTATCGAAACCAGATGCAGCCACATCAATTATTAGTCGATATCAAAAAAAGTCTGATCACTTGAATTAATTAGTTTCAAGTCAAGGTATAATCAGATATAATAGACTTCGATATTTAAAATGTAATTATTAAGGAGATTTCAAATGACTTTACCTCAACTTGACTTAGCAAATGCTAAGGGACCAAAAGCAACTATCAAAACTAACTTGGGTGATATTACGGTTCAATTATTCCCTGAACAAGCACCTAAAACGGTTGAAAACTTCACTAAATTAGCAGAATCAGGTTACTATGATGGGGTTATTTTCCATCGTGTAATTTCTGATTTTATGATTCAAGGTGGTGATCCTACTGGAACTGGTATGGGTGGCGAAAGTGCCTTTGGTAGCTCATTTGAAGATGAATTTTCACGTGAATTATTTAACCTTAATGGTGCCCTATCAATGGCCAATGCTGGTCCTAATACTAATGGTAGCCAATTCTTTATCGTTTCAAATAAGAATGTTCAACCAGGATCTGATGTTCAAATGAAAGAAGCTGGATATCCAGAAGAAATTATCAAACCATACATGAACGGTGGAACTCCATGGTTAGATTTCCGTCATACTGTTTTTGGTCAAGTAATTGATGGTCAAGACGTGATTAATAAAATTGAATCAGTTGATCGTGATGCATCTGACAAGCCATTAAAAGATGTTGTTATGGAAACTGTTGAAATCTCTAAATAATTAAAAACCAGATGCAACTTCTTATTTCAAGAAAATGTAGCTGGTTTTTTTGCATTATAATTTAGTAAATGGTTTTAGGAAATAGTGCACATTTTAAAACTTATATAGTAAGATAGATATTAATTAAGCGAAAATGAAGCTCCAGATACGCTGTAAACATAAATATTTATTGGGAAGTGGCATATATGGTACGAAAAGTAACAATTAATGATTTAGCTCAGGCGGCGGGGACATCGGTAACCACCGTGTCACAAATTTTAAATGGTAAAGGTGATCGATTTAGTTCAGACACCCGGAAACGAGTCCTTAATTTAAAAGTTGAAATGAATTATGTTCCCGATTTTAATGCGCGTAACTTGATTATGAAATCTGCACAAACCATTGGTGTATTAGTGCCTAACGTTGGGAATCCATTCTTTAGCGAATTGATTAAGGGAATTCAAGCCATTGCCCGTGAGAATCAATTCATTCCAATCATTTTTAGCTCGAATCATGATGCAGAATTAGAAAAATACTATATTGAAAAGTTAGTTGAACGATCAGTGAGTGGATTGATTATTGCTAGTTCGGCTAGTACCTCAGAAGTAATTGATGAAATTTTAAAGCCAAATAATATTCAGTATTTGTTAATTGATGAAAATACAGTGGAAACCGGCGATACGGTAGAGACTGATGATTATTATGGTGGTCAATTAGCTGCGCAACATTTAATTGATTTGGGTCATCAAAAAATTGCAATGATGATTTCAGATGATTTAACAAACAATCTACGTCGTCGATTGGAAGGCTTTAAAGATAGTTGCCTTAAAAACAAGACAGAAATTTTTCAAATTGAAGCCCCAATGACAAAAAAAGGTGGCTATGAAGCCGTGGCTGACTTAGTTAATTTATCAGGAGTTACTGCCATTTTTACTATTAATGATGAAATGGCAGTTGGGGTTTATCGTGGCTTGTGGGAACGTAATCTTAAAATTCCAGAAGACTTTTCATTAATTGGGTATGATGGCATTGAATGGGGTGAGTATATCTCACCTAAATTAACCACTATTAAGCAACCAATTGTTGAAATGGGTAAAAAGTCGGCTGAAGTGTTACTTAATCGCATTAATAATCCTAAGGTAAAAAAACAAACCGTTAACTTACCGGTGGAACTAGTAGTTCGAGAGAGTACACAAAGAATTAGAAAATAGTTCTTGAAAAGGCTTTCACGGCGTGATAAAATATGGTAGAAGAATAGTAAAAGGTTTTACTTAAAAATGGGTTAATCACAGAAAGAGAGATTTGATTATGGCTAATAAAGTAGTTATCTTGGGTAGTTTGAATGTAGATACAATTTTGAGAATTAAACGTGTGCCACAACCAGGCGAAACTTTACAAATGAATGATCGTAGTAGCGCTGCTGGTGGAAAAGGTGCGAACCAAGCTGTTGCGGCTGCTCGTGCTGGAGCTGAAACTAGTTTTATTGGCCAAGTTGGTAATGACGATGCTGGTAAGTTTATGATTGAGTCATTAAAAGATGATCAAGTTGATACTTCTGGGATTAATGTTGACTCCGGTTCTGGAACTGGTTCAGCTTATATTTTCTTAGATGAAAACGGTCAAAATAGTATTTTAGTTTACGGTGGTGCTAACCAAAAAGTAACTGCTACTGAAGTGCATAATGGTGCCGAACAAATTAAGCATGCAGATTTTGTGGTAACGCAATTTGAAACGCCACAACTTGCAGCAATTGAAGCTTTTAAATTAGCCAAAGAAGCCGGCGCAATGACGATTTTAAATCCAGCCCCAGCGTCAGAAATGTTACCAGAATTATTAGAATTATCAGATATTGTGGTTCCTAATGAAACTGAAAGTGCTAGTTTAACTGGTATTGAAGTGACTGATGAAGCATCGATGATGGCTAACGCTGCTGCATTTGAAAAGATGGGCGTTAAAAACTTGATTATCACAGTTGGTAGTAAAGGGGCTTTTTACTCAACTGAAGATGGTCGTCATGATTTTGTTCCTGCATTTAAGGTAAAAGCAATTGATACTACCGCAGCTGGCGATACATTTATTGGAGCACTTAGCTCACAATTAAAGACCGACTTGAGTAATATCAAGGAAGCTTTAACTTTTGCTCAACGTGCAAGCTCAATCACCGTTCAACGATTAGGCGCAATGCCATCAATTCCAACGAAAGCTGAAATTGAAGCAGCAAGTAAGTAACCAATTGGAGGCTTAATAATGGAACAAAACGAACTGAAACAATTAGTTGGTAATGAAGCAGTTAAGTATATTGAAGATGGCATGATTGTTGGACTAGGTTCAGGATCAACGATCAGATATATGGTTGATGCATTAGGTAAGCGCGTGGCTGAAGAAGGATTGCACATTACAGCAGTTGCAACTTCAAAGTTCACCGCTAATCAAGCCGCTAATCTTGGAATTGAAGTTAAAAATTTAGATGATGTTGATCGGATTGACTTAACGATTGATGGTGCCGATGAAATTAGTGATGATTTTCAAGGGATCAAAGGTGGTGGAGCCGCTCATCTATGGGAAAAAATTGTGGCCATTAATTCTGACAAGAATATGTGGATTGTTGATGAAAGTAAGTTAGTTCATCAATTAGGTGTATTCCCATTACCATTAGAAGTAATTCCATTTGGTTCGACGCATGTTTTGGAAAAACTTGACAAGTTGGGATATGCTCCTACGTTTAGATTTGATGAAAATAAACAACATGTCATGACTGATGAAAGTAACTATATCATCGACTTACATCTTCAAAAAATCGAAGATCCATTTGCGCTAGCACAAATCTTAGACAGTATTGTCGGTGTAGTTGAACATGGACTATTCTTGAATATCTGTGACAAGGTGATTGTGGGTACGCAAAATGGACCGAAAGTCTTAGAAAAATAGATAAAGAACTTTTTATCTTACATCAATTTGAAAGCGGTTACTAAAATAATCTGCTTTCATTTAAAGAGTAAAACGTTTTATGAAATTACAAAGGAGAAATTAGTTATGAAGAAAACAACAGTTATTAATTCAGATTTATCACGAGTAATTAGCCAAATGGGTCATTTTGATACGCTTGCTGTTGGGGATGCGGGGATGCCTGTCCCAGCAACAACCGAAAAGATTGACTTGGCAGTCACCCGAGATCTACCAAGTTTTATCGATGTTGTTAGCAATATTATTACGGAGTTAGAAGTCCAAGAAATCATTTTAGCCAACGAAATCCGGACCAATAATCCCCAACAACTAACGGCAATTCAAAATTTATTTCCAGAAATTAAGATTTCATTTATCCCACATGAACAAATGAAGCATGATTTAGTGGATGCTAAAGCATTTGTTCGTACGGGGGAAATGAGTCCGTTCTCGAATATTATTTTGGTGAGTGGCGTAACATTTTAAAGGAGGAATATCATGGAAATTGAAATGAAGCACATCTCGAAATCATTTGGAAATAACAAAGTTCTTCGAGATATTAACTTTTCAATTCACAGTGGCGAGGTTCATGCGCTGATGGGTGAAAATGGAGCTGGTAAGTCAACAATGATGAACATTTTAACCGGTTTGCTTAATGCAGATGGTGGTGAAATTACTGTTGATGGTAAGAAGACGACATTTAAAAATGCACTAGATGCTGAACAACATGGGATTGCATTTATTCATCAAGAAATGAATAACTTTGCTGATATGTCAGTGGTTGAAAACATGTTCTTGAATCGTGAATTAAAAAAAGGCTTCGGGGTGTTAGACACGAAGGCGATGAAAGAACAGGCGAAAACGGCGCTAGATCGATTAGGGGTTGATATTTCGGTTGATACGCTTGTTGGATCATTGAGTGTCGGTCGTCAACAAACGATTGAAATTGCTAAATCATTAATGAACAAGACCCAAGTACTAATCATGGATGAACCAACCGCAGCGTTAAGTGAAAACGAAATTGCTAAATTATTTAAAATTATTGATTCACTTAGAGAACAAGGTGTTGCTATTATATATATTTCTCACCGAATGGAAGAAATATTTGAAATTAGTAATCGCTTAACGGTCATGCGTGATGGACTCACGATTAATACTTATGAAACATCGGAAACCGATGTTAAACAAATTGTTCATGACATGGTTGGTCGTGATATGGGTGATTTTTATCCCGAGCGTAAACCTGAGTTTGGTAAGGAATTACTAAGTGTCAAAGGTCTAAATAGTGGAGACACGTTTAAAGATATTGATTTCTCAGTTAAATCAGGTGAAATTTTAGCTTTCTCAGGTTTGATGGGTGCCGGACGTACTGAAATCATGCGTGGTATTTTCGGTGTTGATAAGCTAGATAGTGGTGAAATCTTTGTTGATGGTGAAAAGGTAGAAATTAAAACACCGGAACAAGCGATTAAACATAACATTGGCTTTTTAACTGAAAATCGTAAAGATGAAGGACTAATTTTAGACGGTACTTTATCTGAAAATATTGATTTACCAAGTATTGATGGTTTTACTAAAAAAGGCTTTATTGATGAAAAGGCTGACAAAGATTTTGTTGATATGTTGATGAAACGCTTGGGTGTTAAAGCTCAAAGCTCACAAGATTTAGCATCAAGCTTATCTGGTGGTAATCAACAAAAAGTCGTATTAGCTAAATGGGTTGGTTCAGGAGCCCAAATTTTGATTTTGGATGAACCAACGCGTGGAGTGGATGTTGGTGCCAAACGGGAAATTTATGATTTGATGAATGAATTAACTGATCGTGGAACAGCGATTATCATGGTCTCAAGTGATCTCGATGAAGTTCTTGGATTTAGCGATAATATCGTTGTTGTCTATGAAGGTAAAATTCAAGGCGAAATTGCAACCAAAGATGCCACACAAGATAAAGTTATGACGCTTGCAACTGGAGGAGAAATAAATGAATAACGCGGAAACGAAAAAGAAGTTTAGTATTGGTAATTTTTATTCGAAGTTAGGTCCATTAGTAGCATTGTTAGTTCTAGTAATTTTTGTAAGCGTTTTAAACAGTTCGTTTTTAAATATTAATAACATCATGAACTTGTTACAACAAATTTCGATTAACGCCTTGATTGCGTTCGGGATGCAGTTTGTTATTTTAACAGCCGGAATTGATTTATCGGTTGGATCAATCTTAGCATTGAGTGGTGCCTTTATGGCCCAATTAATTTTGATGGGTTGCCCACCAATCTTTGCCTTTGCTATTGGGATGATTACTGGTGCCATCTTTGGTGCTGTTAATGGGGTCTTGATTGCGTATGGTAAGGCAGCACCATTTATTGCTACCTTAGCTACGTCTGCCATCTTCCGTGGGGCAACTTATGTGTTAACTAATGGTAACCCAATCACGGGTAAGACAATGAATAATGATTTCTCATTCTTATTCTTAGGTCAAGGATACTTGTTTGGGGTTCCATTCCAAGTTTATGTCATGGTTGTCTTGTATGCACTTGCTTACTTACTACTTCATAAAACAACATTTGGTCGTAAAACTTATGCTGTTGGTGGTAATGAAAAAGCGGCCTTTGTTGCTGGAGTTAATACTAAAAAGATTACGATTTGGATTTATATTATTGCTGGATTCTTATCATCAGTTGCCGGAATGATTTTAACTTCACAACTTTCATCAGCTCAACCTGATGCTGGGACTGGATATGAAATGGATGCCATTGCCGCTGTTGTCTTGGGTGGAACTTCACTAGCCGGTGGTAAAGGTAAGATGTTTGGTACTTTAATTGGTGCGTTGATTATCGGGGTCTTGAATAACGGGATGAACTTACTTGGAATTTCAAGTTTCTATCAACAAATCGTTAAGGGTATCGTGATCTTGATTGCGGTGTTATTAGACCGTAAGCAAGCAAAAGCATAGGAGGATAAGTTGATGAAAATTGGTATGAAGAAATTAATTGGTTTATTTACAGTCTTTGCAGTATTTTTAATGGTTGCATCGGGTTGCCAATATGCAACAATTGGGCGACCAACGAGTACGACTAAAATCGAAAAGAAAGCTGCCAAAGATGTTAAAATTGGTGTTTCTGTTTCAACGCTTAGTAATCCCTTCTTCGTTAATTTGAAAAAAGGAATTGATAGTGAAGCTAAAAAGAATAATTCAAAGGTTGAAACTTTTGATGCTCAAAATGATAGTTCAAAACAAAATAACCAAATTTCAGATTTAATTACTAAAGATGTTGATGTAATTATTGTTAACCCGGTTGATTCAGATGCAATTGTACCTTCAATTAAGAAGGCTAATCAAGCTGGAATTCCAGTAATTGCCTGTGATCGTGGTTCAAATGGTGGGGTATTATTAACTACCGTAGCTTCAGATAACGTTAAAGCTGGTAAGATGGCTGCTGAATTCTTGGAAGAACAAGTTGGAACAAATGCTAAGGTTGCTGAACTTGAAGGAACACCGGGTGCCGATGCTGCTGTACAACGTGGAAAAGGATTTGATAACCAAATTAAAGGTAACTTAGATTTAGTTGCTAAACAAAGTGCGAACTTTGATCGTGCAAAGGGATTAAATACTACCCAAAATATGTTACAAGCACATTCAGATGTTAAAGGTATCTTTGCACAAAATGATGAAATGGCCTTAGGTGCTGTGAAAGCAGTTCAAGGACAAGACATTAAAATTGTGTCAATTGATGGTACGCCAGATGGTTTAGCTGCTGTTAAAAAAGGAACAATTACAGGAATTGTTGCTCAACAACCTAAAACTGAAGGTGAGTTAGCAGTGAAAGCTGCATACAAACATTATCGTGGTGAAAAAATATCTAAACATATTGCCTCACCAATTCACTTAGTTAAATCGCCTAATGCACAATAATTATTAAAATATTTTGATCAGATACCTATCGGCTTTCGAGCTGATAGGTATTTTTTCGTATATAGATGTATAAATAAGCTGATTATCCACTGAAAAATCTAATAAAATGCAAAAATATCAATTTATTTGTAATAAATATTCATTTTTAACTTGATTTTTGTATTAAGATGTAATATTATAATTACATTATTAAAAAAGATGATTTTTATACATATATTAATCATAATACTGGATATTTATTTAGGAGGAATGGAAATGAAAAATTTAAAAAAAGGTTTAGTGGTTGTAGCGGGGTTGGCATTACTTACGATTGGGTTGGCTGGATGCAGTAATTCTTCAGACAATAGTGTTAAAAATATTAAAGACAAAGGCACTCTAGTCATGGGAACATCGGCTGATTATGCACCATTTGAATTTCCAATTGTAAAAAATGGAAAGAAAACCGTTACTGGTTACGATATATTTATTGCTCAACAAATTGCGAAGGACATGGGTGTTAAGTTAAAAATTACAAATACTGAATTTCCATCATTGATTACAGATTTAAAGAATAAAAAAGTTGATATTGTGTTAGCTGGAATGGTATCAACTGATGAACGTAAAAAACAAGTTTCATTTTCAGATAGCTACTATAAAGTTGAAAACGTCCTATTAGTTAATAAAGCTGATGAAAATAAATATAATTCAATTTCTGATTTAAAGGGATTACAAGTTGGGGCACAACAAACAACGACTCAAGAACAAATTGCGAAGAAACAAATTAAGAATGCCACAACGGTGACCGAAGCTAACGCTAATAGTTTAACGACTGAATTAACACAAGGAAAATTAGCTGGTGTCGTGTTAGAAAATGAAATTGCTGATAATTATGTAAAACAATATCCAGAAAAATATGCAATTGCCAAAAATGTTAAATTGAGCACTCCTGAATCACAACAACATATTAATATTGCTGTTCGTAAGGATGATAAGAAATTATTGAAGCAAGTTAACAAGTCGGTTAAGGAATTAAAGAGTAATGGTAAAATGGATACTTTTTTAGCCAAGGCTCAAAATTTACAAGCTAAATATGGTAAATAAACTTATTGATTAGGGGTGATTTAAATGTTTGATTTTTTAGGGCACTACTATCCAGTGTTTCTTGATGGCACTGCATTAACAATTATTATTTCCATTATTGGTGTCCTAATTGGGATTGCCTTGGGGCTGCTGATTGTATTGTTACGATTGTCAAAAGTTAAGTTATTTCAATGGATCGCAAAAATTTATGTAGCGATTGTGCGTGGGACACCGTCAATGATTCAAGTAATGTTAACTTATTATGTATTGTCAAAAGTTTTACCAATTCCACAAGTTGAGTTTTTAGGATCGGGACTAGATCGAATTATCCCAGGTTCTATTGCTTTAGGAATTAATTCGGGAGCCTATGTATCAGAAATTTTCCGTTCAGGAATTATCTCAGTTCATCGGGGACAGACGGAAGCTGGAATGTCATTGGGGATGAATAATAATCAAACCATGTTTTCGATTGTGTTACCACAAGCAATTCGCAACATTTTACCATCATTGGGAAATGAGTTTATTACTTTGATTAAGGAATCATCCGTTTTATTCTATATTGGAGTTCAAGAAGTTACAGCTCAGGCTTTAGGCGTTGGTGGAACTTTATACGACTTTGTACCACCACTAATTGTGGCAGCTGTTATCTATTTTGTATTAACCGGAATTATGTCACTTGGAATGTCATATGTAGAAAAGCATATGGGTAATAAATATATTCGATCAACTAGTTAAACCTAAATTATTTATAAAAAAGTTGTGATTATAGAGTTCATTATTTTGCTAAATTTTAGTAAAAATATGGACTCTTTTTTCGGCTTATATTATTTGTCTTTGAATTAATCTATGTTAAACTCGTGGGATATGTGAAATTAAATAAACGCAATTTTTGGGAGGAAATCACGTGAAATATAATTCAAAGGACTCGTCAGAGTTATTTAAAAACAATGGTAAAGAACGGTTTAGAATGTATAAGGCAGGTAAAAACTGGCTTGTTGCCGGAACAACAACCCTTAGTGGGATTGTTTTAGGTTTAGGTAGTATCTTGGGTGGATCAATTGCTTCAACGTCAACTGTTAAAGCAGACACAGATAATAGTGTATCTAAAACAACCACTGGTGATTTATTGGCTACTAATACTAGCGCAACGATACCATCAAGTTCATTAACTGATTCACAAAGTAGTATTCAATCAAACTCACAATCAACTTCTAATCGAGGGGATTTAGCAAAATCTATGGTTAGTGGGAAAACTGTAACCATTCAACTTGGTGAAGAGATAGACTTTCAAGATTTGTTTGATGTTAAAACTGATGCTGCTAATAGCGTTATAGATCCCAATGCTGTAGTTACAATTAGGTCAGATGATGGTTTTGATAATACCAAAAAGGGTACATATCATATTACTGCTGATTATACCTTCAGTGGTGACACAAAGCCAAAATCTGGAATGGCCACTGTTTATGTTGATGATTCTGTTAGTCTTTCAGCTTCACAATCAATTGTTACCTCTGATAGCGCCTCAAAATCGATTGTTGACTACAGTATTTCAGAATCAACGGCAATTTCAGCATCAACTTCCGCTTCAACTTCAAGAATTGATTCACTAGTTGCAAACAATTCTGAATCCATTGCAATTTCTACTTCAAAATCACAAGCAATTGTTGAATCAGAAGTCTCATCTAAGATAATATCTGGAGTTGCTTCAGCATCCCAAAATGCACAATTGTCAGTTTCGACTTCTAATAGTAAAGTTCAAGCATCAGATAGTGAATCATTAGATTATACTGGATCAGTTTCTAAGTCTAAAAATGCGGCAGCTTCTGCCTCACAATCGATGGTTGAATCGTTATCAATTGAAAAATCAAAATCGTTATCAGCTTCATTATCTGATTCGGCATCTTTAACTTATTCAGCGTCAGACTCGATGTCATCTTCGTTATCTGATGCATTATCATTGTCCGCTTCTAATAGTGATATGTTATCAATTAGTAAGTCAACTGAGGCTTCAGATAGTATTGCTAGTTCTAAGTCGATTCTTGATTCGGTTTCTAAAGTCGCTTCAGCTTCGGGAGTAGTTTCACAATCTCTTTCGGCAATTGTTTCATTATCAGTTTCTAAATCTAAAAACCCACTTATAAGTTCAGAAGCGATAGAGTCTGCTTCTAAGTCACTGGTTACTTCTATTGCCGATAGCTTGTCTAAAAATACATCGGCTTCTGTTTCAGATGCTGCATCAACAGCTGATAGCATTAGTAATAGTAAATCAGCTAATGATTCAGGCCTTTTATCTGAAAATGAATACAACTCATTATCTAATTCAGCCTCAACATCTAAATTTGATTCTGAAAACAAGGCAACATCTAAAAGTAAATCTGATCTTGACTCAACGTCAACGTCTACAGAAAATTCAGTTTCACAATCTGATAGTGCTGATGAATCAACTACTGAATCACAAGCAATTACTGACAGCCTTTCTAACTCAGCTTCAAAGACAAATTCAGAATCAACTTCAGAAGCAAGTAAGATAGCCTCTGAATCAGCTTCAGATTCATTAAAATCCGAAAGTAAAACATCAGATAGCGCTTCAACATCAGATAGTGATTCTAAGAATATTGATTCATTAGCTTCAGATTCAGCATCGACTTCAAAAGAAACTTCTGAATCTAAAAATACTGATCTTTCAGAATCATCATCAAAATCAATGTCTGAATCTAAATCAACCTCTAAAGTTGTTTCAGAATCAGCTTCATCATCAAAATCATTATCACTGTCAGAAGCTAATTCAGAGTCGAAGTCTGCTTCAACATCGACATCATCAGATAGTGATTCGATGACACCAACTGAATCATTATCTAAGTCAACATCGACATCTCTTTCAAGAAGCACGTCTAGTTCATTATCGGATTCTTCAAATAAATCAGAGTCGATATCTAACTCAAATGTAATTGATGAATCAAATTCTGCATCTAAGTTATTAAGTGAATCTGCATCAAAATCAATCATAACTTCTACAGATAATTCTAAGTCGGCATCAACTTCGGCATCAGCTTCTAAAGAAAAGTCAGAAGCTATTTCTGATTCAACGTCAGTATCTGCTTCAAGTTCTGATGTTACATCAAAATCTGTAGTGGATAGTTTTAGTGAATCAGCTTCAAACTCAGTAAGTAAATCATTATCAGAATCAATTTCATTAAATCCGTCTGATTTAGCTTCTGCATCAAAATCAATTGCAGATTCAAAATCAATGTCTGATGAAAATTCTGTATCAGCATCTAATTCGAAATCTAATTTAATTGATTCTGTTACATCTAATTCGGATAGTGCTTCAACATCAACTGATGATTCAAAATCAGCTGTGGAGTCAACTTCTAAATCAGCATCAACTTCTGATAGTAGATCAACTGATAGTCAAAAGAGTGAATCAATTTCTACAAATAATTCTGCTTCTAAATCAGAAAATGGTTCTAAATCAGATTCAAATAGCGTTTCTGAATCTGAATCAATTTCCGAACAAGCAAGTAAATCCGAAGTAGCTTCTAAATCAGTATCAACTTCAAAATCAATTAATTCGGATTTGTCTGAAGCAACTTCAAAAAGTGAAAGTAAATCAGTTTCAACTGATGAATCATTATCTGATTCATCATCAATTTCAGTTTCAACATCTGTTTCAGATAATAAGTCACTTTCAGACTCAAGTTCTGAATCAATTTCAACATCAAAATCTGAGGGGATTTCTTTATTACCAGAAGAATCTGACTCCGCTTCGAAGTCAACTGTGGTTTCAGCAAGTAAATCAACTTCTGAATCTGAGTCGGCACATAAATCAACTTCTGATTCAGCAAGTACCTCTAAGAGTGATTCGATCATTGCTTCGTCAAGTAAGTCAGAAAGTATTTCAGATTCAATTTCGACAAGCGATGATCTGAAAGATTCAAATTCTGATAGTAAATCATTGTCTGAAAGCACTTCAAAAGATAACTCAGAAATTTCATCTGTATCAAAATCAATTTCAATTTCTGAATCAGTAAGTAATTCTGCATCAATGCAAAAATCTGATAGTGAATCTGCATCAACATCTGTTTCAGCTTCAAAATCTACTAATGGTTCAACAACACCAGAAGAATCAGACTCAGCTTCTAAATCTACAGATGAAAGTAATTCAGCTTCAGTTAGTGATTCAGAATCAGCAATAACATCTTCATCTGATTCAAAAGATATTGAAAATTCAAAATCAGAATCAGTTGTTAACTCTAATTCAGAATCAGAATCGCTAGTTCAAAGTGAAAGTGATTCCGAATCTATTTCTAAGAGTAAGTCAGAAAACTCAGAAAATAGTACTTCAGGGAGCGCTTCATCATCAGATTCAGAATCAGAAATTAATTCTGATTCTGACAAGGGAAGCGTTTCAAATAGTACTTCAACTTCAAATGATTCTTTATCCTCTGAGTCAGCTTCTAAGAGTGATTCAAGTTCAACTTCAGACTTGGAATCGGACTCAACTTCAGTTTCAGAAGACAAATCAACATCAGATTCAGATTCGAAGTTACAAAGTGAATCAGCTTCAAAATCAACATCATTATCTAAATCTGAAGCTAAGTCAGATAGCTTGTCTGCATCAACAAGTAAGAACTCTAATAGCGGCTCAATGACACCAGCTGAATCAACTAGTGAAAGTGATTCAATTAGTAAATCAATTTCAGAATCTAAGTCGTCAATTGGTTCAACGTCAACTTCTAATTTGAATTCTAAATCTAGCTCATTGGAGATTTCAGAATCAGAATCAACATCAACATCCGATTCTAAATCATCAAGTATGTCAGCATCAAGATCAGCTTCAGAATCAGTAAGTACTTCCAAAATGAATTCAGATAATGGAAGTAAAGCTAATTCAACTTCAATTGAATCATCAAAATCTGATTCTAAATCGGCGCAACAGTCGGCTTCAGAATCAGCATCAACTTCAGTTGTAAATTCAAAATCTGCTGGGACTTCATTGAATCCTTCAGAATCTGAATCATTATCAAATTCGACAATCGAATCTGATTCAAAATCTAAATCACAATCAGAATCAGTGGATCAATCTAACTCAGACTCAGAATCAACTCAAGAATCAAACAGTAAGTCATCGAGTGAATCGAATGTTGATTCGCAAAATTCAAATGATTCAGTAAGTAAATCTGGCTCGACTTCAGATAGTGATTCAACTGATAGTGAAACTAGTCAGTCAAAATCTGTTTCAGATTCGGATTCAACTTCAACAGATAACTCAAACTCAGGGTCTGGTAGTGCATCGAATAGTACCTCTAATTCAACTAATAATTCTGACTCAGAATCGGGAAGTGCATCAAAGAGTACATCAAATTCTACTCAAACATCAGATTCAACAGTTGATTCATTAAGTAAATCAACAGCTGATTCGTTAAGTAAGTCGGCTTCTAAGTCAATTTCAGAAGATAAATCTAAAGCTAATTCTGAGTCAAAAGCTCATAGTGAATCAGCTTCGACTTCAACTTCAACATCAAAATCAGAAGTTAAATCTGAAAGTACATCAGTTTCAACTAGTAAGAGCAATAATAGTGGATCAATGACGCCATCAGAATCAATTAGCGATAGTGAGTCTGCAAGTAAGTCAGTTGATAATTCAGATTCAGCAATCGACTCAAACTCATTTTCAGGCTCAGATTCTAAATCAAAATCACTTGAAGTTTCAGGATCGGCTTCTAAATCAGCAGCAGCTTCGAAATCATTAAGTAAGTCAACTTCAACATCAGCTTCAGATTTAGCAAGTGAATCTACTAGCTTATCAGATGCAGTTAGTGTTTCAGAATCAACATCGGTTAAGACATCGACATCAAATTCTGAATCAGCACAACAATCGGCATCGATATCAGCATCAACTTCGGTATCGCTATCAACTTCTAAATCACTTATTACGTCAGAAAATCCTTCTGCCTCAACATCAGCCTCAAATTCAACTATTGAATCTGACTCAAAGTCGAAATCAGAATCTGTTTCCGCAGAACAATCAAAATCTGAATCGGAATCAGGTCAAGGATCACTGAGTGATTCGTCAAGTGATTCAAGCAGCGATTCACTGGATTCAAACAATTCAGAAAGTAAGTCAGTTTCAAATTCCGATAGTCAATCGACTGATAGTGAAAACAGTAAATCTGGTTCAGCTTCAGATTCTGACTCAAACTCAACCAACACATCAGATTCTGAATCTGGTAGTGCTTCAAAGAGTAATTCAACATCAAATCAAAATTCCGATTCAGTGGTTACTTCACAAAGTGCATCAACTTCTAAATCAGTAAGTGATTCAGTTTATGATTCAATTTCAGAAGACAAATCAAAAGCTGATTCAGAATCAAAAGCCCATAGTGAATCAGCCTCAACATCAACATCGACTTCGAAATCAGAAGTTAAATCTGAAAGCACGTCAGTTTCAACTAGTAAGAGTAATAACAGTGGTTCAATGACACCATCAGAATCAATTAGTGATAGTGAATCTTCAAGTAAGTCAGCTGATAATTCGGATTCAGCAATTGAATCAAACTCGGATTCAGCCTCAGATTCTAAATCAAAATCACTTGAAATTTCTGCTTCAAACTCAAAATCAGCATCAGTTTCGAAGTCGGCAAGTAAGTCAGCTTCAACTTCTAAGTCTGATCTAGCAAGTGATTCAACGCTTAAGTCTGATTCAGCGAGTGTTTCAGCATCAACATCAGCTTCAGATTCAGCATCAATTTCGGAATCAGCACAACAATCAGCATCAACATCAGCCTCTGATTCAGCTTCGATTTCGAAATCAATTGGGACCTCATTGACGCCTTCAGAATCTGACTCAGTTTCAAATTCAACAATTGAATCTGATTCAAAGTCAAAATCAGAATCTGTTTCCGCAGAACAATCAAAATCTGAATCGGAATCAGGTCAAGGATCACTGAGTGATTCGTCAAGTGATTCAAGCAGCGATTCACTGGATTCAAACAATTCAGAAAGTAAGTCAGTTTCAAATTCCGATAGTCAATCGACTGATAGTGAAAACAGTAAATCTGGTTCAGCTTCAGATTCTGACTCAAACTCAACCAACACATCAGATTCTGAATCTGGTAGTGCTTCAAAGAGTAATTCAACATCAAATCAAAATTCCGATTCAGTGGTTACTTCACAAAGTGCATCAACTTCGAAATCAGTAAGTGATTCAGCTTCTAAGTCAATTTCAGAAGACAAATCAAAAGCTGATTCAGAATCAAAAGCCCATAGTGAATCAGCCTCAACATCGAATTCAATTTCAGAATCAGATGTTAAGTCTGACAGTGATTCAGCATCAGCAAGTAAGAGTGATGACACCGGATCAGTTGCCCCTTCAGAATCACTTTCTAAACAAATGAGTGAAAGTGTTTCAGCAAGTAAGTCAGCTAGTGGTTCTAAGTCATCTATTGACTCAGTTTCAACATCAAATTCAGCATCAACGTCAACGTCACTTAAACAATCAGCTTCTGGATCAACATCAGCTAAAGCTTCAACGTCAGCAAGTAAGTCAGCATCAGCATCTAAGTCTGATTTAGTTAGTGATTCAACACTTAAGTCTGACTCAGCAAGTGTTTCAGTATCGAAATCAGCATCAAAATCAGCATCAATTTCTGAGTCAGCACAACAGTCAGCCTCAACATCAGCTTCTGATTCAGCCTCGACTTCGAAATCAATTGGAGCTTCATTGACACCATCAGAATCCGATTCAGTTTCAGATTCAATTATTACATCTGATTCAGTATCTAAATCACAATCAGAATCAGCTGAAAACTCTTCTTCTGAATCCGATTCTGGTCAAGCATCAGAAAGTAAATCAGCTAGTGATTCAACCAGTGATTCACTTGATTCAAATCAATCTGAAAGTAAGTCATCTTCAGATTCAGATAGTCAGTCAACTGATAGTGAAAACAGTCAATCTAAATCTGCTTCAGCATCTGATTCTGTTTCAACTGATAATTCTGAAAGTAAGTCAGCATCGACATCAGAATCTGTAGAAACTTCTACTAGTGATGAAGCTAGTGTGTCAGAAGTTGCTTCTGAAAGTACTTCAGTATCAGCCTCAACATCAACCTCGTTGGCAAGTGATTCTGCAAGTAAATCTGGTTCAGCTTCTGTATCTATAGAAAAATCAGTTTCAGGAAGTAACTCAACATCAACTTCTGTGTCAGTCTCAGAAAATAAGGTTATATCCGAATCTACTTCAACAAGTAAGTCAGAATCGAAGTCAATTGTAATTTCTGATTCAGCTTCTAATTCAACATCACGTTCGAAGTCATTGAATAATGTCAGTTCAGAATCAAGTTCAGAATCAGATGCTGCATCTAAATCTGATTCAGTTTCTGCAAATACATCTAAATCAGATTCATTAGTTAATTCAAAGAGTGATTCTGCTCTAGATTCATCATCGAAGAGTACTTCGCTTTCAACATCAGCCTCAGCATCAACTTCAGCTAGTGTTTCTAAGGCAGGTTCGTTATCAGCGGTTTACTCTCAATCAGATTCAGCATCAATTTCGAAGAGTGAATCACTTGAAAAGAATCCATCATTGAATCCATCGCAAAGTGAATCAGTATCGGACTCAGAATCATTATCAGACTTAGAGTCACAAAGTAAGTCAACATCTGCTGATAATTCTGATCAAACATCTAATTCAAATGTTGTATCAGAATCAGATTCTGCTTCACAATCAGATTCAAATTCTATATCTGATGTAACTTCACAATCAACTTCAGCTTCACAATCAGATTCAGAATCAATCGACAGTGGCAATTCAGAGTCGAACAGTCTATCAGATAATGTAAATCAATCTCAGTCTAAGAGTGTATCGAATTCGGTTTCAGAATCAACGCAACAATCAGATAATGTCGTTCAATCAAATTCTAAGAGTAACTCAAACTCGATTGCGCAGTCATTAAGCGGTTCTGTATCGATAAAGAATAGTAATAATATTGTAGTAGCAAATCGTGTTGCAACTGCGAATGCACTATTAACAGCTCACACAGCATCAACTAATAATGGTGTATCATCATTGGGTAATGCTACAACTGCATCTAGTGAAATCGCTGAGTCAGTTAACGATTCAAGTTCAAAAACTTCTAAGAAATCGCACAAAAATTCTACTAAGGACAATGATTCGAAAGAAACTAATTCTAAGAAGAACACAGATATTAATGATAGTCATGAAGCAGAATACATCGCTGCAATTGCAAGCATCCTTGTGATCCTTGCTGGTATGGGTATCATCATTGCCGTAAAACGCAGAAATAAAGATGATGACGATGATAGTCAAATTTAATTGATTTATCTTCAACATAAATAAAATCCTCAATCTGGTTTAACCAAGATTGAGGATTTTTTTTATTTAATTGTTATTAAGACTACGATAATGCCGAAAAGATAAGTCGATGTTCCATACAAAAGACAGATGATTTTGTGTTTTTTCCATAGTAGGAGTAGTTCATTGTTAAACGTTGAGAGGGTAGTGAATCCACCAATAATACCAACTGATAGAATGGTATTTAAATCCGAACTAGGAACATACCAAAATAATAATCCAAGTAGTGCTGAACCAATAATATTAATTAAAAAAGTAACCACAGGAAAATGTAAGTTACTAAAAAATGAACTTAGTTTAAATAAATCCATGAGTAAGAGGCGAAGACAAGCACCAAGGCCTGATGCAATTCCAACGTAAAGTGTGAGCATTACCAAACCTCCATTTGACGTCGTAGCTTTTGACTAAATCTTTGACCAGTCCAATTCATTAGTAAACTACCAAAAATGGTACAAAATAAATAGATAATAAAAAAAGTAATTTGATGATGGACAACTAATTTAACAGCATCTAAGTTAAATGTTGAAAAGGTGGTAAATGAACCAATTAGACCAGCACTCATCCCAGTTGCAGTGGCATTACTAAGTGAGAAGCGGGCAGGAATATAGTCAATGAGAATTGAAAACAAAAAGCAGCCAACTAAATTTATCCCTAAAGTACTATATGGAAAGCCATTAGGAGAGATCACTAAAAGTTCAATTAGGTAGCGTGCGCCGCCACCGATAATCCCAAATAAAAAAACATTTATGTATCGTTTAATTGTAATCACACTTTCGTAGATTATTAGATACTATTGAGTTTACGAGTGTTGATGATGATTGTAAACTGTAATTCTTTCTTAAGCACTTTTAAAAATAGTTGTGGTAGAATATTGGAACACATAATTATCGATGTAATAAAAATTAAGGCTAGGGAAGTTATCATGGGGAAAAAGAGAAAGTTAACTAGAATTGCAGCACCATTTATTGTAGCTGCAGGGGTTGCGGGAA
Source organism: Paucilactobacillus oligofermentans DSM 15707 = LMG 22743 (assembly GCF_001434315.1). GTDB lineage: Bacteria > Bacillota > Bacilli > Lactobacillales > Lactobacillaceae > Paucilactobacillus > Paucilactobacillus oligofermentans. The sequence goes on along the minus strand of NZ_AZFE01000031.1, from coordinate 165,303 downwards.
TATCTGAAAAATTATTTTCATTTGTTTTTGATCGGGTGGATAAGGTACCAGAAACATCAGCCGATAAACAAAAGTACGCGGAAAGCTACTTTGAAGGTGTAGATTGGCTAAATGATCAACCAGATACGGAACAATGGTTATTAAATGAAGACGATAAAAATAAACGTTTGACTGCGACGTATGTTCCGGCAGCATTTCGGACAACTGATACGGTAATTATTGCCCATGGTTATAAAGGTAATGGGGAGACAATGTCTAGTTACGCTCGGATGTTCCATGAGTTAGGATATAACGTACTATTACCAGATAATCGAGCACATGGTAGGTCAGCCGGAAAGTATATTACGTTTGGTTGGCTTGATCGGTTAGATTACCTAAATTGGATTCATACGGTTATTGAACAAAATGGAAGAAATTCACGAATTATCTTATTTGGTGTTTCAATGGGTGGCGCGACGGTCGAAATGGTGAGTGGTGAACCATTACCAGAACAAGTACGTGCAATTATTGCTGATTGTGGCTATTCTAATATTGGTGATGAATTAAGCTACTTACTTAAGAGAATCTTCCATTTACCTAAATATCCATTTGTACCAGCTGTTAATTTAATTAATCATCGGCGCCAAGGATTTGATTTGCGTAATGTTTCTTCAGTTGATCAGCTTAAAAAGAATACACGGCCGATTTTCTTTATTCATGGTGAAAAGGATGTGTATGTACCAGCAAATATGTTGAATGAAAATTTTGCGGCAACGTCAGCGCCTAAAGAAAAATGGCTGGTGCCAAATGCTACACACGCTGAAAGTTTTTGGATTAATCAGGCTGAATATAAACAGCAAGTTCGGACCTTCTTAGATAAATATTTAACCTATGAAGTTAACTCGAAACAAAAGTAAGTATAAATATTATTCGTATCTAGCGAATCTTTATGTATAATTAAAGATGACTAAATAATTGAACGTGAGAGAAAAGAGAAAATATGGCTGAATATCAATGGCAATACAAAGGTGATAAACCGGTTACGATTAAAAGATTCATGTCACAGGTTGGTTTAGGTCATCGGTTGTTAGCTGACATTAAATATGGTGATGGCGTGTTTCGCATGAATGCGAAGGTGGAACCAATTACAACTATCATTGAACCCGGCGAAGTGGTGACTCTAGTGACGAAACCAGTTACTGAAGATTCAGAAGTTGAGATTAGTAATGAACCGATTGAGGTTGTTTTTGAAGATGCAAATTGGTTGGTGGTTAATAAACCAGCCGGATTAAGCTCAATTCCCGGGCCAACGAATTCAACCGATACTTTATTGAATCGCGTAAAGGGATATTTGGTAACAAATAATGCGCCTGATTTACGACCAACCTTAATTATTCGATTGGATCGATTTACCTCAGGATTAGTGTTAATTGCTAAAAATCGTGTTTCGCAAAGTATGATTTCACATCAAGTCGAAAATCATGAACTTGATAAGCGTTATACTGCAATCGTTAGTGGAATTCTGGAACCTGAACATGATTTAATTGAAGCTTCGATTGGACAAATCGAAAATTCACCAAGACGAGTTGTGCGACCTGATGGTAAAAAAGCTAAAACTGAATACTGGGTTAAACAAACCGGCGCAGATTGGACTGAATTAGAAGTCAAATTGCATACGGGTCGGACACATCAAATTCGTGTCCATTTAACTCATATAGGTCATCCGTTACTTGGAGATGAATTATATGGTGGCCCACAAGATTTGATTGCAAGACAAGCCTTACATGCAAAATCATTAAGTTTTGTTGATCCATTTACGCAACAACCAATGGAATTTCAAGCTGAACTACCAAAAGATATGAGTGATATTTTGAATCGTTAATTAAATTAAAACAGTGATGAGCATTTTTGCTCATCACTGTTTTTTGATGGTTATTTGTTAACAATATATTTTGGTAATTCATTTTTGAAAACCGCCACTACATTATCAGCCACGATTGTTCCCATGGCATCACGGGCTTCAACGGTGGCATTACCAATATGTGGAGTAATGATTACATTTTTAAGATCGGCTAATCCGTCTTCAATGTTAGGCTCATGTTCATAAACATCAAGTGCAGCTCCAGCTATGGTTTTATCTTGTAGAGCTTTTAATAAGGCCTTTTCATCGATAATGGGACCACGCCCAACATTAATAATTGATGCAGTTGATTTCATTTGCTTAAAAACGTCTTGATTGAATTGATGGAAATTGGTTTTCGTTTGAGGGGCATTAATACTAATGAAGTCACTAGTGTTAATTAGTTGCTCAAATGAAACGTAATGAACTCCCAGACTTCTTTCTTCTGGATCTGATAATTGATGTGGTTGCCAATATTGAACGTCCATCGACATTGCACGAGCTTTTTTAGCAACGTCTCGACCAATACTTCCCATACCCACAATTCCAAGTCGTTGACCAGCAATTTCATGGCCTAAAAAGTATAGTGGTGACCAGCCAGGGAAACCATCTGCTCGCATTAAGGCATCACCTTCAACGATTCGGTGACTTAAGGCAAGTAGTAAGCCAATGGTGACTTCAGCAACTGAATTAGTTGATACTAAAGGGGTGTTAGTGACCAAAATTCCTTTTTGTTTGGCATATTCAATATCGATATTGTTAAAACCAGCACCAAAGTTAGCAATGATTTTTAAATTTGGAGCATTATCGATAACTTCTTGGTCAACTTTAGTTGATAAAGCGGTAATTAGAAAATCAATATCGGTAACTGACGATAATAATTCTGCTTGAGAAATTAAAGTATTACCTGAATAAACAGTGGTATTAATATTGGCATTTTCCAGCTTCGTAATCGTAATTGCTGGTAATTTAGCTGATACAAAAACTTTGCTCATAATATTTTCTCCTCGATTATAATGTAGGTTTACAACAGAAGTATAAAGCGCTTTCTTTGTTAGTGCAAGAAACTAATCGTTTGGACAAAAAAAGAACTAATATAATTAGTTCTTACTACATTCCTAAATTAAAATAGCGAATTACGGCCATCGAAATAATTCCAACTATGCAGATCATTAATAAACTTTTGGTAATAATGGCAGTCGCAAATGCTGGAATTGAGGCTAACATTTGGGGCCATTCAATGGTTGCCCAATGACCTGGTTTAAAAGAAAGGACGCTTTCAATGAATAGTGCTGCCATTATTGCGACCGGGACAAAAGATAAAAAACGGATAACTGGTCGTGGCACTGTAAAATTTTTAACTAAAATAAATGGAATAACTCTTGATAACCAAGTAACTAAACCACAGCCCAGAATGGTCAATAGAGTATAAGTATTAATGTTCATCTTCGAGCACCATCCCAACTAAACATGCGGTTAAAACTGATAATAAGAGGGAAATTTCAGTATTTAAGAAACGACCATAAATGATGAATGAGATTAATACGACTAACACAACTGATAATTGAATTGATAATTTTCGGCGACGATCACTGATCATTTGGAGATATAGCAAGCCAATAAACATTGAGATGATTGCAAAATCAAGACCCAATGCCTGTGGATCAGTAATTAAATTTCCCGCTAAAACACCAATTAAACAAGCAATACACCAGACAAAATAAGCGACTAAGTTAGTGGCATTAAACCATTTAAAATTTAATTTACCATTCGTAATGGAAGCTTTATTCATACCTAAAGCAAAGGTTTCATCAGTTAACAACGTGCCAATGGCAATATTAGCTTTGAGGGATTCTTGTTTGAAATATTGGGCCATTGAGGTGCTCATAAGAATCATCCGTGAATTAATTAGGAAAACGGACAAGATGATGGTTGTGATGGGACTAACACTAACCAACATCGTTGTAATGGCAAATTGTGCAGCTCCCGCATAGACGATTAAGCATAGTAAAGCAACCGTTAAGAGACTTAAATGTGAAGTTTGGGCAACAATTCCATAGGCGAGTCCGACGCCGATATAGCCAAGCAGGGTTGGAATTACATCTTTAATTCCAGCTTGGAAAGTTAACTCTGTATTCATAATTAAATGCCTTTCTTAATAAATATCGATAGCTAAAACTATAACATAAATCAGCAGACTAAAAGCACAAAAAAAGAGACTTAATTAAAGTCTCTTCTAGAAATTATTATTTACTTGATGCAAGTGCTTGTTTTAGAACTTGTGATGAATATTCAATTTGTGCTTCTTTGGCAATCGCAACTTGTTCAGATGATGACATGGTTGGATTTTTAGTCATGGCTGCAGTGACTGCTTGGTTAACATACTGAGTTCCAGCAGTTTTGCTAGCAGTTTGTTGTTCAGTCGTCATGCTGGCCATTGCTTTTTGTAAAGTAGCAGCTTGGGTGGTTGAAACAGTTACCCAAGTTTTTGGTAATTCAAAGTTATTTACACGTTTAACAATTGTGTTATTCATACCTGACCATAGGTAGAGATTCTTGTAAAAGTCACTTTTCCAAACCCAACGAGTTGTTTTAGTTTGAAGTTTGGCAGTGGTGCTACTAGTAGTTGTAACTTTGTTAGTAGTATATTCATCTGCGTTAGTATGGTTAGGAGTTTTTTGACTTGATTTCAAGTTGTAAACATAAACATTGTTCTTACCTGAAGTACCAACTTGCTTATAAAGCATCATTGGCATGGTATCAGAGTTAGATGCTGAGTAAATTTCAGTTGAAGTCGTCGTCGTTTCCTTTTCCATCCCAAAGTGATTTTGGTAATTGGCAACCATTAAAACGATTGAACCGATTAATATGATCCCAGAAACCAATAATGCGATTACTCGACTAACAGGTTTAAAGGTAAACATGAATGCAAGGAAAAATGCAATTGCACCGATAACTAATGTGATTAAGACCATTATTTAGCATCTCCTTTCATATCGATATTTACTTTAATTCTATTTTTATTGCTGCTTAAGAAGAAAGCGATGATTAAACCAATTGCACTAAAGGCAACGGCGATAATAAAGGCTGCTGAATAACCGTTCATAACAGCATCAACTGCTTTAACTTTATAATCAAATGGGGTGATCTTAAGTAAGCTCTTAGCAGGCATGTTATTAGTAGTAACGTTCGAAAGAACTGAAACTAACACAGCTGTACCCATTGAACTAGCGATTTGACGAGTGGTGTTATTAACTGCTGTTCCGTGAGAAATCATATCCATTGATAATGAGTTCATAGCAGCAGTAGTTGTTGGCATCATAACCATTGAAATCCCGAATAAACGTACGGCATATAACATAGTGATATAAATCGTTGGTGTATCAGGAGTAATGAAGATAAATGGGATTGTAGCAACGGTTAGTAAGAACATACCAACCATAGCTAAGCGTTTAGCACCATATTTATCAAATAAATTACCAGTGATTGGACTCATAACACCCATCATTAATGCACCAGGTAAGAGCGCAAGACCAGAGTCAAAGGCTGACATACCATGAACATTTTGAAGGTATAGTGGTAAGATCATTTCGGCTCCGACCATTGCAACCATGGCAACAGAACTTAAAACGGTGGCAATTGTAAATTCTTTAGACTTGAATACGCGAAGTTCCAAGAATGGATTTTTAACGTGTAATTGACGATAAGTAAAGAATGCGATTAATAGCACACCCAGAATAATTGTTCCAAGAACTTTAAAGCTAGTCCATCCATCAGTTCCAACAGAAGAGAATCCAAATAGTAAGCTACCGAATCCAGCAGTTGAAAGAATTAATGATAAGACATCTAATTTTGGCTTAGTGGTTTTAATAACATTTCTCATAAAGAAAAAGCTTAAAATAATAACAACAGCGACGATTGGAACAATCATTCCAAATAAATCACGCCAAGTAAAGTTATCAATAACCCATCCAGAAAGGGTAGGTCCAAGAGCCGGTGCAAGACCAACCACGATTCCAGCCATTCCCATGGCAGAACCACGACTACTTGCGGGGAAAATGCTTAACATAATTGTTTGCATTAGTGGCATTGTAATCCCAACCCCAACGGCTTGAACTAAACGTCCAGCGAGTAGGACTTGGAAGCTAGGAGCAACCCAGGCCATAATAGTTCCGATTTCGAAAATAACCATGGCAATGATGTATAACCATTTAGTTGGAAAACGTGAACTTAAAAAGGCACTAACGGGAATCATAATCCCATTGACCATTAGAAATCCGGTCGTCAACCATTGAACGGTTGAGGTGCTAATATCAAAAGCTTTCATTAAAGCAGGGAAAGCAGTGGTTAAAATAGTTTGGTTCAATACAGTACAGAAAACACCTACTAATAGAAGAGCGATTAATACTCCACGACTATAAGGCTTTCCGTTAACGTCTACATTTTTTGTCAACGTAAAATACCTCTTTTCTAAATTTGCATGTTTGCTACTTTAAACTTATTTTCAATCTTTGTCAAATAACTTGACAAAGACGTTAGGAAATATATACTAATTTTATATAAGCTATTAAAATGAAAACAACTTTGATATAATACCACTATTAGTTTTCGAAAGGAAGTAAAAAGTTGATTGCAGTTCCTACAGAGTTAAAAGAAGTCTTTGATAAAAAAATGATGCAGTTTGGAATTGGTGATTTAGCACGAGTTACGCAAGTTTCCCAAAGCAAATTACGTTATTGGGAAAGTAAAGGCTACATCCATCCCATTCAAATTCAAAGTGGCCAAAACCGTAAATATTCAATGGAAACATTAGCTCGGGTTCATATGATTAAACATTTTTCTGATGAAGGGTACACATTGCCCGTTTCCGTGGAAAAAGCTAATGGAAAAAAAGAAACAATTGAAGTTTTACGCAAAGTAATGGTTGAAAGATTTGTTTCAATAGAAGAGATTGATGGAAAATGTGCTGTTAATATGGGACAAGTTGAAGGAATACCAGATAAAAAGCTCGTTGCCATGGTTGGCTTAGATGGTGTCAAAATGCAGTTAATTGATGAAGAACAATAGGTAGCAATCAATCTAATTGAATTGATTGCTTTTTTTATTTTAAATCGCTAGGGTTATCATTTTAGAAAGCATTATGATATACTTGATGATAGCGAACGAACGGATAAATAAATGAAGTTTTCAAGGTTAAATTGATTGGGAACACTATTAGGATTGTTTACATTTAAAAATAGGGCGGGGACCATTTTAATATTGGGAACATAGCAGTTATTCGTGTTAAAACGAAATACATATATAAATAAACTTAAAAAGGAACAAGGTAGATATGCAAAAATTAAATATTAACAACAATGAAGTTGCGTTTTATGCACTGGGTGGACTGGGTGAAATCGGTAAAAACATGTATTGTGTGCAATTTCAAGATGAAATTATTGTCATTGATTGTGGGGTTTTATTTCCCGAAGATGAACTATTAGGTGTGGATTATGTTATCCAAGACTATACTTATTTAGTTGAAAACAAAGACAAAATCAAAGCCATCGTTATTACCCATGGACATGAAGATCACATTGGTGGATTGCCATTCTTCTTACAACAAGTGAACGTTCCTATCTATTCAGGACCATTTGCGTTGTCATTGATTAAGGGTAAGTTAGAAGAAAAACACTTACTCCGTACGGCTGAATTGATTGAAGTTCAAGAAGACACAATTCTTAAATTCAATAAGATGTCAGTATCATTCTTCCGAACCACTCATTCAATTCCGGATGCATTAGGAGTTGCAGTTCATACACCACAAGGAACAATTGTTGAAACTGGAGATTTTAAATTTGATTTGACTCCAGTAGGTGGACTTCCTTCACCTAACTTACAAAAAATGGCCGCCCTCGGTGAAAATGGTGTGTTATTACTAGCTTCTGATAGTACTAATGCTGAACGACCAGAGTTCTCTAAATCAGAACAATGGGTTGACGTTCATATTCGTCGAGTATTTGAAAAAATTAAGGGTCGGATTATTTTTGCTTCATTTGCTTCTAATGTATATCGTTTGCGTGAAGCTTCTGATGAAGCAATGCGTCAAGGACGGATGATTGCTGTCGTTGGACGAAGCATGGAAAATGCTATTGCTGCTGGACAAGAACTTGGATATTTAAATATTCCAGAAGAAGTTCTGATTGATCCTAATGAGATTAATTCATACCCACCTGAAAAGGTATTGATTATGTGTACTGGATCGCAAGGTGAACCAATGGCTGCGCTTAGCCGAATTGCGGCTGGAACACATCGTCAGATTACGATTCAACCAGGGGATACAGTTGTATTTTCAAGTAATCCAATTCCTGGTAACACTACTAGTGTTAACCAATTAATTAATAAACTGGATGAAGCTGGTGCTGAAGTAGTTCATGGATATTTGAACAATATTCATGCTTCTGGTCATGGTGGTCAACTTGAACAAGAATTGATGCTTCGATTAATGAAGCCTAAATTCTTTATGCCAATTCATGGTGAGTTTAGAATGCTTGAAGTTCATTCAAAACTAGCTGAATTAACGGGTATTCCTAAAGAAAATCGCTTCACGATGGAAAATGGTGATGTGCTAGCCTTAACTAAGGACTCTGCACGAATTGCTGATCATATTGAAACTGCTGGCGATGTTTACATCGATGGTCGTGATGTTGGTGATAGTGTTGGTAATCCTGAAATTCGGGAACGTCGACTATTGTCAGAAGAAGGGGTTGTTACTGCAATTGCAGTTGTTGACCTTAAAGATCACCAGATTGTAGCTGGTCCAGATATTGTTTCTCGTGGCTTTGTGTATATGCATGAATCACAAGAATTAATTAAAGCTGCTAATCATGAAGTTTTCTGGGCTATCTTGAATACTTTCAAGAGTCGAAAGAAAATTGATGAACGTGCACTTAACCGGACGATTGTTAGTCGTCTTCAAAAATTATTGTATGCTCAAACTGGTCGCCGACCTGTAATTATTCCAATGGTAACGATTATTAATAATGAAGACTAGATTTTATATCAGTATTAACCGTATTTTGGTTAGTACTGTTTTTTTGTGAAAAAATAGTTCAAAATTCTAACTTGAATTTTGAACTAATATTTATTGATCTTCATTTTTGTCAGCGGGAGTATTAAATAATGTTTCATCGATTCCACGGCCGACTTCTGCTTGAATAGTGACATGACCAATGTCATATTTATCTTTTAACAGGGTTTCTATTTTAATATAAATTGGTTCTACCTGACTAATAGGTAAATCACAAACGTTAATATGTGCTGAAAAGATAATTCGATGTTCATCAATCATCCAAGCATGAACGTGATGGACGGAATTAACATCTTCAATATTAACGATATCTTGCTTAATGCTATCATAGTCTAATTTTGGGGATGCTTGCATTAGGATAGTAACAGTTTGTTTGATGATTGGCCAAGCTTCAAAGCAAATGAAAATGGCAACCGCAATCGTTAATAGCGGATCAATCCAATCAATGTGCCAAATGGTGACGATGATAGCCCCAATAATTACCCCAACTGATGATAATGAATCGCTCAGAATGTGTAAGTATGTGGCCTTTATATTTAAACTACCTTTGCTACCTTTATGGAGAAGTAAGGCTGAAATTAAATTAGCTAGCAATCCAATCACTGCCACGGTTAACATCACTGGACCATCAATGGTTGATGGTCTTGAAAAACGTTTAATTGCTTCAATAAGGAGAAAAGCCGAAACGATAATTAAAAATAGGGCGTTAAGTAAGGCAGACAATATTTCAGCTCGTCGATAGCCATAAGTTTGACGTTCAGTTTCAGGTCGCTTCCCAATTAATTGAGCAAAGAAACCAAGCATAATTGATAGCGAATCACCCAAGTTATGGAAAGCATCAGAAAGTAATGCTAGACTACCGGAAAATAAGCCCCCAATAATTTCAACAAAAGTAATAATTAAATTAAGAACTGTTACCCATAAAAATCTTTTACCCGTTATTTGCTCTTTCACAACTTAGCCTCCACTAGTTAGTTGATTTGTTTATGTAAATTATCCTGATGACGCAATATTATCTATGTTGAAATTATTTTTAGGTAGTCCTAACTTAAATATTATGATATGCTATTTGCAACTTGAATACAATAACACGATTGAATATATATGCTTATTCTATCATATAAGAACAACTAAGGAGAATTACGAATTAAACTTATGACACCGATGAAAGAAGACTATATCAAAATTATTTTTGAACTAGGTGGGACGGAACGAAAGATTTCAAATAAAGAAATCGCCATCGGGTTAGATGTTGCAGCAGGATCAGTTACTGAAATGGTTGCGAAGATGGTTGAAGAAAAATTAGTGATTCATGAACCATATGCTGGGATTACATTGACTGAATTAGGTCATCAATTGGCTATTGAGCTAGTGAGAAAACATCGTTTATGGGAGACCTTCTTGGTTGATGATTTAAAGTATGAGGTTGCTGACGTTCATTCAGAAGCGGAAGTATTGGAGCATCAAACCAGTGATAAGTTAGCTGCTGCACTATATACCTTTTTAGGTAAACCAGAGTTTTGTCCACACGGTGGTGTGATTCCGGATGAGGATGGTAATTATCCAGAAAGCTCAAATGCCGTTTTAGCAGATGTTGTGGATGGTCAAACAGTTGAAATTGCAAGAATTATTGATAATCATGATTTATTAATTTATTTACATGATCTTGGCGTAATGGCTCATACCAAAATTGAAGTGCTGAAACATGAACCATTTGAGGGACCCATAATTGTTAAACGGCTTGTTGACGGTGATCAAATTAATATTTCATTTAAAGCAGCCCATAATATTTTTGTTCAATAAGACTGATAATTAGTTAACTTACATGCTAACCTTAAAAAATATCATTTTTCTTAATAAAGTCGTGGTTATCAGCTATCTTTTTAAAAATTGGTATGCTATACTATGTCTTGTAGTTTAAGTAAGGTAATTTTGGTTCGATCGTTTCATTGTTTGGAATATCCCCAATTTGCACCGGAACATGAATTACAAAAAAACGTACGTGCAATTGCACAGGAGGATTTTCAACATGGAACAAGGAACAGTAAAATGGTTTAACGCAGATAAAGGTTTTGGTTTTATTACTCGCGAAGATGGCAATGATGTATTCGTACATTTCTCAGCTATCCAAGGTGACGGATTCAAGACTCTTGATGAAGGCCAAGCAGTAACTTTCGACGTAGAAGAAAGCGACCGTGGACCACAAGCAGTTAACGTAAACAAGGCTTAATTTTAATTAATCCTTAACTCCCAAAGCCGTCCGGCTTTGGGAGTTTTTTTGTTTTCATGTTGAACAAACTAAGCTAAAATAAAAGATGACAAATTAAAGGTGGTGAGATTACATGGATATGGGTTTTGATAAACAAACACATATTTTAAATGCTTGTTTACAAGCAGGTAGAATTTTAATCGAAAATGGGTCAGAAATGGCCAGAGTTATCGACACGATGCAGCGCATTGCGTTTAATGCTGGTGTTAAAAATGCTCAAATGTTTGTAACGGTTACAGGTATTGTAATCTCAATTGATAATCATCCGAATGCCCAAGTGGCAAGTATTGATCATCGTACAATTGATTTAGATAAAGTAGCGCGAGTTAATGAATTATCGCGAAAATTCGCTCAACGGGAGATTGATTTACCAGAATTAGTAAGATTGTTGGATCGAATCGATAATGAAACTGCGACTTTTCCTTTTTGGATTCGGTTTTTGGCCGCTGCTATGTTGAGTGCAGTTTTATTAATTATTTTTACTCATGAATATGTTGATGCTCCAGCGGGATTTGTCGTTGGTGGAATTGGCTTTGCTATTTTTTATTTTTTAAATCATAAATTTAAGGTTCAATTTTTAAGCGAGTTTTTTGCATCATTTATAATCGGTATTTTGGCTGCGATTGCTGTTAAAATTGGTCTCGGTGTTCATTTTGATAATATTATTATTGGCGGTATCATGCCGTTAGTTCCCGGTGTACCAATTACGAACGCTGTCAGGGACCTAGTTAGTGGTAATCTGATTAGCGGACCGGCACGAGCATTTGAAGCGCTGATTTCTGCCGTTGCCATTGCTGGTGGCATTGTCTGCGTGTTGAATTTTATTTAGGAGGAAGCCAATGATACTTGATAATATGATTTTTCAACTGATTATGGCCTATATTGCCACAATTTGTTTCGGTATTATACTAAATATTCCGCATCAGGCATTTAACGTTGCTGGATTAATTGGCGCTGGATCATGGGGGATTTATTTAGCCATGAGTCATTTAGGCGTTGGGATTGCGTTTGGTAATTTGGTGGCGGCCTTTTTAATTAGTGTGGCAAGTCTGTATGCAGCCAAGTACAAAAAAATGCCAATGATGATTTTTAATATTCCTAGCCTGGTTTCCTTTGTCCCTGGAGGGCAGTCGTATCAAATGGTACGTAATTTTGCGATTGGGAATACGCAAACTGCCTGGTCGTTTTGTGCCCAGGTCATCGTAATTGCCGGTGCACTGGCAATGGGATTTGTGTTAGGTGAGTTATATCATAAATTTTCGCTATATTTTAGGACTAATTTTTTGCGAAAAATATAATCTTAACTAAAAGTTGAGAAAAATTTTATAGTCACCTATGCTAAGATAAGACTAACTAATTATTTGGGGGCACTAAAATGTTTATTGAACAAGATCAAGATCGAATTAAACGATTCCTGTGGTCAGGGATCTTTGTAGTTATCATTGCGTGTTTAGTAATGTTTAATTCAGTTGTATTTCAACTAGTAGATTCATTGATTCAAGGATTTTTTGTAACCACACAAACTGGCTTTCGCGATAAGTTAATGACGATCGTGTCGTTTCTGGGTGAGCCGAAATTAGCGATTGTTTATACAGTCATATTAGCATTTCTACTCTGGGGATTTAAATATAAAATTCCAGCAATATGGGCTTTAGGGACCGTTGCGGGTGGTGATATTGTTGCCTATCTATTAAAGGAAATTGTTAAGCGGGCTCGTCCAGTACAACATTTAAAAGCTGATGATGGTTATAGTTTCCCAAGTGGGCACGTATTTGGAATGTTTTTAGTAATTGCTATTTTATTTATTATTGTAGTTCCATTGATTCAAAGTAGTGTTAAACGTTTCTTATTATCAGCAATATTGGTAATCTTCTTGATTCTATTAGCAATTTCACGAGTGTACCTATTTGCTCATTACCCAAGTGATACAATTGCGGCAATTTTATTAGCTTATGCTTGGTTACAAGTATCTGAATGGTTATATGTCTGGTTAGCGCCAATTCTTAAAAAATGGAAGTTTGTCGCTAATTCCGAAGTTTAAATCATTTGGTAGTAGACACTAGTTATGCTATGATTTATATAGTAATAAAATTAGCTTAATTGGAGGTGCTTGAAATGAATAACAAATTACATCGTTCTCATGATAAAGTACTAGCAGGCGTTTGTGGTGGCTTTGCAGAACACTATGGTTGGGATGCAGCGATGATTAGAATCTTCTATGCAGCCGCAATGGTCTTTACTGGGTTCTTTCCATTAGGTTTAATTTACATTATTGCCGCAGTGGTAATGCCAGAAGCAGATGCTTAATTAAGTAATACCTGGTTTAAATTAATGAAATAAATACAAATGCTCCATAATTATTAGAGTTTAAAGCTAATAATTATGGGGCATTATTATTAGCTAGGAGTTTATATCTTATGGAAGATACGTATCTGACAGAACGGTTAGTACTTACTAAATTTTCATTAGCTGATATTGAAGACCTTTCGGCAATGTTTGAAGATCAAGAGCTTAATGTCACTAGTGGATTGAAGCTGCCAACTTCAAATCCGGAACGGATATTGGCATTAACAATGTTATCCAAAACACCCAGTTCAGTTGTTTATATTTTAAGAGATAAACAAGCGAAAACAGTAGTGGGGTTAGTTGTATTTTATCGAATGTATTTAGTGGATTATCAGTATTCAAACCGAGAATGTGAAATTGGCTTTGTACTTCGTCGTGAATCGCGACAACAAGGATTAATGAGTGAAGCGCTAACTCAATTAATAGTTGCTTATTTTGATGAAACTAAGTTTACGGTGCTTTATGCAGGGGCTCATACTAATAACTTAGCATCGAAAGCGGTATTAAAACGAATGAAATTTGAGCCTTGTGAGCTACCAAATAATTTGAACGAAAACCAATTTAATTTGGAACTAGATTATTTTTGTTTACTACAACCAAAATAGTTTAATCTATTGAGGTTTTAATTAAATAGTGTATAATTATTTTTAATATCGAAAGAAGAGGTTGCATGACTCATCATTAGGTAGTCTTAGACGGAATAAGCGTTGGAGGATTATCGAAAGGGTGCCATGCCGAAATGGAAGGCTACTTATTTTAGTATTCTGTTGGGCCCTGGTTTAATAAATCAGGGACTGTCGCAATGATAATTGCGGGGCGCTATCGACGATTTGACCGGAATAATAGGGGTCTTTTTGTTTGCGTGACAAACAAAAGGATCTTTTTTTTATTTTTTGGCATTTCTCTCTCTTTTATATCAAATAAACACATTGCATTTTATGCAAGGAGGAGATTAAAATGGCAGCACAAGATACAGGGAACAGCGAAGTTAAGCGTGGATTGAAGACAAGACATCTATCAATGATCGCGTTAGGTGGATCAATTGGAACTGGCTTATTTATTGCCAGTGGATCCGTGATTCATCAAGCAGGTCCAGGTGGCGCACTAGTTGCGTATGCAATTATGGGGATGATGGTATTCTTCTTAATGACTAGTTTAGGTGAGATGGCAACTTATATGCCACTGACTGGTTCGTTTTCAGCCTACTCCACTAAATTTGTAGATCCAGCTTTAGGATTTGCGATGGGATGGAACTATTGGTTTAATTGGGCGATTACAATTGCCGTCGAAATAACGACGGCTGGCGTAGTTGTTAATTTCTGGTTACCCAACGTTCCAAGCTGGATTTTTAGTTTAATTACGCTGGTGATTATTTTTGCAATTAATGGTTTATCAGTTAGCACTTTTGGTGAAGCGGAATTCTGGATGGCAATTGTCAAAATTATTACAGTTGTGATTTTCTTAGTAGTGGGATTACTGATTATTGTTGGGATTTTGGGTGGTGATAAACCAGTTGGATTATCGAACTTAACCGTTAAAGACGCTCCGTTTGTGGGCGGCTTTGGACCAATACTGGGAGTTTTCTTAGTTGCTGGATTTTCATTTCAAGGAACTGAACTAGTCGGAATTACTGCTGGTGAATCTGATGATCCACAGACAAGTATTCCTAAAGCAATTAAATCAACTTTTTGGCGGATTTTAATTTTCTATATTCTTTCAATTTTCGTGATTGCATGCATTTTGCCATACACTAGTTCTAATTTACTTGGTTCATCAGAAACTGACATCGCAATGAGTCCCTTTACGTTGGTTTTCCAACGTGCTGGTTTGGCAGCTGCTGCTAGTGTGATGAATGCCGTTATCTTAACGGCTGTGGTTTCATCTGCTAATTCAGGGTTATATGCATCATCAAGAATGTTGTATTCACTTTCACTTGATGGTTATGCACCCAAAGTATTCCGATTGACTAATTTACGTGGGATTCCAATGTATGCCGTGGTTGCAACCACTGTGATTGGAGCGTTGACCTTTTTAACTGGAATATTTGGTAATCAAGTTTATCAGTTTTTGATTGCCGCCAGTGGGTTGACTGGGTTTATTGCCTGGCTCGGAATTGCAATTTCTCATTTACGTTTCCGTCGCGCTTTTATTGCCCAAGGACATTCAGTGAGTGAATTAAAGTATCATGCTGCTTGGTTCCCGTTAGGACCAATTCTAGCTTTAGTTCTATGTGTGTTAGTAATTGTTGGCCAAGATATGACAGCTTTTGCTAAACTGGACTGGACTAAAATCATGTTTACCTACATGAGTGTGCCATTGTTTGCAATTTTATTTTTCTATTATAAAATTCGACATAAAACACATTTGATTCCACTAAAAGATGTTGATTTAACTTCTAAAACTAAATCAGAATCAATTTCTGAATAAATATTGCAGTGATTCTTCGTTTAAAATGCGATGAATCACTGTTTTTAGTTTTGTAACATTCTGGTAATCTCGAAACACAAAATAAGATGATACAATAATATTCGGACGTATTTGAACAAGGAGACTTAATAATGATTGTATTATCTGGAACAATTGGTGCTGGTAAAACTAGTTTAACGAAAATGATTGCGGAGCATTTAGATAGCCAAGCTTTTTATGAATCAGTTGATGACAATGAAATTTTGCCATTATTTTATAAAGATCCTAAGAAGTATGGTTTCTTATTACAGATGTATTTTTTAAACAAACGATTGGGAGAAATTAAGAATGCTTCGGCACACGCAACTGATGTGTTAGATCGTTCAATTTTTGAAGATCCGTTGTTATTTAGATTAAATGCTGATCTTGGTCGTGCAACGACTACTGAAGCTGAAATTCATGAGTCATTAGTTCAAAATATGATGGAAGAATTACCATCAGTTCCACAAAAGAAAAACCCTGATTTACTAATTTGTGTTCAAGTTTCATTTGATACGATGTTGGAACGAATTAAAAAACGCGGGCGTTCATATGAGCAAATTGATGAAGATCCAAGCTTGTATGATTATTACAAATCATTGAATGAACGTTATGCAGAATGGTTTGAAAAGTATGATAAGAGCCCTAAATTGTCCATTGATGGCGATAAATTTAACTTTGTGGAAAGTCACGAAGCTGAAGTAGCAGTGTTAGCTGTTATTGACGAAAAGCTTAAAGAATTAGCAATTAAGTAATATTTGCTCATATCGTCAGGTTGAAACTATAATTTTTCAAAGAAATGTGTTTAAATACCGTTGACAAGCATTTTAGACCATGATAAAGTAATATAGTTGTCTTATGGCGATGTGATCAATGGAGGATTAGCTCAGCTGGGAGAGCGTCTGCCTTACAAGCAGGATGTCACAGGTTCGAACCCTGTATCCTCCATTTCACTCGGATAGTGAAAGCAATAATTTAATACACATTTGCGGATGTGGCGGAACTGGCAGACGCGCAAGATTTAGGTTCTTGTATCTTTTAGATGTGGGGGTTCGATTCCCTTCATCCGCATAATTGCCGACTTAGCTCAGTTGGCAGAGCACCTGTCTTGTAAACAGGGGGTCGGAGGTTCGAATCCTCTAGTCGGCATGTTACGCCTTTAAAGGAATTGACTATCTTATGATGGTCATTTTTTTTTACTCTTTTTCTCCTAATATGCTATATAGTAGATATCTTTGATAGTTTATTATTAAAACACTAGATTTTTAGTATAAACTTCCCTCATTTCGTTGACATAATTAAGGATATAGCGTAATATATTTTAAGTCGGATAGCCGATAACAAAGCATTTGCGGAAGTAGTTCAGTGGTAGAACATCACCTTGCCATGGTGGGGGTCGCGGGTTCGAATCCCGTCTTCCGCTTTGTTAATAGTT